>NZMG01000043.1 GCA_002694465.1 Flavobacteriaceae bacterium | reverse complement strand
TGGTATGGCAACAGAGCGAACCTTTAATGTTTCTAGCTTAGCTTCTGGAGTGTACATGGTACAAATCCAAAGCGAAAGCGCACAAACAGTAAAACGATTAGTAAGAAGATAATCATCTTGCTAACCTAAATACAAAAACCCCCTTCAGAAATGAAGGGGGTTTTATTTTTTATAAAAGAAAATATTACTTTTTCTTTTTAGGAACTTTAATGTTTTCGTGCTTATTCTTTTTTCGGATTCTTACTTTTCCATAAGTTCCTCTAATAATTTTTCCTCTTTTAGTTTTCTTATCGCCTTTTCCCATATCATTTAATTTAGATTAATAAATCTAAAATTACTAAAAAATAGAAAGATGAGATTTTAGAAATTTCTAATGCTTTTAATAAATGATGAAATTCCGGCAATACCTTCCTTGATTATTATCTTTATAAAAGCACTACCAATGATGGCACCTTTGGCATTCGATATGGCTGTCTGAAAAGTTTCATGATTACTAATTCCAAACCCAATGATTTGCGGATTTTTTAATTTTAGTTTGGCAATTCGTTTAAAATAATCAGTTTGTTTGCCACTAAAACCATTTTGACTTCCTGTAGTACTGGCACTACTAACCATATAGATAAAGGCTGAACTATTGCTGTCTATTACTTTTATTCTTTCAGTCGAAGTTTGTGGTGTAATTAAAAATATATTGGAAAGATTGTATTTTTCGAAGGTAGCTTTATAAAGTGTTTTGTATTCTTCCAACGGAAGATCTGGTAGTATTAAAGCATCAATACCAATTTCTTGGCATCTTTTACAGAATTTCTCAACTCCATACTGAAGTATTGGATTGAAATATCCCATGATTATTAAAGGAATTTGCACTGTTTTTCGAATGTCTTTGAGTTGATCGAAAAGAAGAGCAGTAGTCATTCCATTTTTTAAGGCTTGAGTGGAGCTCGCCTGAATGGTGGGACCATCTGCTAAGGGATCGCTAAAAGGGAGTCCGATTTCTATAAAATCCACCCCGTTTTTTTCCAATTCTTGAATGATGGAAACTGTGTCGTTTAAGTTAGGATAGCCAGCTGTGAAATAGATGGATAATAACTTTTTATCTAGTTGAAGTGTTTTTTGTAATCTATTCATTTTCTATAATCATTGCGTTAGGGATTGAGTGTGCTATCGTGTAGCAACGAAAGCCCGACCACGCAATTGCGTGGGAACGCCCAAATAGTTAAAGTTTAAAATAATTGATATAGGTGTTTAAGTCTTTGTCACCACGACCACTTAGGTTGAGTACTATAATGTCTTCTTTTTTAAATCTTCGCTCCTTAAAAATTGCCAAGGCATGACTGCTTTCTATGGCGGGAATAATTCCTTCTAATTGACTTAATTCCATACCAGCTTTCATAGCATCGTCATCTGTAATGGAAATAAATTCTCCTCTACCACTAGTGTATAAATGGGCGTGCATAGGGCCCACACCAGGATAATCTAACCCTGCCGAAATGGAGTAGGGTTCTGTTATTTGGCCATCTGGAGTTTGCATTAAGAGGGTTTTACTTCCGTGAATGATTCCCATTCTACCTAATTTCGAAGTGGCCGCACTTTCGCCGCTATCAATTCCTTTTCCAGCCGCTTCCACGGCAATGATGCCCACTTTGGGATTATTAAGATAGTGATAATAAATACCCGCAGCATTACTGCCACCGCCTACGCAGGCTACTACATAATCTGGATTTTCTCTATTTTCTTTCTCAAGTAATTGTTTTTTTACTTCCTCTGAAATAACACTTTGAAATCGAGCTACCATATCGGGATAAGGATGGGGGCCCACAACACTACCAATAATATAATGGGTGTCTATGGGGTTATTAATCCAATCACGAATAGCCTCATTAGTTGCATCTTTTAGGGTTTTGCTTCCACTTATTGCTGGAATTACTTTTGCACCTAGCATTTTCATTCGTGCTACATTGGGCGCTTGCCGCTTTATGTCTATTTCACCCATATAAACAATACACTCAAGCCCCATTAGCGCACAAACCGTGGCCGTAGCTACACCGTGTTGACCTGCACCCGTTTCTGCAATAATTCGCGTTTTTCCTAACCGTTTTGCTAGGAGAATTTGACCAATGGTGTTATTTACCTTATGAGCTCCCGTATGACATAAATCTTCACGTTTGAGATATATTTTTGTATTGTATTTTTCTGAAAGCCTCTTTGCAAAATAAAGTGGTGTCGGGCGTCCTACATAGTCTTTTAACAATTGCCTAAATTCCTTTTGAAAACTTTCTTCAGCGGTTATTTGCAAATATTGTTGCCTCAGTTCTTCAACATTTGGGTATAACATTTCAGGAATGTAGGCACCGCCAAATTCCCCGTAGTATCCTTTTTCATCAACATTATAATTCATCAAAAAAATGTTTAAGTGTGTTTAAATTTTTAAGACCGGGTCGATCTTCAAATTTGCTATTTACATCTATGGCGTGTATAGGTAAAAATTCCTCTGCCATGAGTTTGTTAATACTATCAATTTCTTCTACACCAATACCTCCGCTTAAAATCATAGGTTTTTTTGAAGGGTATTGTTGAAGGATTTGCCAATTAAAGGTAATTCCGTTTCCTCCTTTGTTTTTTCCTTTTGAATCGAACAAATATTTATCCACTATATTTTCATAGGGTTTTACTAAATCAAAATTGAAAGTTTCACCTATGGAAAATACTTTCCAAATTTCAAGATTAGAGGTTAGGTCTGAAAGTTCACCACAATATTCGGGAGATTCTTCTCCGTGTAACTGAATGATATCTAATTTATGAATGGTTGCTATTTCAATAACGCAATCTATCTTTTCATTCACAAAAACACCAACTTTTTTAATTGCTGAAGGAATCTTTGGAATGAGCCCTTCAAAGTTTCTAGGGCTTTTATCGTAAAAAATAAAACCCAAATAATCAGGGAGCAGTGTTGCGACTTCGGCAACATTGTGTTTCATTCCGCATACTTTAATTCGTGCTCTCATGATAATTTTGAAATAAAATCTTTTAAAGCATTTCCTGGATTTTCAGTTTTCATAAAATGTTCTCCAATGAGAAATCCTTCGAACCCATATTTTTTCAATTCTTTTACATTTTCGACAGAATTGATTCCACTTTCAGAAATTTTTACAAATTCGGAAGGAATTTTTTCAGAAAGTCGAATACTATTTTCAATAGAGACTTCAAACGTTTTTAAATTCCGATTGTTCACACCTATTATATCGACTGTGGCATGAACCGATTTTTCAAGCTCTGCTTCATTGTGTATTTCAACTAAAACATCGAGTTGTAGTTGTTTTGCTAAAATTGAAAAATCTCGGATTTCCTGTTTTGAAAGACTTGCGGCTATTAACAAGATAGCATCTGCGCCGGAGGCTTTGGCTTCATAAATTTGGTATTCCTCTACAATAAATTCCTTCCTTAGGATGGGTAATGAAACAGTCTTTCTCGCCAACAATAAATCGTCTAACGATCCTCCAAAAAATTGAGTATCGGTTAAAATCGAAATACCTGAAGCACCTGCCAATTCATATCCTTTTACTACTTCGGGTAGTAGAATTTTATCGTTAATAACGGATTTACTTGGGGATTTTCGTTTGTGCTCTGCTATAATTCCTGTGGAAGAATTTTTGATTGCCTTCGCTAAGGAAATTTTTTCTTTTTGAAAATAAAATGATTGTTCCAACAGAGAAATAGGAAAGACTCCTTTCTTGGAAGCAACTTCCAATCTTTTATAGGCATTAATTTTCTCAAGAATGGTCATTGCTAAGTTTTTGAAGGGTTTGTAAACTTTTTAGCGCCTTTCCGGACAGCAATGAATCTTTCGCTTTTTCGAGACTTCTTTCAATGGAACTATGTTCCACAGTGGCTATCGCCATGGCTGCATTGGCACAAACCACATTGTTTTGGGCTTCGGTGCCTTTACCGTTAAGAATCATTTCAAAAATTTTTGCCGAAGCCTCTATGGTATCCCCTCCGTAAATTTCCTGTTGTGAGATTTCGGAAAGGCCAAAATTGGAGGCATTCAGGATTTTTTCAGAATTTCTTGAAATCATTTTTACGGGGCTGGTTAATGAAATCTCGTCATAACCGTCCATAGCGTGTAGCACCGTAAAGTTTTTAGCACCTTTTTGATATAAATACCCATACATTCTGGCAAGTTCTAAACTAAAAACTCCCACCAATTGATTTTTTGGAAAAGCTGGATTCACCATGGGTCCAAGCATATTGAAGAATGTTTTTACCCCCAATTCTCTGCGTATAGGGCCTACATTTTTCATGGCAGGGTGGAAGAGCGGTGCGTGCATCACACAGATTCCAGCTTCGTCCAAACATCGTTTTAAGAAGTCTGAATTGTTACTGAATTCTATCCCGAGAGCTTCCATGACGTTACTACTACCACTAATGGAAGAGACCCCATAATTTCCGTGTTTTGAAACTAATACCCCGGCACCCGCGGTAACAAAGGATGCTAAGGTTGAAATATTAAAGGTGTTTTTTCCATCACCTCCTGTGCCACATAAGTCAATCGTATTATAATCTTCTATAGGCACTTTTATACACAATTCCAAAAGGGCATCACGAAAACCTTCTAACTCCTCCAATGAAATACTTCGCATCATGTACACCGTCATAAAGGCCGCAATTTGGCTGCCATTGTAGCTGCCTTGAGAGATATTTACTAACACCTCCTTTGCCTCATCTTGCGTAAGTTGTTCGTGATTTATAAGTCTGTTTAGGATATTCTTCATATTAGTTTTCTATCCAGTTTTTTATTAATTGTTTCCCATTGGGCGTAAGGACACTTTCGGGATGAAACTGTACCCCACAAATATCAAATTCTCTGTGGCGCAGCGACATAATTTGTCCCGTTTCATCTACAGAGGTAATTTCCAAGGATTCAGGAAAATTTTCTTTGGAAACCACCCATGAATGATATCTTCCAATTTCTATTTCATTGTCAAGCCCTTTAAAAAGAGGTTCGCTTTCTACTAGAATAGTAGCTTTCGTTGCCACTCCATGAAATACTTTTTTAAGGTTGGCAATTTTTCCTCCAAAAACTTCTCCAATGGCTTGTTGTCCAAGACAGACACCAAAGATGGGCTTTTTGCCGGCGTATGTTTTAATTACTTCTTTTAAGAACCCTGCTTCGTCCGGAATTCCAGGGCCTGGTGACAGTAAAATCTTGTCGTAACTTTCGATTTCTTCCATTGAAAATTCATCGTTTCTAAAAACTGTTACTTGGCAATCGAATTCTTCCAAATAATGCACTAAGTTGTACACAAAACTGTCGTAATTATCTATGACTACTATTTTCATTTTTATATCGTTTCGGCTAGTTCTAGAGCTTTCGTTAAAGCACCTAGTTTATTATATACTTCTTGCAATTCCTTTTCTTCATCACTTTTTGAAACAATTCCCGCTCCTGCTTGAAAATGTAAGGTATGATCTTTACTTACAAAGGAACGAATGATGATGGCGTGATTAAAATTACCTTCAAAATCCATAAAACCAATGGCACCACCGTAAAAATCACGATTGACATTCTCGTATTTTTCTAATAATTGCATCGCTTTATGTTTGGGGGCTCCACTTAATGTACCAGCGGGAAAGGTATCGGCAACAATTTGGAGTGTATTTGCATCACTTCCAATTTGGGCGGTAACCTTGCTTACCAAATGAATTACGTGCGAAAAGAATTGTACCTCTTTATAGGTTTCCACTTTTACTTGGTTTCCATGACGACTCAAATCGTTTCGAGCCAAATCTACCAACATGACGTGTTCGCTATTTTCCTTAATATCTTCGGCTAGTTGTTTCGCCAATTGGGCATCTTTTTCATCATTCCCTGTTCGTTTAAAAGTTCCCGCAATAGGATGAATTTCGGCTTTTCCATTTTTTACAATAAGCTGTGCTTCTGGCGAACTTCCGAAAATTTTAAAATTTCCATAATCGAAATAAAACAAATAAGGGGAGGGGTTTATGCTTCGTAATGCCCTGTACACATTAAATTCATCTCCAGTAAATGCTTGTGAAAAACGCTTACTTGGAACAATTTGAAAAACATCCCCTCGTGCACAATGCTCTTTGCACTTTTTTACTAAAGTTTTAAAATCTGCATCGTTTAAATTTGAAGTTACTTCACCTGCTCTTTCAAAGGAGTATTCTGCAAAGTTTTTCGATTTTAACAGTTGTTCAATTTGAGGGATATTGTTTTCAGTATTATAACAATGAGCAAAAATATAGGCTTCATTATTAAAATGGTTGATGGCTATGATATTTTGATACACAGCGTAAAATGCATCTGGAATTTCGAGCTGGTCCTTTTTCTTTTTAATTGAAATATTTTCAAAATAGCGAACCATGTCATAACTCATATATCCAAAAATCCCGTTGTTGATAAATTTGAAATTTTGAGTGGCGTCCACTTCAAAAGAAGATGCAAATTGTTGAAGAATTTCTGGTATATGGGTGGCGTCTGAAATTATAACTTCTTCATTTTTTCCATCAGGGAATTGCTGAATAATGGATTCTTTTTCAATTTTTATTGAGGCAATAGGGTTGCAACAAATATAACTGAAGCTATTATCGTTTGCATGATAATCGCTACTTTCTAAAAGTAAACTATTAGGAAATTTATCCCGTAGCCTCAAATATACCGACACGGGTGTAAGGGTATCTGATAGTAATTTTTTAGAATATGTTTTTAATGCGTATTTCATACTATAAAATAAAAAAAACCTGTCGTGAAAGACAGGTTTTTATATTAGGTACATACAAAGTGGTCTAGCTCACGACTGATTACGTAAATTATTCCACCACCAAGTATGTTGATTTGTTATTTTCATTGCTTCAAATATAGAAATGAATTTGAAACTAACCATACAAAAATTTAAAAATTTAGAGTGACGTCTAATTGAAAATCGTCATAAATAGTTTTATCCCCTAAATTATCGAAGAAACTACCTGATCCATAACGTACATTAAATTTTGATCTGTCTATGACAACGGTTGTTGTAGCCGTATTTCCATTCTTATTTAAATCGAATGTAATAGGTTGTGTAATTCCTTTAATGGTAATGTTGCCATTAACAGTATAAATACTTCCCTTCTTCTTGGCATTATTAACAACCAAAGTAGCTGTTGGATGATCTGCTACTCCAAAGAAGTCGTCGGATTTTAAATGGCCTTCAAGTTTTCCTTTCATATCCCCTTTAAGGTCTAATACAGTGATAGAAGTCATATCAATAACAAATTTACCACCTAAGATATTATCACCGTCCATTTCTAGATATCCTTCTTTAAGGGTAATAATACCGTTGTGTTTTCCTGTTACTTTTTTACCTAACCAATTAATGGTACTTTCTTTTACTTCAATTTTTTCTTTTACTGAGTTTGTAAAAGCGGAAGCCGTTGTAGCAATTGCTAAAATTAATACTGTTTTTACTGTCTTTTTCATAATGCAAATTGTTTTTAATTTAATTGTTAATTTCTTAGTTTATCTAAGAGTGAGTTTAATTTTTCTTTTTCATTGATGGAGAGTTTCTCCATAATATTTTTATTCGCTTGTTCGGTAAGTGGGTCTAATTTTTTCAATAATTCCAATCCGTTTTCAGTAATAAATACTTCTATTTTTCTTCTATTCTTTTTACAAATTTGTCTTTTTGCAAATCCCTTTTGAATAAGCTTGTCAATCAGACGAGTTGTATTACTGCTTTTATCTATCATACGTTCCTGTATGGTGGATAAATTAGCAGGATTTCCTTTTTGTCCTCTCAAAATACGCATCACGTTGTATTGCTGTGACGTTAAATCGTATTCTTTAAATTTTGCTGCGGCTATTTCTTCAATTTGCCGTGCAGTATACATTAAGTTAATTACGGTACGAGTGCTTAAACTTAAGGGACTAGTGTTTTTTATTTCGTTTTCAATATTCATAATTGTATAAACAATATTTGTATATACAAATGTAATACTATTTTTCGAATGAAATACCAATTAACAAAATTTTAGCTTTTACTATTTATGATAAATATTAATCAAACGTTAAAGCGTATACAAGAAATTAATACTTTCAGTAGATTTAGGCTATGAAAAAAATTATGTTACTATTTTCTATTATCCTAGTTGCTTGGTCATGTAAGGAAAAGACAGAGCCTGCCATTTCAGAAGCAATTGAGAAGCCCATTATTGAAGAACCTTCCTCGATTCCGATTTACGATTTCGAATCGCTGGAAGATGGCTATTTTAACAAAGAAGATGGGTCTACCTATGTCATTAACTTTTGGGCAACTTGGTGTAAACCTTGTGTAAAAGAATTACCGGCTTTTGAAAAGCTAAATGAAAATTATAAGGAACAAGGAATTAAAGTAGTTTTAGTAAGTCTGGATTTTCCAGAAAAAATAAAAACAGGGGTAGTCCCTTTTATTGAAAAACATCAATTACAAAGTGAGGTAGTTTTACTTGATGATCCAGATGCCAATACTTGGATTCCGAAAGTGAGTGAAGCATGGAGTGGAGCTATACCGGCAACCCTAATTATAAAGGATGGAAAAAAGGTCTTTTTTGAAAAGTCTTTCACCTATGAAGAATTAGAAACTGAAATAAAAGCGATAACAAATTAAAATGAAAATTATGAAACGTTCAATTTTAAAAAAATGGCTTGTACTAGAGGTAGTTGCTTTAGCAATTATTGTTGTTGGGTCATTTAGTTTTACAAATACTTCTGAGGCACCTGCTTCAGATGGATATACCATTGGTGACGCGGCAACCGATTTCAATTTAAAAAATGTAGATGGAAAAATGGTGTCCTTATCTCATTACAAAGATGCAAAAGGGTTTATTGTGATTTTCACTTGCAATACTTGTCCCTATGCTGTTGCTAGTGAAGACCGAATTATAGCGTTGGATAAAGAATTTAAGTCCAAAGGGTTTCCTGTAATTGCTATTAACCCTAACAACCCTGAGGTGCAACCAGACGATACCTTTGAGAAGATGCAGCAAAAGGCAAATGAAAAAGGATTTACATTCCCTTATCTTTATGATGACTCTAGTAGTATATATGCAGAATATGGCGCTAAAAAAACACCTCATGTGTATTTACTTCAAAAAGAAAAAGGGAAAAATATTGTAAAATATATTGGCGCCATTGATGATAATGTGCGTAATGGAGCCGCCGTGAAGGACCGTTTTCTTGCCAATGCTGTAAATGAATTGCTTCAAGGGAAAGAAGTAACTGTAAAAGAAACCAAAGCTATAGGCTGTAGTATAAAGGTTTAATTAAGTAAATTAATTTTTCGTAGAAACCCCGAAGCACCATTCAAGTGTTTTGGGGTTTTTTATTACTTTTATGGAAAATTAAAAAATATGCAAGAACTTAACCAATCTAAGTGGAGAGATCAATTAGAAAATGATGCTAACGCTATTGTTTTAGATGTAAGAACCAACGCCGAGGTTGCCGAAGGAATGATTCCAAATGCACAACAAATTGATATTATGAATGCGGCTAATTTTATGGAAAAAGTAAAACAATTGGATACGTCAAAAAATTATTATATCTATTGTCGATCTGGAGGGAGAAGTGCTCAAGCATGTATGATTATGAATTCATTAGGATTTAAGAACACATACAATCTTATTGGTGGAATGATGCAGTGGAATGGTGAAACCGTTTAAAACAATTTAATTATGAAAAATATACTTTTATTTATTGCTATCACCTCTTTGGTAGCTTCCTGTCAAAATAAAAAGGAAGGGGAAATTATTATGATTACCCCAGAACAAGTGGTGAATGCTGTAAACTCAGAAAAGGACCTTCAGTTGGTGGATGTAAGAACCAGCGATGAATATTCTGTAAGCCACTTAAAAAATGCCCAAAATATTTGTGTAACGAATGATGATTTTAAAGAGAAGGTTGCCACACTCGATAAAGACGAACCTGTATACGTATATTGTAAAAAGGGCGGAAGAAGTGCGCAAGCTGCACTCATTTTAAAAGAGATGGGCTTTACCAAAGTATATGACCTCCAAGGTGGTATTGACAATTGGGAAACCAAAGGGCTAGAGACGGTGAATTAATAAAAAACCCAAGTATTACTCGGGTTTTTTTGTGGAGCCTGGGAGATTAAATGTCACCCCCTTCCTATGTTGCAAATAAGAAACCAAACTGTTGACTCAGTTTGCACTTTCATTTCATTTCAAAACCACAAGCAAGCTTGCTTTTCTCATAAAATGAAAAACCATACCTGTTGGTATGGTTTCTTGAGTGTCGTGGAGCCGGGGAGATTCGAACTCCCGTCCAAACGTGCCGTTGTAGAGCTTTCTACATGTTTATTTTCCATTAAGGTTTTCGATCTATTACTGGCTGGAAACAACCTGCGCAAGACTTAGCTTCAATTTGGATTCGTAAGTGTATCAAAGCGCTACACAAACTAGGTTTACTTTTACGAAGCCACTAAATCGATTGCCGCAAACCAAGGCCCTCGAGTGACTTCCTGCTTGCCCGCCTTGCGGGCCGAGGCATTATCCTACTATAATTCGGATTATGCAGCTAGGGCGTAGTTATTCTCGCCGTTTAAAAAAGATGAAATATGAGATTTACGAGCTGTATCCCAGCGCTCGACATGCTTACCGTACAATGAAACCCGCTGTCAAAACCAGTCGGCCCCTTGTTATTTTCAATGAACTTTTGGGTGGCAAAGATACATTAAAAACCTATCTTTGCAGACCTAAAATAGAACTCAAAAAGTATTCCAAATGCCCATTACCTTCGCAATTATTAAAGAAAGAAAGAATCCACCCGATAGACGCGTTGTTTTTTCACCTGAAAAGTGTCAAGAAGTCATACAAAAGTTTCCAGATGCGCGAATTATTGTAGAAACTTCAGACGTTCGAATTTTTCCAGATGAAGCTTATAGAGAAGCTGGATTTGAAGTGAAAGAAGATATTTCAGAAGCCAATGTGATGTTAGGTGTAAAAGAAGTGCCAGTAGATGCGTTAATTCCGAATAAAAAGTATTTCTTCTTTAGTCATACTATAAAAAAACAACCGTACAACCGAAAGTTACTTCAGGCTATTTTAGCAAAGAACATTGAGCTTTTTGACCACGAGACTATAGTAAATGACAGTAATCATCGATTAATTGGGTTTGGGTATTATGCTGGATTGGTAGGAGCGTATAACGGATTTAGAGGATTAGGACATAGAGACAATCTCTTCCATTTACCTAAAGTAGAAACCTTACCAGACTTAGAAGCGGTAAAAGCCGAGTTGGATAAAATTACCCTGCCTAATATTAAAATCATTCTTTCGGGGACAGGAAAAGTGGCTCGTGGTGCCAAAGAAATTCTTGATCATTTAAAGATTAGAGAGGTAACAGATGCCGATTATCTTTCGAAGGAATATGATGAGCCTGTGTATTGCCTCATTGATGTTACTGAATACAACAGACGAATCGATGGTGGTGAATTTGAAAAGGACGTTTTTTACGTAAATCCTGAAGGCTACGAAAGTGATTTTATGAAATATGCCAAAGTGAGCGACATGTTTATCACAGGTCATTTTTACGGCAATAATGCACCTTATCTTTTTACACGAGAAGATGCTAAAAGCCCAGAGTTTAATATAAACTTGGTGGCCGATATCTCTTGCGATGTTGATGGTCCTGTCGCAAGTACGCTTCGTGCTTCAACAATAGCCGAACCTTTTTACGGGTATGACCCAAAAACGGAAAGCGAAGTGCCATTTGGAACTCCAAATAGTATTGGGGTTATGGCTGTAGATAATCTACCTTGTGAGCTACCCAAAGATGCTAGTAAAGGTTTTGGCGATATGTTTTTGGAAAACGTAATTCCAGCATTTTTTAATGGTGATAAAGATGGAATTTTAAAAAGGGCAAGGATTACCACAAATGAGGGGCAATTAACAGAGCGATTTGCATATTTAAAAGAGTATGTTGGTGAATAATGAATCCTTTTTTCTTAGCATACTTTATTTAAAAAGCAGAACGTAGGATATTTATTACATTTTATCGAAAAGTTTCAGAAAAAGCTTACGAACCTTTGATTATTAATAGATTAAAAGGTTATTTTGTACTATAAAATAAAATTAAGCCTAATGAAAAATCTAGCCCCCATTTTCATTGCTCTACTTATTGGATATATAAGTACTGCCCAAGTAGGAATAAATACTACAGAACCCACAGCCACTTTAGATGTTAATGGAACTTTGCGTTTACGTGATGCCGAAAAAGGTCCCAACGAAGTTATAGCAACAAGAATTGTTGGTATTGATGACAGCGGAAATATTGTTCAAGTAGAAGTTGCTGAAAATCTTATTCTTGAAAACAATACCATTAGAGCTAATGACAAAATCCTTACTATTGGTGATATTGATCCTATTGGTATACCCGTAATAAGTGATTTAAACCTTATTATTTGGCCGGGTGAGCCTAATGAGGATAAATCTGTCATTAGAATTAGAAGTATATTGGGTGATGTTATAGTTACAGGTATTGCAGCAGGTCAAGACGGTCAAACTATTTGGTTATACCCAACAACAGGTGATCTAACATTTATTCCTAATAGTCTATTATCACTCTTTGGAAATAGAATTGAGAATAATAGTAATCTAGTAGTCCAACAATATGAGATGGTGAAATTAATGTATGATGCCACAAGATCCAAGTGGATTATTATGGACAGATAAAAGGAACCAATATAGAAAACGAAAAAGCACTCCAAAACCGGAGTGCTTTTTTGTTTGTATTAAATACCTTAATAATTCTTTTAGAACTATAGTCTTATTGATACTATATTTTTATTGTTTGGAAAAAACAGATTAGATGTTTAACAACCTTAAGGTTTAGAAAGGCACAACAATAGCTATACTATATTCCAGTGGTTAGAATTTAAAGGGACCATCTAATAGCAAGGTTAATAATTATGTAATAAAATACTTTGTGAGAAACCCTATACTTGTCAATTATGTGGTTGGATTAATGAACTTAATTTACCTATTGCCAACAACCTTTTCGTGTTTCATTAGAATGTAAACGGTATCAGCATTAAGGTATTCAAGTATTTTATATAGGGTACTTAGCTAGTTTAAGTTGCCATACAGGGTTAGCTATCCTGAACAAATCAATCACCACTTAAAATGAAAAGAATGTTTGATAAGCTCAAAATCTGGTAGGTATGGCGAACAATTATTGTTGCAACGTGAAGTTCCTTCGATAAAGTGCAAGGGAAATTGGTTTTTACGGGGAATAAAAGTACGGTAAGTGCTATTAAATAAGATTATACTTCTAGAAGTTGTCTTTCAGATATGTGTTTGGCAATGGTATCTAAAAAGATATTGTTTTTATAGGGTTTAATTATAAAGTCATTCATTAAATTAAATGAACTTTCCCCAACTACCTTTTCCATCTCTACCGCAGTAAGTGCAATAATAGGGATATGGGTATCCTTTTGCCTAATTGCTTTTGTAGCTTCAAAACCGTTTACCTCTGGCATATTTATATCCATTAGTATAAGGTCAAATTTTTCCTCATTCGCCATTTTAATACCTTCAGCACCGCCAGGGGCAATACTTACATTGGCACCATAGGCCATTAAAGTCTTCTTAGTTACTAAAAGATTAATTTTGTTATCATCCACTACTAAGATATTCTTCCCCTTTAATAAGGAGTCTGAATGCTTATGAGTGTCTTTATTTTGAGTACTTTCTAATTTCGTTTCCTCATAACAAAGTTCGAAATCTATTTCAGTTCCTTCACCTACAGTACTCTTTATAGTTATTTCAGATTCATAAATATCTAAGATTTTCTTTACAATTGGTAATCCTAGTCCAGTACCTTGATGTTGGTCATTATTATTTGATTGTAAAAATTCATCAAAGATCATTTCCAGTTTTTCTTCTGAAATTCCAACACCTGTATCTTTTATATTAAAATGAACACAGAGCTTATTATTTTGATTTTTTACTTGTGTTAAGTTAATGGTAATTTCACCGTCAAAAGTAAATTTTGATGCATTGCCAATTAAATTTATAAGTATTTGAGAAATCTTCACTTCATCCCCAATAAGATATTCTGGGATTTGGTCATCAATATTTACAATGTATTTATTTGGATGTGATGCATTAATAAATTTTGATGATTTAACAACATTTTCAACTATCTCTCTAATGCTAAATTTGTTTCGTTTAAGCTCTTCTTTTTTAGTGCTATAAATACTTGTTAATTGAAGCACATTATTTATAAGTGATAAAAGGTGATTTGCTGAAAATTTAAGAGAAGCCAAATTCTCTTTATGGTTTTTAAGTTTTGCATCTCTCATAAGAATAGAGGAAATACCAATAATACCATACATAGGCGTCCTTAACTCGTGAGTGATATTGGAGAATAAAATACTTTTTGCTTTTGCAAGTTCTTCAGACTTTTCCTTCTCTTCCAGATATTGCTTGTTTTTGTCGATTAGATGATAAAGCAATTGCTTTCTTTTTCTATAAGATATAAATAAGAATATGGCAGAAATTATGAGAATTGCCGAAGCAATTTTTATCCAGAAAATAGTGGTTTCCCTTTTGGCAGTTTGTTTGTTTATTTCATTTTGAAGCAACTGCGATTTAATTTCTTGCTGGTAAAAGTTGGTTTTATATTTTGCGGTTGCATACTCAATGGCCTCGATTTTATCACTTTTATACTTTTCACTTTTGTATGTGTCCAAAAGTTGCATGTGATTAATGGTTTCAAGTAAATTTCCCTCCTTTTGGTACGCTTTGGCTAGAAAATCGTGTCCTTCTATAAGTCCATCCTGAAATCCTGATTTCTCCGAAAGTTTTACACTTTCGGTCAATACTTCTATTGCTTTTTGGGTATTATTTTGTAGAAAATACAGTTTTCCTGTAAGGAGCTTTGCTCCAGCGTGATAGGCGTCTGGATTAAGCCCTTTAACATAATTATTCGTTTCTTCTACATAAAATTGAGCATTGATAACATCTTTATCATCTAAAAATAGCTCTGCAATATTGTAGTTAATAATATATAGGTGTGTAGTGTCTTTTAATTTTTCAGGAAGTGGTAATGCCTTTTTATATATTTCTATAGCTTCTTTCCTTTTACTCTGAAGGGCATAATAGTTTCCTAGATCTATTCGTGCCGTGGTTATAACTCTTGTGGAGTCATGTTCTTTTTCTGCCTTTTCAATTGCATTCGTAAAAATACGCTTAGCTTGTAGGGTGTCCTCAACTTTTAAAAATGCGTTACCCATTAAACTAGAAATGGCAACTATGGCTTTAAGATTGTTTAACTCATTTGCTAATTCTAACGTAGGTTCCCCTAATTCTATGGCGGCATCCAGATTATTTCCATAAAATTGTTTTCGGATGTGCTTCACCATACTATCCAGATGCTTGACTTTCTGCTCTTTTTGAGCATTAGCAATACTATCTGTAAGCTTCAGTTCAGGATTTTGCGCTGAGAAGAGTATGGTTTGCAGTAGTGCAATTACTAATATGAAAACTTTCTTTTTCAAGTAGGTTCATTTTTTTGGGTGGTTAAATATATATAAAAATTGACAAGAGGTATTGATTTTGCTCATATAATCGTGGAAATGAGTAAAATAACGATGAAATACACGAATATATGTGGAAAATTCGTACATTTTTAATAAAAATGTCACGACTTTATAATTGATTAATAGGGTTTTAATTTGTTTGGGAGGGTAAAAGCTATAGACATTTTGATTAATACCTATAGCTTTTATTTCTATTTATGGACTATTCATTACCCCAGTCAATTTTTCGGGAAGCAAACATAATGACGGCTAATATGACAAACAAGCCAACACTACCTACTAATAATGCATAATTTTCAAGCTGAATAATGACATATATAAACCCATATAAGGATGCCAAAGATCCACCAACTAGAATTGGAAATTTAAATCCTTTTAAAATGGCTCTCGAATACAATGTAATTAAGCCTAATACCGAAGCTGAAGCAATAGCATAGGCTTTAAAAAAGGAACTATGTTCTGAAATGGAAATGAGTAAGGTGTAAAACATCACTAATGCCAATCCAATCATGATATATTGAAAAGGATGAATGTATATTTTACTTACCAACTGAATTAAAAGGAAAACCAAAAGGGTAAGGCCAATAACCATAAAACCATATTTGGCAGTTCGTTCACTTTTTTGATACTCATCCACAGGGATAATTAATTTTGCACCAAAAGCAAACTCGGTTAAATCGGGTAATTCATTAAAAAACTCTTGTTGAAATTGCCTGTTAATCTGCAAAACTTTCCAGGTAGATTTAAACCCATCTTTGGTAATTTCTCTTGAGCCATCATCTGGTAAATAGTTACCATCAAAACTAGGGGAGTGCCAATTGGAGGTCATGCTTACGTCGGTTTCTTTTCCAATTGGGATAAACTTTAAACTTTCGCTTCCATTTACTTTCATTGTAAAAGAAAAAGGAATCATTTCAGTACTTTCTTTTGGGAAATTGGAAACAGATTGTGTTTCAATTGTGTTTAAATAGGCCTGAGAATATTTTGGTGTCATGGCTAGGGTTTCTCCTGCTAGGTTTACTTCGATGGTGTTTCGTATTCCTTTGAGATTTGAGGTCTTAATTAAAACCGAAATTTTATCCCAAATAATATCCTTTTGTGGAATGCCTTTGCTGGAGAAATCAATACTAGGAAAACTACCATCTACTGCTATTTCGGAAGTAAATACTACGGACTCGTAAATACTTCTTTTAAGAGGTTCTTCTTTTGTGGTGACTTTAGAAACGATATTTAGATCGTCTGGAAAAAGGTACGCGTGATTGATGATTTCTTCGGTTTTTATTTCAAAAACCTTGGTCTCGGGGATGTATACCTTTTCTTCTCTGTAGGTCTTATAAGGAATTTTTAAAATGGGTCCAGAGAGTAACACTTCATTACCCCATTTGCCATTGATTTCTTGAATGACTTCTTGTTGTCTATACGCTCTTTCTGAAATTAGCGTCTTTACAAATTCCAAGGGAATAAGTAATACGAATAATAAAAATCCCACGACGATCATTCTAGCCGTAATGGATGTTTTTAACCAACTTGTAAACTTCTGTTTTTTAGGTTCCATATTGATATTTTTTAGAGTTTATGAAAAATGAATAAGTATGTAGACATAGCCCGCTGCTATTGGGATATTTAAAAGAATAATGAGCATGGAGAAAAAGGAGTCCAACTCATTATGTTTTATTAGCTGAGTGATGAGTAGAATTAGGACAATTAGATTATATATTACTGCAAAAAGAATAAAAGCTAACACAATAAGGGTTATGCTTTTTTCGTAGCCTGAAACCCATCTAATAAAAAAAAGTAGTGTTCCAATGATAAAAAAGGTAAATGCTGTTTTCTTCGCTGTTTTGAGTTTGATATACATAATTTAAAGTACTTTGAAAAACAAAGTAAATAGATAAAAAAATTTATTTTCTAATTAACTTTTCTAGTGCGTCAATATGTTTTTTAAATTCCATTTTACCCAATTTCGTAGCACTATAACGTGTATTGGGTTTACGGTCTATAAATTGTTTTTCCACTAAGATATATTCAGCATTTTCTAAGGCTTTTATATGGCTGGCGAGGTTTCCATCGGTAACATCGAGCAATTCTTTAAGGCGGTTAAAATCGGCATCGTCATTCACCATTAGAATAGACATAATGCCTAATCGTATTCGATGATCAAAAAGCTTATTTATGTTTTCAATGATTCCCAAAGCCTATTGTTTCTTTTCTTGAAAATACATAATACTTCCGTAAATGATGTGCATCACACCAAATCCAAATACCCAAAAATAGAATCCATATCCAGGTAGGGCGGCACAAATCAATCCCGCAATAATTTCAACATAACCTAAATATTTTACATTTCCAATGGTGTATTTTGAAGCATTCACCAAAGCAAGTCCATAAAAGATAAGCATCAACGCGGCGGTTAATCCATAGTGTTGGCTGTTCAGCTTTATTAGAATATAAATCCCGCCGGTAACCAAAGGAATCATAAAATTAAGTAATAATCTTTTGGTGGTGTCATCCCAAATTTTAGCGTTATGAGCTTTGGCTTTTCTTGTTGTTAGGAGGAAAGCCGTAACGACACTCAATACAGCTACAGCAATTAATAGGCCCACCAACATTTTAAAATTCCAACTATGTAGTGTTACGTAATCTTGATTAGGTAGCAAAAAGAAATAGGCAACTCCAGCACCGATAAGCGCATATATCCCTGCAAAAATTCCCGAAAGTCCGCTAAGGGATATAAATCGGGAGGAACGGTTCATAAGATTTTTAATCTCACTAATGTCTTTTAGATAATCTTGCTCACTCATAATAAAGTACTTTGAATTACAAAGTAATGTTTTTCCTTTTTATTTTCAAAGTATTTATTCGTTAATATTTACATAAAATTAATGAGACATGGAATGGTGTCCTTTTTTGAAAGGATTTTTTTTGCTTTCCATGGACTGTATTGCATTTTTTCCTTCTTCAATAAAATAGACTCCATTACTATCAACGCTACCGTAGTCCGAATATGAATATTGCCCGTTTGGCCAATTCACAGCAATATTTTTAATCGCTTTACAATCGCCTAATCCAATTTCAGCCTGTAAACTATTAGCGCCAAAACTTCCGCCAGAGCTTACAGTGTTATAAATATCTCTTGTTGTTCCATCCTTTTCTTCCACTGTAATCTTTATTCGTGCACCAATGGCAGAGCGATTGGAAGAGGTTCCTTTTAATCGCAGTGTAATCCACCTATTGTTATTTCCAGGGTTTTCAAACAAAGCATTCTGAAAAATATCTCCCGAAACGGATCCTCCCATCACCGCATAAATATCTTGGTCGCCATCGTTATCCAAATCGGCAAATCCAATCCCGTGACCCTTTTGAATATGTCCTAAGTTTCCTGAATAGGTAGCATCCTGAAATGACTTTCCTTCATTATTTCTAAACATTCTATTTGGAGTAATGGAGCGATAATCTGGTGCACCTGTGCTTAAATAAAAGTCTAAAAATCCATCATTGTCAACGTCTCCAAAATTACATCCCATCGTTGGTAGAATACGCTCTAAATGGGTCTTTTTTGTACTATTTGAAAAAGTTTCATTTCTGTTATTTTCATACAATCTTGGAAAATCTGAATTGGATTTTAACCCAAGGTAATCTGCCGTAACCTCCATGGAACATTGTTTTAATAAATAGGGATCGTAACAACTCACAAAAATATCCTCCCAACCATCATTGTTATAATCAAAGAACCAAGTTGGGAAACTTTCTTGTGGATCTGAAACTTTGGCTTTTACTGATATTTCCTCGAATTTCCAATCTTCAATAGACGTTCCACCGCGATTCATAAAAAGCTTGTTGGGACCATCAAGAATTGAAATATATAAATCCTCCCAACCGTCATTATTTGCGTCGGCAGTAGCAACACCTTTAATATAATTTGTGATGTTAAGGTTTAATTGTGGAGCTATATCTTTAAATGTTCCATCTTTTTGATTTAAAAAAAATTGTGCAGGATTCAATTCCTGTGCGGTGTGCGTTTCATTACCCACATATAAATCCAACCAACCATCAGCATTAAAATCGAACCAAACAGCAGATTGAGTGGGGTGGGGGGCATACATTCCCGTAGCTATGGTTACATCACTAAACGTACCATCGCCGTTATTCTTTATTAAAGAATTGGGGAGTTGTCCCATCCATTTATAACCACTCCAAGCGCTTCGGATGATGTAAAAGTCTAAATGACCGTCATTGTTATAATCTGCCTGAACCATATTTAAACCACCAGTAAGACCATTTAACCCAGAAATTTCAGTTTTTTCAACGTAACTGCCATTTCCATCACTTTCAAAATAATGAAGTTGTCCAAACAATCCCCAAGAAGACACGAGTACATCGATATAGCCATCATTGTTAAAATCATCAACAATGACTCCACCCGCAAGTTCATTTACATCCAAACCTATGCTCATTGAAATATTTTCAAAAACGGGTAAGTTGTATTCGGGTTTAAAAACATTTGGAGGAATTAATAAATGCGTTGGCACGGCAGTGGGATATTCGCCGAGAGTCATATATGCAACATTTAATAACCATTTGCTTTGAAGATCATCTGGAAATACCTTCAGTATTTCTTTATAAATTTCAATGGCTTTTTGTGAACCCGTTTTATTTTTATGGACTCCGCCACCTTTTATTGGGAATAGACAGGACTCTGTAGTGTGATTGTCTCTGCAATTTAGTTGTTCACCTATTCGCATATAGCTAATGGCTAGCGCTTCATGAAGCCCTTTTGTTGTGGTGTTAATTACTTTGTTTTCTGGCATTCTAATTAAAAGATCTTCAAAAACATTGACTGCATCTTGAGATCTTCCAGCATCAAGTAATGTTTTGCCGTATTCGACATATAAATTTATGGGAAGTTGATTTTTTGCTTTGGCAGCATTTAACTCTTTTTCGACCAACTTTAGTTTTTCAGAGCTTTCATATATATGCTGTCTAAAGTTAACATTAGACTTAATAGATTGGATGCTATCTATCATTTGTATTGTAGAAATCCTATAATCCGAATTTTTTGGATTTTCTTCTGCCGTTTTTATTTCTTTGGGTTCTTCTTTACAAGAGCAAATCACAATTAAGAGTAGAAGGAACAGATACTTACTTTGCATTTGAGATATTTATAATAATTTTTAAACAATGTTACCCCTTATTTTTAAGAATGCAAAAATTAAAATTGTCAAATTGTTTTTGATGTAAAGTTTTCCCTTAATTTTTAAAAACAGGAAAAACCCTGATAAAAAATAGGAAAAATCCCCTTTAAAAACAGGAAAAACCCTGTTGCATTTATTCATAAAAAGGTTGCATATTTGAAGTGATAAAGCTTTTTGTTAATTGGCCATCGAATTTTAAGTTTATAGTAATAATCGTCTAATGATTAACTGGGGAGTTAAAAATGCGGTTATTTTGCTAAGAAAAGGTTGTTCTCTTGAACAACCTTTTTTATTTTTAGAATATGAATCCAGCCGAAGCTTACATACTCGAAAAACCAGAACCCTTTAAAACTATTCTTATACAAGTGCAGGTGCTTGTGGAGCAAACACTTCCAAATTTTGAGTTGCTTTACAAATGGCGTTTGCCTTTTTATTTTACAGAAGGTTGTCCTATTTGCTATTTAAACGTTACTAAAGGCTATGTAGATGTTTGCTTTTGGCTTTCGGATGAATTCTTAATTAAACATCAAGATTTAATTTCTGAAAAAAGAAAACGTGTAAAATCATTACGATATCGCACTCCCGAAGAAATTGATGCTAAATTATTAATTCGTTGTATTAAAGAAGCCTACCGAACAAGGGAAGAGGGTTTTAAAGTGCGTTAACCGTTTTTCGAATTGCCACCAAGTCGGTAAGTAATTTTTCCAATAAACTTAAATCAAGCATATTAGCCCCATCACTTTTTGCATTTTTAGGATCAAAATGTGTTTCAATAAATATTCCATCTACGCCTACAGCAATTCCCGCTCTCGCAATGGTGCTAATCATTTCGGGACGACCGCCCGTAACACCTGCACTCTGATTGGGTTGTTGTAAACTATGCGTTACATCCAAAACGGTAGGAGCAAATTGTTTCATGGTAGGGATGCCTCTAAAATCAACAATCATATCTTGGTAGCCAAACATGGTTCCGCGATCGGTAATAAGAACCTGTTTGTTGTTGCAATCGGTAACTTTTGTCACAGCATGTTTCATACTTTCAGGACTCATAAACTGTCCTTTTTTAAGGTTGACTACTTTTCCTGTCTGTGCAGCGGCAACCACTAAATCGGTTTGGCGAACTAAAAATGCTGGAATTTGAAGCACATCCACATATTGGGCGGCCATGGCAGCATCACTTACTTCATGAATATCAGTCACCGTGGGAACATCAAAAGTCTCCGAGACTTTTTTCAGAATTTTCAATGCCTTTTCATCGCCTATTCCTGTAAAACTATCAATCCTGCTTCGATTGGCCTTCTTAAAACTGCCTTTAAAAATGTACGGAATTTCAAGTTTGTTGGTAATCCCAACAATTTTTTCGGCAATACGTAATGCCATTTCTTCGCCTTCAATAGCACAAGGACCAGCTAGCAAAAAAAAGTTGTTGGATTGGGTGTGTTTTAGCTTCGGAATAAGGTCGAGATTCATGTACAATAGTTTTGAACGTCAAAGATAATCATTTTCATTAGCTGAATTAGGGATTTCTATTCGAAGGATGCTTAGAAAAATAATAATTCAATAAAGTACAAATATTCAAGGAAATAGCAGTACTTTTGCCCGTCCTAAAAAAGGGGAAGTCATGAAGATTAAAAACATTGCTATTATAGCCCACGTAGACCACGGTAAAACCACATTGGTAGATAAGATTTTACACCACTGTAGCTTGTTCCGTGAAAACGAAAAAACAGGCGAATTGATCCTTGATAATAACGACTTGGAGCGTGAGCGTGGTATTACCATTACCTCAAAAAACGTTTCGGTAATTTATAAAGACACCAAAATTAACATCATCGACACCCCTGGTCACGCCGATTTTGGTGGTGAAGTGGAGCGTGTATTAAACATGGCAGATGGCGTTTTGTTGTTGGTAGATGCCTTTGAAGGCCCCATGCCACAAACCCGTTTTGTACTTCAAAAAGCTATTTCCTTAGGAAAAAAGCCTTGCGTGGTTATTAACAAAGTAGATAAAGAAAACTGTACTCCAGACGAGGTGCACGAAGCGGTTTTTGATTTAATGTTTGAACTAGGTGCCGAAGAATGGCAGCTGGATTTCCCAACGGTGTACGGTTCTGCAAAGCACAACTGGATGAGTGATGATTGGAAAAAACCTACCAATAACATAGAATCTCTGTTGGATATGGTATTGGAGCATATTCCATCACCTAAAACCGAAGAAGGAACCTCTCAAATGTTGATTACATCTTTAGACTATTCTTCGTTTACAGGACGAATTGCTATTGGACGTTTACAAAGAGGAATTTTAAAAGAAAATATGCCTATTTCTTTGGTGAAAAGAGATGGTAAAATTCAAAAATCTAGAATTAAAGAGCTACACATATTTGAAGGGCTTGGAAGAAAAAAAGTAACCGAAGTAAGTGCTGGTGATATTTGTGCCATTGTAGGATTGGAAGGATTTGAAATTGGTGATACTGTTGCCGATTTTGAAAACCCTGAAGCACTGCAAACTATTGCCATAGATGAGCCTACGATGAGTATGTTGTTCACGATAAACGATTCTCCTTTCTTCGGAAAAGATGGAAAGTTTGTGACCTCAAGACACATTAAAGAACGCCTGGAAAAAGAATTGGAGAAAAACTTGGCGCTTAGAATGCAGCCAACCGATAGTGCCGATAAATTTATGGTATTTGGAAGAGGGGTATTACACCTTTCTGTTTTAATAGAAACCATGCGCCGTGAAGGATATGAGCTTCAAATTGGTCAGCCACAGGTAATTATAAAAGAGGTAGATGGTGTTAAATGCGAACCAGTTGAAGAATTAACCATCGACCTACCAGAAGAAGTAAGTGGTCGTGCTATTGATATGGTAACCATACGTAAAGGCGAAATGATAAGCATGGAAGGAAAAGGCGAGCGTATGATATGTAAGTTTTTAATTCCATCACGTGGAATTATTGGTTTACGAAATCAGTTGCTAACTGCTACTGCAGGGGAGGCTATTATGACACACCGTTTTCTTGAATACCAGCCTTTAAAAGGAGGAATTCCTGAAAGACAAAACGGAAGTTTGGTTTCTATGGAAAATGGTACCGCAATTCCTTATTCTATTGATAAATTACAGGAAAGAGGACGATTTTTTATCGATCCGGGAGAAGATATTTACGAAGGACAAGTAATTGGTGAAAACTCTCGTCAAGATGATATGGTGGTGAATGTAACCAAAACAAAAAAATTGAGTAACGTACGTTCTTCTGGAGCAGACGATAAGGCGAAGATTGTTCCTGCGATTAAGTTTTCGCTAGAAGAAGCGTTGGAGTATATTCAAAAAGACGAATTTGTGGAGGTAACCCCAAAACATTTAAGGCTGCGTAAAATTTTCTTAAAAGAGGTGGACCGTAAACGAGGTAAACTTTAAGTAAAATAAAAGCATAGTCTCCTCGTTTTTTAGTTATTTTGTTGAGGTTTTGTAAAAATAGGGTGAATTATGAATAATTTTTTAATGATATCTTTATACTTCGATCCAGGTTTGGGTGCAATGATTGTGCAAGCGATTGTTGCTGCAGCCGCTGGGATTTTATTATTTTCGAAAAATGTAATGTACAAGGTGAAATCTTTCTTTGGATTAATAAAAGAGGAAGATGAGCACTATGATTCCATTGATATCGAAGACGATGAAACCCAAGAAAATGAATCAAAAAAATAATAACACACACGAAGCTTCTTTTAGAGATCCATCGGGATATATTTTTCACGATGGCGATACCTTGCGAAGAGTTATTAATCCTATTTATTTTCCGCAATACCGAAAGTTAAAATCTTCAGGTTTTTTTGAAACCTTATTTAAAAAGGGATTGTTAATTCCACATACGGAAACTTCCGTTACTGAAGACGCAATTATCATTACCCCAGAAAAGATTCCGTTTATTACCAACCCTTATGAATGGAGTTTTGAGCAATACAAACACGCTGCGTTATTAACTCTTCAAATTCAAAAATACGCCTTAACCAAGGGTTTTATTTTGAAAGATGCTTCAGCTTATAACGTTACCTTTCATAAAGGGAAAACCGTTTTTATTGACACCCTTTCGTTCGATTTTTACGAAGAAAATACCCCTTGGAGGGCTTATAAGCAATTTATTACACATTTTTTAGGACCGTTAGTGTTAGCACATTATCACGGTACCGAAATCTTTAAAATGATGCAAACCCATATCGATGGGATTCCTGTAAAATTAATTGCATCATTGCTTCCCAAGAAAACAAAATTCAGTTCAACTCTTTACACCAATATTCACTTATTGGCAAAAATGGAAAGTAAGCATAGTGAAGATTATAAAGCCGAAACCAAAGTAGCCAAGCTTTCTAAAAAAGCGCAAAATAATATTTTGGAAAGTCTTTTCGACTATATCAAAAAACTGAAAGTTAGCGAGGCGACCGAGTGGGGTGACTATTACAACAAAACTAATTACGATAAAGAAGCTTTTGATGGGAAAAAGCATTTAATACGAGATTGGGTATTGGACCTAAAGCCTAAATCTGCCATAGATATGGGAGGAAACGACGGTACATTTGCGAGAACATTTTTAGAAGAAGTCCCAGAGGTTATAGTAACCGATATCGATAGCAATGCTGTAGAATATAACTATTGGCAAGTACAACAAAATAAAGAAGAGAATATGCTTCCTTTTGTATGTGATGTGTTACAACCTTCTCCTGGAATTGGCTTTAATAATGTGGAGCGTGATTCGCTAATTGAGAGACTTCAAAATTATGCCCCAGACGTAACCCTAGCATTGGCATTAATACACCATATTACACTTTCTGGAAATGTCCCTTTTGAAAAATCGGCAGCCTTTTTTGCGAAATTTTCTAAGTACTTAATCATTGAATTTCCAAAGCGTGAGGACTCTTGGGTGGAGTCCCTTTTGGTTAGAAAACGAGAGTTTATTAATCATTTTGATTTTTACAATCTTGAAGCTTTTGAAAGGGGCTATTTAACTTATTTTGACCTTGAAAAAAAGGAAGAAATTAAGGGGACTAATAGAGTACTCTTTCAATTTAAAAAACGAAAGGAGTAAAAATGAAATGGTTTACTAACTTTTTAGTATCCAAAAATATTCCAGCAGGTCTGGCTGGGCTAGCAACAGGTTTATATCCTTTTTTATTTTACAGTTCAAAAAACTTTTACCTTTCCAACTCGTGGCTTCAGTTTGGATTTTTAATTTTCCTTTTTTTATTAGTTCCACCGCTTCTTTTTTTGTTTTTTGAGAAATTCAATAGAATTGAATTATACAAGAAGTATAAAAAGCAGTTTCTTTTTTTCCTGAGTGCCTTTCTATTTTTATTTTTTATAGAACTAATAATTCATGCAAAAATTCCAAAGAAGTTAGTCTTAGCGACGTTTGTGGGGTTGATTCCCATATCATTTTTACTGTTTAAATATCATAAACAGTTAATCGTTTTTCAGTTGTTGTTATCCATTTTGGGATTTATGGATTTTATTCCAACTGTGTATAGGTATACTCAAATTGATATGCAGTGGATGCAACAACCCGATGATATTGAAAGTGTTGTTTTTAAAAAGAAGCCTAATGTTTATTTCATTCAACCCGATGGATATGTGAGTTTTTCAGAAATTGAAAAAGGGCATTACAATATGGATGTTACCGAATTTAAAAACTATTTAAAGTCTAACTGTTTTACCCTATATGAAAATTTAAGAAGTAACTATTCTTCTACTTTGTCTACCAATGCTGCTATTTTTCAAATGAAGCATCATTATTATAATAAGGTTTATTCGCACAATAATGGGTTTAAACCGCGAGAGGTTTTGGTGAAGAACAACGCGGTATTAAATATTTTCAAAAACAATGGCTATAAAACACATCTGTTATTGCATTCTCCCTATTTTTTGATGAATCATAGAGAGTTACGATACGATTATTGTAATTTTAAATTTACAGATGTTCCCTTAATTAGTACAGGTTTCCAAAGGCTCAAGAAAGTAACAGAAGCCTTGGATGAATCCTATCCATTAGATATGAGCTCGCCACACTTTTTTTTCATAGAATATATTTTACCTGCCCATATTCCCAATAGAGAAGATCAGAGTCGGGGTATTGAAGAAGAAAAGACCTTATGGATGGAGAGAGTAGTGCAATCCAACGAAATTCTTGTAAATTTGATAAGCAATATTCAAGAAAATGATAAGGATGCACTTATTATTATCATGTCGGATCATGGAGGATATATTGGCTATGAATATGCCCATCAATTATTTGATAAAACACAAAATAGGGATCATATATATTCGGTATTTGGAACCTTTGGAGCTATAAAATGGCCGCGAAATGATGTTCCTGAGTTTAATGATAGTTTAAAAACTTCTGTAAATACCTTTCGTATTTTATTTTCTCATTTAAGTGAAAATGAAAAGTATTTAGAACATTTACAGGATAACGGAAGTTACCAAGTTATTGGTGAAGGAGCTCCCAAAGGAATCTACCGAATTCTAGATGAAAATGGAAAGGTAGATTTTAAACCAATATTTTTATTTAACCATTAATGAAAGGAATTAATAATTTTCTGAATTTATTTAAAATAGATGGCACATCCTCCTTATGGATTGGATTTATTTGTGGTCTCTATCCTTTCCTATTTTATGTTTCGAATAACTTTTATGCAACCAATTCTTGGGAAAATTGGGGATTTTATTTATTGTTTTTTATTGGAATCCCAATTCTCATATTTTCTTTCGTAACCATTATTCTAAAGAATTTTAAAAGGTTTGCAATCTATAAGAATCAAATCCTATTTGTTCTTATTATACTACTTGTTGTGTTTTTTACCTCCTATGCTTCTTCTTTGGTGGTAAAAAAGAAATTGTTACTTGTTGCTTTGGTAGTTTCGGTGTTACTCTCATTAAAACTAAGTGACCGTTACAAAAAACTACTACCCTTAATTTTGGTGGTAAGTATCCTTCCGCTCTCAAAATTGGCTTATAAGGTGTATGACCAATACTCTGAAAAGACTTGGCTAATGCCTACGGATCCTATCGAGGAAGTAACATTTGCTCAAAAACCTAATGTGTATGTGATTCAACCCGACGGCTATGTAAGTAAGAGTATGATGGAGAGTGACTTGTATAATTATGAAACGACCATGTATAATTGGTTAGAAACCAATAATTTTAAAATTTATGATCCTTTTCGAAGTAATTATCCTGCAAGTTTAAACTCAAACGCATCCCTTTTTGCTATGCAGCATCATTACTTTGGGAGTTCGTTGTTACCAGATTTAGAAATGCCTTACGCAAGGGAAACTATTTCTGGAGATAACCCAGTAGTAAGAATATTTAAAAGGAATGGGTATCATACTTTTTTTATAGCCGAAGATGAATATTTTCAGCAAAATAGATGCGAACAGTTATACGATTATACCAATACCAATCTTGATGAGATACCCTATTTTGGAGGAGGTGGAGATGTAACAAGGGATGTTCTAGCAGATGTAAAGGAAGCGTTTAAAATTGATGTTAATAAACCTAAATTCTTTTTTATCGAAAAATGCTTGCCGCATCATGTACATTTTGAAATTTATGAAAATAGAATTGAAGCAGAGCGATTGGATTATTTATCAAAAATTGAAGAAGTAAATATTTGGTTAAAGGAAACCATTAGTTTCATTGAGTCGAAAGACCCTAATGCAGTTATCATTGTATTGGCAGACCATGGAGGTTGGGTTGGAGTGTATGATTACAAAGATATGTTTAGTACCCGAGACGCTACTAAAATAGAATCTATTTATGCTTCACTATGTGCCATTAAATGGAATGGACTCGATAATGAAGGATATGATGAAGATTTAAAATCGAATGTCAATGTTTTTAGGGTATTGTTTTCAGCGTTAAGCAAGAATAAAGCGTATTTGAAGCATTTAGAAGGTGACGAAAGCTATAACCTCAACAATGAAGGGTCCTTCTTTAAATCGGTTAGAAAAGTAATAGATAAAAATGGTAACGTCGTTTACGAAAAACTAAATAATTAAAACTATTTATCGAGTAGAGTCATATCGCGAAGAGCTAAAACAGGCTTGGGATACATTTGTAGACCAAGCTAAAAATGCTACGTTTTTATTTAAGCGTGATTTTATGGAATACCATAAAGATCGTTTCGAAGATTTTTCTGTACTTATTTATAAAAAAGATAAATTAGTTTCTGTGGTTCCTGCAAATAAAAAGGAAGACACAGTTTATTCGCATTCAGGGTTAACATATGGCGGGATTGTCTTAAAAAAGGATGTCAAGCTTAGTGAGGTTTGGGACATTTATAAAACCTTGCTTCAATATTTTGAAGAGAAGGGATTTCAAAAGTTTGTTGTAAAAGAAATACCTAATATGTACACCACCTATCCATCTGATGAGTTTTCTTATCTAACTTATATTTTGAAAGCGAAATTGGTGCGAACGGATGTTGCGAGTAGTATTAAACAAAACCAGGCTTTAAAGATTCAAAGTAATCGAAAAGAAGGGGTGAAAAAAGCCGAAAAAGCACAGCTGACTATAAAGGAAGAGTCTAATTTTGAAGGTTTTTGGAATGAAATACTAATCCCAAATCTTCAAAAAAGACATGGAGCGTCTCCTGTGCATACTGTTTCAGAAATACAGTATTTACAATCTAAATTTCCTAAAAACATCAAGCAATTTAATGTCTATTCTGGAAGTACAATTGTTGCAGGAGCCACAATTTTTGAAACCCAAAAAGTAGCTCATGTCCAGTATATCTCGGCTAATGAAAATAGGCAAGAATTGGGAGCGCTAGATTATCTATTTTATTATCTTATCCTAGAAAAATATAAAAATAAAGATTATTTCGATTTTGGAACCTCTAATGAAAATGGTGGAAACAATCTTAATTCTGGATTATTATATTGGAAAGAATGCTTTGGGGCTAGACCTATGGCACATCGATATTATGAAATTGCCCCGTCACAATACTCACTAATGGACCAGGTATTTATATGATTCCTTTTATAGATTTAAAAAAAGTAAACGCTCGTTTTGAAGAGGCCTTTGAAGCAACTTTCAAAAAGACGTTAACGGCTAGTCACTTTATTTTAGGAAAAGAAGTTGCGGCTTTTGAAGAAAAGTTTGCCCAGTATTGTGGAGTCTCACATTGTATTGGTGTTGGAAATGGCTTGGACGCTTTACGTATCATTTTAGAAGGATATAAGGTATTGGGAAAATTAAATCACGGCGATGAGGTTTTAGTAGCTTCAAATACATTTATAGCGACCATATTGGCCATAAAGCAGGCCGGATTACAACCCGTTTTGGTGGAAGCGGAGGCGAAAACTTTTAATTTTGAAATAGAATCACTCAAGAAATCAATTACCCCAAAAACTAGGGCTATCATGCCAGTTCATTTATATGGTCAACTTTCTCCCATGAATGCATTGGTTGAAATGGCTAAAATGCACAATTTGATTGTAATTGAGGATGCAGCGCAAGCACATGGGGCTCTTTCAGAACAAGGGAAGAGAGCCGGAAATCTTGGAGATGCGGCAGGATTTTCATTTTATCCAACTAAAAATTTAGGTGCTTTGGGAGATGCCGGAGCCATCACTACGAATGACGCTGCATTAGCTTCGGTAGTAAAAATATTGAGAAATTATGGAACCTCTTCGAAATATGTGAATGATGAGTTGGGATTCAATTCACGATTGGACGAGCTTCAGGCTGCTTTTTTGAATATAAAACTAGCGTCATTAGATAACGACAATGACCAGCGACGTTTGATTGCAAATAGATATCTTTCAGAAATAAAAAATGAAAAGATTTCTCTTCCTTTTTATAATAATTCTAGAAATCATGTTTTTCATTTATTTGTAGTCATGGTGGAAGACCGGGACTTTTTTACTCAATATTTAAGTCGAAATGAAATAGGGTATTTAATTCATTATCCAATTGCACCCCATCGTCAAATGGCTCTAAAAGAATTTAGTCATCTTATTTTTCCAATTTCTGAAAAAATTCATGCGGAAGTAGTAAGTTTGCCCATGAGTCCAGTAATGAGCAATGAGGAAGTGGATAGGGTTATTTCGGTTTTAAACAACTACTAGTTGAAGATACCAAAGTTTATACGGCAGAATTTGTTGCTAAAGATGACCTCTTTAAATGCAGCGACCATTGTTATACGATTGGTTGTTACCTTTTTTGTAAACCGAGAAATTACAGATGTAATTAGTAAAGGGGGATATGCAAAAATTGGTAACCTTCGCAACTTAATTGCGCAACTTACTTCCTTTACATCACTGGGGGTATTTAACGGGGTTGTAAAATATGTAGCAGAGCATAGAGATAACAAAGACCAACTTCAAAAATTATTTTCGACCACCTTTGTTTTTACCACTATTGGTAGCGTGGTATCCTTTTTCGTTTTATTTTTTGGTGCTTCTTATTTTAGTGAATATTACTTTAATTCACCCGATTTTGTTTATGTCATAAAACTAACGGCTATTGTCATCCCTTTTATTAGTATACAAAGGGTGTTTAGTGGGGTGATAAATGGGCTTTCAGAATATAAAAGCTTTGCCAAAATAGAATTGGTTGCTTATTTGGTTAGTGCTTTACTTACTATTGTTTTTCTTTATTATAATGAACTGGATGGGGTTTTAATTTCGGTAGCCATTGCACCCGTTGTTCAGGTTCTGGTGATGATGTTTTTGGTGGTAAAAATTCTTCGTGAGTATTTACAGTTTTCACAACTAAAATGGCAAGCCCCATTAGCAAAAAGTTTATTCGCCTTTACCGTAATGTCCTTCTTTTCTACCATATTGTTGAATCAAGTGGAAATAGAAGTACGAAATATGATTGAAAGTAAAATAAGCGAAGACGAAGCAGGAATCTGGACAGGCCTTATGTTTATTTCAAAAAATTATATGGTATTTTCAAATGCACTGCTTACCCTTTACGTACTTCCAAAGTTTGCAGGAATTTACACCAAGCCAGATTTTATGAAAGAGCTGGGGAGTATTTACAAAACATTATTACCACTATTTGCTGTGGGGATGTTTTTAGTTTACGTGTTTAGAGATATTGCCATCGATTTAATTTTTAAAGATGACTATAGCGCTATGTCTCCCTTGTTTAAATGGCAGTTGCTAGGAGATTTTATTAGACTTGCCGCCATCCTTTTAGCGTCGCAATTTTTAGCCAAAAAGATGGTGTATAATTTCATTTTTACCGAAGTCCTTTCACTGGCATTGTTTTATGGTTTTGCCTATTATTTTATTGATATTTATGGACTTGAGGGGATAACCATTGCACACTTTCTTCGATACATAATTTACTTTGTGGTAGTTTTTGTACTAATACTTCGCTACTTTAGAAAACAAAAGAAAAAAGAGTTACTTAAATAGATGTGTATATTTGAATAAACAATTTTGCCTTGGAAGACATTAAATTAATCGACATTCCCAAAATTAGTGATCCCGATGGAAGGGGAAATTTATCTGTTATTGAAAAGGCAATTATCCCTTTCGAAATTAAACGGGTGTATTATTTGTATGATGTTCCTTCAGATTCGAGTAGAGGAGGGCATGCCCATATTAAATTGCAACAGTTTTTAATTGCACTTAGCGGAAGTTTTGATGTGGTACTAGACGATGGAAGAGAAAAGCAAACCATAACCTTAAATCGTCCTAATAAAGGATTGTACATCCCTAATGGAATTTGGAGGGAATTAGATAATTTTTCTGCTGGGGCTGTGTGTCTTTCACTGGTAAGTGATGTGTATAAAGAGGAGGATTATATTCGAGAATACAATCAATTTCTCACCTTTTTTCAAAACACTAAATAGAGTTATATAGCGCTAAATATTTTTTAGCAACTTCCATGTAGTGATGTTCTTTTTTAACAAACTTTTGAGCATTATTTCCAATTTCCTTAATTTTTTCTGGGTTGTCAATTAAGTAGGAGAGCTTCTCAACCAAATAGGGTGCATCAGGCTTGGCATCAATACAGACTTCATCTTCCTTTAGGTTAAAATGGATTAAAAAATCTGAATGAGCTCCTGTAAAAACAACCTTTCCCATGGCCATACTTTCCAATGCATTGTAGCCTTGGTCTTTACTATATACTTGATCCAAAATGATATGTGCTTTTTCTAAGATAGAAACATAATTTTTATAGGGAAGGTTTTCAGATTTTATAATCTCAATTTTAGAAGCGTATTTTTCTTTTAACAGTATTAATGCTTCTTCAAAAAACGGAATGCCTTTAGCATAATAATTCCATCTATTGATTCCTAAGAGGATTCTAATCTGTCCATCTAGAGAATTAATTTGCCTAGGCGTATTATTAATAATAATGGGATTGGGAATAAGTCCTTTATATTTCTGAAAGCCTGTTAATGGCGCTACATAATCATAGTCTGAAGCTATGACAGCATCTATATTTTTATAGATAAAATCATGCGTTTTTTTATGAGACCTCTTTAAATAGGTTAAAGCGAAGGAAAAATGTGATTTTATTTCTGGATTTTTAAAGTATGGGGTAAGTAATGATAATTCATCTTTATGATTTACCGCATAGTTAATATTTGCAAAATCGGCACCACAACTTAAGAGAACAATTTTCGTATTTTGTTTGAAAACTTTTTTTAGTAAAAACCGCTCCCAAGAAGGATATGTTTTAACTGGTGTTTCATTGATTAATTGTACAACATCATAATTTTTCAATTTATGTAGTTGTAACCAAAAACGAATCCCCCTCTCCAATTTTGTAAGGTCCCAACCCGTTATTTTAAATACGCTAAGTTTGAGATATTTTAAAAAAGAATTATTAAAAAGGACGGGTTGAATTGAAATATCCGATGGAAAGTTCTTAAATCCATCACCATCTCCCAATAAAGTAACCTCACAGTTATGAGCCAAAAGCCCAGCTTTAAGTGAATTATGTAATCTACTATATTCTCCAAGGAGTAAGATCTTCATAAAGTGAGTATATTTGTGTGAAGATAATCCTTTGTATTAATGAAGCAAAACGAAAGTAAAAGAGTATGTATTATTGTAGATTGTTTAAGCATTGGTGGCGCTGAAAAAATTGCAGGAGTTTTAAGTATTGAACTTGAAAAATTAGGGTATGATATTTCAATTATTTCGTTGTGGGATAAAATTACGTATCCATACACAGGTACATTATACAATTTAGGTGAAAATGAATCCAAAATTAAATGGGTAAAACAAATAAAAAAGTTTTTCAAATTTAAAAAAGCGTATAAAAATGCAAATGCGGATTTTTATATAGATTTCAGAGTCAGAAATCGAACAATTTTAGAGTTTTTGCTTCACGCCTTTGTTTTTGTCAATTCAAAGATGATTTTTACCATTCATAATTATCATGTGGATTTACATATACCCAACGGTAATTATTTCAGAAAATTTTATAAAAAGTCCCATAAAGTTGTGGCTGTTTCAAAAGCTATTGAGGATAGATTAAATGGTGAGTATGGATTAACCAACACAAAGCTTATTTACAATTTCATAGATGAAGAACTGGTAAGTGCAAAGGCTCATATGCCAATTGAGATTAATTTGCCTTCTAACTACATTGTAAGTGTCTCTAGGCTCAATAACGCGGTAAAGCAAATTGATTCATTAATAGATACCTATAAAAATTCTGAACTACCCAAAAGTGATGTAAAACTGTTGATTTTAGGAGAAGGGGAGGACAAAGTACATCTTGAAGCCGTTATTGAAAAGGAAAATCTTGAAGAGAATGTATTTCTTTTAGGGTTTAAAGATAATCCCTATCCCATTATAAAAAACGCACAATTTTTAGTTTTATGTAGCAAATTTGAAGGATTCCCAATGGTTTTGCTGGAGTCTTTAAAATTAGGAACCCCTGTGGTTTCATTTAATTGTACATCGGGTCCTAATGAAATTATCCGTCATAACCAAAACGGGCTTTTGGTTGAAGATCAAAATTTTGAGAAATATAAGGAGGCATTAAATACATTAACTTCTAACGAAGCATTATACAGTTCTTGTAAAAATAATGCTCAAAGCTCAGTTGAAAAATTCAATACTGTATCTATAATGCGTGAATGGAAAGAAATTTTAAAATAAAGATTTAATAGGAGGTAAGCGTAATGCCGAACCTAAATAAATACCTCTTAATCAAGGAAATTGAATTTAAAATAAAGTTGGGAAGTTGTAAAAGTAATCTTTGTTTCCAGGTTAAATTTTGCGGGTCAATCTTTTTCAATAGTTCTTGAAACTTCTTTTTTTCTCCTGTAATTTTATATTGTTTTGCTATAGTATATCGGTAAAAATCGATGTATTTTTTTATATCACTTCTTCCTTTAAAAAGACTTTTATAATAATCGTAATCGGGTAATGTTTTACCTAAAATTCCGGTTTGTGTAATTTGATTTTCAGATTCCAATCGATACATAGAAAGCGGTTCATTATAATAGGCCATTTTATTATTAGCATGTGCTCTAATCATAAAATCTATATCCTCCCCATAGGTAATATTTTCAGAATAAAAACCAACCTCATCAAATACTTTTTTTGAAACACAAAAGCAGGAATGGTTGTAAATAGATTGATTTCTGCTCACTTCATAAAAATTGGAAACTATACCATCTTTTTCAATTTTTAGAAATTTATATTGATAAGCGCGCGTTTTATGGTTTTCTAATAAAACCTCGTAATTGGTTGCAAATAAATTTGCTTGAGGATACGTATGTATTAAAAATTCAATTTTTTCCAAAAAAGTAGGTTTCCAAATATCGTCCGCATCCAAAAAAGTAATATAACTGGCTTGAGCGTTTTTAATTCCAGTATTTCTAGCGGCAGATAAACCTTTGTTTTTGTCATGCTCAATCACTTTAATTCGTGTATCGATAATGGATATTGCTTTTTGCAAACTAGAATCTGTTGAACAATCATTTACAAGTAAAACTTCAAAGTCTTTATATGTTTGCTGTACAACACTTTGCAATGTTTCTTCAATATAATTCTCTTTGTTGAAGAGCGGTATGACAATTGAAAACTTAGGCATTGCTTGATTTATAATTTAAATAATGGCCCAATCTATACAAGTCAAAAATGAAGAGAGACGGCTTTTTTGAAAGTAGGTTTTCTTTCATGCTATTTTTTGAAAATTTATAGAACCAAAGAAACAATCCTGATAGCCCCATCTTTTTGAGTTGTTTTGCCCTTTTTGTTAATGCCACTTCTTCTGCATCTATCATATTCTTTTCGAGAAAAAGATGAAGTACGTCAACAGACTCTTCAGATTTCCTTAGAAATACCTCACTACTTTCTAATCCTAAATGTACCACCGGATTATCAATATGAGACACATTAATTCCGCTCTTCTTTGCGTCGAGTGCAAAAAGTGTATCCTCATGTCTTAAATTAGGAATTTGTTCGTTAAATTCAATTATGGAGAAAACGTTTTTTTTAATCAGAAAATTAAGTGTTAAAAAACGTAAATGAGGCTGCTTGTTACGTTCGGTAACGGGCAATGCTTCTCTTTTATTTCCATAAACCCATCTAAGAATTTCTGCAGTATTTGGCTTATTGTGTTGATACAAAATCCCGCCATATATTATTTGAGAATCTTCTTTAATCGCATGTAGGTAATTTTTTAAAAATTGTGATGAAATTATTTGGGTGTCTGCATCCAGAAAAAGCAAATTAGGATATTTGGCATCTCTTGCAAGTTTATTTCGAATAGCACTTCGGCCTATATTTTTTGGTAGCTTTAAAAAAGAACCATTCGTTAATTGGTTTATGTTTTCATTCTCACCAACAGGGTTTGGCGAACAATCGTCATACACTAAAATTTCAAAGGGAATACTAGCCTTTTCGCCTTGAAGATGGGCCTCTTTTACCAAAGGAAACACATTGTAATTATAAGTAGGGATTAAAATTGAAATCATTTTTTAATGAGATGTAATACCTGTAGGCACTTTTATTTTGTAAATTTAGTAATTTGTTCACCATAATACCCTTTTATATTGAAGTCAATATTTTTAGTAGTCTTTTTTATTACAAATACCTTTTATTCTTTTGGTCAACAAAAAGAAGAGTGGTTCTATTTAGTGGCACACAGTGAAGAGTTTTTCCCCGTTTTCGAAAAGGAAAATGGTGCATTAGTGTATAAGGGAGAAGATCAAAAACTGAAAATGGCTCTTGAAAATTATTCTATTTCTACTTTTAAAAAGACCTACAGGAATGCTTCTAAAAGGAATTTGAATAAAACATTCTTTGTTATTGCAAACGATACTTATCTTTTAAAAGAATTATTGATAAAAGCATCACATTTGTTTGCTTCAGGAGAACTAATACCAGAGAAAGATCGAAAAATCTTTGAACCCAACGATTATGGACTTACAAGTACTATTGGTGAAAACCTAGGTGCCCAAGTGAATTTGGACTATTTAGATTTCCTTGGCGTTCCTAAAGCTTGGTACTATACTACTGGCTCGAAGGATATTATTATTGGCATCGCAGATGGGGCCATTGATACAAATGATATTGAATTTAAGGGGAAATCGAAAATTATTCATCAGTCTTTCCTTTCAAAAGGACATGGTATTTCTGTAACGGAGACAGCAGCTGGTAGAGGGGATAATGCTTACGGTATTGCAGGAATATGCTACGATTGTACAATTTATAGCTCAAAATTTGGGAATTTTAAGGATTTTGAACAACTTCAAGAGCTATCAAATTTAGGGGCTAAAGTTATTAATTGTAGTTGGGGTAATACACAGTGGTTGGATTCAGGTCAAGAGGCCATAAATAAAATTTTCAATAATGGAACCGTGATTGTCGCGGCAGGTCATAATGCAACTTTTGATAAAGCAAAGGGAGAAAAGTTTTATTATCCAGCATCCTACCATAATGTTATTGCGATATCCTCTGCTATGCACCGTTATGAAAATCCCTTAGATAATATAAAAAAAAGTGAACGAGGATTTTATTATGCTAGTAATATAAAAGGATATGTTGGGAAAAATGCTGGTTTTAAAGATAATGATACCCTCAAAAAACCCTTTATTTATCATGCAAGTGTAACGAATTTAAATAATGCGATAGACCTAGTAGGTCCTGCAACGGGTGTTTATAGATATGGCGAAAAGTCATTATACGATGATGATGAGATGAGTGAAGGGGCTCAAACTTCGGGGGTTGCTCCTCAAGTTACAGGTACCATTGGTTTAATGTTTTCATTATATCCTTGCTTACCTGTAGATGAGGTAGAATCTATTTTGAAAATAACTTCTTGGAATATTGATCATATCGAGCAAAATAAACCTTTTGCTGGACTATATGGTGCAGGAATGTTACAAACAGGTGATGCAGTAGAAATGGTATTTCAATTATATAACGAAAATGAAACAGCGTATATTGATAATCAGCACTTTTCCCGCTGGGATTTTAAACTAACTTCTTTGTCTAAAGAGATTATTATTCAGAATCAAAAATTTACGGATAGCGCATCTCTTAATCTTACCGCGAAAAATAGAATTGTTATCAAAGGTAATACCGTATTAAAACCTGGAGTCAACGGTAAAATAGCTTTAAAAATTAATCCGAAGCTTGAGAAAGAATGCGATTTGGTACTTCGTGATCCTAGTATATTGGAAGATTAATTACACTGTCTTTTGCACCACTTCAAAAATCTGATTTTCATCACATTTCAAAGTTTTTGAAGGGTATTTTAGTAGTAAAGCATAATCGTGAGTGGCCATTAAAATAGTATTGCCATTTTTGTTTATTTCCTGAAGCACTTGCATCACCTCAACACTTGTTTGTGGATCTAGATTTCCGGTAGGCTCATCTGCTAAAATAAGTTCGGGGTCATTAAGTAATGCTCTAGCAATACCAATACGTTGTTGCTCTCCTCCCGAAAGTTGATACGGATACTTAAAACTTTTAGTTTTCATTCCTACTTTGTCCAAAACTTCATCAATTTTGGTGCCCATTGCTGCTTTGTCTTTCCAACCCGTAGCATTCAATACAAACAACAAATTGTCTTTTACAGTTCGGTCATTCAGCAATTTAAAATCCTGAAATACCACGCCCAATTTTCTTCGTAGAAAAGGAATATCCTTTTCTTTTAAGGTTACCAAATCGAAACCCACTATATGTCCTGTCCCTTTTTGAAGTGGCAAATCGCCGTAAAGTGTTTTCATAAAACTACTTTTTCCGCTTCCGGTTTTTCCAATAAGGTAGACAAATTCTCCTTTCTCGATAGTCACCGAAACATCACTCAATATCAAACTTTCTCGTTGGAAAATAGACGCATCTTTTAATTCTAATACGGGCTGGGACATGTAGTTTAAATTATTTTTTCAAATGTAAATGGATTTCATGCGAACTCCAATTTCAGGAACTTATTTTTCTAAAGAACTGATTTTTTCTTTTAAAATATCTATTTCTCTTTGCTGTTCTATGGTAAAAAGCGTCAGTTCTTCAATTTTTTCTAGTAATATTAAATTCATTTGTTTTAAAGACATTCCTTTTTCTTCCAATTCGATTGCTGAAGGCACTCCAGGTAGATGAAAATGCTCTTTTATATAGGTTTCAGTTTCCTTTAAGGAAAGGCGATTATAGTCGGGATTTAAAGTTGAAGATCCTTCAAAATAGGACTCAAAAACATAGTCGGGAGCCACAGCTCCTTCAAGGTCTACCAATACTTCTTGAGTGTGTATTTTTCCTTTTACGGTAAGCAACTCATCTGGATTGGAAGTGCCTATTCCAATTTTTCCATCTTTTTCCGTAAGATTTTTAAAATCCCGTTGTGCAATACAACTGGTAGTAAAACAAATAACAGCTATTAACAATAGATTCTTCATAACAATTGAAGTTTAAAATTTATTGAACTTTAAAAATACAGTAATTTTCGCACCCAAATATTTAATACATAAAAAACATACGGATTTTTATAATATTCCGTTAGCATGTTTTAGGAATACAGTCATACTTAAGCCCAAAATCTATCTAAAAATGATGAAAAACCTCATTTCTATTTCCCTCTTTATATTATTTTTTGGAACACTTGCTGCACAGCAAACAGCAGTATTTACCAATGAGTTGGTTAACTATAACAAGGCACTGGAGCTATACAATAATAACCAATATCTTGCATCTCAAGGATTGTTTTCAGCGATTAAGGACCATGCCGAAGACGAAACCCTAAAAGGCGATTGCGCTTATTACATTGCCAATTGTGCCGTGCGACTTAATCAGCAGGACGCCGATTTCCTTATGGAGCAATTTGTAAATGACTATCCAACAAGCATAAAGCGAAACGATGCCTTTATTAATGTAGCAAACTACTATTTTGAAAACGGAAAATATTCCTACGCGCGCAAGTGGTACGATAAAGTTGATGAGAGTAGTTTGAGTAGAGGAGATCGAGAGAAGTTTTATTTCAATAATGGGTATGCTTATTTTGTAAACAAGCGTTATGCTGAAGCTCAAAAATACTTTAATCGTGTAAGTGATTCTCAAAAGTACGGTTCTCAATCCAAGTACTATTTAGGTTTTATCGCATACGAAGGAGACGATTACGAAGAAGCCAACAAACAATTTGAAACCATTGAAAACGAAGAAAAATATGCCGAAGGCTTAAGTTATTACAAGGCCGATATGAACTTCAAACTAGGGAAGTTTCAAGAAGCTATCAATTTAGGTTTACAACAATATGATAATTCCAATCCGCAGGAGAAAAGTGAACTTTCTAAGATTATAGGAGAAAGTTATTTTAACCTAGAAAAATACAACGAAGCCATTCCGTATTTAAAAGAATACAAAGGGAAAAAGGGCAAGTGGAACAACACAGATTATTACCAATTGGGCTATGCCTATTACAAACAAGGCAATTATGAAAATGCTATTGGGGAGTTTAATAAAATTGTAGACGGGCGTAATGCGGTGGCGCAAAATGCCTACTATCATTTAGCCGAAAGCTATTTAAAACTAAATAAAAAGCAACAAGCATTAAATGCATTTAAAAATGCTTCCGAGATGGATTTTTCGGCTCAAATTCAGGAGGATGCGTGGTTTAATTATGCTAAGCTGAGTTACGAAATTGGTAACAGTTATACCAGTGTTCCACAAGTGATTCTTTCCTTTTTGGAGACCTATCCCAAAAACCCAAATAATGAAGCTTTGAAGGATTTATTAATTGATTCGTATATCACTTCAAAGAACTATCAAGCTGCGTTGGAATTGTTAGAAAACAACAAGACATTCAATAATAAAAAAGCCTATCAAAAAGTTGCTTTTTATCGAGGTTTGGAAGTATATAACGAAGGAAATTATCCTGAAGCGGTGGCGCTTTTTCAGAAATCATTAAAAGAACCACTCGATCCTGTTTTTACTGCCCGAGCTACTTTTTGGAAAGCCGAAAGCGATTACCAAGCTTCTAATTTTGAAGCGTCACTGGTAGGATACAAACAGTTTTTGCAATTACCTAATGCTTCTCAAACCCCCGAGTATAAAAATAGCAGTTATAATTTGGGCTACAATTATTTCAAACTTAAAAACTATCCTGAAGCGATTACACAATATGAAAAGTTTTTAGAATCGTCTTCCAACGATGCCGCACGACGAAACGATGCGTATTTGCGATTAGGGGATAGTCATTTTGTTAGCAGTAGTTATTGGCCGGCGATGGAAAATTATAATAAAGCCATAGAAGGTGGTACGCCAGATAAAGATTATGCAGCGTTTCAGAAAGCAATTAGTTACGGATTTGTAGACCGAACCGAAAAGAAATTGGAAGAACTGAAAAGTTTTTCGGCTAAATATCCAAAATCCTTTTATCGCGATGATGCTTTATACGAACTTGGAAATACCTATGTATCCCAAGAAAACACGCGCGATGCGATGGTAACTTATGAAAAACTGATAAATGAAATTCCAGGGAGTAGTTATGTGCCTAAAGCGCTATTAAAACAAGCACTTATTTTAGACAATACTGGAAAAAGCAACGAAGCGTTGGCAAAATTTAAAAAAGTAGCCAATGATTTTCCATCCACACCCGAAGCATTACAGGCAGTGGCCTCGGCAAAGATTATTTACATTGATCAAGGTCGAGTGAATGATTATGCCACTTGGGTAAACACTTTAGATTTTGTAGAAGTTGAAAATGCCGAATTGGACGACGCCAGTTATCAAGCGGCAGAACAACCTTATCTCGAAAATAAACCTTCTCAAGCGATCACCCGATTTGAAGCCTATTTAAAGGATTTTCCAAATGGTTCCCACACATTAAAAGCCCATTTTTATGTAGCACAATTATATTTTGCCGAAAATAAAGGCGACAAAGCCATTCCACATTACGAGTTTGTAGTAGGGAAGGAGCGAAGTGAATTTAGCGAGCAGGCTTTAGCAAGAATTTCTGAATTGTATTTAGGCAAAAAGGACTATAATAAAGCCCTCACTTATTTGAAACGTCTTGAAACCGAAGCCGATTTCCCCCAAAACGTCATTTTTGCGCAGACCAATAGTATGAAGGCGAGTTATGAGTTGAAAAAATACAGTGAAGCCGTAACCTATGCAGAAAAAGTGCTTCAGAATGGTAAAATTGACAACGCAATAAAAAGTGATGCGCAAATTATTGTTGCACGATCGGCTATTGAAACTGGGGAAGAGCAAAAAGCGAAAACGGCTTATGCAGAGGTCGCCAAAATTGCTACAGGTAAATTAGCTGCAGAAGCGTTGTACTACGATGCGTATTTCAAAAATAAGGAAGGAAAATATGAAGCTTCCAATGCCTCCGTTCAAAAATTGGCAAAAGATTTTTCGGGTTATAAATATTATGGAGCAAAAGGATTGGTACTCATGGCGAAGAACTTTTATGCCTTAAAAGATGCGTATCAAGCCACCTATATTCTGGAAAGTGTTACGACCAATTTCACAGACTATCCCGACGTAGTGGAAGAAGCCAAAGCAGAGCTTGCTGTAATTAAAGCAGCAGAGTCAAAAACCAATTCTTCTGTAGAAACCGACGGAAATTAGAAATTCATCAAATCAAATTATTATAAACACTATGTTTTTATTCAAAAAATCACTGATTTTTGCACTTAGTTTTTTTACTATAAGTCTTGTTTTTTCTCAAGACAAGGATGATTTAGGAACGGAAGTAGTAAATATTGTAAAGCCTTACACTCCAACTATTTCAGATGCCTTTAAAGTAAAGGAAACACCTGAATTAAACGATACAGATTCTGTTCAAAAAAAGGAGGTTAGGTATGAAATTTTTTCGGTACCAGTAGCTTCTACTTTTACGCCTTCCAAAGGAAAGGCCGCCACAGTAGATAAAGCAAAACCAATAACGCTGTATGATAATTATGCTACGCTTGGATTTGGAAATTACACCAGTGTATTAGGAGAATTATTCAGTAGTTTTGAAATTAGCCGTACTGACAATGCAGGAATCTTCTTCCGCCATAATTCTTCACAAGGTGATATTGATGGGGTACGTTTAGAAAACAAATATTACGATACCGAACTTAGCGGAAATTACACAAGCCGTCAAAAGGATATGTCTTATAAGTTGGAAGCTGGTGTGGAGCATCAACTTTTTAATTGGTACGGTTTAAATGATAACTTTGATACTGCAACTGATGAAACCCTTAATGAAATCGATCCGCAACAAACCTATTTAGGGTTTCATGTGGGAGGAAATATATCTTTGGAAGAATCTATTTTTGAAGGTGCTTCGGCAAAGATTCATTATTTGGGAGATGCTTTTTCTTCTTCAGAAATTAATTTGAATCTTCAACCCAAATTTGCTTTTCCATTAACCGATTTTACCTTAAAAATAGATGGAGAAGTGGATTATGTAAATGGAAGTTTCGAAAGGAATTACATTAACAATATGGGCATTGCCTATAGTTATCTTAATGCAGGAATTACACCATCTTTGGTGTATGTAAATGAAGATTTAACCCTTTCTTTGGGTGCCAATGCTGTAGTGAGTTTGGATACGGAAAATAGCGAAACAGAATTCTTTATTTATCCGCAAATAAATGCTTCTTATAGATTGGTAGATGAGGTTTTAATTGTGTACGGGGGTGCCGAGGGAGGCTTGCATCAAAACACCTACCGCGAGTTTAAAAATGAAAACCCTTTTGTGTCCCCCACCTTATTTATCGCGCCTACGAGTCAATTGTACAATGCCTTTGGAGGACTAAAAGGGAAGTTGAGCAATCAAGTGGGATATAATGTTCGCGGAAGCTACGGAAAAGAAGAAAACAGAGCTTTTTTTCAGTTAAATCCGTACAAAGGAATGAGCCCTAATTTTGAAGGTTACGAATACGGAAATTCCTTCGGACTGGTTTACGATGACCTTAATATTTTAAACATTTTTGGTGAATTGAAAGTAGAAGTGTCAAATACTTTTATGTTAGGAGCAAGCGCCAATTTTTATAGTTATTCTTTAGACAATCAACCTGAAGCTTGGAATGTACCAGAATTAGAAGCGTCGATCTTTTCCAATTTCAATATAACCGAAAAAGTCTACGGAGGTGTGTCTTTATTCTTTGTTGGAGAGCGCAAAGATTTGCTTAACACAAGCAATTCACAAGTGATTTCGTTGGACTCTTTTTTTGATGCCAATGTTAATTTAGGATATCGTGTAAACGACCGTCTTTCCATCTTTGCCAAAGGAAGTAACCTGCTAGGAAACAACTATGAAAAATGGCAAAATTTTCCTGTGCAAGGAATACAGGGACTTCTTGGTGCCACCTATAAATTTGACTGGTAAATGAAGCAACCTTTTTGCTATTAAGTATCTAATAAATAGCATTGAAAAGGAAAAGTTAAGTTTAGGGTTTAATATAGAAAGCATCCGTTCATAATCGGATGCTTTTTTTATTTTTACCAAAACCAATTTCATGAAAAAACTACTCCTTTTCGCCCTTCTTTCGTCTTTATTTTCTTGTAATTCTGAAAAACCTTTAGCCGATTTAATTGTTACTAACGCTAAAATTTACACCGTGAATGAAGGATTTGAAACCGCTGAAGCATTTGCCATAAAAGATGGTAAAATTCTGGAAGTAGGAACTTCAGAAAGTATTTTAGGAAAATACAAAGCCACAGAAACATTGGATGTGGATGGAAAAACTGTTCTACCTGGACTTATCGATGCCCATGCGCACTTATACAATTTCGGACTAGGATTACAAAATGTCGATTTGGTGGGGACGACTAGTAAGGAAGAGACGCTTCAAAAAATTGTAGATGTTCAGAAAGACAAAAATTCAACTTTTATTTTTGGTCGTGGTTGGGATCAAAACGATTGGCCTATAAAGGAGTTTCCAACAAAAAAGGAGCTTGATTCATTATTTCCAGACACCCCTGTTGCCTTAAGTAGAATTGACGGTCATGCACTTTGGGTAAACACCAAAACACTTGAAATGGCTGGAATTACATCGGCCACCAAAATGGAAGGTGGAGAAGTCGTTTTAGAGAATGGAGAACCATCCGGTATAATTGTCGATTCGCCTATGAAATTGGTCTTCGATATTATGCCCGTACCATCAAGAGAAGTTTCTACAGTAGCATTAAAAGATGCTGAAAAAGCGTGTGTAAGCTTGGGATTAACTACAGTGAATGATGCTGGCTTAGATAGAGATATTATTGAATTAATTGAAAGTCTTCAACAGACCGGTGATATGAAATTGAGAGTATACGCTATGGTGAGTAATGGTGAAGAAAATTTAAATCACTTTTTAAATAAAGGAATTGTAAAAACCGAAAGATTAAATGTACGTTCTGTAAAAATTTACGGCGATGGCGCTTTAGGTTCCCGAGGGGCGGCTTTACGTGCTCCTTATAGTGATAAAGAAGGGCATTTTGGTGCGATGATTACCAGTGCCGCTCAATTAGATTCTTTAGCCCAAAGAATTGCAAAAGCTGGCTACCAAATGAACACCCATGCCATTGGTGATTCTGCAAATGTTTCAGTGTTACGAGCCTATAAAAAAGCATTGGACGGAAAGAAAGATGCTCGTTGGAAAATAGAACATGCACAGGTGGTGAGTCTATCCGATTTTGATGCCTTTTCAAAAAATATCATTCCGTCCATACAACCTACCCACGCCACAAGCGATATGTATTGGGCAGAAGACCGTGTGGGTTCCGAAAGAATTAAAGGTGCTTATGCGTATAAAACGTTGTTGAAAAAAGCTGGATTGGTGGCGTTGGGAACCGATTTTCCAGTGGAAAATGTAAACCCTATGTACACTTTTTATGCTGCCACGGCTAGAAAAGACTTAAAACAATATCCTGAAAATGGGTACCGTAAAGAAGAAGGATTAACTCGTGAAGAAACCTTAAAAGGGATGACCATTTGGGCGGCCTATTCTAATTTTGAAGAAAACGAAAAAGGAAGTATTGAAGCAGGAAAATTTGCCGATTTTATTATTATTGATAAGGACATTATGACTTGCCCAGAGGATGAAATACCTAATATCAAAGTGCTTAAAACTTTTATCAACGGAGAAAAAGTCTTTGAAGCAAAATAAGAAATAGGTTTATTTTCCTCCTTTTGCTTGTAAATCTTCAATACACAAGGGATCTAGCTGAGGTACAGCGCCTCGTCTTAAAAAACGAGTTACTTCGCTTCTTAAAAGGTTAGTCGCTTCAAAATACATGAGGCATTCATTCACAATACAATGTTTACTAGCACTCGGATCTTCGTGAGCGGTATGAATATCATCATTTTGAATATTCACCAATCCAAAAATATGGCCTATTTCGTGTTGCATAGTGGTTTGCTCTAAAATAGGAAGCAAAACTGGATCAGATTCAGTGATGGTCCGTAATGTACTTTCATAAATTACCATGGAGGTATTTCTATAGGCTGTTCCTAAAGTTACATTGGTTTGGGTGTCGTTGCTAGAGCTTCCGTTAGAGAAAAAGATATACACTGCTATGTCATCTCCTTCGGTGTATTGGGTTCTAAATTCCTCTTCAAAATCTTTAATATCGTTTAACGTGAAAGGTGCACCCGCTTGGTCTGGAATTTGAGTTTCTACAAAAAATATACCACCAGGTTTATGAATTCGAGCCTGTAAAAAATTTCTGAAGGCATTAATACTTGCTTCAGCAGGTTTCGAAGAAGGGGTATACACAAACTCCACTGTCAAAGAGCCATAAATGTCATCGGAAAGTAAATCCTCTGCAGATACCCCCAAAGCCTTTTTATTTTCGGCAGTTGGGTCTGCAATTACCTCGCCGCCATCGTCATTTTTACATCCCGAAAATGAAAATAATAGCAACGAAGCAAAAAAGAAAATTCTTAAATATTGTGACATGGCGCAATTTTTGTAAGTTTGGCAAACATAACTTTTATAATACCAAATTTAAAATGAAGTCTACCTTTTTAACGATATTTTTACTTATTTGTTTTTCGGGAATCTCTCAAGTGGATGATTTTCAGAAAGAAATTATAGATTATTTAGATATCAACGGAACCCGTGTTCAATACAGCATTGCTTTTTACGAATTGTTCCCTGTTTTAGAACGTAACTTTAGGGATAAGGAAATTCCAGAAGAAGCTTGGGAAGAGCTTAAACTTGACGAAGAAGATCAAATAGACGATATCATTTCTCGTCTTACCTTTGCTTATCGAAAGTATTTTACAAGAGAAGACATTGCCAAAATGAACGATTTTTATAGCTCTGAAGTTGGCCAAAAAGTAGTTTCAGATTATGCGTTAACCGAAGAAGAAAATGCTGTTTTTCAAGAATACCTTGACAGTGATGTATCAAAGAAGTTTGAAAAAAACCGAAAAGAACTCACCAAAGACATCGAAAAAATTTCTTCCGATTGGAGCCGTGAGTTATTTGGTACAAAGATTAAACAACTTGTAAAAGGAGGCTATCTTACAGTGGATAAGCAGTAAGTTTCGCTAGATACTCAAAATGTTCACCTTCTATAATGGTTTCAAATTTGAAACCATTATTTTTTGCGTATACCTCAAAACGAGTCGGGTCCAAATACAACCAATGGAAAGGGTTGCTTAGCTCGCCTTTGTATTTCATCGTAAATTCCAACTCGCCATAATATCGATCTGCAGGGACCCAAATACCACCTTCTTCACTGGTGTCGTACATGTATTTTAAATCGGAAGAATCGATTAAAATTTGCCCGTTGGGTTGTAAAAGTGATTTTAAATGATGTAGATAATTTGGAACTTGGTCAATAGTTTCAAAAATACCCGTTCCATTCATGAGCAATAAAATGGTATCGAATTTTTCTTTGGAATAGTCTAAAAGAGATATCTGTTTTACATTTTCAACCCCGCGTAAGGTTGAAACCTCCACAGCGCCTTTGGAGGTGTCGATTGCAGTAACTTGTAATCCTTTATTTTGAAGCCAAAGCGAATGACTTCCAGCGCCACAACCTACGTCCAAAACACTTCCTTTGCATAATTCGAGCGCTTTTTGTTCAATAAGAGGCATTTCGTCATAATTTCGGAAAAGATAGGGCAGGGGCAGCGCATCTTCATCACTAATATTGGTTTCGGTGAGGATATCCTCGGTGTAGTTTCCGTGAAAATAATCTAGTAATGCTTTTCCTAATATATCTTTCATTTTCGAATAGAATAAGTAAATTTACCCAAGACCCAAGACCTAAATGGAAGAAATCCTAAAACAACTCCCACAGCGCGCCAAAGATACGCATAACGAAAACAAAAAATTCTTTGCCAAGCTAAAGAAAAAACCACCCAAGAACTTAGATACCTTGATGGTTGAATTACATGATACCGAGTTTCAAAATACCGATTGCCTTAAGTGTGCCAATTGCTGTAAAACAACGGGACCCTTGTTTACCGATAAAGATGTGGAGCGAATTGCCAAACTTTTTAGAATGAAACCCCAACAGTTTATTGAAACCTATTTGCGCGTGGATGAAGACAATGATTATGTGTTGCAAAGCGTGCCCTGTACGTTTTTGGGGTCCGATAACTATTGCAGTATTTACGAAGTACGTCCCAAAGCCTGTCGCGAATTCCCGCATACCGATAGAAAAAAATTCCAACAAATCTCAAACCTGACGCTGAAAAATGTGGCGATTTGCCCTGCGGCGTTCAACATTGTGGAGGAGATGAAGCGGAGGATAACAAATTGATTTTTTTTCTATCTTTATAAAACCTCCCCACGGCAGTTTGCAATTTATAAGGTTGAAATGAAAAAAATACTACTTCTATTCGGTTTGTTTGGCTTCTCTCTTACTTATGGTCAACAATTAGCCAATTTTTATTTAGAACCTACTATTAATCCAAATACTGTTACACTTCATACGACGGTTTATCATTTTAACTTAGCCTATTATTTAGAACATACTGTTGATATTCAGGGAAATGAGGTTAATTTTAATCTTTGTTATTCCAATACTTATTTTACCTCAGGAACCTATGACCAGAAAGAATTCAATATTAATCTTCCAAGTGGATTTTCTGAATTTATCTTTAATATGAATTTTTTTACATGGGATGAATTTGGTCTATGTGACTATAATAACCCTTTAGATAATTCTTCATTTCAATTCGATTTTCCTTATACCCCAATGGAAACAACATCCATTCCAGACGATAATTTTGAAGGGTATTTAGAACTCAAAGGTTTTGGCGATGATGTTGCTAATAATCACTTGGTATTTAAACATAGATTTTTAAACTTATCTCATTTATGGATGGATGAACATGATTTAAATCAAATGGGTTTATCGCAGATTGAAAGTTTATCGGGAATAGAAAACTTATACAGATTAAAAGAAATTTGGTGTCAAAATAATTTAATTGAACATTTTGATGTAACAATGCATCCATTAGCCGAACGCCTATGGCTTTCTGGCAATCCATTAAACGAAATTAATGTAAGTAATTCACCGAATTTATTGATACTTAATGCAGCGCAAACTGCAGTTGAAAATGTTGATTTAACTAATAATCCATATCTAAAAGTATTATCTCTTGGATCGCTTAACATAAATTATATTGATATTACTCAAAACCCAGACCTATTTGACCTTGATTTAATAGGAACTTCAATAGAGAGTATTGATTTGAGTAATAATTTATTATTAAGAAGTATTAATATCAGTAATAATCCATTTTTAGAGAGTGTTTTAATAGAAAATAATGACGAATTAAATTATATATATATTGATACCAATGATTCTCTTGAGAGTATTGTTTTTATTAATACACCTGCATTAGATAACATAAATTGTAGTGAAAATGCATCATTAACAAATCTAGATGTTTTAGGTTGCGAAAACCTAAGGGTTTTGGTTACCCAATCTAATCCAAATTTAACTTCTTTAGATCTTAGCGGAAATCCAATACTTGAAACCCTAGCGATAACTGAAAATAACTTGAACTCTTTGGATTTACGTAATGGCAATACTACCACTTTAACACTTGTTTTAGCAATGGATAATCCATATCTATATTGTGTGGAAGTGGATGACCCTACAAGTGCGCCGTATGGACAATGGTTGTTTGATAATGAAGTTAAATATAGTAGTGATTGTTCATTAGGTATTGAAGAAAATCCTTTTTCAACAGACGTTATTCTAAGTCCCAATCCAACTGAAAGCGTGTTGCACTTTAACACCGAATTCCGACCTTTAAAAGTTGAAATTTTTGATTTTTTAGGGAAGAAAATTTTGTCTCACAAACATTTAAATTTATCAATTAATGTAGAAGGTTTAGAAACTGGATTGTATTTTGTAAAATTCTATTTTGAGAATGTTGTAATTTCAAAAAGGTTCACAAAAAAATAAAACAATTTGCCCTGCGGCGTTCAACATTGTGGAGGAGATGAAGCGGCGGATAGGATAAATTTATTCTACTTTAATAAATTTATAAAGATTTTTTTTGGCTTCTTTCAAGTTATCTGTTTGACATAGTTAATTAGTTGAAAAATCATCATCATTTTCCATTATAAAACAATTTAGATTTCTATTATTCAGATGAACAACAATTCCTATATCCGCAAGAAATTTCTTTTCAATTTTCAATTTTTCATCTAATTCAAAATCTGGATTAGAAATATAGCTGTCCCCTTCATAATAAGTTGGGTTTTCTTTTATCCTTCGGTATTTACAGAAATAAAGCAACGTTCTTACAACACTTATTTCATTAACTTTTTCATTGGCACTTAATTGTTTAGAAGCTTGCTGTGAAATATATTTATTATTAACTTTTTCCAACTTGGCCTTCAAAACATATTGTGTTAATTGTGAGTCTTTGAATGAATTTTTATTGCCCTCAATAATGTAACCCAAATTAAAACTTTTAACACATTTAATTTGAAGGGCAATGTAAAAATCTACATACTCGAATATGTATTCAATAGGATCTGACCAAATTCTGAAAGGAGTTTCTGTTTTTAGAAACTTAATTAAGTTTAATTCCTGTTTACTAAATAGATATTCTTGCATTACTCATAAATCAAATACTTCTTTCTCACCTTTTTAAATTGTTCCAAATCGCGTTGCCAACTTTCTCTAATTTCCTTCATAGATAGGCCTGCTTCAATTTGCTTTTGTAGTTTGGTCGTTCCCGCGTGGGCGGTAAAGTTTTTGGTGTTAAAAAAATCGTCTTTCTTTTCGTAATTATGGTAGGCATCCATAATCCAAGTGAGATCTACGTTATCCAATCGGGGGGTATTTCGTAAATCGAGTCCGTGGCAGGCAACGCCTTTAAATTTAGGATTGCTAGAGCCAAAATTTGGTTGTGGCGTGTAGCTAAATGGATATTTGTCTTTGGGTAAATAGGGCGAACCAATGACTTGAAATTGCATTTCGGTGCCACGACCTGCGTTGAGGTTGGTGCCTTCCAATAATCCCAAACTCGGGTATAAATTAATGGCGACATCGTTTGGTAAATTGGGTGAAGGACGCACAGGCAACGAATAGTGGCTTTGGTGATTGTAATTCTTAATGGGAATAACAGTCAAATTACATTGTATCCCATCCTTCAACCAACCTTCCCCATTTATCATTTGGGCGTACTCACCAATGGTCATTCCGTAGACCAAAGGCACAGGGTGCAGTCCTAAAAACCCAGTATTTTCAGGTTCCATCATCGGGCCATCCACATAATGGGCGTTGGGATTGGGACGATCTAGAACAATTAATGGAATATTGGCCTCTGCACATGCTTCCATCACATAATGCAGGGTCGATAAATAGGTGTAAAAGCGCACGCCCACATCTTGAATATCGAACACCATCACGTCCAAACCTTGCATTTGCTCAGAGGTAGGTTTTCGGTTCTTTCCGTGGAGTGAAAAAATAGGCAATCCTGTTTTGGTGTCTTTGCCATCTTTTACTTCGGCACCTGCATCTTCAGAGCCCCGAAAGCCGTGTTCTGGAGAGAATATTTTTTGAATGGCAATGCCTTCAGAAAGTAAAAAATCTACCAAGTGAATATCATCCTTTGCTATGGAGGTTTGATTGGCTACGACTCCTACTTTCTTGTTTTTTAAAAATTCAGCATATTCAGAAAATTGAGTGGCAGCTACCACAATATTGGCGTCTTGTTTCTTGACTTGTTTATCTTGATTCTCATTTTTCTTTTCAGAATTCTGCCCTCCGCACGAAAAACAAACGAGCATCGTTAATGGAAGAATAATTAATAATGTATTTTTGAAAAAAGAAAATCGAACCATAGCCCGTGAATTTTGAATTCTTTACTGCTCGACGCATCATTGCTTCGAAGGATTATAAAAGTAGTGTATCGGCACCAATAATAAAAATTGCTATTGCGGCAATTACATTGGGAATGGTGATTATGTTGGTAACCATTGCTACCAGTGTTGGACTTCAGAAAAAAATACGGGAAAAAGTATCTGCTTTTAACGGCGATATTATCATTTCAAATTTCGATACCAATACCAGCGACGAGTCGCAAGTTGCCATTTCAAAAAATCAAAATTTTTATCCCAAGTTTACTTCTGTAGAAGGAATAAGGCACATACAGGTAACCGCTTCCAAGGGAGGTATTATCCGTACCGAAACCGATTTTGAAGGCGTTGTGGCGAAAGGTGTAGGCGCCGATTACGATTGGCAGTATTTTGAAGAATATCTCGTGGAAGGACGGCTGCCTAATTATACTGAAAACTTACAAGATGAGGTGCTTATTTCCTCGTATCTCGCCAATAGATTGGGGTTTAAGCTAGGCGATAAAATTGTTACATTTTTTCTTCAGGAAGAAAAGGAAAATAAAACCCGAAGTAGGGGGTTTACCCTTGTGGGAATTTACGATAGCGGATTTCAGGAATTTGATGAACAATTTATGCTTACCGATATTCGGCATATCCAACGATTGAATAATTGGACCGAAGATGAAATAGGCTCTTTCGAAATTTTTGTAGACGATTTTAGCGATATACAAACGATAGGGAATCAGGTTTACGAAGCCACTCCCAGCACTTTAGATTCCATTTCCATACGAGATAAATATTATTCCATTTTTGAATGGATAGATTTGTTCGATTTTAATGTGGTACTTATTATAGGAATTATGATTCTTATTGCAGGGATTAATATGATCACTGCTTTGCTCGTTTTAATTTTGGAACGCACTCAAATGATTGGTATTTTGAAAGCGTTGGGGAGTACCGATTGGAGTATACGAAAGATATTTTTATACAATGCAAGCTATATTATTTGTGTGGGATTGTTCTTCGGAAATGTGATAGGAATAGGATTACTGCTCCTTCAGAAATATGGAAATTTTATCACTTTAGATCCTAAAACCTATTACGTAACCCATGCGCCTGTTTTTATCGATGTTGGTTACATTATTCTGTTGAATGTTGGCACCTTACTACTATGCTTGTTGATGCTGTTAATTCCGTCGTATATGGTGTCAAAAATTTCACCCGTAAAGGCCATTAGGTTTCAGTAAGTATCGCTTTTCTTTATAGTCTATTCTCTTTTCTCTGAAGTCTTTTGTACTTTTGCCCAGCTTTAAAATAAAAGATGGAATACGCAAAAAATATTTTAGAAACTATTGGAAATACACCTTTAGTTAAAATCAATAAACTTACGGCCGACTTACCTTGTTTGGTTCTTGCCAAATACGAAACTTTTAACCCAGGAAACTCGGTAAAAGATAGAATGGCGTTAAAAATGATTGAAGATGCCGAAGCCGACGGACGACTAATACCTGGTGGTACTATTGTGGAAGGAACCAGTGGGAATACAGGAATGGGACTAGCCCTAGCAGCCATTGTAAAAGGGTATAAAATGATTTGCGTTACCAGCGATAAGCAGAGTAAAGAAAAGGTAGATATTTTAAAGGCAGTGGGGAGTGAAGTGTATGTGTGCCCCACCGATGTTGCACCCGAAGATCCTCGATCCTATTATTCTACAGCACGTCGATTGGCAGAAGAAACCCCGAACGCTTGGTATGTGAATCAGTATGACAATCCAAGTAACGCGGTAGCGCATTATGAAAGTACAGGTCCAGAAATTTGGAAACAAACCGATGGTAAAGTGACTCACTTTGTGGTAGGAGTAGGAACGGGCGGAACCATTAGTGGTGTGGGAAAATATTTAAAAGAACAAAACCCGAATGTAAAAGTTTGGGGGATTGATACCTACGGAAGCGTTTTTAAAAAATATCATGAGACAGGGATTTTTGATGAAAAGGAAATCTATCCTTACGTAACGGAAGGGATTGGAGAAGACATTCTTCCTAAAAACGTAGATTTCTCTATAATTGATGGTTTTACCAAAGTAACCGATAAAGATGCCGCGGTGTATACCCAACGCCTTTCAAAAGAGGAAGGGATGTTTTTAGGAAATTCGGCGGGAGCAGCCATAAAAGGGGTGCTGCAGTTAAAAGAACATTTTACGAAGGACGATGTAGTGGTGGTCCTTTTTCACGACCACGGAAGTCGTTATGTAGGTAAAATGTATAATGACGATTGGATGCGAAAAATGGGGTATATTAAATAACAATAATCAAAATATGTAAGAAAAGCCTCCCAGAATTGGAGAGGTTTTTTTATTTTTAGACTTCCGCAGAATAACTCCCCCCTATATTAAACTCTCATGAAGGAGGATTTTCTTCATTATCTGTGGAAATTTCAAAAATTTTCTACAGTTAATTTATTTACAACAGACATAAAACCCATCAAGGTTTTACAAGTAGGTCATCATAATCAGGATGCTGGTCCCGATTTCCTTTTGGCGCATGTAGAAATTGATGGACAATTGTGGGTTGGGAATATAGAAATTCATATAAAGTCTTCAGATTGGTATGCCCATCAACACGAAAAAGATTCAAATTATGATAATGTAATACTGCATTTGGTATGGGAGCACGATGTAGCTATTTTTAGAAATGATAATAGTGTATTGCCAACCCTAGAAGTAAAAGACATTGTGGAGCAAAGAACGTTGTTGCAATACCGTCAATTATTTTCAAAAACAAAACAATTTATTTCCTGTGAGAATGATTTTGGAAGGGTGGATGATTTTATTCTTCAAAGTTGGTTTTGGCGATTGTTTGTAGAGCGGCTTCAGAAAAAAACAACCCTTATTTTACAGGAGCTTTCTGAAACCCAAAATAATTGGGAAGCCGTTATGTTTTATATGCTGTCAAAAAACTTCGGGCTTAAGTTAAATGCAGATTCGTTTTATAGTGTCGCCAAATCTATAGATTATGCTATTATTAAGAAATGCGGCGGAAATTTATTGAAATTGGAAGCCCTGCTTTTTGGGCAAGCTGGCTTGTTGGAAATTGAAAAAGGAGGAAGATATTTTGGTTTATTGAAAGATAGTTATGAGTATTCTAAGACCATGTATAAAATCTCGAATGTTGGGGTGATTCCTTCAAAATTTTTTAGACTTAGACCTCCAAATTTTCCCACCATACGATTGTCTCAATTAGCTACTTTATGGTCTGGCAATACGCATCTTTTTTCAAAAGTAATGGAAGCATCCACCAAAGAACAATTTTACGACCTTTTTAATGTTGCTGCTAGTGAATATTGGGATGCACACTACAATTTTGAAATCACTTCCACAAAACGAAAAAAGAGTATTACTAAAGGAGTAATAGATTTGTTCATAATCAATACTATTATTCCATTAAAGTTTGCTTATGAGTCGCAACAAGGGAAAGACATTTCAGAAGAATTAATTGATTTAGCCCTTTCATTACCCATTGAAAATAATAGAACTATCACAAAGTTTCAGGCATTAAGAACTATTGAAAATTCGGCTTGGCATAGTCAAGCATTACTGCAATTAAAGAATGAATACTGCAATAAATACCGTTGTATGCAATGTGAAGTGGGGAATTATATTTTAAAATCCTAGCGTTTTTATTCTTTAAAAATGTAGTATTTTGCATCCATGCTTCAAATGGTTTATAACATACGTCATTACTTCGAAAAAAGAGGTTTTTATGTAAGTTCTCGATTGGCGGAGCGATTGGGGATGCGCGCTAAGACAGTTCGACTGTCTTTTATTTATGTATCCTTTGCAACCTTCGGGGCTGGATTTGCTTTATATTTGGTATTGGCTTTTTGGCTTAAGATTAAAGATTTAGTTTACACTAAGAGAAGTTCGGTTTTCGATTTATGAGTAGGTTTTTTCATTCAAGATTTACAGGAGCTTTAGGATTGTTGATCCTCGTTTTTTTTATGGGGATTTTAGGGTTTAAATTTCTGTTTGATTATTTGTGGATAGATGCTGTCTATATGACGGTCATTACGATAACCACGGTGGGTTTTGGAGAGCTACACCCCATGAGTGCTTCAGAAAAGATTTTTACTTCATTTCTTATTCTTTCAAGTATCTTTATCGTTGGGTATGCAATAAGTGTAATTTCCGAATATATTTTAAGTAAGAGTAATATAGGTAATTTAAGACAAAGAAAAGTGCAACAAAGAATAGACAAACTTCACAATCATGTTATTATTTGTGGTTTTGGAAGAAACGGAATGCAGGCGGTACAAAAATTAGAAGCTTATAATAAGGATTATGTTGTTGTAGAAAAAAATGAAGAGGTAGTAGAACGCTTTTCGGATGAAGACCATCTATTTGTAACAGGAAACGCAAATGAAGATGAAGTCCTAATAAAAGCAGGGATTGAAAGAGCCGCTACGTTAATTTCGGCGTTGCCCAGTGATGCAGATAACCTTTTTGTAGTGCTTTCTGCACGACAGATTAATAAAGATTTAAAAATAATTAGCCGTGCTACAGAAGAAACCAGTTATAAAAAATTGAAGTTAGCTGGGGCCGATAATGTCATCATGCCAGACAAAATAGGAGGAGACCATATGGCATCCTTGGTAGTAGTCCCAGATTTGGTTGAGTTTTTAGATAATCTTACGGTTTCTGGAGAAGAAGACAGCATAAATGTAGAACAAATCCCGTTTGAAAAAGTGTGTCCAAGTGGAAAGGAACAAGCTATAAAAGATTTAGATCTTCGAAAAAAAACAGGATGTTCTATTATTGGGTATAAAACCCCAGAAGGGGAGTATATTGTTAACCCAGAACCTTCCTTAGTTTTGAAAAAAGATTCAAAATTAATTTTAATTGGACGACCAAATCAGATTGAAAATTTAAAAGCGCAGTACCAAGTTTAGGATATACGGTAATTAATACGCAGTAAAAATTTGAAAAAGCTATTTTTTTTAGCATCTTGCTGTGCTGAAAAACTAAATACTAACTAAAAAACCCATCATGAAGAAATTCCTTCTTTCCATTCTAAGTTTTATTATTCCATTAGTAACTTTTGCGCAAGAAACTGCCACTGAAGAAATTGGTATAGACCAAAAGATAGATCAAGCATTTGCTCCTATTTCTAGTTTCTTTTCTAATGTCATCTTTTTTGAAGTGTATCCCAATGTGCCATTTATCATTGTGCTTTTGGTAGGTAGTGCGGCTTTCTTTACCATTTATTTTGGATTTCCAAATATTCGGTTTTTTGGAAAAGCAATTAACACTGTGCGAGGAAAGTATGAAGATATTGAAAAACATGGAGCTAAAATATTGTACGGTGAAGATGGGATTGCCCAAGGAGTCGATATGAATAAGGTGGAAGATATCGACCACCATATTGGAACTCTTGATGATGAATTGGCCATAGATGGAGATATTAGGGATACCATTCGTGATGAAAGTAGTGATGGTGAAGTATCCCATTTTCAAGCATTGGCAACAGCTGTTTCAGGTACTGTTGGTAATGGAAATATTGCGGGTGTTGCTTTGGCTATTGCTTTGGGAGGTCCAGGAGCTACTTTTTGGATGATTGTTTGTGGACTATTAGGAATGTCTACCAAATTTGTTGAATGTACACTTGGAGTTCAATATAGAGATGTTGGTGAAGATGGAACTGTGTATGGTGGACCTATGTATTACTTAACCAAAGGACTTAAAGAAAAAGGATTTGCTACCCTTGGTAAAATAGCTGCGGTATTCTTTGCTATTTTCTGTATTGGAGGATCTTTTGGAGGAGGTAATGCAGCCCAATCAAATCAGGCGACCATAGTACTTAAAGAAATGTTTGGAACTGAAAGCACTATGGCTGGAACCATTATAGGATTAGTGCTTGCATTCTTTGTAGGTATTATCATTATTGGTGGTATTAAGCGAATTGCATCTGTTACCGAAAAAGTAGTCCCTTTTATGGCGGTATTTTATATATTGGCATGTTTATATATCATCTTTAGTAATTTTGGATTATTGGATGATGCAATTGCGCTAATTGTCAAGGAAGCTTTTAATCCTACCGCAATTGGTGTGGGTAGTTTAATTGGGGTATTATTAGTTGGATTTAAACGAGCGGCGTTCTCAAACGAGGCTGGGGCAGGTTCTGCTTCCATTGCTCACTCTGCGGTACGCACTAAATATTCGGCTAGTGAAGGATTAGTAGCCTTGTTAGAGCCTTTTATCGATACTGTAGTTATTTGTACGATGACAGCATTGGTTATTGTAATATTTAATTTTGGCGGTTATTTTGAATACGGAGATATAACAGGTGAAGGCGTTGCTATCATAGATGGTATTTCTTACGAAGGAGCTGGAATAACATCCAAAGCATTTGCAGAGTTTATTCCTTACTCAAATATTTTCCTAACCATTGCAGTGGTGCTATTTGCAGTTTCAACGATGATTTCTTGGTCGTATTATGGATTGCAATCATGGAAATTCCTTTTTGGAAGAGGAAAAACAGCCGATTTAGTGTATAAAATTTTATTCTTAACTTTTATCGTTATAGGTGCTGCAGCAAGTATGCAATCTATTTGGGATTTCTCTGATGCAATGATTTTTGCAATGGTATTCCCTAATATGATAGGATTATACTTCTTATTCCCAGTTGTTAAAAAACAATTAAATCGTTATCTCGATGCTATTAAATTGAAAAGAGATGCTTTAAAAGATTAAAATATTTTTTTAAATTTATAGTGCATTAACTCCCCGTTAGCATTTAAAATGTGGAGTTATGTTTCAAAATTTTTTAAAATCCCACTTTCGGTTCACTCGAAGCGAGCAAAGTGGGATTTTACTTTTGTCGTTACTAATTATACTGCTTATTTATCTTAATTATTTCTTTAGTTTTTCTTCTGAATCTTCCTTCATAATAGACAATCCTCAAGTTTTGATACTTCAAAAAGAAATGGATTCACTTCGTAAGGTTGAACTTCATAAAAGAAAACCCAAATTATACCCTTTTAATCCTAATTTCATTACAGATTTTAAAGCGTACACGTTAGGAATGAGAACAGAAGAATATGACAAACTAAAGGCTTTTAGAGATGAGGGTAAGTGGATCAATTCAGTTTCAGATTTTAAGAAAGTTACAGGAGTAAACCAAAAATGGTTGGACTCAATAAGTCCCTATTTTAAATTTCCAGAGTGGGTAACCCATCCCAAAAGGAATACTAAGACAAATTCCTATAATAAAGTGCTATCATTTTCTGAAAAAACAGATTTAAACAAGGCCTCAAAAGAACAGTTCATGGAAGTAAGTGGTATAGGTGATGCCCTAAGCAATCGAATCATTGAATATCGTAGCAAATTGGGCGGGTTTACAGATGATGTCCAGCTTTATTTTGTGTATGGTTTAGATGCTTCGGTAGTACACAGAGCTCTAAATAAGTTTACTGTAAAATCACCCAAAGAAATTCAAAAAATGAATATCAATCATTCGTCGGCTTCAGATATTGCAACACTTCCTGGTATTTCGTTTGCACTAGCAAAAGATATTTGGGAATTCGTTCATTTGCGAAATGGGATTGCGGATTTGAATGAATTATCGAAAATTGAAGGAATTACCGTTCAAAAATTACAGCTAATTAAACTATATTTGCTAGCTGAATAATTTCCCAAAAGCTTCGGGGAATTGAAGACTTTTAAAGCGACCAAATAGATGAATGATCAATATTTTACTGAAGAACATCAATATTTTAGAAAGACTTTTCGTGATTTCCTTCAGAAGGAAGTAGCTCCACATATTGATGCCTGGGAAGAATCTGGGATCATAGACCGTTTTATATGGAAAAAAATGGGCGAAATGGGCTATTTCGGAATTTCCTATCCGGAGAAATATGGCGGATTAAATTTAGACATTTTCTACATGGTTATTTTCCTTGAAGAAATGCAACGATTAAATAGTGGTGGTTTTGCTGCAGCCATGTGGGCACATACCTATTTGGCCATGACGCATCTTGAAAAGGAAGGAAATGAAGCTCAAAAAGAAAAGTATTTAGCACCTAGTATTTCTGGTGAAAAAATGGGCTGTCTTTGCATTACGGAACCCTTTGGAGGAAGTGATGTAAGTGGGATGCGTTCTACAGCGGTAAAAGATGGAAACCATTATATAATTAACGGTTCAAAAACGTTTATTACAAATGGGGTGTATAGCGATTATTTAATTGTAGCAGCTAAAACCAAACCCGAACTTGGGAATAAAGGTATAAGCATATTTGTAATAGATAGAGAAACTCCGGGTGTTTCTGCCACAAAACTGGATAAATTGGGATGGCGAGCAAGTGACACTGGTGAAATAGCATTTGACAATGTCAAAATTCCTGTGGAAAACTTAATGGGAGAAGAAAATATGGGTTTCCCTTACATTATGCAACACTTTGCATTAGAGCGATTGGTGATGGGGATTAATGCACACGCAAGAAGTGAATGGGCGTTGGAATATACTATTCAATATATGAAAGACCGTATGGCTTTTGGACAGAGTATTTCAAAATTTCAAGCCTTACGGCATAAAGTGGCAGATTTGTCAACAGAAGTTGAAATTTCTAAAACCTTTAATTATAATGTGGCTAAGAGTTTAGGAGAAGGACAATATGTGGTGAAAGAAGCTACTATGTCGAAACTATTTTCTACCAAAGTAGCCGATGAGGTTGCTTACGAGTGTCTGCAACTTTTAGGAGGCTATGGCTATATGGAGGACTACCCAATGGCAAGGTTATTGCGTGATAGTAGACTAGGTCCTATTGGTGGTGGCACATCGGAGATTTTGAGAGAGATTATAGCCAAAATGGTAATTGATGGTAAAACATATAAACCAGCAACCTAACGACCTACTAACAACTTAAACTTTAAAGATGAAGTATCGTTATTCTAAGCATTTCTTAACTTTATTCATAAGCCTATTCTTTATAAATACTTATGGGCAAATTGAAATCAAAAGCAAAATTTCAGATTTTTTAACCTTCGAGCCTATAGAAAGCGCTAGTGTGTACGTGCAAAATTCGACCATAGGTACGGTGAGTAACATTGATGGAAAGTTTGTGTTGTTGGTTCCGCAGGAGCACAAGAATGATACTTTGGTAATTTCTTCCATTGGCTTTAAAAGCTTTAAAACCTTGGTAAGTGAATTTGATAATACCCAAGAGGTATTTTTGGAAGAGGATATTGCCTCATTGGATGAAGTACTTATTGTTGCCGATCCTAGACCCACCGATGGTAACGGAATAGTGGTAAGAGCCATGGAAAGATTGGATCGCAATATGCCAGATGGGCCCTATCTTCAAAAGGGATTTTTAAGACATAGAGAGCGAAACAAAAAAGAATACAAATGGCTTATTGAAAGTGCGCTTACCCTATATGATTCTAGTTTTGCTTCAGGATCTAGAAAGAACTTAAAAATAAACGTTGATGAAAACCGAAAGAGTTACGATTTACGTGATGTGGATAGTCTCTTTGCGTATGCATCCTATCTGCGCTATCACGGTGGAAATAAAAAGTTGAGGTCAAAAAATCTTCTTAGAGATACCATTAAAACCAAAACCTTAGTCAATGCCATTAAATGGAATGATAGTAGACTTACCGGTGTTGAAAATTTGTTTAAAGGACAACTAAATTTAATTCGTAATTCCAACACTCGCGATGCATTGTTTGGAAAAGGAATGCTAGACAAGCATCAATTTGTGTTGGATACTATCTTAGTGGATGATGGCCGAAAATTGTACAAAATAAGGATCACAAAAAGTAAAGATTTTGTTGGCTTGAATACTGAAAATGTTTACAACGAAGGCTTCGAAGCCAAAGGGTGGATCTATATTTATTATGATAATTACGCGGTCAAAAAATTGGAATACGAACTCGTTGCAGCTTCTGATGTGCAAAAAAGAAGAAGCAAAAGCCTTTTTGATACGAATGTAAATCATAAACTTGTTATAACATATAGGGAATACAATGATAAAATGTACCCAAGTTATTTGTATTACGAAACACCAAAATTGGTGAACATTGGGGATCGATCTTCGGATAGAGAGAAGAATGAAGAGGAGCAGGGCATTGATAAAGACGAACAGTATTATTATACCATTCAGGAGATTCTATTTTCAGAAGTCATTCAAGATCCAGAAGTTATTTCAGAATCATTGCAAAAAGAATGGTCTTCAGATATTTTTGCACCAAGGCCATACAATGAAGGATTTTGGAGAAACTATAATGTGTTACTTGAAAGTGCCGAAGAAGAAAAACTCATTAGGGATTTAAGTAAACGGGCTTCATTATTTAAGGAATAAACTTTTTGCATTTTATTTTACGCTAATTATAAATTACTTTTTATATTTGCCGTCCCTAAAGAGAGGAGGTGATGACACTATGTTAATAATACCAGTAAAAGACGGAGAAAATATTGATAGAGCGCTAAAGCGTTTTAAGCGTAAGTTCGACAAAACGGGAACTATGCGTCAATTAAGAGATAGACAACAATTTACTAAGCCTTCTGTAAAACGCAGAAAGCAAGTTCAGAAAGCGCAGTACATTCAAGGACTACGTGACGCTGAGGAAATTTAGTATTCAGTTTTAATAATTTATAAATCCGCTGGAGCAGCAAATGTTTCAGCGGATTTTTTTATGTTATCTATCCTCATTTATTGTAACTTTAACCTTGAACTTTTAACCTTCTGAATGCCGTTTAAAGATTTCACAGATTATCTTACTTTAGAAAAAAATTATTCTAAGCATACCGTTACGGCCTACCTTAAAGATTTAGAGACCTTTTTGGCGTTTGCTTCAGCTAAATATGACTACCATACTATAAAAAAGGTAAACTATAGTGTAATACGAAGTTGGATAGTAAGTTTGGTCGATAGTGGAATTTCCAATAGAACTATAAACCGAAAAATGTCCTCTTTAAAAACTTACTACAAATTTTTATTGAAGACGCAACAAATTAAAGAGAATCCACTAGTAAAGCACAAATCTTTAAAAACCACTTCAAAACTACAAGTTCCTTTTTCAGAAAAAGAAATAAACGAAGTAATTGAATTGCTATCGCATGAAGAAGGGTTTGAAGGGCTGCGCAATAAACTTATAGTAGAGTTGTTTTATGCCACTGGTATGCGGCGTGCAGAATTGGTAAATTTAAAAGTATCTGATGTTTCTTTAGCTCAAAAAACAATAAAGGTTTTAGGAAAGCGAAACAAGGAAAGAATCATTCCGCTTATATCATCTTTGGTAGTTTCTATAGAGCAATATTTGCAAGTGCGTGCACGTTTAGAATGCATTAAAGACACACCGTTTTTATTACTTTCCAAAAAAGGAGTTAAAATATATGAAACGTTTGTGTACCGAATTATAAATTCATACTTTAGTAAAGCATCAGAAAAGATTAAGAAGAGCCCACACATCTTAAGACATTCTTTCGCAACCCACCTTCTTAACGAAGGAGCAGATTTAAATGCAGTAAAAGAGTTACTTGGGCACGCAAGTTTGGCATCAACACAAGTGTATACTCATAATAGTATAGTACAATTAAAAAAGGTTTACCAAAATGCACACCCCAGAAACTCTAGAAAAGAGTAACTTTTTAATAGACCTATTTATTAACAGAAAAAAAGTAACAGATGAAAGTAAACATTCAAACCCCCAATTTTGTTGCAGACATTAAGCTTGTAAACTTTATCGAAAAAAGATTAGCAAAATTAGAACAGTTTTATGACAAAATAATTTATGCAGATGTTTTTCTGAAAGTTCAAAAAACAAGTGAAAAGGAAAATAAAACAGTAGAGGTTTTATTAAGTGTCCCTGGCGATGATTTAATTGTAAAAAAAGAAGCCAAAACCTTTGAAGAAGGCACCGACGAATGTGTACAATCTCTCGAAAGGCAGCTAAAAAAAAGAAAGCAAAAACAAAGAGCATATTTATAAAAGATTTTTTTTGAAAAAGATTTTTTAGAAACAAATATTTATATACATTTGCAGTCCGTTAGAAATAGCGGACTTTTTTATGCTAAATTTTAGTGTTAAAAAGACATAAAAGCCGATGTAGCTCAGCTGGCTAGAGCAGCTGATTTGTAATCAGCAGGTCGTGGGTTCGAGTCCCTCCATCGGCTCTTTTAAAGTTCATTAAAGTAGTGCAGATTATTGCATTGGGGAGATACTCAAGCGGCCAACGAGGACAGACTGTAACTCTGTTGTTTTACGACTTCGCAGGTTCGAATCCTGCTCTCCCCACCATTTTTAATGCAAAAAAATAGTTGCATTAAGATTTTGCAGGCTAGTGATTTATCATTATCTTTGCACGCATTTTTAGAAAAAATATTCTAATAAATGTATTGAAATATTGATAACCAATTCTTGATGTTTTTCAGGAAAAAAAGCGGGAGTAGCTCAGTTGGTAGAGCGTCAGCCTTCCAAGCTGAATGTCGCCGGTTCGAACCCGGTCTCCCGCTCAATATTCTCTGCGAAGGCAGGAATCTCTTCCTTTTTGTAAGGAGTAGAAAAAAATACTTTACGCCGGTGTAGCTCAGGGGTAGAGCGTTTCCTTGGTAAGGAAGAGGTCATGGGTTCAATTCCCATCATTGGCTCAAATTCGTTTATAATTGAACACTAATATATAACTAAGATTAAACTTAATACAAATGGCAAAAGAAACTTTCGATCGGTCTAAACCCCACTTAAACGTAGGTACTATCGGTCACGTTGATCACGGTAAAACAACTTTGACTGCTGCAATTACAAAAGTAATGGCAGATGCTGGTTTTTCAGAAGCTAGATCTTTTGATCAAATTGATAATGCTCCGGAAGAAAAAGAAAGAGGTATTACTATTAACTCTTCACACGTAGAATATCAAACAGCTAACCGTCACTACGCTCACGTTGACTGTCCAGGTCACGCGGATTACGTAAAGAACATGGTTACTGGTGCTGCTCAAATGGACGGTGCTATCCTTGTGGTTGCTGCTACAGATGGTCCTATGCCACAAACTCGTGAGCACATCCTATTAGGACGTCAAGTTGGTATTCCTCGTATTGTTGTTTTTATGAACAAAGTTGATATGGTGGATGATCCTGAGCTTTTAGAGCTTGTTGAAATGGAAATCCGTGACCTATTAAACTTTTATGAGTATGATGGTGATAACGGTCCTGTAATTCAAGGTTCTGCTTTAGGAGCATTGAACGGTGAGCAAAAATGGGTTGATACTGTAATGGAATTAATGGAAGCTGTAGATTCTTGGATTGAAGAGCCTCTTCGTGAAGTTGATAAGCCTTTCTTGATGCCAATTGAAGATGTATTCTCAATTACAGGTCGTGGAACAGTTGCTACTGGTCGTATCGAAACTGGAGTTGCTAATACTGGAGATGCTGTAGATATTATTGGAATGGGAGCAGAAAAATTATCTTCTACCATTACTGGAGTTGAAATGTTCCGTAAAATTCTTGATAGAGGAGAAGCTGGAGATAACGTAGGTATTCTTTTAAGAGGTATCGAGAAAACCGATATTAGAAGAGGAATGGTTATTGTTAAGCCAGGTTCTGTAAAGCCGCACGCTAAATTTAAAGCTGAGGTATATGTTCTTAAGAAAGAAGAAGGTGGACGTCACACTCCATTCCATAACAACTACCGTCCACAATTTTACGTTCGTACAACAGACGTAACTGGAAATATTAATCTTCCTGATGGAGTTGAAATGGTAATGCCAGGTGATAACTTAACTATTACTGTAGATCTTATCCAGCCTATCGCAATGACTGTTGGTTTGCGTTTTGCTATCCGTGAAGGTGGTAGAACGGTGGGTGCTGGTCAGGTAACTGAAATTTTAGATTAAATAAAATTTAAATAAAAGTCTAAAAGGTGTCTTGTTTTGCAGGACGCCTTGACTTTTGTTACGGGTTTAGCTCAGTTGGTAGAGCACTGGTCTCCAAAACCAGGTGTCGGGAGTTCGAGTCTCTCAACCCGTGCTCTGGAACAGAACTCTCAAAGCTGAGTACTTAAAATAAAGAATATGATTAACTACATCAAAGAATCTTATAACGAGCTTAGAAATCATGTGACTTGGACTACATGGACAGAGGCGCAGCGTCTTACTGTTGTGGTGGCTGTATTTTCTGTTGTTTTAGCTTTGGCTATATGGGGGATTGATACTGTTTTTAGTAAAATGGTAGGGCAATATTTTCAATGGATTAAATCCTAAGTAAATAAGGAATGACTGAAACTAAAAGTACAAAAAAGTGGTATGTGGTTCGTTCGGTAAGCGGGCAAGAAAATAAGATTAAATCTTATATCGAGTCTGAAATTACCCGATTAGACTTGCAAGACTATATAGAACAAGTTTTAGTACCTACTGAAAAAGTAATTCAAATCCGTAACGGTAAAAAAATTAATAAGGAGCGTGTTTATTTTCCTGGATATATCATGATTCAGGCAACTTTAGCAGGGGAAATTCCTCACATTATTCGTTCTATTAATGGTGTTATTGGATTTTTGGGAGAAACCAAAGGAGGAGATCCTGTGCCGCTTCGTCAAGCGGAAGTGAACAGAATGTTAGGTAAGGTTGATGAATTAGCTGTTCAAGATGATAATATAAATATCCCTTATGTTATTGGGGAAACAGTAAAAGTTATTGATGGACCGTTCAATGGATTTAATGGTACGGTTGAAAAGATTAATGAAGAAAAGCGTAAGCTTGAGGTAATGGTTAAAATTTTCGGAAGAAAAACTCCATTAGAATTAAGTTATATGCAAGTAGAGAAAGTTTAATTGTTACGCTATATAAAAGGTTTTTTCTTAGGCTTCCACATTTGAAAAACCAATTTTTAAATTTTAGAAAATGGCAAAAGAAGTAAGTAAAGTAGTAAAGTTGCAAGTTCGCGGAGGAGCGGCTAATCCCTCTCCACCAGTAGGACCAGCTTTAGGTGCTGCAGGAGTTAACATTATGGAATTCTGTAAGCAGTTTAATGCTAGAACTCAGGACAAGCAAGGAAAAGTATTGCCAGTTGCGATTACAGTTTATAAGGACAAGTCTTTCGACTTTGTTATTAAAACTCCTCCAGCTGCGGTACAAATTTTAGAAGCTGCGAAAACCAAAAAGGGCTCTGGAGAACCACATGTGAAGAAGGTTGCTACTATTTCTTGGGATCAAGTTAAAGCTATTGCAGAAGACAAGATGCCAGATTTAAATGCATTCACTATTGAATCTGCCATGAAAATGGTAGCAGGAACTGCACGTTCTATGGGAGTTAAAATTAAAGGTAGCGCACCTTTTTAATCAAGAAAAGAATCTAAAAAATGGCAAGATTAACAAAAAAGCAAAAAGAAGCAAGTGCAAAAGTAGAGTCTAATAAGACTTATTCTATTGCAGAAGCTTCCGCTTTAGTAAAAGAGATCACCAACGCAAATTTTGATGCGTCTGTGGACCTTGCTGTACGTCTTAATGTAGACCCTCGTAAAGCGAATCAAATGGTTCGTGGTGTGGTAACCCTTCCTCACGGAACAGGTAAAGATGTAAAAGTTTTAGCATTAGTTACTCCAGATAAGGAAGCTGAGGCTAAAGAAGCAGGAGCAGATTTTGTTGGATTAGACGAGTACCTCGATAAAATTAAAGGAGGTTGGACAGATGTTGACGTTATCGTTACCATGCCAAGTGTTATGGGAAAATTAGGTCCTTTAGGACGAGTATTAGGGCCTCGTGGTCTTATGCCAAACCCAAAAACTGGTACTGTAACAATGGACGTTGCTAAAGCAGTTTCTGATGTGAAGTCTGGTAAAATCGACTTTAAAGTTGATAAAACTGGAATCGTTCATGCCGCAATTGGGAAAGCATCTTTCGATGCAGATAAAATTGCTGGAAACGCAAGAGAATTAATAACAACTTTAGTAAAATTGAAGCCTCAGGCTGCAAAAGGAGTTTACATTAAGAGCATTTATATGTCTAGTACTATGAGCCCTAGTGTTGAAATAGACTCTAAAAGATTTGCTGAGTAGTAATATTGTAAAATTATGACTAGAGAAGAAAAATCATTAGTAATTGAACAGTTAACTGCACAGCTTGCTGAAAATTCTACCATTTATTTGGCAGATATTTCAGGTCTTGATGCAGATTCAACTTCGAACCTACGTCGTGCTTGCTTTAAAGCTGGCGTAAAGCTAAATGTGGTTAAAAACACATTGCTAGCAAAAGCAATGGAAAGTTCCGAAAAAGATTTTGGTGAGTTAACCAATGTGCTTAAAGGAAATACTTCTATTATGATTGCAGAAGCAAGTAATGCACCTGCTAAAGTAATCAAGGAATTCAGAAAAAAATCTGATAAGCCTTTATTAAAAGGAGCTTTCATTGAAGAGGCAATTTATATTGGTGATAACCAATTAGATGCTCTTGTAGATATTAAATCTAAAGAAGAGCTTATTGGAGACATCATTGCATTGCTTCAATCGCCTGCTAAGAATGTTATCTCTGCTCTTAAGAGTAGTGGAGGAACTATTGCAGGTATTGTTAAAACCCTTTCAGAAAGAGAAGGGTAACTTAAATTATTGCACTAATTAAATTATATAAATTAAAATACACTTAAAACGATAGAAAATGGCAGATTTAAAAGATTTCGCAGAAAAATTGGTTAACCTAACTGTAAAAGAAGTTAACGAGTTAGCTACTATATTAAAAGACGAGTATGGTATCGAGCCTGCTGCTGCAGCTGTTGCTGTTGCTGCTGGTGGTGCCGCAGCTGGTGGTGACGCCGCTGAAGAACAATCAGAATTTGATGTAATCCTTAAAGCCGCTGGTGCTTCAAAATTAGCAGTAGTAAAACTAGTTAAAGAATTAACTGGTGCTGGTCTTAAAGATGCAAAAGATTTAGTTGATAATGCTCCTTCACCAATCAAAGAAGGTGTAGCTAAAGACGAAGCTGAGGCTTTAAAAGCTCAGTTAGAAGAAGCTGGAGCAGAGGTTGAGCTTAAGTAAGCCTCTTCATTCCAAACCTTAAGGTTTAGGTCTTTGCCAAGGCGGTTAAGACCTAAACCATTTTGTGTATATAAAGGTTTTCAATTTCAGCATACACAAAAACTATTTTATTTTAATTAAAATTCCATCCATAGATGTCAGCAACGCAAACTGAAAGATTGAATTTTTCCTCTGTACAAAATAAGCCGGATTACCCGGACTTTTTGGATATCCAGATTAAATCCTTTCAAGATTTTTTCCAACTGGAAACCAAATCAGAAGAAAGAGGTAACGAAGGTCTCTATAAGACTTTCTTGGAAAACTTCCCAATTACCGATACCCGTAACCAGTTCGTATTAGAATTCCTAGATTACTTTGTGGATCCTCCAAGGTATTCCATTCAGGAATGTATCGAGCGCGGACTCACCTATAGTGTTCCATTAAAAGCAAGATTGAAATTATATTGTACCGATGAGGAGCATGAAGATTTCGAAACTATTGTACAAGATGTTTATTTAGGGACTATTCCCTACATGACACCTAGCGGAACATTTGTAATTAATGGGGCAGAGCGTGTTGTGGTTTCACAATTACACCGTTCTCCAGGGGTTTTCTTTGGACAATCTTTCCACGCGAATGGAACCAAACTATATTCAGCAAGAGTAATTCCTTTTAAAGGTTCTTGGATTGAATTTGCTACCGATATCAATAGCGTCATGTATGCCTATATCGATAGAAAGAAAAAATTACCTGTTACAACACTTTTCCGTGCTATTGGCTTTGAAAGAGATAAAGATATTCTTGAAATATTTGATCTTGCAGAAGAAGTAAAAGCATCAAAAACAGGACTTAAAAAATACTTAGGGCGTAAGTTAGCGGCTCGTGTATTAAAAACTTGGCATGAAGACTTCGTAGATGAAGATACAGGGGAAGTAGTTTCTATTGAGCGTAACGAAATTATTCTTGATAGAGATACTGTTCTTGAAAAAGAACACCTAGATGAGATTTTGGATGCTGGTGCGAAAACAATTCTTCTTCATAAAGAAGATATTCTTCAAGCAGATTATGGAATTATTCATAATACACTTCAAAAGGATCCAACCAATTCTGAAAAAGAAGCGGTAGAACATATCTATAGACAATTACGTAACGCAGAACCACCAGATGAAGAAACCGCTCGTGGAATTATCCATAAGCTTTTCTTTAGCGACCAACGATATAACTTGGGTGAGGTTGGACGTTACAGAATGAATAAAAAATTAGGTCTTGACATCGCAATGGATAAGCAAGTGCTTACCAAAGAAGATATCATTACCATTGTAAAATATTTAATTGAGTTAATTAACTCTAAAGCTGAAATCGATGATATCGATCACCTTAGTAACCGTCGTGTACGTACCGTAGGTGAGCAATTATCACAACAGTTTGGTGTTGGTTTGGCTCGTATGGCTCGTACCATTAGAGAACGTATGAATGTTCGTGATAACGAAGTATTCACACCTATCGATTTGATTAATGCGAAGACACTATCTTCGGTAATTAACTCCTTCTTTGGTACTAACCAGTTATCTCAGTTTATGGATCAAACCAATCCATTGGCAGAGATTACTCACAAACGTCGACTTTCGGCTTTAGGACCTGGAGGTTTATCCAGAGAAAGAGCTGGTTTCGAGGTACGTGATGTTCACTATACGCACTACGGAAGGTTATGTCCTATTGAAACTCCTGAAGGTCCAAACATTGGACTTATTTCTTCGCTTTCAGTTTTTGCTAAGGTGAATAACTTAGGATTCATAGAAACTCCTTATCGTAAAGTGGAGAATGGTAAAATAGATTTGAAAAACGAACCTATTTATCTTTCAGCTGAAGAAGAAGAGGAAAAGTTAATTGCACAAGCCAACATTCCTTTGAAGGATGATGGAACTATCGATACCGATCGTGTAATTGCTAGAATGGAAGGAGATTTCCCAGTGGTAGATCCTAAAACGGTTCATTATACAGACGTTGCACCGAACCAGATTTCATCCATTTCGGCATCCCTGATTCCATTCTTGGAACATGATGATGCAAACCGTGCGTTGATGGGATCGAATATGATGCGTCAAGCGGTACCTTTATTAAGAGCCGATGCTCCTATTGTTGGAACAGGACTTGAACGTCAAGTTGCTTCAGATTCGAGAGTATTAATAAATGCGGAAGGAAATGGTGTTGTAGAATATGTTGATGCCGAAAAAATTACCATTAAGTACGATCGTACCAAAGAAGAAAAAATGGTGAGTTTTGATGGTGATTCAAAAACATACAACCTTATTAAATTCAGAAAGACAAACCAAAGTACTTCTATTAACCTAAAACCTATCGTAAGAAAAGGGGATAGAGTTTCTAAAGGACAAGTACTTTGCCAAGGATATGCAACCGAAAGTGGTGAATTGGCACTTGGTAGAAATATGAAAGTAGCCTTTATGCCTTGGAAAGGGTATAACTTTGAGGATGCGATTGTAATTTCTGAAAAAGTAGTAAGAGACGATATCTTTACTTCAATCCATATCGATGAATATTCGTTGGATGTTCGTGATACCAAGTTAGGAAACGAAGAATTAACTAATGATATTCCAAACGTTTCTGAAGAAGCGACCAAAGATCTGGATGAAAGCGGAATGATAAGAATTGGAGCCGAGGTGAAACCTGGTGATATTCTTATTGGTAAAATTACTCCAAAGGGAGAAAGTGATCCTACGCCTGAAGAAAAACTATTGCGTGCGATCTTTGGTGATAAAGCAGGTGATGTTAAAGATGCTTCTTTAAAAGCTTCTCCATCATTAAGTGGTGTAGTAATTGATAAAAAGCTATTTGCTAGAGCAATAAAAGATAAGCGTAAGAGAGCCAAGGATAAAGAAGATATCTCAGAATTAGAGGTAATCTACGAAGCAAAATTCCAAGAATTAAAAGAGGTGCTTGTAGATAAGTTGTTTAACATCGTTGGCGGTAAAACTGCACAAGGTGTGACAAATGACTTAGGTGAAGTTGTATTCCCAAAAGGGAAGAAATTCACTTTAAAAATGCTTCACGCCGTTGATGATTATGCGCATTTAGTAGGAGGTACATGGACCACAGATGATAATGCCAATGTATTGGTGAGAGATTTAATGCATAACTATAAGATTAAAGAAAACGATCTTCAAGGTAATTTACGTCGTGAGAAATTTACAATTTCTGTAGGAGATGAACTACCTGCTGGTATTTTAAAACTTGCCAAAGTTTATATTGCTAAAAAGCGTAAACTTAAAGTAGGGGATAAAATGGCAGGACGTCACGGTAACAAAGGTATTGTTGCACGTATTGTTCGTGAAGAGGATATGCCATTCTTAGAAGATGGAACTCCGGTAGATATTGTATTGAATCCACTTGGTGTACCATCACGTATGAATATTGGTCAGATTTATGAAACTGTGCTTGGATGGGCAGGTCAAAAATTAGGTCAAAAATATGCTACTCCAATTTTCGATGGAGCTACATTAGACCAAATTAATGAGCTTACCGATAAGGCAGGAATTCCAAGATTTGGGCATACCTATTTATATGACGGAGGAACAGGAGAACGTTTCGACCAGCCTGCAACTGTAGGTATCATTTATATGTTGAAATTAGGTCACATGGTAGATGATAAAATGCACGCTCGTTCTATTGGACCATACTCACTTATTACACAACAACCATTGGGTGGTAAAGCTCAGTTTGGAGGTCAGCGTTTTGGAGAGATGGAAGTTTGGGCACTTGAGGCCTATGGAGCTTCAAGCACATTAAGAGAAATTTTGACGGTTAAATCTGATGATGTTGTAGGAAGGGCAAAAACATACGAATCTATTGTAAAAGGAGAATCGATGCCAGAGCCTGGATTACCAGAATCTTTCAATGTACTTATGCATGAATTGAAAGGTCTTGGACTAGACATTAGATTAGAAGAATAGGAAAATCCCGCCTAGGCGGGACTCTTCCATTCGGGTTTGGGATAGTTAAAAATCCCGTTTCAAAAATTTAAAGAATATTTTCAGCATTATGTCAAGAAATAAAGAAAACACAGTACAGAAATTTGACAAGATTTCAATTGGTTTAGCTTCTCCAGAGGCTATTTTGGCAGAATCTCGTGGAGAGGTTTTAAAACCAGAAACTATTAACTACCGTACGCACAAACCAGAGCGAGACGGTCTTTTCTGTGAGCGTATTTTTGGTCCTGTAAAGGACTACGAATGTGCCTGTGGTAAATATAAAAGGATTCGATATAAAGGTATTGTTTGTGACCGTTGTGGTGTAGAAGTTACTGAAAAGAAAGTACGTCGTGACCGTGTTGGACACATCAACCTAGTAGTGCCAGTTGCACATATTTGGTATTTCCGTTCACTTCCAAATAAAATAGGGTACCTATTAGGTTTACCATCCAAGAAATTGGATATGATTATTTACTACGAAAGATATGTGGTAATTCAGCCAGGTATTGCGAAGAATGAAGAAGGAGAGCCAGTTCAAAAGTTAGATTTCCTAACGGAAGAAGAGTACCTAAATATTTTAGATTCACTTCCTCAAGAGAATTTATATTTAGACGATACAGATCCTAACAAGTTTATTGCTAAAATGGGTGCTGAATGTCTTATCGAGCTTTTGAATCGTATCGATTTAGATAAATTATCTTTCGAATTGCGTCACAAAGCAAACCACGAAACTTCAAAACAACGTAAAACAGAAGCTTTAAAAAGGCTTCAGGTGGTTGAAGCGTTTCGTGAAGCAGCAAAAAACAGAGAGAATAAACCAGAGTGGATGATTATGAAAGTTGTCCCAGTAATTCCACCAGAATTACGTCCTTTGGTGCCGCTAGATGGAGGTCGTTTTGCTACTTCAGATTTAAATGATTTATATCGTCGAGTAATTATAAGAAACAATCGTTTAAAGCGATTGATGGAAATTAAAGCTCCTGAAGTAATTTTACGTAATGAGAAACGTATGCTTCAGGAATCGGTAGATTCATTATTTGACAATACTCGTAAATCTTCAGCAGTAAAAACAGATAGCAACCGTCCACTAAAATCACTTTCAGATTCATTGAAAGGTAAACAAGGACGTTTCCGTCAAAACCTACTTGGAAAGCGTGTGGATTATTCAGCTCGTTCGGTAATTGTTGTTGGACCTGAATTAAAATTATTTGAGTGCGGTATTCCTAAAGATATGGCTGCCGAGCTATACAAGCCTTTTGTTATTAGAAAATTAATTGAAAGAGGTATTGTAAAAACAGTAAAGTCTGCTAAAAAGATTATAGATAAAAAAGAGCCTGTCGTTTGGGATATTTTGGAAAACGTTCTTAAAGGACATCCAGTATTGCTAAACCGTGCTCCTACACTTCACCGATTAGGTATTCAAGCATTCCAGCCTAAATTAATTGAAGGAAAAGCAATCCAATTGCACCCATTGGTATGTACTGCGTTTAACGCGGATTTTGATGGGGATCAAATGGCAGTGCACCTTCCATTAGGGCCAGAAGCAATTTTGGAAGCACAATTATTAATGTTGGCTTCTCATAATATCTTGAATCCGGCCAACGGTTCTCCAGTAGCGGTTCCTTCTCAAGATATGGTGTTGGGTCTTTATTATATGACCAAACTTCGTAAATCTACAGAAGAGTACAAAGTAAAAGGAGAAGGCTTAACGTTCTACTCGCCAGAAGAGGCATTTATTGCTTACAATGAAAAGAAAGTAGAGCTTAATGCCGAAGTAAAAGTAAGAACTAAAGACCTTAATGAAGAAGGTGAATTAGTCACAAAAATTATAACAACTACCATTGGTAGAATTATCTTTAACGATAGTGTGCCAGAGGAAGCAGGATTTATAAATGAGGTATTAACTAAGAAATCACTTCGTGATATTATTGGTAATATTTTATCGGTTACATCGGTGCCTAAAACGGCCGAATTCTTAGATCAAATTAAAAACTTAGGATATAAGTTTGCATTTGAAGGTGGATTGTCATTCAGTTTAGGTGATATCATTATCCCAGCTGAAAAGCAGAGTATGATTGACTCTGCCAATACCCAGGTAGATGGAATTATTGCCAACTATAATATGGGATTAATTACCAATAACGAACGTTATAATCAGGTAATTGATATTTGGACAGCTACCAATGCCGAATTGACTGAGCTATCTATGAAACGTATTCGTGAAGACCAACAAGGGTTTAACTCGGTATATATGATGCTTGATTCTGGTGCGAGGGGTTCAAAAGAGCAAATCCGTCAGTTAACAGGTATGCGTGGATTAATGGCGAAACCTAAAAAATCTAGCTCTGGTGGTGGTGAAATTATTGAAAACCCAATTCTTTCTAATTTTAAGGAAGGACTTTCAATTTTAGAATACTTTATTTCTACACACGGTGCGCGTAAAGGACTTGCAGATACGGCTCTTAAAACTGCCGATGCTGGATACTTAACGCGTCGTTTGGTAGATGTTTCTCAGGATGTTATTATCAATACCGAAGATTGTGGAACACTTCGAGGAATTGAAGTAATGCCATTAAAGAAGAATGAAGAAGTAGTAGAAACACTTGCCGAGAGAATTAAAGGTAGAACTTCATTAAATGATGTTTATGACCCATTAACCAAGGAACTATATGTTGCTTCAGGTGGACATATTTCAGATGTCATTGCAGATAAGATTGAAAACTCTCCAATTGAATCTGTTGAAGTTCGTTCAGCATTAACTTGTGAAGCCAAAAAAGGAATCTGTGCACAATGCTATGGAAGAAACCTTGCTACCAATAAAATGGTTCAAAGAGGTGAAGCCGTAGGAGTAGTTGCTGCACAATCTATTGGTGAACCAGGAACTCAGTTAACACTTCGTACATTCCACGTGGGAGGTATTGCGGGTAACATTTCTGAAGAAAACAAATTAACTGTTAAGTTTGATGGTCGTGTAGAAATTGAAGACCTTAAAACTGTAAAAGGAGAAGATAACGAAGGAAAGCCAATTGATATCGTAATTTCTAGAACCTCTGAAGCTAAATTAGTAGATGTTGAAACAGGAATTACCTTAAGTACCAATAATATACCTTACGGTTCTTCTATTTTTGTTAAAGATGGTCAAAAAGTTAAAAGAGGAGATGTTGTATGTTCTTGGGATCCTTATAACGGAGTAATTATTTCAGAATTTGCTGGAAAAATTAAGTACGATAACATAGAGCAAGGAGTTACTTATCAGGTTGAAATTGATGAACAAACTGGTTTCCAGGAAAAAGTAATTTCAGAATCTAGAGATAAAAAGAAAATACCAACCCTTCAAATTTTAGATTCTAAAGGAGAGGTTATAAGATCATATAACTTACCTGTAGGAGCTCACTTAATGGTGGATGATAACGATAAAATTAAGGTAGGTAAGATTCTAGTGAAAATACCTCGTAAATCTGCAAAAGCAGGAGATATTACAGGGGGTCTTCCAAGAGTTACAGAGTTGTTTGAAGCTCGTAACCCTTCAAACCCAGCTGTAGTAAGTGAAATTGATGGTGTCGTTTCCTTCGGAAAGATTAAGCGTGGTAACCGTGAAATTATCGTAGAGTCTAAACTAGGAGAAATTAAGAAATACTTGGTGAAATTATCAAACCAAATCCTAGTTCAGGAGAACGATTATGTGCGTGCAGGGATGCCGTTGTCTGACGGTTCTGTAACTCCAGATGATATTTTGAACATTAAAGGACCATCTGCTGTACAACAGTACTTGGTAAACGAGGTTCAGGAAGTATATCGTTTACAAGGGGTGAAGATTAATGATAAGCACTTTGAAGTAGTGGTTCGCCAGATGATGCGTAAAGTTCGAATTGTAGATACGGGCGATACGTTATTCTTAGAGGATCAATTAGTTCATAAAGACGATTTCATTGAAGAAAACGATAAGATTTTTGGAATGAAGGTAGTTGAAAATGCTGGAGATTCTGAAAACCTTAAAGAAGGACAAATTATTTCTTCACGTGAGTTGAGAGATGAAAACTCTATTCTAAAAAGAGAGGATAAAGCTTTAGTTGAAGCGCGTGATGCGGTTCCTGCTACGGCAACACCAATCTTACAAGGTATTACAAGAGCTTCATTACAAACGAAATCGTTTATTTCTGCAGCCTCATTCCAGGAAACTACTAAAGTACTTAATGAAGCAGCAGTAAACGGAAAAGTGGATACTTTAGAAGGATTAAAAGAAAACGTAATTGTAGGTCACAGAATCCCAGCCGGAACCGGTATGAGAAGATATGACACAATTATTGTTGGCTCTAAGGAGGAATTTGAAGAAATGACCAAAGCCAAACAAGAAGTAAATTACAATTAATATATTATTGAAATTTGCGCTCCGAAAGGAGCGCAAATTGTTTAAAACAGAATCATTATGGCAGAAGATAAAAAGCAACCTAAAAAGGGACAGATTAATATAGAACTAGACGAAACTGTGGCACAGGGAATTTACAGTAACCTCGCTATCATAAATCATTCTCAATCTGAATTTGTAATAGATTTTGTCACTATCATGCCAGGGGTGCCTAAGAGTAAAGTAAAATCTAGAATCGTTCTTACTCCGCAACATGCAAAGCGATTTTTAAAAGCATTAAGTGACAATGTTGCGAGGTTTGAAAATGCTCACGGCGAAATAAAGGACTATCAACAGCCTCCTATGCCTATTAATTTTGGGCCTACAGGAGAAGCTTAAAAAGTAAACCTTCAAATAGTTATTTGAAGGTTTTTTTATTTGTTTTGATTGAAATTACCATCATTTTTATAGTGTATTTAACCCAACCAATTTTCCAATTTCCTTTCCATTACCCTTAAAATTTGAAAATTTAAGTACGTAAAAATCACAATTTTATGCACTTAAACGATTTTATTTTGCCTCATAACGAATATACGATACAGCGTGTAGGAAAATACCTCAACATGTGTTTATATTTGTAAAGTAAAACAAGAGCCCCCGTTAATTTTTTAATTAATTCTTGTTTTCATACCCAAATTGAACTTATGAATCCTACAGTACCTAAAGGTCTTTCCCAAAGGCTTATATACATACTTTCGATTGCCTTAATTTTTCTACTTAGTGGAAAACATTATGGACAAACCCAAGCACCATCTGTTCAAACAGGCGTGACCTTTCAATGGGAAGATGTACAAACAATACCTAGCAATCCTGCTACTATTAAATCCATTACTATAGACGGAGAGGTTTTTGAAGCCTTTGCGGCCCCTACTTCTTATGAGATGACCAGGGTGGGTCCAGCGGGACATTCCACAAATAATATCTATTTGAATGGAGTGGTAGTAAATAATAATAGTTCAAATCCAACCTGGAATTTACACGCTCAGGCGGCATATCAGGATAAAAATTTGAATCATTATTTCGTAGCAAATCCAAATGGACGTGACATTTGTGGTGATTTTAATGCCGTTGCAACTACCGATGCCCAGTTACAAACACTTTATTTTAATCCTGGGATTCCTTCAAATGAAGGGGGACTATTAGCAGTCTCAGAAAGGAATGCAAATAACTGTTATTATATTGCCGTATATGGTACTCCAAGTGGTGGAGGTCCAGAGCAATTTTTAGGAGATACGTTTGTGAGAGCAAATTCAACTCAATGGGGTCCATTATTTAACGCTCCACCGGCAGGAGTAGATTATTGGAATTCTGGAAGGGTTCAAGAAAATAACGGAACCATAGGTATAGCCATATTTAAATTAGACGATTTAGCTCCAACAGGATCTGTTATAACTAAAGTTGAACTAGTGGGAGCTACTCTCGACCACGCCGATGGTAAAGTATTTGTTGTTCAAAAGTATGCACAAGCCATAAATGAAAAAGCTTGTTTGGACACTCAATTTGATGGTTCTGTAGTTACCAATAGCATTCCTGCAGGTTCTACTTTTTCATTAGTTTCAGGGCCTACGCCGGCAGGTCAAGATTTTACATTTAATTCAGATGGAAGTTATTCTTACAATCCTGAAACGGGATTTTTAGGCGATGTTGTTTTTGAATATGAGGTTTGTTTACCCTTCCCTAATTCAGGAACCTGTGATACAAATACAGTAACCATTTCCTATGTTTCTTGGTCTGATGAATATTGTACCTGTTCTAGTGGAAATGCAAATGGACCATTATTACAAAACTAATTATAGATTGAAATTTTTATAAATCACTCAATTATGAAAAATAAAATTACGCTTATCTTACTTAATATTTTTGCAGTGTTAACAGCGAGTGCGCAAGTTGGAATTGGAACTACCAATCCCCAAGAATCTTTGCATATTGCTGGGAGCACGAGTACTATTCGTGTAGACGGACTCAATAGTGAAAACAATAATAAGAACCTTGGAGGAACCGCCCAATACAATGTTATGGTGGATGCCGATGGAAACCTTTCATTGGGTAATTTATCTGGAGAAGTTATTTCGGAATCTGGGATATCTTCACCTGTAGTGGTACAGACCACCGCCAATTCGGGGCTAAATTCTGCCGAGCTATACCAAAAGAATTTTACCTTAACTCAAAGAGCTTTAGTTGTTATCACTTATTACATTTCTATAGATTATGAAGGATATGATGGCGTCTCTAAAATAGATGATGGAAGAGCTAAAATTGCACATAACTATTTTTACATAGGAAATGGTACAACGGCAGACACTTCAAAAGCGTATGGAATGACAAGTTCTGTATATTCAAATTCAAATTGTGATACTGCTACAGGTTATGTTTATAATTCACGATCTACAACAATTTCATTGGAAGCGGGAACGTATAGTGTCCATTTAAATGGCGCTGTGTATGGAGGTGATTTAACAGCAGATGCTGCTTTTAGAGCAACCTTTGGAGATTTAGATAGAATTGATATTCAGGCTATTTATTTATAAAAAATTAGCGATAGTTATTGAATTTTTTCAAATTCACTAACAAAGTGAAATTTAATATTAGGATATTTCTGTTGTGTCATTTGTAATGTAAATGCACTATCTGCAAAAAACACCAATTGACCTCTTTTATCCTTAGCTAAAAACTTTGATTTCACTCGCTTAAAATCTGCAAATTCCGCACCTTTTACATCTTGAGGTTCAACCCAGCAAGCTTTATGTACATTCAGGTTCTCATAAGAACATTTAGCCCCATATTCATGTTCTAGCCGATATTGAATGACTTCAAACTGAAGCGCTCCAACGGTCCCAATTACTTTTCTTCCGTTAAGCTCTAAAATAAATAATTGAGCAACTCCTTCATCCATTAATTGGTCCACCCCTTTTTCCAATTGTTTGCTTTTCATGGGGTCCGCATTATTAATATATTTAAAATGCTCTGGAGAAAAGCTAGGAATACCTTTATAGCGCATTTCTTCACCTTCAGTTAAAGTATCTCCTATTTTGAAATTCCCCGTATCGTGAAGCCCTACAATATCACCAGGATAGGAGACATCCACAATTTCTTTTTTATCAGCAAAAAAGGCATTGGGGCTAGAAAATTTTAGTTTTTTTCCATTACGAACATGTAAGTAAGCTGTGTTTCTTTCAAAAGTTCCCGAAACAATTTTTACAAACGCCAATCTGTCTCTATGTTTAGGATCCATGTTGGCGTGAATTTTAAATACAAATCCCGAAAATTCTTTTTCTTCAGGTTTTACTAATCGAGTATCACTTTCTTTAGGTCGTGGTTTTGGAGCAATTTCAATAAAGCAATCGAGTAGCTCTCGCACCCCAAAATTATTTAAGGCTGAACCAAAAAATACAGGTTGAAGAGTTCCACTAAGATATTCCTGTAGATCAAAATCTGGATACACTTCATAAACTAATTCTAATTCACTCCGAAGGTTTTCGGCGGCCTTTTCGCCTATTAATTTATCCAACTCATTTGAGGAAATGTCTTTAATTTCAATTGTTTCTTCAATATTTTTTCGGCTATCCCCGCTAAATAAATTGACATTCTTTTCCCAAATATTATAAATCCCTTTAAAATCATATCCCATTCCAATAGGAAAGGAAAGAGGTGTTACACGCAGGTTTAATTTTTGTTCAATTTCATCCAAAAGTTCAAAGGCGTCTTTTCCTTCTCTATCCAATTTATTGATAAAAACTATCATAGGGATATTACGCATTCTACAAACTTCAACAAGTTTTTCTGTTTGTTCCTCAACCCCTTTGGCAACGTCTATTACCACAATAACACTATCCACAGCTGTAAGTGTACGGAATGTATCTTCTGCAAAATCTTTATGCCCAGGAGTATCCAGAATATTGATTTTAATTCCTTCATATTCAAATGCCAATACGGAAGTTGCTACGGAAATTCCCCTTTGGCGTTCAATCTCCATAAAATCACTTGTAGCTCCCTTTTTTATCTTATTACTTTTTACGGCTCCAGCCTCTTGAATTGCTCCTCCAAACAATAATAATTTTTCGGTTAATGTTGTTTTTCCGGCATCTGGGTGGGAGATAATTCCGAAGGTTTTTCTTCGTTGAATTTCTTTTAATAAAGACATATTTCTATTGAATAATTAGGTGCAAATATACACTTTATAGAGAGCTAATTAAAGTGAATTTGAGTTAATGATGATAAATGTTTTCTGACAAATTGTTTTGAATGTAAATCCAATAAAATAAGACATATACGTGTAAACACGTATCATATTTTCCTACAAAAAAGGAATAAAAAGCAGGCTATTTTATGTAGTTCAACGAGTTTTTTTTACAATTCAACTAATTGTTGAGATTTTGTAAAACGCTTAGGTTTTTTCCTACGTATATTTGGTATAAGATAATGCTATCTTATTAGTGGAATGTGCCCTTCAGTCTACGATTTTAATCTACCTCTATTCTATCAATATTAATTGCATTTGTAATGTACTTAATAAATTGAATTTTAATAATTAGGAGTTATAACATATAATATTATGAAGAAATTTACCTTTTTAAAAAGAACAATTTTTATTTTATTGTTTTTTTCAATTTCCTCAATATTTGGTCAAACGATGCCTGGGGATCCATGCCCTGGGGCAAATTGTACTTCGCAAGATATACAAGATGTAAGTTATTTTGTTGGAGATGTTAATGGTAATCCATTATCTACCAGTTGTACACCAGGAGACCCTGTTGTAGCTTATATATATGCAGTTTTTAATGTTAATGCTACTAATAGGTATGATATTAATGTATATGGAGATTTATTTATTGATGGAATATATGATTCTACTTTTGATACATGTATAGGAGATTATGGCAGTGCTGGAAACCCTCATAGTGTTCAAATAACTTCCATAACATATACTTGTGGAGAAACTTTGTCTGTAAATAACACTGTTTTTAGTTGGAATGTGAATAACTCACCCAGCGGTACTTGTACAATTTGTAACACACCCAAATGTAAAAAATTACCTCCCATTGTTGTTGATGCTCCATTAGTAGCCAATTTTTCAAGTACTTCTAATTGTGTCCCTGGAAACGCTTTTGAGCAATTTACTTTTACTGGAACTGCAACTGGAGGAGACACACCTTATAGCTATACTTGGAATTTTGGATTGGGCGCTAGCCCAGGAACTGCTGTAGGCCCTGGACCGCATATTGTTTCATATAATTCTACTGGGGTTAGAACTGTAACAGTAATTGTAACTGATAGTGATGTCCCAGCAAATAGCGATAGCCATTCTAATGTTATTGATGTCCAGTCTTGTTGTGTAACTCCTAGTGCTCCTGTTAGTGGAGGAGATCAAACCGAGTGTGAAGAAAATCCAATTCAAACTTTAACTGCAACTGCAACTGTTCCAGCAGGTCAAACTATAACTTGGTACGATGCTGCCACGGGCGGCAATGTCGTTGCAAGCCCTATATGGAATCAACTTGGAAGTATTACCTATTGGGCAGAGGCAACAGTTACTATTGGTGGTTGTAGCTCACTTACTAGAACCGCCGTTACCTTAACGATCAACCCTGCAGCGGATGCTCCGATCAGCACGGGGGATATTACGGAGTGTGAGGAAGACCCAATCCAGACCTTAGATG
>NZMG01000042.1 GCA_002694465.1 Flavobacteriaceae bacterium | reverse complement strand
CCGACACCATAATTTTGAATTGCTAAACCATCTTGAACTTTTTACATCGCTTGAAGTTCCTTTATTAGTTGGGATTTCTCGTAAATCGATGATTTATAAAACACTTCAAACGACACCTAAAGAAGCTTTAAATGGGACAACTGCCTTACATAGCATTGCTTTACTTAAAGGAGCTTCCATTTTACGAGTGCATGATGTAAAAGAAGCGATAGAGTGTGTTACATTGCTTGAAAATTTTAAAAATTAAGTACATTTACAAAAACCCTTAGCCATTGGATTTATTAGACATCCGTATTATTGATATTATCGATGTGGTACTCGTCGCTTTCCTAATGTATTACCTCTATAAATTGGTAAAAGGAACGGTGGCAATTAATATTTTTATAGGAATTGTCATTCTTTTTGCCGTTTGGAAACTCACCGAATTTCTGGACATGTTATTAATGAGTCGGATCCTTGGCGGATTTCTAGGTGCAGGGATGATTGCCCTTGTGGTGGTTTTTCAACAAGAAATAAGAAAGTTTTTACTTATGGTAGGAACGACCAATTTTTCCGCTAGAAAACGTGTTTTTAAGAAGCTAAATTTGTTTAACGATAACGAAACCACAACCAATATACCAGTCATCCTTTCAGCTTGTGCTAAAATGAGTAAAAGCAATACGGGAGCCATTATTGTACTAAAACGGAATAATAGTCTCGAGTTTGTAAAAAACACAGGGGACCCTATGAATGTAGAGATAAATCAGCCCATATTAGAAAGTATATTCTATAAAAATAGTCCGTTACACGATGGGGCGCTTATTATTGAAGATAATGTCATTACTGCCACTCGGGTAATTTTACCTGTTTCTAACGATAAAAACATTCCGCAACGATTTGGATTGCGTCACCGAGCCGCTTTGGGGATTACCGAAAAAACCGATGCAGTTTGCATTGTCGTTTCTGAAGAAAACGGGCAAATATCCTATTTAAAGGAAGGTGACTTTGTGCTTTTTGAAGACATCGACGAACTTCAAAAATTAATTGAACGTGACTTAAAAGATTAGTCTATGGATTGTAAAAATTGCCAAAACTCACTTTCACAAAAAGATGATTATTGCAATGTTTGTGGAGCTAAAGTCATTCGAAATAGGCTTACGGTTAAAAATCTTTGGGCAGATTTTGCCGAACAATTTTTAAACTACGACAATAAATTTCTTAAAACCTATCTTGCTCTTTTTAAAAAACCAGAAGATGTTATTGGCAGTTACATCAACGGAACTCGAAAAAAGTATGTAAACGTTATTAGCTACTTCGCCATCGCTGTAACACTTTCGGGAATTCAATTATTTATTCTTCGGAAATTCTATCCTGAAGTGATGGATTTGACGGTCTTGATGCCAAATAATGTCCCTGAGGGTTATTCCAACTTCGATTGGATTTATGACTACTATTCCTTTATATCATTAATTAACCTTCCATTATATGCTTTTATAGGTTATTTGGTTTTTAAAACATTAAAAAGGCTCAATTTTACAGAACATTTGGTAACCATGACCTATATCGTCGCACAATATTCCATAACAAGTGCCGTGGTCATTACTTTATTAGGAATTATTGGAGTGAATTTTTATATCGCCGGTAGCATTTTTAACCTTGGACTCATTATTTACACGGCTATTTGCTATAAACGCTTGTTGAAATTATCTACAGAAGGTATTATCCTGCGGACTTTTCTATTTATTGGTATAATTATGGTTGCCCTACTCATACAAGGAATCATTCAAGCTTATTTTATGTATAAGAGCGGTGCTTTTGAAAAAATAATCGAAGCAGAAAAAGCCAAAAGAGGCGTTTCTTATATCGCTTCTTCTTTCATAAACTGGACTTCATAAAGGTTTTTATAAAAACCATTCTCTTTTTTGAGAAGTTCTTTGTGCGTGCCTTTCTCTACTATTTTCCCACTATCCATAACAATGATTTGACTGGCCTTTTTTATAGTGGCTAGGCGATGGGCAATAATTATTGAAGTTCGCCCTTTGGTAATTTTATCGGTGGCGGTTTGGATCATTTCTTCCGAATAACTATCTACCGAAGAGGTTGCTTCATCCAATACCAAAATACTAGGGTTACTTACGTACGCACGAAGAAAAGCAATCAATTGTCGTTGCCCTGAAGAAAGCATGGTGCCACGTTCTTTTACATTGTAATGATAGCCATCGGGTAAAGAACTAATAAATTCGTGGACTCCAATTTCCTTGGCGGCGGCAATCACCGTTTCTTCCGTTATGGTTTCATCACCAAGGGTAATATTATTCAAAATAGTATCGGCAAACAAAAATACATCCTGAAGGACCACCGCTATATGACTTCTTAAGGAAGGTAATGTATATTCTTTTATGGATATTCCGTCAATACTTATTTCGCCTCCATTAATTTCATAAAAACGAGATAGTAAATTAATAATGGTCGATTTTCCTGCTCCTGTAGCCCCTACCAACGCAATGGTTTGTCCTGATTCCACAGAAAAAGATATTCCTTTGATGACTTCTTCATCTTGGTTATACCCAAAATGCACCTCTTTAAATTCAATATCTCCTCGCGTTTCTTTTAACTCAATGTCCCCTTCATCGGAAATATGCGATTTGGTATCTAAAATTCCAAAAACGCGATTGGCAGCTACCATTCCCATTTGTAGCGTGTTAAACTTATCGGCAATCATTCGCAAGGGTCTAAACAACATTTGCGACAATTGGATAAACGCCGTTATAACTCCTAAGGTAATATCGCCACTTAGAGCTGCTTCATCTGCAATCGCATTTAATCCGCCATACCAAACAATCAATCCTAAGGCTATGGAGCCCGATATTTCAGCAATAGGAAAGAAAATAGAGTTATACCAAACAGTTTTTATCCATGCTTTTTTGTGTTCTTCGTTGATTTCGACAAAACGTTTGTATTCGGTTTCTTCACGAGCAAAAATTTGAACGATTTTCATCCCAGTAATACGCTCTTGTACAAAGGTGTTTAAATTTGCGACCTGATTTCGCACCTCTTCAAAAGCACCTTTCATGGCACGCTGAAACACTCTCGTTGCGTAAATGAGGATAGGCATAATGGAGATAGAAATTAATGTAAGTTCCCAACTTTTATAGAACATTACCCCTAAAATCACCACCATTTTTAGCACATCACTTGCAATGGTAAACAGTCCCTCGCTAAAGATACTCGCAATGGTTTCAATATCGTTAACAGCACGTGTGGTAAGGCGCCCCACAGCACTTTTATCGAAGTACTTCATCCGAAAACTCATCATGAGTTTAAAGAGTTTCACCCTAATATCGCGAATTACTGTTTGCCCTAGCCAGTTCGCATAATAGATAAATGAAAATTGAAAAAGAACTTCACCCAACAGCACCACAATCATCAATGTTACATAAAAAACAACCAACTCCCAATCACACATCAACATTCCCTTATCTATTGTTTTTTCTAGTAAGATGGGACTCAACACTCCTAAAACAGAAAGTGCAATCGCAGCAAAAGCAACAAAGGCAAACGTCCATTTATAGGGTTTTGTGTACCCTAATAAACGCTTGAATAGTTTAAAATCGAATGCTTTTCCTGTGGTTTCCGACATGAATTGTCTCCTTACATTTTTATAGTTTCGGGATATACAACTTTCGTTAAATAAAGCCCGTGAGCGGGTGCCGAAGCCCCTGCGTTACTTCTGTTTTTACTTTCAATTATCTTGTGAAAATCCTCTAACGTTAATTTTCCATAGCCTATTTCTAGTAGTGTACCTACAATAGCACGCACCATATTTCGTAAAAAACGGTTAGCGGAAATTGTGAAAATCAGCAGATTTTCTTTTCGTTCCCAATGTGCTTTTGTGATAGTACAATAATACGTTTTTACATCGGTTTTGGAACGCGAAAAACATTGAAAATCTTGATACTTCAATAGAGATTGTGCCGCTTCATTCATTTTTGAAACATCAGGCTCATTATTTACTAAATAAGCCAATCCTTCAACAAAAGGGTCTTTTTTTAAATTAATATGGTATTCGTACTCACGTGCCTCGGCATCAAATCTTGCATGAGCATCGTCCTTTACTTGAAAAATATCCTGCACCGAAATATCTTTCGGTAAAAAAGAATTTAATCGGTGTAGCAAGTTTTGGACATCCTCCATTGCTGAAGCATCAAAATGTGCAAACAATTGTTTTGCGTGGACACCAGCATCAGTCCTACCAGCACCCGTAACCGCAATTTCGGTTCCTAATAGAGTTGAAAGTGCTTTCTCCAAAACTTCTTGAACTGACAATGCATTGGGCTGATTTTGCCACCCGCAATAAGCCGTTCCGTTGTAGGCTATGTCAATAAAATATCGCAAGTTTTGATTTTTGAACTCACAAAATTACGATTTACCAATAAGGAATTACGATTTCTGAAAACAAAATCTCAACTTTGTATTTCAGAAAATTGACAGCTTTGACCAAAATTCTCCTTTTAAGCGATACCCATAGTTATATAGATGAAAACATCTTAAAGTATGTAAAACAAGCCGATGAAGTTTGGCATGCAGGTGATATTGGAGATTTAAAAGTAACAGATGCCATTCAAAAATTGAAGCCCATTAAGGCGGTCTATGGAAATATTGACGATGCGAAAGCGCGACAAGAATTTCCGTTAGACAATCGTTTTTTTTGTGAAGAAGTGGAGGTTTGGATAACCCACATTGGTGGCTATCCGGGACGTTACGAGCGAAGAATAAAAGAAGAAATATCAAAAAACCCGCCTAAGATTTTTATTTCGGGTCACTCTCATATCTTAAAAGTCATGCCCGATAAAAAATTAAATCTGCTTCATATGAATCCTGGTGCTGCTGGAAAACACGGATTCCAAAAAGTACGTACCATGCTTCGCTTCGAAATTGACCAAAAGGATATTAAAAATCTGGAGGTGATTGAATTTGCCAAAACTAAAGTACTTTAATTACTTTTTTAACAATGACTCCTAGTTCTGTATGAACAGTAACAAACAAAACCCCGCTTTGCAAAGCCGAAACATCCAGTGAGTTTACATTGCCTTTAACAGAAAGCAATGTTCTTCCCAACATGTCATATACTTCAACTTTGGTAAGGGTTATGTCTTTTGCTTTAATAGCCAGAGTATCTTGTGTAGGGTTAGGAAAAATAGTTATCGAACGTGCCAAGAAATCCTGTACCCCAAAGACTCCACTGTTTTTATACCATGCTATTTTATTATCTACACTAGAGGCAGAAAGCACATCTAAAAATGTATCGTTATTAATATCAGCAACATATACTGAGTATGCCAAATCGGTCTCGGTAGATATAATTTGCATTGCTCCAAAATTTCCTAATCCATCTAAATTTGGAAACCACACTACTTTATCATCGTTTGCAGAAACTGCCAATACATCCATATCTAAATCATTATCTAAGTCAGCTGCATAAACATCAAATGCAGAAATTAATTCTTGAGTTATAACGTTTTTCTTTCCAAAATCCCCTAGTCCATCCAAGTTTTCATACCAAAAAACTGAATTATCTGCAGGAGCATTAGAAATGACATCCATATCGGAATCTCCATCCATATCGGCAGTAAAAACTGAAAGAGGTCCATTAGTATCAGCATTAATCAAGCGTGCCGAACCAAAAGATCCCATCCCATTCAAGTTTTCAAACCACAACAACTCGTCACTGGCTGTTGAAACGGTAACTACATCTAGGTCAAAATCACTGTCTATATCTATCGCTATTACATCTCGGGTACTTAAAGCGTTGGCTGTAATAATTTGTCGTGTTCCAAACGTACCCATACCATCGGTATTTTCAAACCAAGAAACCGTATTGTCCGAAAATGAGGCAGATAAAACATCCAAATCCAAATCTCCATCCAAATCGGCAGCAAAGACCGAGATAGCACCCTGAATCTCATCAGAAATTAGTATTTCATTACTAAAAGTTCCTTGTCCATTCAGATTTTCAAACCAGACCAATTTACTATCAAATTGACTAACCCCTTTGGAAGCCACAAGAACATCTATATCTGTATCCCCATCTAAATCTACGGCAAAAACATCCACGGCAGCAACCAGAGTATTGGTAATAACTTTCTGGGAACCAAAAGTCCCCAAGCCATCAAGATTCTCATACCAAGCAACCTTATTATCATTTTCAGATGCTGATAGTACGTCGATATCGTTATCCCCATCCACATCGGCAGCAAAAACACTTCGGGCACGTATGGCTTCCTCTGTAATTATCAATTGCTCTCCAAATTGAGAATAGCTAAAATGGACTGACGAAAAAATAAAAAATAGAAAAAATTGAAGTTTCATGTTTTATTGATTGTTCTCCTTTAAAATGATAGTTTGTTGGATAGAACCGTCTTCAAAGTTTTTATCAATCATATACAAGCCTTGTTGTAAATTATCTATTAAATTGGGATTATTTATTTGTAACGAGTCCTGTGACATAATGGTTACATTGGCATTAATTATGCCATCATTAAATTGCGTTAAGCTTCCACCCGCTGCAGCCCTGTTCCAATTATCATAGCATCTACGAGGCCCATAATCTGCTAATTGGGAAATATAAATGGAAGAATGATTAGGATGTGTTATAGAACTGTAATTGCTTTCATACTTACTAAATGCATCAACAATTACTAAATAACTCTGAAAATTATTTTCATCAAAGTCACAAGGTCCATTAACACAATCGTATGTATCTTGATTGGCACAGCTACAAGACCTAAAAACATAATCAAATCCAGGTTGAAACTTTGGTTGGGTATGGGGGTCTGGCGCAGGCCCAACAACGTAATAGTCACCACTATACTGTTCATAGAGTGAAGACACCTCAGTACCTATGGGTGCAAAAATAACGGGGTTTCCCAAAATAGTCTCCCGCATTCTTATACCTTGTCCATCTGAAAACAATGACCTACAACCTGTAATACTATTAGGAAAATTGACGTTCATAAAATTTAATAAATCTACTGAAAATAAATTATAAAATGTTCCTTGACAATCTTGACCCACAATATCATAATCACAGGTGGAATAGTTGTAACCATTACTCTCTCTAGTTGTACTAATAGCTGCGGTATCTACCACTTTATCTCCTTTATCGTTAGCATTAAAGCAAGGTTCGTATGGGTCTGCTGGGTTTGGAATACAAGGGATATTTTCATCTCTAGTTACATGTTCACAAACAACTGGGTTTGGAATGTTCCATTTTTCAAAGGTATGCCCAAGACCTAGATTATGTCCTGTTTCATGCATTGTTACCCACCCTGTAAGATAAGGCGCAGGGACTACAGAAAAATATCCTGGGCTATCAGCAAATCCAACCGTTAGCAAATCATGAACAATTATATTTAAAGAATTAGCTGTCTGTCTCTAATTCTAAAACTTCAAATTCATTTTTCAGAGCAGTCAGACCTGTTTCAAAATATGCATTATCATTGTCTACATATTCATAACCTCTATATTTAAAGAAAATATTAAATTGATTAAAATTGATGTTTAAATTGGCTATAGTTTCTAAAACATCATTTTGAACTATAGTGTTTACACTTGTACCATCATCACGACGTAATACCCAGAATTTAACATTCAATACTAATGGAGGGTTTAAAGCAGTTGAAGGATCAAAAGTGGTAGCATAACTATACATACCTTGTGGGTCAGGATCTGTATTGAAATTAGTGATGCAAACAGTTTCAATATCATTTTCTTGAGAGAGTATTACTATTGGGGAAAAAAGTAATAGAATAGTAAATAATATTTTCATAACACACTGGAATTTAGGTTAAACAATTAAAGCTACAACATTTTTGAATGATTTACAATACTTGTGTACTTAATTAGCCAAAGTTAATGAACAATTGCAAAGACTTCTTTTACAGCAAAAATAAAAAACCCCCAAAATGGCATGTTTTGAGGGTTTTCGCACTAATAGATACTAAGAGGTAGTTTAACGTAATCGATCTACTGATTTTACGAGATCCTCGTCCCTTTTGATGGCCTTATTAGCCAACACTAGAAAAACGATAGAAATGATGGGAAGTAGCACCCCAATACCCTTCTCTGAAACCAAAGTTTCTCCGGATACCTTTAGCGATCGATATACAAAAACGCCTAGTAATACAAAGTTTAATATGATAGATAAGCGATTCAACACAAATTGCTGCTGTCGCTTTTTAAAGTTGAAAATTGAAATGAGCGTTAACACAACGGGAGCTAAAATAAGCCCTAAAACCAAAGGTTCAGATTTATCAATCACCACATTTTTTGCAGCATCTTCCACTACAGGAAACCACATATACAACGCTCCCATCACCAAAATGGAGAGAATCATATACACTGTTTGAATGCGCTGTAACATTGTTTTCTGCTAATTTTGGTCAAAAATAAGCTTTCTTTCATAAAAAATAAATACAGATTTAAATTTATTGTTGTAATATTGCAGTAACAATTCGTAACCATCTCAACAAAGGTTACTTAGTCTCCGACACATTTTCAACTAAATTACCCCTTTATTGAAAAAATACATATCTACTAAAATTTATCTATTATTTTAAATGTTTGAAATTTCTGAATTAAAAGAAAAAAAGCTTCCTGAACTACAGGAACTAGCTAAGACTTTGGGTGTACCCAAGTTTAAAAGCCTAAAAAAATTAGACTTGGTTTATCAAATCTTAGATTACCAAGCGGCTAACCCTAAGGTAGCAAAAGCAGTGGTTCAAGAAGTGAAAAGTTCTTCTGAACCAGCTCCTACAAAAACTCAAAATGCTCCTAAAGAACAAGAGCAAGAAAAGAAAGAAGCCCCTGCTCAGCAAAAACCCAATAAACCTCAAAACAATCAGCGAGAGCGTCGTCCACAAAACAATCGAAATGATAACCGTAACGACAATCGCAATCAAAAAGGAGGTCAAAAGCCACATCATTCCCAAAACTCGCAAAGTTCAAAGGAAAGTGACAAAAACAATTCACAAGATCCTCCAAAAGGCAATAGAAATACAGACGGAAATCAAAAACACCATAAAAAGCAAAACGATTCTAACGGGAATAAGGATACTCGTAATCGTTACCGCGAACCCGATTTTGAGTTTGACGGTATCATAGAAAGTGAAGGTGTTCTAGACATCATGCAAGATGGATACGGATTTTTACGCTCAAGCGATTATAATTACTTATCCTCACCAGATGATATTTACGTATCCCAGTCTCAAATTCGTTTATTCGGATTAAAAACGGGTGATACTGTTTTAGGTGAGGTACGACCTCCCAAGGAAGGTGAAAAATATTTCCCACTTATTAAAGTAAGTAAAATTAACGGATTGAACCCTAATGTAGTGCGAGATCGTGTTTCATTTGAACATTTAACACCGCTTTTCCCTACCGAAAAATTCAACATCGCCGAAAGACAAAGTACGGTTTCTACTCGAATTATTGATCTTTTTGCTCCTATAGGAAAAGGACAACGTGGAATGATTGTTTCTCAACCTAAAACGGGTAAAACGATGTTGCTTAAGGATATTGCCAATGCTATTGCCGCAAATCACCCTGAAGTATATCAAATTATTTTGTTGATTGACGAACGCCCTGAAGAGGTAACCGATATGCAACGAAATGTGAAAGGCGAAGTAGTG
>NZMG01000041.1 GCA_002694465.1 Flavobacteriaceae bacterium | reverse complement strand
TGAAACTGCTATGTTCTTGGCTGACAAAGATGATGGACTTGGTGACATTCGTTCAGTACTAAAGGAAGAAATGGGTAAGCACCACGCAGAACACATCAACAAGATGCTTACACAAGACTGTGACACAGTAGCAGGTAACGACTTTGAATCACTAGACAGAATCACCGGAAATGACGGTGGCTCAAGCGGTGGACTAACCTCTTTGGAAACAGGCGGTGCGGCGGCAGACCATTGTGGTGCAACTGACCTTGATATTTACTCTATTAGCCGAGCGTCAAACGCTTGGTCTAACGCAGAAGTAAACTGTGGTAGCGACCAAGATGCGGCTAACAGAAGGACTCTTTCACTAGACCACTTAGACACACTATTCCAGCAGATTTGGGTTCGTGGTGGTAATCCAAAGGTTATCCTAACAGGATACGATACTCTAATGAGATTACAACAACTACTACAAAGCCAGCAAAGGTTCATGGAAGAGAAGAGAGTTACACCAACCTACAACGGTGTTAAGGGTGTTCCGGGTATTGAAGCCGGTTTCATCGTAGCAACCTACAACGGTGTTCCAATCATTCCATCTAAAGATGTTACAAAAGACGGTATTTCCCGTATGTATTTCTTAGATACTGATTACATTTACTTCTCAACTGCTATACCAACTCAATACTTTGAATCCGGTATCGAAACCGGTGACCCATTCGCTATTAACCGTCTAGGACAAGAGGGTATGTATCGTTCAATGGGAGAGATTTGGACAACTTTCTTTGGAGGCCATGGTTCAATTCGTGACCTACAGTGAGGTTAATGGAGAAAATAACATAAGGAGATGATTAAATATGGCAAAGCAGACAGAAACAGAAAATGGTTTAACAATTAGTTATGAAGATAGCGAATTTTCAGCAGTTGAAATACTACTAGACCTTGACATGAGAACAGGAACACCTGTAGAAGAAACAGGTTGGTTAGATGGAAATGCAGGTGGCTCTTATCCGGGTACATTAGCAGGTTTTAACGCCGCTAATACTGATGGAAATGCAGTTGGAAGTTTAAGAATGGTGACAATTTCTTTTACCCTTGCTACTGCTGATGCAGAAGTATTTGTGTTTACCGCAGGTTGCTCTAAGATTATTGGTGTAGTTGGTACTACTCTTGAAGTTGCAGATAAAACTCTTTCAGTTGCTACAACTGAAACAGGTAATGATGCTTCCCCACCTACTAAAACCGGTGGCTCATTGAGTGCAGTTGAACTTCACGCAGAAGGTGCAGGTGCAGGTACAGTCACACTTCTAATGCTTAATTGAGGTGGGCTAAGTGCCTACAGTAACCTATAGAGGGGTTTTTTACGAATCCCGCAGAACAGACGCTAAAGGTGTTTGGATTAGAGGTAAAGCAGTAGCAGTATCTCAAGAGTGGCTTAATACTCATAGGCATTCTTTGGATAGTAAAAACTTCCTTATCGAAGGCGATGAAGGGGAAACTGTTGATTTGAAAGATGACGGTATACCGGATGTAGCATGGGCGAGGAAGGACATTCTAAAATGGCTAAAAGACAATGGTGTAAAAACAAGTGGAAGTTACATAACTAAGACTGCGGCTTTAGACCTAGTTCAATCTCATCTTAACCCAACAGTAGTTGAGGAAGTTTTAAATGAAAAAGAAGATACGAAAGTAACAGGAAGTGAAGAATAATGGCAATAACAATAGACACAAGACCGACAGTGTTCGGAGATAGATTAGTAGTAACAGGAAGTTATGAGGCAGGAGATACCTCAATAGATTTATCTTCACAACTCGCTTCAATTGATGCAGTCACGATAAATCCTTCTGCGTTTCAAGTCACTAACATTCAAGACGCAGACCCGGCAGGTGGGTCAAGTTTTGGTATAACTGCTTTGAAACACCTTGACTTCGCAACATTTAGTGGAACTACAGTAACTATTGCCGCAGGTGCGCTTGGTCAAACTACTAAAGCAGGAACTTTCTTAGCAATTGGTCGCCGTTCTTGAGGGCGGTGGTTTAATTGGCAAAAACATGCACAATACTTGGTCCGTTTGCACAGGCAGACTTTAACGACTCTACTAAAAGAACCGCTATACAAACTGCAATTGTAACGGCGTTTAGCACTAATACCCCTGTGTCAGCAGACCCGCATGTAATACTTGGTAACATCTACATTTTCGTAACCACATCTTGAGGTGGTTAAGTGGGGTTTGATTTACAAAAGTTAGACCTTAGCGATTTAGTGAGAGCGAGTAAACAGGGTGTCAAATTAGACACTGATTCAGCCGTTGTAGCAGACAGTGAACATCCACTAAAGGGTGTTACATCTCAACAGCGAAATCGCAATAAAAATATAGGTGATATACTTAACATTGGTTCGGGAACAAGATGTACACACTGTGGATTTCTACATTTTATGTGGAGAGAAACATGTGCTACTTGTGATAAACCAATGGAATATAATCTAGGACATAGAGATGAACAAAATAGGATATGATAACATGAGTAAAATTCTAATTAAAATGCCAATGAAACCACACAGGCAAAAAGTGCTTACACCGGATGGACAAGAAGTTCGTCTACAGCAGTTTGCTAATCGTATGGCCGCAGGTGCGCTTAGAGGCGCAGGTGGAGATGCAAGTGGTGACCAATTTACTTCTGCTCGTGACAAACTCATGCGTGACATGGTAGCGAATCCCGAAGCACATAATATCAAGTTCATGGGTGAAAGAGTACCTTTTGAGGGGCAAACTCTTGGTGAATCACTTTCCATGCCCGATGTAGCAGGTGAGCAAGCCGCTATTGATAGTCAATTTGAGGGAATAACAGGAAAAGATGTAGAAGAAATGTTAGCAGAAGAAGATGCTGATGAAGAATTTAAAACGGGAGAGCGAGGCTCGGACAATACCGTTATTAGAGATAGAGATGATACTTTCAATCCCGACAAAGAGGCAGAACACATGCGTCGTATCATGACTTCTCGTAATGTAATTATGCGTGATGCTTGGAGTGTATTAAAACAATCATAGTGAGGGGGGTCTAATGTATGCCAGTAGTATTTTCACCCGAAAGGTCAAACATGACTCCTTTCAATATAGCATGGAGTATCTTGAAATATACTCGACCTTTTGATGAACTGCTAAACGCCTATGCCGAACATCCCTTTTTTAATCATCCCGAAAATACAACTTATAGAGAGTTAATGGAATATCTTGAAGAGATTAAAGGTCAAGAAATAACTCCCGAAATAGATGAGGATAGGCGTTTTGTAGCAAAAATGGCATTGGAACATGCTGAACATCTTGATGGAGTGTATCGAGGACTTCATGATGATGACGGCAACCCATTAGGAGGGGAGAGATAATGCCAGTAGTATTCTCACCCGGAGAGCCGGAAACACGGCCTCTTGACCCCACAGCAACGGTGTATACTACGGCTCAAAAAGTAGCAGATTTGCTTGATATTGGACCAAGTGAAGCGGTACTTGTAAGTGCTGATAGTGTGTCCGATGGTGTATTTATCACCGGTGGAGATTACAGAAATGATGGTTATGCCGTAGGTGATACTATACTTATTTATTCGGATGCAGACCCTTTAGGTGTAGAAAAAACGATTACTGCTATTACATCTTCGGCTAGTGGAGTAAAACTCGCATTTACTGGCGGTTTTACACATGCTGATTATCAAGTCGCTGACAATGCTTATGTGCAAAATCAAGCATCCTTTACTAATGGTAGAACAAGAGGACTTACTAAAAGTAAAGTGGATAAAGTAATTATGAAAATGCAAGATAAGATTGATAACATTACACATAATGCTTGGCGACCTTATCTTGTTAGTGCGGAATATGTTAATTTTGATACTTACAAACCATATCGTAGAAGATACTATACAGATTATGTAGGTACTGCGCCTTTATTATTCCGTAATGTACAACAAGTACTACGCCTTGAATTATGGCAAGGTGCTGATTATCGTGAGATAGGTGCGGCGGAAGCAAGAATAAAATTACCCGATGATGTAAGGTCACTTGATAACAAAACAATAGTATTATCTCCGGGTAATGGTACTGCGGTAACATTACAAGCAATAAAAGATTCAAATAGCACTGGTGCATGGGAAGTTAGTTTTGATAAAGTTAGTTCTGCACAAAATCTTGCAGATTTAATTAATAAAGAAGATAGAGTGAATAAAGCGGAACTAAACTTTTCCCCTGCTTTTTATTTAGAAGATGGTGATGGTACATCTAAAGTATCAGTTCATAATGAGTTTTTAGCAAGTGCTAATGCGGATTATGGTACAGGTACGGTAAAAGTTACAAGTATGAGACCAACTAAAGCCGGAGAAATTTGTAGTATAGTTACTAACTCTTCCGATATTACAATATCACAAACTACTAGAAATACTGCCACAGTTGCTAGTGGGGGAGGTAGTACCGTAACTGTAGATACTACTGACGGTTTCGCTAAAGCAGGTGTATTCACAGATGGTACTAACATAATTCGATATACTGATACTAATGCTACTCAATTTACAGGTTGTGCGACTGTGGTAGGTAGTTTACCTAGTAGTGGAACTATTACTCAAGATTTATTCCAAGTAGACTTACAAGGCGGGAGTAGTAGCGGCGACCAAGCAAGACTTCGTGATTGGTGGTTGGACCACGAAATGGGTATTATTTACTTCAACAATTCTTATCCTTTTTTTGAATGGAATGCAATTAAAGTTGCTTACATTTATGGTGAAAGATATTTAGAAAAAGCAATAGAAGATGTATGCACAAAAATGGTAGCCATTGAATTACTTATGGCCGATGACCGTTCTGTGCTTATACCGGAAGGAACGCAGAATATAGATGTAGCAAGTAAAGTTCAGTTGTATCAAGCAGATATAGACCGCACTCTTCCTAAATATATAGAAATGGTAGTGTTTGAATGAAGGGTGATAGAGAATTTAATAAATTTGGTGAAAACACCCACCAACAGGTTATTGAAATGTTTGAAAAAGATAAAGCATTTCAAGAAGAACATAAAGATTATTTTAGCAAGAATCCAAATACTTTAAGAATTAGATTTAAACAAATAGAGGCAGGGGCGTTAGGATTGAGGTTAGAAGATGATGGTACATATACTGACTTCAATACTCGAACACCTGCTACTGAAAAACAACTTTCAACCTTAAAGAAACAAACAGATGAGGCCATGCTTAAGCAAAATCCCGACATGAGCGAGCAGGGATTTGAATACAAAAACGGATTTATTGTTCCTAAATCAGTAAAGGAACTACAACGAAAGAAGTGATATTATGGTAGCAACATGGACAGAAGGTTTGGATGTTATCATAGGGTTGTTTAAAAGCGATTGGAATAGAGGTAATACAACCGGTATTAGACCTATTGTTATAGATATAGCCGAGGTGCAACCCGAAAGAGGAAAGCGTCTTGACCTAGCCCGGCATGATTATGTGTTATGTTACGAAACGGCACACAACGAAGAAGCACCGGATTTACTCTATGATTTTGTAACAACACGCATAAATATAACCGTAGACATGCGAACAGTTAAGGGGAGAAAGCATCTGCAACTACTTGAGAACGAAGTTCGTAGGGTGATTCACAAGAGTCGTAAGGGAGATGGAACAAATTTTGACAGGCTCGTATTCAAAACAAGAACCGATTTAAGCGACAGAAGCAAGCAACTTTTCCGAATGACATTCCAAATAGAAGTAGTAATATTAGCAGAACTAATACCGTGAGATGATAAAATGCCAAGTACAGTATACAAAGGAGATATAGCAGAAGTTTCTTTTGCGCCCGAAACAGGTTTAACGATTAGAGGTGTCACAGATGCTACAATGGCACTTAGCCATAGTGATGATATAACCACAATTACTTTTTCATCCGAACAAAATACTGCTTTGTTTGAAGCCGGTACACATAAATTACGATACCCTAAGAATATGCTTGTAGGTTCACAAGTGATATGGGAACAAGGGAGTACAACTAAGGTAGACGATGCTGATTTACCAAATAGTGGTTCGGGTGGTAAAATATTCACTATTGTAGAAAATAGTGGTACTACAATTAAAATCACCCCTAAAATGACAACAGGTGCAGTAACTTTAGGTACAGGAAATAATTTACATATTCTTCCTTACAAAACACCACCAATTGATGTATCTGCTACCGAAGCAAGCGGTGGTACACCCGCTACCGAAAGTTGTAAGATAGACCAATTCTTAGGTATTGCATCGGCTATCACTCTCCCCGAAACTAAAATGGATTTGAAAAGATACCATGTTGTAGGGCTTGGAAGAGATACTTCTATACAAGTACCGGGTAAAATAATTACCGAAGGTGGGTCTTTTGAAGTAAACATGCATACGGCAAGATGGTTGAAATACTGTCTTGGAAATGAATTAATAATTTCTCCCGATAATAGTTCTGTGGCTACTACATTAGCATCAGCCTCTAGTGTCGGTGCTTCTAAATTAACTTTAACAAGTAAATCAAATATTAATGTAGGGGATTATGTAGATATTAGAGATGATGCCCCGACTGTACCTATTGTTAGCGACCATGAACCCGACGGTGGTGATTGGACAGGTGCATTTGATGATGCAGTATTTGATAAGGCTAAACCGCATGAATGTAGGAGAGTTATAGGTATAAGTGAAAATGACAATACTATATACTTAGATGA
>NZMG01000040.1 GCA_002694465.1 Flavobacteriaceae bacterium | reverse complement strand
TTTAAACACGGTAGGGACTGTTACTTACTGGGCCGAGGGTGTTGTAGATCAAACCAACTGTAGTAGTTTAACGCGAACCGCCGTTACCTTAACGATCAATAGTTGTTCTATTGCATTAATTAAGGAAGGAGTTGTTGAAAAAAGTGGAGAATGTTCAACAGAAGGGGATATAATTATTTATACCTTCTTTGTTCATAACACTGGTAATTCGCCGATTTCAAATGTCATAATAGCAGATCCATTATTCGAAGATCCCAATCCAGTAGTTGCTATTGATTATGTAAGTGGTGATCTAAATAATAATCAAATATTAGAAATAGATGAAGTTTGGGTATACACTGCCACGTATATAGTTGTACAAATTGATATTAATAATGGAGGTGTAATTAACCAAGCTACCGTAGAGGGTACTTCTGAAAATGGGGATATTTTGGTTGATTTCTCTGATGATACAAGTATACTAGAGGATGATCCAACCACTACTGAATTATGTGAAAATGGTTCATTATCTGTTGAAAAATCGGGAGTATTTAACGATGAAAATGGAGATTTATCTGCACAGGTAGGTGAAACAATTTCTTACGAATTTAGTGTAACTAATACTGGAAATATTACATTATTTAATATTGTAATAACAGATCCAATTCCAGGGGTTACAATTCAGGGTGGTCCAATAGATATATTAGAGCCTGGAGAGACAGATTCAACAACCTATACGGCTACCTATGTGATTACTCAAGAAGATATTGATTTAGGTGAGTTTGTAAACCAAGCTTTAGTTACTTCGGAGGATCCAAATGGAAACACAGTGGAGGATACTTCAGATGATCCAAATGATTCAACCAATATTGATATTAATGATGATGGAGAACCAGATGATCCTACAGTTGTTATTTTACCAAATGTTTTAGGAGAAGTTGATTTTGAAATATTCAACGGTATCACCCCAGATGGTGATGGCCTTAATGACTATTTCAGAATTGAAGGTATTGAAAATTACCCTAATAATACGATGCAAATATTTAATAGATGGGGTGTGTTAGTTTATGAAACTGAAGGGTATGGACAAAACGGAAATGTCTTTAGAGGTATTTCTGAAGGTAGAACAACAGTAAATAAAAATGAGAAACTCCCTACAGGAACGTATTACTATATTCTTGTTAGAATAGATCCTGAAACTGGAGAGACACTTACAAATAATGACTATTTATATATTAATAATTAAAATTAAAAATTATGAAACATATAAATAGAATAAATGAAATCATAATGAAAAGAATTTTTTTCGTTCTAATAGTGTGTATGGTATTTAGTGCCGCGAACGCACAGCAAGACCCACAGTATACACAATATATGTATAACACTCAAGTGGTAAATCCAGGCTATGTAGGCTCCAGAGACGTTATGAGTTTTGGGTTACTGTACAGGACACAGTGGGTTAATTTTAATGGAGCTCCAAAAACAGGGACTTTTACATTTAACACTCCTATTGGAAATTTAGATCAAATGGGGCTTGGACTTTCCATTGTAAGTGAGGAAATTGGGCCTGCAAACGAATCTAATGTTAATGTAGATTATTCCTATTCGATTAAAACTTCAGAGATTGGAAAGTTGTCATTTGGATTAAAAGCTGGACTCGATATTTTAAATGTTGATTTCACGAAACTTAATATTTATGACGAGAATGACCCTAAATTTCAAGAGAATATTGATAATAATTTGCAACCTCAAATTGGGTTAGGACTTTATTATAATACAGATAAGTTTTATGCGGGGGTTTCTGTTCCTAACTTTCTTCGATCAAAGCATTATGATGAAGGTAGCCTAAATAATGCAAATATTTCATCTGTTGCCAGAGAAAGACAACATTACTTTTTTATAACAGGATATGTTTTTGATTTAAGTAGTAATTTGAAGTTTAAGCCTGCAACTTTAGTCAAAGTAGTAAATGGATCTCCACTTCAATGGGATTTTTCAGCAAACTTTTTAATTTATGAAAAATTTACAGTGGGAGCTGGATATAGATGGAGTGCAGCCATAAGCGGTTTGGTAGGATTTCAGGCTAGCGACAGTATCTTTTTAGGTTTTGCTTATGATTATCAAACAACAGATATAGAAAACTATAGCAGTGGATCTTATGAGTTTATGATTCGTTTCGAAATATTTAATAACCCTGAAGCAATAGTAGCTCCTAGATTTTTCTAAAAATAATAGTTATGAAAATAAAATATACCAGTATATACATTACCCTTTTTGTAACTCTTTTCTCCTTTTCCTCCTTTTCACAAGAAGGAAAAGTTAAAAAAGGTGATAAAGATTTTGATAGGTTTGAATACATTGATGCCAGAGAAATTTATTTAAAGGTTGTAGAAAACGGATATCAATCTGCGCAATTATATGAAAATTTAGGAGATACCTATTATTGGAATAGTGATTATGCCAATGCTGCAAAATGGTATTCAAAACTAATAAATGAATTTTCAAATGAAACTCAACCTATCTATTATTATAGAGCGGCACAGTCTTTTAAAAGTTTGAACGATTTTGAAAAGTCTGAAAAATTTATGAATACTTATGTGGCGAAAAGTGGCGATTCGGGAATGCTAAACGCAATAAATACTGAAACGACTTCCTACGATGTAACGCTAAAAAAAGTGGTTATAAATAGTTCTTATTCAGATTTTGGACCCTCCTTTTATAAAGATAAAGTCGTTTTTGCTTCTTCAAAACCAGGTGGTGAAGGTGAAAAAATACATAAATGGATGGGGCAACCCTTTACAGATTTGTATATAGCAAATGTGGATGAAACAGGTAACCTAACCAATGCATCACCTTTAGGAGGTGAAGTAAATACCAAGTATCATGAAACCTCTCCGGCATTTACAAAGGATGGGAAAACAATGTATTTTACTAGAAATAACTTTATTGATGGTAAAAAAGGTACAGGGGAGAAAAAAACAATACGCTTAAAAATTTATAAAGCTACCCTTTCAGGGGAAAACAATTGGACCAACATAAAAGAACTTCCTTTTAATAATGACGAATACTCTACGGCACATCCAGCTCTTTCACCAGATGAAAAGAGGTTGTATTTTTCTTCAGAAATGCCTGGAAGTATCGGGATGTCAGATTTATGGTATGTCGATATCTTGGGTGAAGACTCTTATAGTCAGCCAAAAAACCTTGGAGCATCTGTTAATACTGAAGCAAGAGAAACCTTTCCATTTATTAGTGAAAGTAATGTTTTATATTTTGCTAGTGACGGTAGAGGTGGTCTTGGGGGGTACGATCTTTTTAAAGCGAACCTAACTGAAGACGGTGCAGATGAAGTAGTAAACCTTGGAGAGCCTGCTAATAGCAATAAAGATGACTTTGGATTTATAATAAATGAAGAAAAAAAGATTGGGTATCTTTCTTCCAATAGAGATGGAGAAGAAGGGAGTATAAATGATGATATTTATACAGTTTTTGAAGAATGCACCATATCCATTTCTGGTAAAGTTTATGATGCAGATAATGAACAACCAATTTCTGGTGCTTTGGTTACTCTTTTTGATGAAAATAATAGTGTTATTGAAACATATAAGGTAAATGATGATGGATTGTTTAGTTTTGTGGCAGACTGTGAAAAGCAGTATAACTTAAGAGCAGAAAAGGATAAATATGAAACCTATGAACAGATGGTTATAACACCCAAAAAGTCGGGTACGCTTTTTATCCCAATGCCTCTTAAATTAATTGATCCTTGTCCAGAGGATGATCTTGGGTGCAGACTAGTGTTACAACCTATTTACTTCGATTTTGATAAATCTAATATTAGACCCGATGCAGAAATAGAACTTGCTAAAATTCTTGCTGCTATGGTGGAATACCCAGAGTTAAAGATACATATCGAGTCTCACACTGATTCTAGAGCATCTAAACAGTATAACATCTCTCTTTCAAAGAGAAGAGCTAAATCAACTCTAGATTGGCTTGTTTCAAAAGGTGTTAGTAGAAATAGATTAACAGCAGAGGGTTATGGAGAATCTCAACTTCAAAACAACTGTATGGATGGTGTAGAATGTACAGAAGAAGAGCATCAACTTAACAGAAGATCTATGTTTATCATTAAGAATTAAAATAAAACTTTATAGAAGTGTAACTGGTTATTTTCCTTATAAATGGCCAGTTATTTTTTTGGAATTTATTCAAAATATTTTCGCCAATTTAGATTATAATTTATTATATGAATTAGTTTCCTAATTTCTAATTTTACAAAAATCTTCCCACAATTTTATTTTCATTAAAACCAACAAAATAAGATATCTACGTGTAAATACGTATTCTTTTTTCCTACAAAAAAATAAAGAAAAGTTCGTCAATTTAGGTAGTTCAACGAGTTTTTTTTACAATTCAACTAATAGTTAAGAAAATGTAAAACTCTTAGGTTTTTTCCTACGTATATTTGGTATGTAATTATGCAGTTGGGGCATATTATACACTTTTATAATATTTAAAACTAAGAATCATGTACAAGAGAAATACACTGGCATTATGTATGCTTATTTTTTTCACCCTACTTTTAAGTTCAGGTAACGTTTTATCTCAAAATTGCAAGGCCGAATTAAAGGTTGAAAAAGATCGAAATTTTAAATCTGCAGATAAAGATGGGGCAGTCTTCTATTTAGTTTTGACAAATTCATCATCTCAAAAAGATTCTTTTATTATTACAAAATCCAATTTAATTACTCCTTGTAATAATAGTACTTATAATACTCCTAAATCCAATACTGAGTTAAATTCAACTATCCTCGGAAGTAATTCTAAAGCTATTACTGGAGATCATGTTGTATCTCTTTCTCCTGGGCAAACATATAAGTTTCAGGTCAAGGTGGAAGCTCCTTCAAAAAAAGATTATAATCATTGGAGTTGTATAGAAATAAAAGCAAGTTCTCAAAACTGTAGAAATGTTGTGTCAGCAACTACTTTAAGTGTCTATTCATCAGATCCATCTGAACAATAAATGCTGAAGAAAAAACATAGGTTTTACCTAAAAACACATTTTATGAAACGATTTTTACCTTTTACAAAAATAGAAAAGACAGGAGCAAAAGGCCTTTTTGTGTTGTTCTTAATGTTTTTTTCAGTCTCGCTTTTGAGTCAAGAAGTAATCATAAATAAAACGGCTGTTGAAAACCCAAATTTGTGTAATCAATTTGACGTAACATTGACCGTTACAGGTAATCCACCTCCACAACCACAAGAAGTTGTATTGGTAATTGATAGGTCTGGTAGTATGGGGAATGATATTCCTAATGATCCTAATGAGCCTATTGATTATGCAAAGGATGCTGCGATAGATTTTGTAAATAACTTGTTTTTGCCAGCAAATAATCCTACAGGTTTAAATAGAGTTGCTATAGCTAGTTATTCTACAACAGCATCTCTTAATATTGGACTTACTTCAAGCGCTGGGAAACAGTCTGTTATTAATGCAATTAATGCTATAGTAGCTTCAGGTTGGACAAATATTCAGGGAGGATTAGTTGTTGCTGATAATGAATTAACTAATCATGGTACTTTTAATTGTTTAACACAGCGAAGTATAATTCTATTAACAGATGGAGTTGCTAATAGAGATAATAATGGAAACCAATGTAGCGACAATCAAGCAAACACGATTTGCCAACAAAACGCTATCACTGCAGGGGTTAATGCTCAAACTACTACAATAAATGGTACAGTTTACAACCAGAATGTATTTAGTATAGGTCTTTTTGGTGCTATTTCTGGAAATCAACAAACTATTGCAACAAATACAATTAATGGAATACAAAACGCAGGATTATTTACAACTGAAAATGCTGCCGATCTCACATCAATCTATAATGATATATTTGGACAATTGGCAAACGCTGCAACACCATTACCAGGGCAGCCTTTAGTAACGAATCAAATTGCGCCAGGTTTTGCAGTAGTAGCGGGAAGTATTGTTGCTAGTACTGGTACTACCTCTATTAGCGGCGGCAATATTAATTGGTTTGTAAATCAATTAAGTGCAGAGACAATTACATTAAATTATTCTATAAATGCAGTAATGCTGCCAGATGTTTGTGGAATTAATAATGCGGGACCATCAGTAATAACATATCGTGACTCTAATTGTCAAACACAATCCAAAACAGCGAATAGTCCGGATATTTGTATGCCATGTCCAAGTATAGATACCACTATTGAAAGACAAGGATGTACCAACTTTATTAATTATGCTGCAACTGTAGATCAAGGTGGTTGTAGTGCAGTTTCAGAAAATTTTTCTTGGGAGTTTTTTTTAAATGATGTTTTAGTTGGTACTTCAAATCAAACTTCAGGAACTTTTCAATATACTGGAGGTAATTTTCAAGGAATTTTTAAAGGAGTAGTTTCCTATAATGGAACATATGGTACAGGATGTATGCTACCTACTGTTGAAGCAGAAGATACATTATATATTAGTTGTGAAATTGATGGATGGGAATTTGAATGTGGAGACGATAAATTAGTAGACGAATATGGATACAATGCTAATTGTAATACAACTACTGTAGCGACTATTCCAAATCCATTGAATAATATTTATGAATATGTGGTTGAAATGGTTTATAAAGGTTCAAACCCTGGTCAAACACTTCAATTTACAGATTCAAATAACGTAACCCATACTTTAGTGCGTTCAGTTCCTGTAGGGACTAGCTCAAATATCTGGGTATACCGTGGACTTATTTCGGGTAGTACTAACTCAGTAACTTATACTACAACCGAAGCACTAAAGTGTAAGCTTCAATCCGTTGTAGTATATGCCTTTAGAAATGTGCCTAATGCTTCTTCGAGTTCGGGAGTTTTCACAAGTAAAAGTGGGTACAATGATGTTCAAACCATTACGGTTGATATCCCATCATTTACAGGTCCAAGAGATTTAGTCATTGAGACACCTGTTTCAGAATTAACAAATGATGGTAGATACTTACTAATTAGAGCCGAGTCTGGTGGAGTTTCAGATCAAGTTATTATTTACGGTCCAGATGCATCCTTACCTGGAGGAAGTTGTTGTTTAGCAATACCCTCTATTACATTAGATAATGTTCCAGGGGCAGCTACGCAAGTAGTTATAACTGTAGATTCTAGAAATCAACAAAACGGGCAAACTGTAAACGGTCAATCTTGGGTAATAGCTAGTGGAGTTAATGTAGATGGAGATTGTTTTGAGGAAATAGAACTGGCGTTAGACACAAAAACGAATATTTTATGTTTTGGCGATGATACTGGATCTATTACGGTAATAGCAACAGGTGGTCTGCCTCCTTATGAATATTCTCTAAACGGAGGAGTTCCTCAAGGTTCACCTACGTTTAATAACTTGGTTGCAGGAGTGTACAATATTGCTGTTGAAGATAGTATTGGTAATACCGATTCTATTTCAGTAACCTTAACGCAACCCGATCCTTTAAGTATTCAGTTTAGTAAGATAAATGCAACTGCTACTGGTGCTTGTATGAATGGACAAGCTACGGCAACTCCTTCTGGTGGAGTAGGGCCTTATACTTACCAATGGAGTGCTTCAGCAGGAAATCAAACAACACAAACAGCTACCAACCTTCCTATTGGAACACACACAGTAGTAGTTACAGATGCAAACAATTGTACCTTAGAACAAGGTGTTGTTATTGATTGTGTGCCTAATTGTGATGCAGTAATTTCAATTGATAATGTAACAAATGTTTTGTGTAAAGGAAATAATACGGGAAGTGCTACTGTTAGTGCTAGCTCTGTACTAAACCCAGGAGCAACGTTTACATTTACTTGGAATACAGTTCCTCCTCAAGTATATTCGGGAGTAACCACCAGTACAATTAGTAATCTAACCGCTGGCGTATATACTGTTAGTGTTAGAATTGACGGTACATTATGTCTACCTGTCGAGCAAAGTATTACTATTACTGAACCAGCAACGGTTCTTAATGTAACAGCAACAGCTACAGACGAAACTGGTCCAACAACCGGTGATGGTACTGCTACGGCTAACCCTACTGGTGGAACGCCACCATACACCTACTCGTGGAGTCCAGGAGGTCAAACTACACAAACTATTACTGGATTAAGTGCAGGAACTTATGTCGTTACAGTAACTGATGCAAATGGATGTGTTGATACTGCAACAGCAATCGTAAACCCAGGTTCGTGTAGAAACCTTGATGCAAATGCATCTTCCACACCAGTATCTTGTTTTGGTGGTAATGATGGTACTGCAACTGTTGGTGTTACAGGTGGTTTAGGACCATTTTCATACTCTTGGAGTCCAGGAGGCCAAACCACACAAACAATTACGGGATTAACTGCAGGAACTTACACAGTTACAGTAACGGACCAATCAACATTATGTACGGCGTCATCAACAACTACAGTGAATCAACCAGGTGCGCTAAGCTCTGGAATTGCAGTAACTAATGTAAATTGTTATGGAGATTCAACCGGTTCGTTAGATTTAACTGTTACAGGAGGAACACCTCCTTATAGTTTCCTATGGAGTCCAGGTGGTCAAACAACAGAAGATCTTTCAGGGCTATCTGCAGGAACATATTCAGTATTAATAACTGATGCCAGAGGTTGTACTTTAAACGATTCGGCAACGGTGATGCAGCCTACAGCCGAATTATCACTTTCAATTATTAGTCAAACAGACATCGTATGTATGGGGCTTGGCTCTGTAACCGTAGAAGCTACGGGTGGAACACCTCCTTATTTCTATAGCTTGGACGGTGGAGCTCCTCAAGGATCTGGCGTATTTAGTGATTTAGCCGAAGGGACATATACTATTTCAGTATTAGATGGAAATGGATGTAATGACAGTGTAACTGTTACAATTTTGAAAAACTGTACAGATGCTATTAACGATATTAACAATACATATCAAGATATTCCTGTTTCAGGAAATCTTTTAACCAACGATGAAGACGAAGAAGGCGATAACCAAATTGTAACTACCGTTGGAACCTTTGCAACGACCGCAGGCGGTTCTGTATCAATAAATGCAGATGGAAGTTATACCTATACCCCTCCTACTGGATATGTTGGTCCAGACACATTTACGTATAGTATTACAGATGATGGTAACCCAGTAGCTACCGATTCGGCAATCGTATTTATTGAAGTATTACCTATTAATCAGAATACAACCATTGCCAACGCAGATACTGCAGGTACCGAAGTGAATACACCTGTTACTGGAAATGTACTGGTGAACGATTTTGACCCAGAAGGCGACAATCAAGTAGTGACTAATGTGGGAACTTTCCCAACCACACAAGGTGGCTCTATTACCATTGCTGCAGACGGAAGCTTTACTTATACTCCTCCAGCCGATTTTGAAGGAGAAGATACCTTTGAGTATTTCATTGTTGATGATAACTTAAATCCAGCAACAGATTCTGCTATCTTAACCATCACTGTAAATGGTGATCCTAATAAGAACAGAACATATGCTAATGATGATGCTTACCATGGAAATCAAGGTGCTACCGTAACGGGTAATGTGCTTGACAACGATAGTGATCCAGAAGGACACAATCAGTTTGTGGATACGGTCATTACTCCTGTAAGTGGACCTACTAACGGAACATTGGTAATCAATGCTAACGGAACATTTACTTATGTGCCAAATGATCCTTCATTCTTTGGAACCGATCAATTTGTATATGAAATTTTTGATGACGGTTCACCTGTTGCGAGAGATCGTGCAACCGTAATCATTACCATTTTTGGAATCAATACTACGGATGCCGTAAATGATATTAATAATACATTTACAGATGTTCCTGTTGCAGGAAATGTCCTTACCAATGATGAAGATGAACAAGGTGATAACCAGATAGTAACTACTGTAGGGACTTTCCCAACCACAGCAGGTGGTTCTGTTACTATGAATGCGGATGGAAGTTATATCTATACACCTCCATCAGGATACTCTGGGCCAGATACGTTCCAGTATAGCATTGCAGATGATGGTAATCCAGTGGCAACAGATTCAGCAACCGTATTTATAGAAGTATTACCCATTAATCAGAATACAACTATTGCCAACGCAGATACCGCAGGTACCGAAGTGAATACTCCGGTAACGGGTAATGTATTAGCAAACGATTTTGATCCAGAAGGCGATAATCAAGTAGTGACAAATGTGGGAACCTTCCCAACTACACAAGGTGGATCTATTACCATTGCTGCCGACGGAAGCTTTACCTATACACCTCCAGCTAATTTTGAAGGAGAAGATACCTTTGAGTATTTCATTGTTGATGATAACTTAAATCCAGCAACAGATTCTGCTATCTTAACGATTACCGTTAACGGAGATCCTAACAAGAACAGAACGTATGCCAACGATGATGCTTATCACGGAAATCAAGGTGCTACCATCACTGGTAATGTACTTGACAACGATAGTGATCCAGAAGGTCACAATCAGTTCGTAGACACTACAATTACTCCTGTAAGTGGACCTACTAACGGAACACTGGTAATCAATGCAGATGGAAGTTTTACTTATGTACCAAATGATCCTTCCTTCTTTGGAAATGATCAGTTTGTATATGAAATTTTCGATGATGGGTCGCCAGTAGCAAGAGATAGAGCAACTGTTATCATTACCTTATTCGGAAACAATACGACCGATGCCGTAAATGATATTAATAATACTTATACAAACATACCAGTTTCAGGTAATGTACTTACTAACGACGAAGATGAAGAAGGGGATAACCAGATAGTAACTACTGTAGGGACATTCCCAACCACAGCAGGTGGTTCTGTTACTATGAATGCGGATGGAAGTTATATTTACACGCCTCCAGCAGGTTATTCTGGACCCGATACGTTCCAGTATAGTATTCGAGATGATGGAAATCCAAATGCCGTTGATACTGCAACTGTATTTATTGAAGTATTACCCGTAAGTCTTAATACAACAATTGCTAACGCAGATACTGCAGGTACCGAAGTGAATACTCCGGTAACGGGTAATGTATTGGCAAATGATTTTGATCCACAAGGAGATAATCAAGTAGTGACTAATGTGGGAACCTTCCCAACTACGCAAGGTGGTACTATTACGATTGCTGCAGACGGAAGTTTTACCTATACACCTCCGGCTAATTTTGAAGGAGAAGATACCTTTGAGTATTTCATTATTGACGATAATGCAATTCCTGCAACAGATTCTGCTATCTTAACCATCACTGTAAATGGTGATCCTAATAAGAACAGAACGTATGCAAATGATGACGCCTATAATGGGTATCAAGGTGCTACCATAACTGGTAATGTACTTGACAACGATAGTGATCCAGAAGGACACAATCAGTTTGTGGATACTGTTATTACTCCAGTAAGTGGACCCACTAACGGAGTCCTAGTAATCAATGCAGACGGAAGCTTTACCTATGTGCCTAATGATCCTTCCTTCTTTGGAACCGATCAATTTGTATATGAAATATTTGACGATGGTTCTCCTGTTGCAAGAGATCAAGCGACGGTTATCATTACTATATTTGGAATGAATACAACCTATGCTATCAATGATATCAACAATACACTACAAGATACACCAGTACCTGGAAATGTATTGACTAATGATAGAGATGATCAAGGTGATAACCAAGTTGTAACAACTGTGGGTACTTTCCCAACAACTGCAGGAGGTAGTGTAACGTTAAATGCGGATGGAAGTTATATCTATACACCCCCAGCAGGATTTGTTGGATTCGATAGCTTCCCTTATAGCATAGTTGACGATGGAAATCCAAATGCTACTGATGATGCGGTTGTCACGATTGAAGTAATTAGAAAAATATCTAAGCCAAATACAACCATTGCCAATGACGATACAGCACAGACCTTAGTGGATCTTCCTGTACCAGGTAATGTATTGGTGAACGATTTCGATCCACAGAACGATAATCAAG
>NZMG01000039.1 GCA_002694465.1 Flavobacteriaceae bacterium | reverse complement strand
TGGGATGGTGGCTACGCCATGGCAGGCCTTTTGGGTCACGGAGATTCCTTTGTATTAAGAGACCCTGCGGGAATACGACCTGTCTATTTTTACAAAGATGATGAAGTGGTTGTGGTAGCTTCAGAAAGACCAGCTATTCAAACGGTTTTCAATGTTCCTTTTGAAGAGGTAAACGAATTAGACCCTGGTCATGCCCTCATTGTTAAAAAAGATGGAAGATTTAGTGTAGATGAAATTCAAACCCCACTTGAGAGAAAATCTTGTTCCTTTGAACGCATTTATTTTTCGCGCGGAAGTGATGCCGAAATTTACCAGGAGCGAAAAGAATTAGGGCGTTTATTAATGCCTAGAATTCTTTCAGAAATTAATTACGATACAGAAAATACTGTATTTTCTTTTATCCCAAATACCGCTGAAACTTCTTTTTATGGGATGCTTGAAGCTGCGCAAGACGAATTGAATAAGCAAAAAAATGAGGCGATTTTAAAGGAAAAAGATTCTTTAACTCCCGAAAGGCTTCAACAAATACAAGCGCATAAAATTAGAACTGAGAAACTAGCCATTAAAGATGTTAAACTAAGAACTTTTATTACTGAGGATAGTAGTCGGGACGATTTAGTAGCCCATGTATATGACGTGACGTACGGGGTAGTAAAGCCCAATGACAACCTTGTTGTGATTGACGATAGTATTGTTAGAGGAACCACTCTTAAGAAAAGTATTTTAAAAATGCTCGATCGTTTAAATCCAAAACAAATTATTGTAGTTTCTTCGGCACCACAAATTCGATATCCTGATTGTTATGGTATTGATATGGCTAGATTAGAGCATCTGGTAGCTTTTAATGCCACTTTAGCATTGCATAAAGAACGTGGCACTGATGGGCTTATTGAGGAAATTTATAAAAAGTGTAAAGCCACATTATCGAGTAATACTAAAGAAGTGACCAATCACGTTAAAGAATTTTATGCTCCTTTTACAGACGAAGAAATTTCAGATAAAATTGCAGAAATTATTACTGATAAAAGCATTAAAGCCAAGGTTAAGGTGATTTTTCAGAAAGTAGCAGATTTACATCAAGCTTGTCCTAAAAATTTAGGGGATTGGTATTTTACAGGAGATTATCCTACAAATGGTGGTAAAAAAGTAGTAAATAGAGCCTTTGTTCACTTCTTTGAAGGTAACCCAGAAAGAGCATATTAGCCTTAAACAACCACTTTATCGAATTTATAAAACACTTTATCTAAAAGTAGGAAAAATCTGTATTGAAGTAGGTTTTTTGACATATATTTGCGCCATACCATAGCATAAGTAGGTTAAGTTCATGGTAAGATTTGGGGCAAAAAAGGTAAACTCTCGTTTACCTTTTTTATTTTTTCACCTCACACTGTAAAATTCTTCTTAAAAATTTACTTTTTAACGAAAAAAAAGGCTTTTAATCTAAAAGTGCTTTTTACATTCAAATATTGATATACATTTGTTTTATACCATAGCATAAGTAGGTTAAGTTCATGGTAGATTTGGGGCAAAAAAAGGTAAACGCTTGTTTACCTTTTTTTATTTTTAACCCCTATCAAAACAAAAAATACCGCTTTATTCAAAAGTGATATTTTTAATTCTGTAAAGTAAGAATCTTATTTATTAGCAACGTATCTTTTGGCTACTTCATCCCAATTAATAACATTAAAAAATGCCGAAACATAATCGGGTCTGCGGTTTTGGTAATTTAAATAATAGGCATGTTCCCAAACATCAATTCCTAAAATAGGTGTTCCGCCACATCCCACACCTGGCATTAAAGGATTGTCTTGATTTGGAGTTCCACATACATCGAGCTTTCCTCCTTTATGAACGCATAGCCAAGCCCATCCTGAACCAAATTGCGTTTTTGCAGCGTTTGAAAATGCTTCTTTAAAAGCATCAAAGCTCCCAAAAGAATCATTAATTCCTTTTGCTAAATCTCCAGATGGATTTCCACCACCGTTAGGAGACATCACTTCCCAAAATAAACTATGGTTGTAATAACCTCCTCCATTATTTCTTACGGCTTTATTATTCATATCGAGATTTTTTAAAATCTCTTCAATAGATTTTCCATCCATCGATGTTCCTTCAATAGCAGCGTTTAAATTATTTGTGTATCCTGCATGGTGTTTTCCATGGTGAATTTCCATGGTTCTTGCGTCTATATTTGGCTCAAGTGCATCGTGAGCATATTTTAAATCAGGTAAGGTAAATGACATGATTGTTTTGTTTTTAGTTATTAATTACTTCAAATTTAAGCAATATATGTGGCAATTAGTGTTATAGAAATTATAAGTTTTTTATGCCGTTATAGATATTCTTAATGGTATCTTTAACTTTACAAAAACTTTTGGTTTCATTGGAAAGTCATTTCCCATTTGTTGTTTACAATGCTTCTGCTGGTAGCGGAAAAACATTTGTTTTAGTAAAGTCGTTTTTAATTAAAATTCTTTCGTCACAACAAAAAGACTATTACAAACATCTGCTCGCAATTACTTTTACGAATAAGGCTGTCGCCGAAATGAAGCAAAGAGTAATTACAACACTCATTCATTTTTCTCAAGAAGAAACACCTCTAACTTCAGAAAGCATGTTAAATGTAATTGCACAAGAAACGGGTTTGTCTTCAACAGAAATAAATACTCGCTCAAAGAGGATAGTGAAGCATCTTTTAAATCATTATTCCCTTTTTAGTGTTGAAACAATAGATCATTTTAACCTCCGATTGTTACGTACGTTTGCCAGAGATTTAAAGTTACCTCCCAATTTTGAAGTAAGCCTCGAAACACCACAGCTAATTTTAAAAGCCATTGATAGACTTATTGAAAAAGCTGGCCGGGATGAAGAAATTACAAGGCTACTTATTGATTTTGCGCTTCAAAAAACAGAGGATGATAAGTCTTGGGATATTGCTATAGACCTTAACAAGGCAGCAAAATTATTGACAATAGAAAATGACCTCCCCTTTCTCGATAAACTGAAAACAAAGACAATTTCAGATTTTAAAACATTACAAAAGCAGCTTTATGGAAAGGTTAATGAAAGTGAGTTAGAGGCAATTTCTGAAGCCCAAGCTATTCTTGCCATTTTTGAACAAAATGGCTTGGAGCGTTCTCATTTTTCTGGTGGACATTCTTATGACTTTTTTATAAAAATTGCTGAAGGAAATTTTAGTGTAAACTTTGGTCTTGCATGGCAAAATAACTTAGGAATAAAGCCCCTTTATAAAACAAAAGAAGATTCATTTATTGCCGAAAAAATAGACGCCATAACTCCTCAAATTGGTACTGGTTTCCATAAAATAGAAAAGTGCTTAGCTAGCACCTCTCTTTTTCAAAATATTCTGAAAAACTTAGTTCCCCTCGCAACGGTAAATTTAATAAACCAAGAACTTCAACTAATAAAAGAAGAAGAAAGTGTTTTGCCCATTAGTGAGTTTAACCGAATTATAAGTAACGAAATTAAAAACGAACCCGCACCATATATTTACGAGCGGCTCGGCGAACGTTATCGGCATTATTTTATTGATGAGTTTCAAGACACCTCACTATTACAATGGCAAAATTTAATTCCGTTAGTTGATAATGCTTTATCCCAAAATTACACCGATGAAAACACGGGAAGTCTACTTCTGGTTGGTGATGCCAAGCAATCTATTTATCGCTGGCGGGGTGGACTTCCAGAACAATTTATAGATTTATGTCTTGACGAAAATCCTTTTCCTTCCGTTGAAAAAGAAACACGAAATCTTCAAACAAATTTTAGGAGCTGCAAAGAGATAATCGGTTTTAATAATCGGTTTTTCAGTTTTATGGCTCCTTTTTTTGGGAACGAATCATATCAAAAAATATATGAAGAGGGAAATAAACAACTTCCAAATAGCGAATGTGAGGGTTTTGTTTCTATCAATTTTATGGAGCCAACTCTTAAGGAGGAAGCTTACGAAGCATATGTAGAAAAAGTATATGAAACCGTTTTAGATTTAGAGTCTCGTGGTTGTCCAAAAAAAGACATATGCATTTTAACTCGAAAAAAAGAAGAAGGTGTTGCTGTTAGTGAGTTTTTAGTTGGGAATGGTATCAATGTAGTTTCAGAAGAGACACTCCTTTTACAAAATTCTGAAACCGTGAAAACACTTGTCAATTTACTTCAACTATCCCTCTTCCCGGAGCAAGACGCTTTAAAAATTCAGATTCTTGAGTTCTTGTATCATTACCTAAAGATTGACATAGAAAAACACGCCTTTTTTTCAGAACACATAGGGTTTCCGCTTTCAAAACTAGAAGAAACTTTACAAAAGCATCACTTAAAAATTCAATTTAAAGATTTAGCTTCCTTAAGTCTTTATGAAAGTTTTGAATATCTTATTCATTCTTTACAACTTCATAAAGATGCAGATGCTTATATACTTCATTTTATAGATTGGGTTTTTCAATATTCGCAAAACTCCCAAATTGGAAAACAAGACTTTCTATCTTACTGGGAAACAGAAAAAGACAAAGTGAGTCTTTCCATTGGCACAACGCAAGAAGATGCCATACAGGTAATGACCATTCATAAATCCAAAGGATTAGAATTTCCCGTCGTTATTTTTCCATTTGCAGATTTAGATATTTATCGAGAAATAGAGCCCAAAGCTTGGTATCCTTTTCAAGAAAATGGTTTTGATGATTTGCTTATTAATTTTAGTAAGGAGGTTGAAAGTTATGGGGAAGTAGGTGCTTATTTATCACAAATAAGAAAAAACACCTTGGAGCTCGACAACATCAACCTATTATATGTTGCTTTTACAAGAGCCGAAAGAGAACTTTATATTTTGGCTAAAAACAAATCGGTTCAAAATTCTCCAAAAAAATACAATCAGTTTTTAAAATTATTCCTTGAAAATGAATCGCTTTGGAATAATGAAAAGGACACCTACTCGTTTGGACAAAAACATACTTGGCCTGCTACGGTAAAAATTACAGAAAATAATTTTATAGATACGCCTTATTTTGTCTCACTTCCGCATGAAAAACTTTTAAAAGTTTCGAGTATTGAAACTTCCCTGTTTGATAAAAAAGTGCAGGAATCCATACGCTTCGGAAATATAATTCACGATGCCATGGCAAACATATTTTTGGAAGAAGACTTAGCATTCGTTTTAGAGGAATTACAGCATCCCCATTATGAAGAAGCCGAGATACAACCTGTAGAAAATACACTTCGTAATATTGTAACACACCCTAAGCTAAATCCACTTTTTTCAAAGGGTGACACCATTTATAATGAAAGGGATATTATTTCCCTTTTTGGTGTCCTAAGGCCAGACCGTATCAATATTCATCCTAATAATTCCGTAACGCTGTTGGATTATAAAACAGGAGTTCAAAATGTATCCCATGCCAATCAAATTAACGAGTATGCAAATGTGCTTTTGGAAATGGGATTTACCATAAAAGAAAAACTAATTGTTTATATTGAAAAAGAAAACATTTTGATAAATAACATTTAAATTTGAAGCCTTAAACTAAAAGTAAAATGTACGGGAAAATTAAAGAACACTTACAAGCAGAGCTTGACGAAATTAGAGATAATGGGCTTTTTAAAAAAGAACGAATAATTACTTCCGCACAAGGGGCTGTAATTAAAATTTCTACTGGAGAAGAAGTAATAAATTTTTGCGCCAATAATTATTTAGGTCTTTCCTCCCATCCTGAAGTTATTCAGGCTGCAAAAGATGCTATGGACACTCATGGATTTGGGATGTCATCTGTACGATTTATTTGTGGAACGCAGGATATTCACAAAGAATTAGAGCAAAAAATTGCCGACTTTTATCAAACCGAAGATACCATCCTCTATGCCGCGGCATTCGATGCCAATGGAGGGGTTTTTGAGCCCTTATTAGGACCAGAGGATGCCATTATTTCAGACTCCTTAAATCACGCTTCCATTATAGATGGAGTAAGACTTTGTAAAGCGGCTCGCTATCGATATGAGAACAGTAATATGGAAGATTTGGAGCAGCAACTTATTGCTGCCAATGAAAATGGGGCTCGGTTTAAAATTATAGTAACAGATGGTGTGTTTTCTATGGATGGCCTTTTGGCTCCTTTGGATAAAATTTGTGATCTGGCTGATAAATACGATGCCCTTGTCATGATAGATGAGTGTCATGCTGCTGGATTTATTGGTGATACAGGACGTGGGACACTTGAAGAAAAGGGTGTTATGGGCAGAATTGATATTATTACTGGAACCTTAGGAAAAGCATTAGGAGGTGCTATGGGTGGTTATACTACAGGGAAAAAAGAAATAATTGAAATGCTAAGACAAAGATCCCGACCTTATTTGTTTTCAAATTCTTTGGCACCAGCTATCGTAGGAGCTTCCATAAAAGTTTTTGATATGCTTCAAAACGATACTTCTTTAAGAGATAAGCTTGCAGAAAATGCTGCCTATTTTAAAAAAGGAATGAAAGATGCGGGGTTTGATATTATTGAAGGGGATTCGGCTATCGTACCAGTAATGCTGTACGATGCTAAGCTTTCGCAAACCATGGCGAACATGCTTTTAGAGGAAGGAATTTATGTAATCGGGTTCTTTTATCCTGTAGTTCCCAAAGGAAAAGCCCGAATTAGGGTTCAACTTTCGGCCGCTCATACTAAAGAACAACTTGATAAAGCGGTCAATTCATTCATAAAAGTGAAGGAAAAATTAAAAATTTAGGGTTTCAAAGCGTTATTTAAAAGCTTAGAGTACGCTATTTGTAAAAATTTTAATAGATTTGCTTTTGTTAATAAAATTTAACAACTTACTTTTGCTCTATTAACACTTAAAAAATTAAACAATCGAATATGAAACATCTTAACAGTATTTTAGCTGCTGCCCTTTTTCTTTTTACAGTAGGAGTAGCAAATGCACAAGACCAAAACAATCCTTGGGCTATAGAAGTGGGTGTTAACGCCGTTGATTTTTACCCTGTTGGCCCAGCTGCCGATGGTAGAGGTTATCACGGTATCCCAACAAGTGAACTAAGTCAAGGCAGTTTGTTTGATGAATATTTTAACCAAAACGACCATTGGAATATCTTGGCCTCAGCTTCGAAAGTATCTGTAGCTAGGTATATTGGTGATGGTTTTACATTTGGTGCAGTAGGAACTATCAATAAAATTAAAACGTTTGGAGATGTTCCAGTAGACGATTTAATCTATTACGGTGCTGATGGTGAAATTAGATACAGCCTAAGAGACCTAATTAATGGTCCTGGTGGTTGGTTTGATCCATCTATTGGTGTTGGTGGGGGTTACACTTGGATCGATGATATCGGTTTTGGTACTGCAAACGCTCTTGCAAGTGTTCGTTTTTGGGTAACTGAAAGTTTAGCACTTAACTTCCAAAGTACTTATAAGCACGCTTTCGAGGATGAGTATGGAGTAAAACACTTCCAGCACTCTGTAGGTGTTGCTTTCAAATTTGGTGGAAAAGATACTGACGGTGATGGAATCTATGACAACGAAGATGAGTGTCCAGAAACTCCTGGGTTACCAGAATTCAATGGTTGTCCTGACACTGATGGTGATGGAATCGAAGACAGAAATGACGCTTGTCCAGATGTACCTGGTTTAGCTGAATTCAACGGTTGTCCTGATACTGATGGTGATGGTATTCCAGATCCACAAGATGCTTGTCCAACTGTTCCTGGTTTAGCTTCTATGAATGGATGTCCTGATGCTGATGGTGATGGAATCACTGATGCCGAAGATGAGTGTCCTAACGAAGCTGGTCCTAAAGCTAACAATGGTTGTCCTTACAAAGATCGTGATGGTGACGGTGTACTTGACAAAGATGATCAGTGTCCAGATGTTCCTGGAACTGTTGCAAACAAAGGTTGTCCAGAAGTAACCATCGAAATCATCAACCAATTAAATGAGTATTCTAAGACTATCTTATTCGACACAGGTAAATCTACCATTCGTAAAGAGTCTTATGCAGTGCTTCAAAGTATTGTAGATATTATGAAAGAATACCCAACTACTTCTTTCGTAATCGAAGGACATACTGATAGCGTTGGTTCAGAAAAGAGCAATCAAACGCTTTCTGATAACAGAGCTGCTTCAGTAAGAGATTACCTTACTACCATTGGAATGGACGGAAGTCGTCTTTCTTCAATTGGATACGGTGAGTCTAGACCAATTGCTACTAACAACACAAAAGCTGGAAGACAGCAAAACCGTCGTGTTGAAATCTCTTTGAAAAACTAAAAAGAGTTTAATAATATATATATTGAAACGCCTCCAAATTGGAGGCGTTTCTTATTTTTAGGGTATGAAGACTTTTATAGAAGAAGTACTTTCCCAAATTAAAACACAGGATAAAAACTTATCCCAAGCAGTCTTTATTCTCCCTAGTAAAAGAGGCGTTGGATTTTTAAAACGAACACTAGCGAAAGAATCAACTGCTCCTTTTTTTTCGCCTAAGATTATTAGTATTGAAGAGTTCATTGAAGAGGTTTCAGGAATAGCCATTGTAGATTCATTAACCCTTTTATTTTCTAGTTACTCGGTGTACCTCAATACAGAAGGGTTTTCTGAAAAAGACACTTTTGAAGAATATACTTCCTGGGGACAAGCTGTTTTAAATGATTTTAATGAAATAGATCGTTACCTAGTTCCAAAAAGCAATTTCTTCAATTACTTGTTAAGTATTCAAACATTAGAGAAATGGGGTGTAAAAAATGAACAAACACCCTTCATTAAAAAATATCTATCCTTTTGGGAAACCCTTGAATCCTTTTATGAAAATTTAAATGACCATTTACTCAATGAACAAAGTGGGTATCAAGGGATGGTATATAGGAAAGCTGCAGAAGACATCGAGCACTATATCGTAGCAAATGGAAGTAGGAATCATTACTTTGTAGGTTTTAATGCCCTTAACTCTGCGGAACAATCCATCATACAAGAGCTATTAGAAACTGGAAATACTAAGGTGTTTTGGGATATGGATTCTCATTTATTAAAGGATGCAGACCATGCCGCATCTTATTTTCTAAGAACTTATAAAAACACATGGAATTATTATCAAAACAATGCTCCTTCAGTACTATCTAGTACTAATGTAAACAAGGAAATTACTATTACTGAAGCTCAAAATGACGTGGGGCAAGTAAAATATGTGGGGCAACTTCTTTCCACATATACCCAAGAAATGTTGGAAAGAACGGCTATTGTATTGGCAGACGAGTCCCTTTTAACACCTCTTTTATATTCTCTTCCAAATAATGTAGAAAGTGTTAATATAACTATGGGATTACCCATAACGGGGCTTCCCGAAGTTGATTTTTTTGATTATATCCTAGATAATTTTCTTAACCCCGAACCTTTTTATTATAAAAAAATTGAAAAACTATTATTACATCCTTGGATAAAGAAATTAATGGTTTCTCCCGAAACCATTTTACAGTTTATTAAAACCAATAATCTTTCAAGTATTACATATCAGAAATTAGTCACTCTTGGAGGAAGTCAAAATAAAGAGGTAATTGAACTACTTTTCAAAAGTAAGTTTGAAAACATTGATGAAGTTGTAAAAAATTTACTTTTAATTATAAAAAAATTATATGCTTCAATTAGTCTTACTTTAATTGAAAAATCAATTCTTTCAAAAATTGAAGCAATCTTTGAACGCTTAACATTACTAACAAAACAATTCGACTACCTAACAACACCCTTCTCTTTAAAAAATGCTTTTAATCAATTAGTTTCTAAAGCTTCAATAGATTTTGAAGGAAATCCAGAAAAAGGATTACAAATTATGGGGATCCTTGAAACTCGGGTCATTGACTTTGAAAATGTGATTCTCCTATCGGTAAATGAAGGAATTCTCCCCTCTGGCAAAACAAACGCTTCATTTATAACCTATGATCTAAAACTCCAATTTGGATTGCCTTTACACCCCGAAAAGGATGCTGTTTATGCCTATCACTTTTTTCATCTATTATTTAGAGCAAGACAAGCTACCTTGGTTTACAGTAGCCAATCAAAAGGATTAAGAACGGGTGAAAAGAGCAGGTTTTTACTTCAATTGGAAATTGATGACAACCTTAATAAAAGCATCGCACATCACGTTCAAACCTCATCCATATCAAAACATGAAAAATCACTTAAAGAAATTGAAAAAACTCCTGAAGTGCTTAATAGACTTCAAATAATAGCCGAAAATGGATTTTCACCTTCGGCATTAATGTCCTATGTGAGAAATCCTATAGATTTTTATTTTGAAAGAATTCTTGGAGTTAATGAAACGGATACTGTTGAAGAAACGATTGAGTATAATACATTGGGAACCATTGTGCACGAAGCGTTAGAGAAATTATACGCTCCATTTATAAATAATTATTTAAAAGAACAGGAGCTTTTTAAATGCCTAAAAGGAGTTCCTGTAGAAGTCGTTCAGCAGTTTCAAAAGCATTTTAAGGAAGGGGATTTTTCTAAAGGCAAAAACCTTATTATTTTTGAAATCGCCAAACGGTATGTAGAAAACTTAATCCGTCTTGACATTGATTTGGTAAAAAATGGAAATACCATTAAAATATTGGCACTTGAGGAAACACTTAAAACAGAACTTCATTTTCCAGAAATACACTTTCCTGTATTCTTAAAAGGAAATGTAGACCGAATTGATTTATTTAATAATCAACTACGAATTATCGATTATAAAACAGGCAAAGTAGAGCAAAAAGAATTGGATATAGTAGTTTGGGAAAACCTCTCTCAAGAATATAAGTATAGCAAAGCTTTTCAGGTTTTGGCCTATGCCTATATGTATCAAAAGCATATTTCGTTTAAAGAAGTTGTCGCTGGAGTTATTTCCTTTAAAAACTTTAGCTCTGGTTTTTTAAGTTTCCGAAAAAAAGAAGCTCCAAGAACTTCAAAAGGAGAAGAAAAAATTAATTCGGAAATCTTAAATCATTATGAAAAGGAACTCAAAAAATTAATCCTGGAAATTGTGAGTTCTTCCATTCCCTTTACAGAGAAAGAAATTAAATAATATAGTATAAAATTATTACCTTAGTAATCTAGTTTATTGTATAATATATTAATTCTAATATGGGTGTAGGTACATTAGTTATTTGGAGTTTTGTAGTTTGTTTGGTCATTGGTTTATTAGCCATGATTTCGGAACGTGCATAACAAAACGATTATGTAAGAACTATGAGGTTTTCAGAATTGAAAAACCTCACCTAGTTTATGTAAATAAAAAATCCATTTGAAAACAAATGGATTTTTTAAGTGGAGAAGATGGGATTCGAACTTCTTTATACTATTTATCACTCATTATATATTTTATAGGGCAAAAAGCTAGTTTGGCATTGATTTTGTTTAATCACTTATATCAGCAAAAGGATATGGGTTATAAACATTTTATGCCCCTAATTATGCCCCTAATATGGAATATTCATACTCATTTAATTTAAAAGACACTAAATCTAAAAAAGCAACTCTTATATATTTAAGGGCTAGTATTAGAGATGAAAATAAATACCTAAAGTATTCTACAGGTGAAAAAATTCTTCCTTCTGATTGGGATTTTGAGACTCAGTTCCCAAAAAGAATAAATGGGAAAACTTCAAAAGCCATTCATATAAATTCTGTCATTAATCAATTATCTAGTTATGGAGAATCATTTCAATTGATTTGCACAAAACTAAAATCTGATGGACAAGAACTTACCGTAGACCAAATTAAAAAAGAGCTTGATTATAAATTAAAAAAAACTAGCGTATCTCCAAATAGTTTTTTTAATGTGTACGACTCTTTTGTAAAAGAAAAGAAGGAATTAGGGAAAATAACTACTAGCACTTTAAAGCGATACATTAACATAAAAGAAATATTAGTACAATTTTCGAAAGCAACCAATTACTCTATAACCTTTAATAGAGTTAATCAAGATTTCTATGTCGCTTTTGTAAATTATAGCAGGAAAACATTACGCCACAAGGATAATACTTTAGGTAGAAATATTGGGTTTATAAAAACCTTTATGAACTGGTCGATAAAAAAGAATTATCACCATAATAATGCCTTTAGAGACTTTGAAAAAACTTCAAGCGAAACAGATGAAGTTGCATTAAGTTTTCAAGAATTGGAAAGTTTGTGGATGTTTGAATTTAAATCCAAGCGACTTGAGAAAGTTAGAGATGTATTTGTATTTGGTTGTGCTACTGGAATGCGATATTCTGACTATTCTAAAATTAAAAAAGCGAATATTCGAGATGGGCAGATTTATATTAACTCAAAAAAACAAAAATCTATTGTGGGTATACCTTTAAATAAATACTCAAAAGCGGTTTTAGAGAAATACGATTATGAATTGCCAATTATAAGCTCTCAAAAGTTTCGTGAATACATTAAGGAGGCTTGTATGTTGGTAGGCTTTAAAGACAAGATAATTAAGACCTCATTTATAGGTAAAGAAAGAATTGAGGAGGAGTTTTACAAATATCAGGTTATTTCTACACATACTGCTCGTAGAACCTTTATCACTTTATCCCTAGAAAAAGGAATGAGACCAGATATTGTTATGAGTATTACGGGGCATAAAAGTTATAGTAGTTTTAAAAAGTATATTAAACTATCAAAAACAATTAGAGAACAAGAAATGTTAAAGGCATGGAGTTAAGAAGCCAAATTTTAGAAGATTACCAAAAGAATAGCAATGGTGAATTAGTAGAGAATATTAAATCAACTATTGCAGAATCTTTAGACACGGCTAAGGAAAAAATTAAAAAAGAAAGTGAATTTGTGATGATGAGATATGATAGTGTTAAAAACTACTCATATGATGAGAATATCAAATTAGATTATGAGATTGAAGATATGGTTGGATACAAAAACAAGTTATTCGAACTAAATAAATCTTTTGTAACCCCCATCTATTATGCTAGTTTTTATGAGAATCGAACGAAATTTATAGAAGATTTAATAATACAGTTTCTTATTTCGGGGAAAAGTGAGGTTGATTGGTTAAATAACCTACGAGATAAGTTAACTTATTTAATTTTCTATAATGATTGTTTGAATAATAAAAGATTTGGTAACAAATTTTTAAAAAGAAATTATTATCCAGATTTTAACTTTATAGAGTCTGAGCAATTAAGAATTTTAAGAAAACGTAAAAATTTTCTTGAGGAAAGCTTATTTAATGAAAATTGGTATTTGGAAAAATATCCAATTAATGTTGGGCTACTTGGGTTATATGAAATATATAATTACTTTGTTAATGTAGGTGTTTTAAAAAGTAACAAAGAATATTTTGGAACTTATGTTAAGAAATTAAAACCAGAAAAGAATTATGATCCTATTGATTTAGATATAAAAAACTCATTAATAACTGAAAGGCATCTAGGTTATTTGCTATATAGTCTTTTTGTAAATTTTGGTAATAATCAATATGATTATTTAAACTGGTTGTATAGAAAATTTAATCATATAAATAATAGGAATAAGCCTAGGGCATTTGATAAAAGATTTGTCAAAACCTATTATCGAAAATATTCTGAAAACGAAAAGACCATAGTAAACGATAGTAATGAGAAAATACCTGATATAAGATATAAAGAAATTGATCTACTTATTAAAAAAATAAAGAAGTTTAATAGTAAAATTTAAATGCTATTAAAATCAGTTAATAAATATAAAATTTAAAATTCTGACTTTCAATACTTTAAAATTTTAAAGTTTAACTAAAATTGAAATTGCCCTAAATTCAATAGGAGCTTTCTTGCTCCTATGAAATTAATAATTGCCCAAAAGGAAGATCTCGAAGTATTAGTAAAGACTTCCGTACACGAATCCATTAAAGAGTTTTTCGCTCAGAAAGACGAATCTGACAGCGATCAGAAGCACCTTACCGTTAAGGAAACTGCCGTTTTCTTAAACGTGACCGAACTTACAGTCCGTAACTATATTAAAAGAGGACTTATCTCCGCAAAGAAAATAGGGAACCGCGTCTTAATTGATCGAAAGAAGCTTGAGAATACCCTCAAAGAAGTAAAATCTCTAAAATATTTGCGATGAATAAGTATAAAACAGTATATCCTCTATTTGAATGCAAGATTTTAGAGTTAAAGTCAATTGTAGTCAAAGAGCTGGAATTAAAGAACCACACAAAAGAAGCTAGATTAGTATTCAATATTATCCTTGAATTAATAGATTCTTTCCTTGATTTGTTGTTTAGAAAACCCTCATTAAGCCTTGAAAACTTAGGAGCTGTTATAAATGCTAATTATCTTCTTGCTAAAAAGAGTGATTGTGATGGACTTATGTTGTTTATCTACTTCAAAGTCGATCCAAATCCATCAAGGTTAATCAAAGATGAATTTAATTGTGTGTAGTTATGGAGTATTTAAGAATTGGCACCGAATATTATAAAATAGTCCAAAAGCCCAGTATTAATGGGAGCACCTATTCCTCCATTGTGAGGTGGAAACGACAAACAATCTTGGACGATAAAGGAAGAGATTTTTTGAAAAAAGTTAAACGATACGAGGGATTTACTGTTGTACCCTCACATATACATTACCAACAAGAGGTGAAAGGGTTTTACAATAAGTACCATGGACTAAGTCATAAAATTGATAACAGCCAAAGGCATTTTGAAATCGAAAACACAACACAATTTCTTAAACATATTTTTGGAGAACAGTATGAAATAGGATTGGATTACTTAACTATTTTATGGCATAAGCCTACCCAGATTCTTCCCATTTTATGTTTAGTGAGTGAGGAACGTTCTACTGGTAAAACCACTTTTTTAAACTGGTTAAAATTTCTTTTTGAAGAAAATATGACAATTAATAAAAATGAGGACTTTAGAAGCCGATTTAATGCAGATTGGTCTGAAAAATTAATCATAGGAGTAGATGAAGTATTGTTGGACAAAAAAGAAGACAGTGAGCGCATAAAAAACCTTTCAACTGCCCTACACTACAAAACCGAGAAAAAAGGAATAGATAAAGAGGAAACAGCCTTTTTTGGCAAGTTTATCCTGTGTTCAAACAACGAAGATAATTTTATTATCATCGATGAAAATGAAATTCGCTATTGGGTGCGAAAAGTAAATCCAATAGGTGATTTAAATCCTGACTTTCTTGAAAAGCTTAAATGCGAAGTGAGCGATTTTGCAAATTATCTTAATAGAAGGAAGGTTTCTAGCCCAAAATCTACCAGAATGTGGTTTGACATAAAAAAACTGCAAACAGATGCACTAAAAAGGCTTGTAAGTGGTACTAAATACTATGTGGAAAAAGAATTGTTGCTTATTCTAAACGATTTAATGGAAGATTATGAGATTGATTCAGTTTCTTTTTCAAAAACAGAAATATTAAGTTTATTTAAAGAAAGTTCCGTTAGGTTTTCAAGGACACAAATCACTAATATTATTACAGTTAAATGGCAACTTGAATCTAAAAACAGTAGCTATCTACAGTACAACAAGGTTTATAATGGAGTTGAGGGATGGACGGTAGAGGCATTTACAAAAAAAGGAAGGCATTATACTTTCGAAAAGAAGTTTATCGAAAATCTGTTGAATTGTTGAAAAAACCTAAAAGTACTGACATTAAAGGCGTTCGACAGCAACAATAAGTCAACAAAGTTGATGTAGAATATTTACAACTAAATGTTTTTAACTATCAAGAATCTCTAGGAAATAGAAATATTGTTGAAAATGTGTTGCTTAATTAAGCACCTTAAATGCAGGGATTTTGAAGACTTTCAACAATTCAACAATACCCTTGATAAATAACTTTTTAATCCTTCTTTTTTTTATTTGGATCTAAACTTGTAGAAGGTTTTCTAATTGTACTTCCTGCTTTTGGGTCAACATTAGGAATATCCCACTTAGTATTTTTCCCAATATTTGAATCTGATTTTTTTGATTTCGACTTATCTGACATAATTTTATTTCTTTTTGTTTGTATTTGAATTTGGTTTTAGATTACTAGATGGTTTTCTTACAGTATTTCCGAAAGTTTGCTTTGATCTTTTTAGTTCAGGGTTTTTCCTTCTTTCTGCCATATCTATTTCTTTTTAGGGTTATTATTTAATTGGGATGTGGGTCGTGGAATCGACTGCCCTTTTTGACTCTGACTGTTTGTTTTTGGTTGTTGCTTGATTTGAGGTTTCGACTTTGGTGTCGAGTTGTTTTTCTTTGTCATAATGAATGTTTATTGAGACGTATATTATAATTAACAACAGACCTACACCTAAAAGAATTATTGATGCTTTATTGAGTTTATCTATACGTCTGTTCCTGTTTCTTAAATTGTTTTGAAAGGTTGAGTAAGCAATTTCATAATCTATAATACCATCAATCTCATCAATTGAATTATCTGTTGATTTACTGGATTGATAATGACTTATTAGATTAATAAAAAGTGTTGCAACGAGTAAAGACCAACCAATTGCAATAATAATAACGCAAATTGAATTTTCGGCAGGTACTATTTTATCGTGAAAAGTTAACGTGAGTCCTAAAGCTCCTGATGAAATAAATGTAATTGCCTTTTCAAATAAATCGTCACTTTTTGATTTTTGAATATAAAGTGCATTACGATACTCTTCCCAACCTTCAAGCTGTTTTGGTGTGAATTTTACAATTTCCTCTTTATTTTCTTTCATTACTAACTATTTTCTACAATCTCAATCTCCTCTGGGGTAAGACCATATAACTTATACACCATGGCATCGATCTCCTTTTCTGTTTGGGTAATTTGTTGTTGTAATTCTTGGGCCTTTTTCTTGTTTTCCTCAAATAGCTCTAGCCACTCAAACTCGTCTTTTTTGGTAAGGGATGGGAGGGCTACATAGTCTATATTTAAACCCTTTGCGGTATCCTTTGCCATCTCGCGATTTGTTACTTTAATCGCCTTATTAAGCTCTTTTATAAACTCCCCAAACTCCAACTCGTGCCAGTTTTCAAGTTTTTTAGTAAATTTTTCTAGTTTATATTGATTGGTTAAATATTTTATGAATTTATTTGATATATCTTGTAAATTTTGAGAGTCATTTAAAATGATTTCAACTTTCTTTACAAAGGGTGTTTGTTGATTAATATTATCAAGTTTTGGTAATGGAAATGGTTCTAAATATTTTGTTTTAAAGGTGAAAAACCCACCTCTCAGGACATAGCCTGTGCTACTTAAAAAATACCAAAGGAGCTTAGAGTTTAGAATTGCAAGCCAAAATTTATAGTTCTCTTTTATATCACTACGCTTGGTCAGTGTATAGCATTTAGTATTATGATAAAAATTATTTACATCAATTGTCATATTTGTACCAAGAGAAATTTCTGGAGTTATAATTTTTTTTTGTTCAAAAAGACTAATTTCTCTTGATCTATGTAAACTGTACCACGCTTTAGGGTTAGTTTTATATCTGATTTTTTTCTTAATCAATTCTTCTCTGAAGGGGAAAATATAATTATATGCTAAAGGATATTTATTCTTAAAAACCTCTTCTTCCAAAGGGATTGTCTTACCATCTATTTCATGATGTGGATATAAACAATAATAGTTATTGATTAAAGTAGCATACTTCTTAACGTCTTCGCCTTTCAATAGGGGTTTAACAATTGAAGATTCAAGTTCAATTTCATTTTTTATTTTTTCAGAATAGCCGATAAATCTGTCTCCTTGTATTTTGCCCTTCATTAAAAATATGTCATCCCCTACAGAAACCACTCCCTGGCTTATATTTTCAAAAACATCTTTAACTGTCCATGGTGTTGAATATAGTTTTTTGAATAATTTTTCAATTACCTTACTTTTTAAATTCCATTTTTCTCTAGATAAATTATTATATCCAGATATTTCAAACTCAAATGGATTCAAAATGTCAATTGGTTTTATTTCTTTGAATTTAATTTCTGAATTATTGTGGCTTAAATTAATAATACAGGTATAAGTAGAAGCGTCTGCAAATACCATTTCCGAACCAAATGTTAATATTGATTGAACAGCTTTATTTTTTACCAAGAAACCTCTTATTCCTTCACCAAAATCACTGATTAAAAATTTATGTGGCAGAATAAAAGAAACTATTCCATTATTTTTAATTAATTGAAATGATTTTTCAATAAAAAGTATATAGACATCAAACCTCCCCGTAGCCGACTCAAATTTATTTTCATAATACTCAGATTCCTTACCAAAATTCTCTCTTAAACCCTGAACTCTTAAATAAGGTGGATTCCCAATCACTACATCAAAGCCTCCCTTTTCAAAGACTTTAGGGAACTGTTCCTGCCAATTAAAGGATTTATCACCTGCTACTGCTTTACTATCTATTAAGCTATTACCGCATTTAATATTATTACTTAAATTGTTTAATTTCCTGCGAGGTTGTGCTGTACGAAGCCAAAGGGAAAGTTTGGCAATTTCTACACTTTCTTCGTTAAGATCCACACCATAGATATTGTTTTCGAGAATGGTATTTTCAATATCACTAATAATCATACTTCCCTTTACAACCTTAGCCTTTAACTCATCAATATATTGGTGTTCTTTAATAAGGAAATCCAAAGCTTGGTTTAAAAAGGCACCAGAGCCACAAGCGGGGTCGCAAATGGTGAGTTGCAATAGCCATTCTCTATAGGTATCTAAAACCTCTAACAACTGCTTTTTGGTGTTTTGGTGTGTTCCCTTTTTTATCTCGAAATAGGCTTCTTCCTTAAAGCCTAATTGATCTTTTTTCTCTTGGCAGAGTTTGCCAACAGTGTTTTCAACAATGTATTTTGTAATGTATTTGGGTGTATAAAACACCCCATCTTTTTTTCGCTTACTTTTTTGTTTGTCGAAATCGCTTCCTTCAATTTCGGCATTGACACTTTCAATTTCGTTTAAGGAATTTTCAAAGATGTGTCCCAAGATATTTACATCTACTTGACTGCTAAAATCGTATTTGGCAAGTTGGTAGGTATGTTTGTACAATAGCTCGTCATCAATTTCAAGATTATCTAAAATAGCGTCGGGTTGAAACAACCCACCGTTGTAGGCATAAATTTCGGCACGAGTAGAAGTTCCTTTACGGCCTGTATCCAGAAATTTAAAATACTGCATAAAGAGATTGTAAAGGGGTCTTTCATCACCAAAATCTACATCCGCTTTCCACTTTTCTAAAATTTGAAGGGTAGAGTTGGGGGGTAATAGGTCTCTATCTTCAGCAAAAAAGATAAATAGAAAGCGATCTATCAATTTTTGCGATTTTTTAAATAGAGATAGCTTTACATTCTTTTCGAGTTGAGTAAACTCTTTGGAAAGGGGTTTACTTGTGTATTGATTTTCTTTCGCTAATTCTGTTTCTTTAAGAGTTTTAAGTTTTTTTGCATTCCGTTTCACCAAGTCTCGATACAATTCCCTTTTAAAAAGGGAGTAATCCCTATAAAACTGTTTGGTGATTTTTTCTTCTTCAATTAAGGAAGCTTCCTTTATAGAAAGGGGCAGGTTGTTTAAAATGTTTTCTTTGCTTAAACACAAATAAAGCAACTGAAAGTCTTGCAAAGTTAATTCGAAGAGATTAAACTCTAAAAACTCCGTAGCATCGTTAATGTAGAATCGAAGTTTCTCAAAGTTGGAGGTTACCACATACACACAATGCTTTTGATTGGCTTTATAATCGAAAGCCTGTTTGCGTATGCTTTCAAGATCTTTAGTATTTGTCCCTTTTAATTCAATTACTCCAATGGCTTTATTGTCCTTTAGAATAGCACCATCCGCTTTTCCAGAACCCTTTTGGTTTTTGTATTCGGTAGTTAAGTTAAAATCGGGGTTGGGGTTAAGGGTGTACCCCAAAACCTTTACAAAGAGTTCAGTCAAAAAAGTAGCTTGATACTGCTCTTCTTTTATGCTTCTTATATTTTCTTGGACTGTACTGTTTTGAAAATATGCACGGTATTTTTTATATGCTTTTTCTACAAGAGGAATATCCTGTTGGGATAGGTAACTGTTGAGAACAGACTTTTGAAATAAACTCATATATCAATAATAGCCATGTTAAATATAAAATAACTGGGGAGTAAAGGGGAGTTAGGTTTACCTCAAATTTATAGAAAAAAATTGATATAATAAATCAAAGAAATACTTTCTGATAAAAGCCTTTTTTATAAAGGGGTTTAGGGGGCTTGTGGGGGTGTTGGGGTTGTTGCTAATTATGATATTTAAGTAAATAGGGGGTTTGTATGTATTTCATTAGCCCCCTAATAATGGGGTTTGTAAATCCCCTTGAAGGGGTTTAAGGTACCAATATGGGGTGTTGCGATAATTAAGAACTGGGTTGTTGCAGGTTGTTGGGGGTAGGTGGGGGTATAGGGGGGTTGCGGGGGGTGTTTACTAGAAAATAAGGGGTTTATTTAGGGGTTTAGAATTGGGGTGTAAGGGGGTTGTGGTACATTTAGGGGGGGGGAGTACATCGTGGAGGGGATGTTGTAGCGAATAGGTTTGGGGTGTTGCTAGTAGTTTTATAGCCTCTAAAGGGGTTGGGTTAGCCCTTTAATAGGGTGTAAGGGGGTTGTTGGGGGTCGTTGCAGGTTACTGGGGTAAAGGGGGTGGTATTGTTCTTGATAAAGTGGTTTGGGATTGGGTTGCAAAGGGGTTGTGGTATCTATAGGGGATAATGTGGTTTGTTGCAAAGAGATTTATAATGGGTTTGGTAAATCCATATTGGGGTCCAAAGAGGCGCTATTGTATCGTATTACTATGATTTAAGAATCTATTTTCAATTCAAAAAGTGGAGTGTTGTATTCTGAAAAAAAAATTATCATTTTGAATAAACTGACTTTGATACTACATTAAAAACCTAAATCATTATCTACTACCCAATAACACTACTCAACTTAAACATTGGCAAGTACATTGCAATTAAAATAATCCCCACAACTATCCCAAGAAAAATAGACAAAACCACATTGAAAACAGAAGTAATAATTTGACCTTTGTATTTGAGTTCAGTGCTGTATTGATCATATAGTTTTTGAAAGATATATTCTGTCTGATTGGTTTCTTCGGCGACCCTTAAAAGTGCAATCATTTTTTTATCATAAATGAAGTGTTTGGAAAAGCTTTGATGAAGTTTCTCTCCATGTACCAAATCTTTTTCAATGGTTACAAGCGTACTTTCCAAAGGATAGAAGCGAATCATCTCTCTGGCAAGACCTATTCCTGTAACCACTGGTATTTTTGCATGCGTTAGCAACGACATAGCTTGAGTAAACTGAATGAGGTAGATCCTTTTGAGGTAATTCCCTAATATTGGGATTTTGAGTTGAAGCTTTCCAATAAACCTATAATACCCTTCCGTTTTGGAAATCCATCGATAACCCATAATAACTATTACAACAAAAAACAACAGCCACCAACCACTTACCGAAACTAAATGCGATAGCTTTACAATCTGTTGGGTAATCCAGGGAAGCTCTACCCTATTTTGCTTAAATATATCCGCAAACATGGGCACCACAAAACGGAGCATAAAAAACACAACCAATAAGGCAAATACTAAAACAATAATAGGATACGACAAAGAAGAGACCAGCATACGTCTCAATTCGTTCTTTCGGTTAAAGTATTCCCGGAGGTCTTCCGCTATTTTTTGAAGTTGTCCCGTTTGTTCACCAATTTTTACCGCTTGGCATTCATATTTTGAAAAAAAAGAATGGCTTTCCATAGCCTCACTCAATGAACTCCCAGAAACTATTTGATTTCCTATGGTGTCTATAAGCAGCCTGTCTTTTTCCTTTTTTTGCATTTCGGAAATAAGTTCCAAGGAAGCCTTTAAATTGACCCCTGAACTTAGAAGCACACTTAGTTCTCCATAAAAATCCTCTTTGGCACGATTGGAAAACTTTTTGCCAAAAAGATGGATTTCCCTTTGGAGAAAGCTTTTCTTTTCTTCCCCTTGGGTTTTTGAAGAGTTATTATCTATGGTTTCAAATTTAATTCCCATAATTGTTTAGTATCTGTTGGGCATCTTTTTCAGAGAAAATAAATAGAAAGGTTTGTTTTTTACCTTTTTGAAACTCCACCTTAATAGCATCCATTGTTCCCTGTAGTACTTCTTTTCCGTTAAAATAAAGATTTTTATGCAAGTCTCCTTTAAAAATGGTATCCAAATCCCTAAGCAAATATCCTTCTGAAAATTCATAGTAAATGGAATCTAAAGGGTTTTTTAAAAATACAACTTCCTTTTGAGCATCATATTTCTTGTCTTGATAACGGTTAAAATCAATGGTAAGTTGCTGCTCTAATAAATCTAACTGGGTACTTTGAGAATAGTTATCTTGAATTAATTGGATATTCTTGCTAAATAGAGTCAGTACTCCTAGTGCCATTCCCACCACAATGGTGGTAATGACCATAGCCACCAAGAGTTCTGCCAAAGTAAAAGCTTTTAATTTTTTAATCTTCTGCATGTAAAATCTTTGTGGTTGTTTCTTTTGTGGGCTTATAGTGTGCCTCTAGTTGTATCTTGGTTTCACTTTTTTCAATAGTGATATCCCAGGTAGAGGTGTCTTCATAAAAAGGAAGCTCTAAAGTTTTATTCTTGGCTAAATAGGTAAGCTCTTTCACCCTATTTTGAAATGGTCCTTCATTATGTTTTACCACCGACTGGAATACATTGTTTAGGCTTAAACTGCCAATGGTAAAAACAATCAATACAATACCCGAAGCAATTATAGTTTCCACCAAAGTGGCTGCTCTTATTTTTTTTAATACAACCACTGCACCACTCCTTTCTTTTTTTCTGAAAAGGGCAACCCGCAAAATTCTTTAGGAAGTTGTTTGCTCAAAATCTTTCCATTGTATATGTGATTAATGTATCGAGAACCAAATTCATTAACTAAAAACCGTTCAACAAAAATAGCCCCCTTTACCCTACCAGATAGCTCCATATTCCCCTGACAATAGATACTACCCACTATTTCAGTTTCGGGCTGTAAACTAATGCTAGTTTGGGAATGTTGTTCAGGGTTCTCCTCTGGAAAATAAATAATAACACCGCTAAAGTTTACTTTCTCAGAAATATAAATGGGCTCTTCCCCTCTTAGAATGGGCGTTATAAAATCCTTGTTTATATCTACTAAAACCAATGAGGAAGGGTATAAAAAAGTGGTTTCTTCTTCAATCATAATGGTCTTGCTGGCCAAAAAATGTGCATTACCTCTAAACCCCTTTTGAACGGTAATTTTTGGCGCAATTAATAGTACATCGGTTAGTTCAGCAAATTTTGTAACAATAATTTCAGTATTGCTTTTGATGATGATATTCCCCACAAAGGTCTGGTCAAGAACAAGTCCTCCATTTTCAAAAATAACTTTGTTGGGGTTAAAAAAAGAATTTTTAATTTCCGCTTCAATACCAATTAATTGGCTGTCATCTACAATAAAATTCTTCAATAGCCTTTGAGTCCGTTTCCTCCAAGATTTATCCAATTTAGGCAATTGGCCATTGGTAATTTTTATATCCCCTTCTATGAGAGTATCTCCATTAAAATACTTACCAGAAATAACCCCTGCTTTAATCCCTTTATTAGACACAAAGGCATTTCCTTCAATTTTTGTATCTCCAACCAAAACGAGAGGTAGTTGCGTTTCAGTAACCTGAAGCGCTGTTCTAACTGCTTCAGTATTTTGACCTATGAGTCCAATTTTGGAAAAGGACTTTGTTTTACTTTGAGAAGTGCTTTCAATTTTTAAAAACCCTCCCCAAGCATCCTTTTTAATAATAGTAGAAAGATTCTCATCAGTTAAATCGAGAGAGTCCCCTATTTGATTATTGGGGTTTAGAGAAAAATCGATGCCCTCTTGAGAAGCATCTATAGTATTTAGTAAAAGTTCTGACTGCATCCCAAAAAGACGGTGGGTATGAGTAAGTGCTAAAAAAGAAGCTAATAGAATGGCAATAATTACAGATACCAAAATTGCAAACTGAAGAGCTGAGGCCTTTATCTTTTGTAACCCCTTCATCCCTTTATATTTTTTTAAATACTTGGGTTTTACCCTGAAAACGAAGACTAAGTGTTTCGTCGTTACCTTTTAAAACTGTTATTTCATTAAAGGTTTCTCCTTTTTTAATCACCTGTTGTTGCCCATTTATACTAACTACAAATACCTTATCTTTAGAATTGGAGTTTTGTACAACCCCTAGGTACTGAATGTTTGGCCAAGGCAAATCACTTTTCTTGGATGCGCTTGGGTTACTTCCTCTTTTATTTGATTTTACATAAGCTGTCCCTAAAAAAGGATCCTTTTCAATGGGTTGCAACTCAAAAGATTCTTTTTGTTTGATCTCTGGGGTTTTAAATGTTCCCATACTATTTAGAGAAATAGTTACTTCATCGGGATTACAGGCATCAAACAATTGAAAAAAAAAGAACCCCCAAATAGCAACTACGATGGGAAGTACATACTTTACATTTTTATTACTATTAAATTTACTCATTCACAATAAAACTAAAGGTAGTGCTCGAACTCCCTTCATTACCAGCTTCGTCAAATCCCTTTACTAGCCAATAATAGGTATCGTTAGTCAGCGTTGCATTGTAAGGAGATACAGACTCTTCTTTTAAGACAAGATTGGCAAGAGCAATATCTCTATAGACATAAATACTATCAAATTCCACGCTTCCCTCTAAAAGTTCCCGTGTCCACTCAAAAGTAACATCTCCAGAGGTGAGCTCTACGGTATCCTCTGGTATTGTGAGTGTTGGTGTATTAGGGATTGTTACATCTACTAGGATACTACGTGAAAAATAAAGGGTGCTATCTACTCCATTTTCAGCACGTACTTGCCACTGAAATTCCCCTTCGGGAAAAGTAATATCTAAAATGGTTTCGGTGGTGAATTGTTCTTCTAATACATCTCCATTTTCCAATACCTGAACTCTATATAGTGTAGCTCCCTCTATTAATTGCCATTCAAGGGATTGCATCGAAATATTGGTAATTAAATTATTTTCAGGGTTTTCTAGAATAACATTGTTGTCAGAAAAATTCTCAACAGGAACTACCTCAAATGATGCATTACTGTAGGGGGTTTCGTAATTGCTATTTTTGGCTTTTACTCGCCACTCATATTTCCCAACAGGGAGTTGTAATTCTGCAAAAGTTAAAGAATCTTCGGCATTTAATAGTAATTGAGCCGTGTTTTCAAAATTAGGGCTTGCTACTTGAATTTCATAGGTTAATGCATCCTCTACAGTTTCCCAATCAAAGAAAATAGTATTAGTAGCAACTTCTGAATTATTGGAAGGTGCAATAAGGGTTACCGTCCTATTGGTAATATCGGGTTCAATTAGTAGTCCCCCTTCTTCGCAAGCAATAAGAGCAAGTGATAAAACTGAAAATATGTATTTTAAAAATTTCATCTAATAGTTGAACTCGGTTTTACGCTTTGCTTTTTTATAGGTTTTATACAAATCTCCATTGCAATCGGATCCAACATTGACAACATCTAAAATTTGCACTTTAAACCCTTTCTTAGTACCCCAACAAAACTCTGAAGGCTCAAAATCTATAATTTTGCCTTCTGAAAATTCAATGATTTTTGTCGTCTTATTATCATCCCTTAATTCAATGGATAAAGTTTTTTGCTTATTCTGGATTAAATACAGTTCTTGGGAATCAAGTATTTCTTGTTTTACTGTTTCAGAAAAATTAATAAATACTTTGGTAACAATCCGAACTCTAGGATTGCTTTTTAAATAACCAAAAAGTTCCTTGTTTTGGTTGATTTGCTCTAATAAGGAAAATTTATCTAAAACTTCAAGAGTAAGGTATTCTTTTAATGAATTAATGGAGTCTTTATTAGTAAAAATTTCTCGTTTGGATTCAGTAACAATTTCAACCTTTAACTTTAATGGGCTATTTACCCCAATAACCGATTTTTCAATAGTGATTTCTTGAGCGATATATTTTTCAAAAACTCCCAAACTACCTAATTCGGGGAGGGATTTTTGTGTTTGAGTTTTGTATTGTATTTTATGACAAGAAATCAATAAGAACCCTATCAAGAGAAAACAAAAAGTATATTCTTTCATCATTTATTAAAAATAAGGTAAGTATTTAAACAAACAAAAAGAGAAGGATAAAACTTTCAGGTTTCTTATTTTTTAATGAATTTTTGAAAACTAATTCGTTCTTCAATTTCAAGTTTTAACATATATATTCCAGAAGTAAGATTAGAGATTAAAATTCCAGAATCATTATAATTTCCCTTTTTAATTTCCTGATTTTGGAGATTAAATATTTGGTAGTTAATATTATTTTTTTTGCTGTTTAAAAACAAATAGTCATCAGAAGGATTTGGATAAATTGAGATACTTGATATGTCAGTTTCAATTGTTGATAATACATGATCCTCGAATGTGTAAATTATCCCGGGCCCACCTACACTTATGTATAACAACTCATTTTTACTAGAAATCCCTACTATATTATTTCCAATGTCATTTAGTAGTACTGTAGGACTTAATGGCAGGGAATCATCTAAGTTAAATCGAACTAACTGTCCATTATCATTTCCAACATATAAATAATTATCTCTTAGATGCGTCGCTGCAGGAAAAACTGAACTTATACTTGATGCAACCAGCATTTTATCAGGATTAGAACTATTGGGGTCTATTTTATTTAAATCAATTTCTGAACCTGTTGAAATGAAATATAGTTCCCCATTATATGTTTCTGCATGATAAAGTGATAGAGCATCCTGATATAGTATTTCATAACTGGATGGGCCTTGAGAAATATTCATTTTATAAATGTATCCAAACCCTCCATTGGTAGTAGCACCATAAAACATTTCCCCATTTATATCGTTTCCAAAGAAAAAATTAGCTGGATTGATGTTAATTGTCTCAGAATTTGCCGGTAGGGTTTGAGATAAATCTAATTTTGACAATACAGGGGAAAAAGAACTTATATACAATGCATTTTCGGGTTGATAATAGGACAGTGAAAATAGTGATCCCTGTAGAAAATTAGTGCTTATTGTCTCCGGCTGAGGATTGGGGTTATCAAGGTTAAATCTAACTATGTAGCCACCACTGTAAGCACCACTATAAAGGTAATTATCAACAATTAATAGATCATGACCCGGCCCCTCTGAGCCAAATCCATTATAAAAAATTGTTTGGGAATAAGTATACAGATTTGTGCAAATTAAAACTAAAATAAATAACTTATTCTTCATTTGGAATTTGTTTTTCTTATTGTTACTATATGAAGTATAAAAAGAAAAATAAAAATAGGATTTACTTTAAAAAGTTTATAACCTATTCTTACATCAAAAAAAAGGAAATCTACTAAACCAAATATACCAGCTAATAAAACTATCCCAAAAAAGTAATTATAAAATTGACGATTTAAGTATGCGAGTATTAGTGAGCATAAGAATAATAATATTCCAAAATAATGCTTATTATTTATACTAATATTTGTAAAAATAACAACAATTAGAGTAAGTAAAATTATTATAGTTGATAAAGTTAGGCTGTGATTTTTTACAAAAATATTTTTCATGATATCTTCTATTAAATTAATAACAAAATAAAACCTAAAAGCATAAATAAAAAAATTAAGACTCTAATTTTAAAATTTTCAAAAATTATAATTTTATTATTTTTTTTTGATAGATATAAATTTACTATATCTCCTTCATTAAAAATATATTTTGAAAATGCTATATTAAGTCTTGATTTTTCAATTTTTCCATAAAAATTATATTCAACTACTGGATAATAAACAATAAAATCATAATCTAATGACTCTTCAAATAAAATAATTTTAGAAATAAAATGGTTTAATTTTTTTTTTAAAAAATAAAACTTAAAATAAAAATATAAACAATAAGATATAATTCCTATTGAGATAATATTATCTATTATTAAAATTTTATTCATCTAAATCACTACTCACTTTAACTCCAGTTTCCCCATAAAGGGATATACCAAATGTTCCAAACCTAGCTTTCCCACCAACTCTAAGACCTGCTTTAACCTCTGACTCGCCAGTATCATTATTATATTGACCACTTACAAACAACCCATTATCTCTGACACCTAAAGTAGCTCTTCCTTTTACTTTCTCCTCGCAATTTTCCGAATTTACAGAATATTGTGCAGTTAATGTTACATCAGCAACAGGGGATACTTTAATAGTCCCCTTTAGACTAGTAACAGTATTTTCCTCTTCTTTAACATCAATCATAAATAGCGGTTGGGTAAATGTTATATTTCCATCAGAATCAACACTATAATTTGAAAAATAACTTTCCAAATTTGGTCCAATACTAACTTCATATTTTTTCTCTAAATTTGATGATAATTTGCTTACGCCATCATCATTATTTGCAGCATTTGATGAAAAATTTATTCCAAATGCCAAATATAAGTTGTCTAATAAAGATCCTCCTTCAGAAGCTATTACTAGGGCATCTTCAGTAACTTGACCATACATTGCCTGTTCAGCTTCTTCATTTGTTAAATTAGGATCAAAAGGATCTGGAGGATCACTTAATTCCTTACCTTCAAGTTCTACTCCTAAACCTAATTTATTTTCTTGAAAAGCATATGTAGAGTTATAAACATATTCGTCTGATAATGGATCAATACTCCAAAATCTCCCAATTGAAGGATCGCTAATTCTATATTTCCATTCATGTATGCCTAGCTGTAAATCCTCAGTAAGCTCCTGGCCCTGATAAGTCATAAAATTTTGGGCTAAACTATTACCTCCTAACACATCATCATTATACCCCCATTGTTTAATACCAAATGGAAAATAATTATCTTCTTTAATTATTTCTGATGTTGGATCAATAGAACCATCTAAATTATTATCCCCATAACTCAACCTAATATTGCCCCACCAATCCTTATATTGAAAAACATAAGAATAGGCAGAATATGTAATGGTTCCTGTCTCATCATCAAAGCCCCCTATTGATCCTGTATTGCCACCCCCTGGCGGTATTAAAGGTGTTGGCACTATATAGCCTTCTGGATGAGTTATAAATTGTAAAATCTGTGTTCCAGGAGTTTCATTATCATTGTAAACATATCCATTATCATATTGGGTAACAACTGGAATGCTATTAATCCCCTCTTCAAGATATATTTTTGCTAGTTTAACTCCAGTAGCATCATATACATAGGTAATATTTCCACTAATTGCATTAGGGTCAACTACTGCTATATTGATTGGTAGATTTAAGTGATTATAAATAATTCCATTAATATGCTTATTTCTGTCTAACAGCATATTACCGTTTGCATCATATTCATAATCATCAAGAGAGGGTCCTTCTCCTATATTACCATCTACAAAACCCTTATCCCTGCTAGATTGTAATGGCCAGTTTGTATCTAATTCTAAAACATTTACCAGTTTATTAGTTTGAACCCCATTTATCGTTTCATATTCATAACTTAAATCATCCCAAATTTGTGATGCATAAACACCAGTTCTTCGCAAGGTTTGTATGTTCCCATTTTTATCATAAGACACATTCCATAAATTAAAATTATACAAGGAATCTTCCGTGTCAAGAAATTCTCCTTTTCTCATGATCCCTTTTCGAATCCTATTGAGTGGATCATACATATATCCATAACTTCGTTTTTGTTTATCATCATTTTTGGTTCTCCATATGGTTTCAGCAATATTACCATTATAGAGCGGTACAATCTCAGGACTTCCAGGAAGATAATCTCCTTCCACGACATTATAGTTGATTCTAAATTTAAAGAGATCATCAGACGATTTGCCATCGAGAATTTCATCAACTTCATTGATATTAGTAAGCCACCCTCTAATATTGTATTGGTAGTCCACTTCCTGAAGTTTTTTATCAAGCCCTGGGCTAAAAAGCGAAAGTTCTTCTACACTAGACTCATCTGATCCTGAAAAAGTTAACTTTCCAATCAATGCATCGTCTGGAATAGTTACATTATTTATTGAATAGATTTGATTAACAGTCCCATTTGGTAATATTCTATAGAAATAAAGATTATCTCCATCTCTTTCAATTTTAAATGTATCTCCAGCATTATAAACACCATAATTACCTATTGCACTTGTTGAGCCATTAATTATTTTGATATAACTTTGTCCAGAACTGCTGTCAAAATATGCTTCCATCCCATAATCAAAATAATGATTAGCATTGGATGAATTTGTACTTTTAACAAGACCTAATCGCACATGTTTCCCTGTTTGTGAAATAATACCAGAAATCCCTCCATCAAAATCCATGGGTATTTCTCCTTTAGTTTTAGCTACCGCAGGCCAATTCCAATTTGAAGTTGTACTGCTTATTATTCCATTTGGGGTAATCTCGACGTTTTCTATATCTGTGTATCCACTAGTAAGTGTCTGTCCTCCTACATCTTTTTTTACTAATCTGCCTAGTTCGTCATAGTGGTTTTCAGCTATTAGCTGTACAGGCTCATCATCAATCTTTTGAGAGTGTTTTTTTAACCTACTTGCAGTATCGTACGAAAAATAATCTTTTGTTGTAATAGTTGCATTTCCAGTTTTTAAGTGTTGTGTTGTGCTCTCTAAAACTTTCCCTGTAAAATCTAATTGCCGTTTAACTGTGGTAAGTGATGATAAATAATTATTTTTTGAAGCATTATAAACACTTCTTCCTTTTTCATCATAGCCTGTAATAGAGACAACCCAATCATTTTGACCTAAAACCTTAACTCTATTAACTGTAGGAAGCCCTTTAGCATTAGTAATTTGAGTATTAACTCCATAAACATCGGATGAAAGCACGACCCCAGTGTGATGGACATAATCATCATAATAATTAATTGTAAGTACTTCTAGATTTATTGTAGGGTAGGCAAAGTTAGTATAGAAGATATCAGTACCACCAGCCTGAGGAGTTGATGAAGCCCTTCTTTTTTCACTAATATATTGTGGTCCTTGTAGTAAAACTTCTTCTTGAATATCTTCTACAGTCTTACCTGTTGGAGGAGTATATATTCCTGTATATGCTACCCTTCCAAAATCATCATATTTTGTAAATAACCATTTATTATTATCAGCCCTTAGATTTGCATCTTGAGTAAGTACGGGACGGTCAAGTATATCGTAAACTATATATTCCCAATCCTTACCTGGGACTTTTTTTCGAATCAATCTATTGAAATTATCATATTTATATTGATAACAGAGTTCGTCTAAAGTTGTTTGATAGTTTGAAGCTAAAGTATTTGTAGATGTATCAATAATAAGTGCAGAAGCTTTTGGAGAAAGAACATAAGTAAGATTTCCAAAATCATCATAAACATAGTATGTACTATGTGTAGAATTATTGAAAGTACGTTTTAGAATAACTTGCCCTAAATTATTTTTGAATTCCTGGACTGTATGATTTCGATCATCAGTTTGTCCGGGCATCCAGTTCTCATCCTTTGTTGTAGTCTTTGTAATGTAACCATTATTATTGTTTTGGTACCATCCATTAAAGACTAGTTGTGGTTGATCCGTATTACCACCATTAAAGTTGACCTTAAATTTATAAAGGTTTTCACTGTAGTTCGTGTTATATTCAAACTTAATTGTATGTCCATCATATCCTGGGGGTAGAATTTTCCAATCTTTTCCTGGTGAACCAGCCTCAAAAACTCTTCCTAAAAGTGAAGTCTCAAAGTTTTTTTCAGAAAATGGCACACTATTCCAAGGGTGACGATCTCCAGGAAATCCCTGATAATAATACTCAAATAGAGGTGTCATAACACTAGGATCAAATTCACCATTATTATTTAAATTTGGGTCTGGATAAGGTAGATACTCTCTTGGTTGCCTTCCGTAAAAATCGTATTGAATAGGAGTAATAAGGTCCTCACCATTATCCCCAAAACGTTGATTTATGGTTTGCATTGGTCGTCCAATGCCGTCAAAATAGGTTATATTTTCAATTTTATTTTCTAGTAAAACATTACCATCAGGAGTCTCAATTTGATAAGAAATTGATTTAATGTAATTTTCATCTTCTGTTTGTGAAAATACATTTTGAGATATTAAAATAAAGCCAAATAATATTAGCATTAACTTAACTCTTGTTAAAATATGTGGATATTTAATTTTCATCTCTAGATAATTTTAGTAACAGTTAACACCATGTTTAATATTTGCTGTAAAAATTTTACCTGTTTGAGTATCAATTACTTCACAATAAACATAAAGCACTGGCTCATTAATAGTTGAACAGTCAAGACTATAAGCCCAATTATCTGAACTACTTACAGGATTGTATTCATTACCTTTAACTCTCCATTTATATTGATAATTTCCAGATCCCCCTTGAGCAATAATAGTATAGTTAAGTGTAGTATTGCCAATATAACTTGGTACAGTTTCAAGACGAATACCTGCTGTAAGATTTAAATTTCCATTATCGTCATAATTTCTGTTTTTTGACAAATATGTAGTATTAGAGAGCAATTGTGAATTGGTTACTACGTAACTTGTATCATTTACAATCGGTGTCTTTAAAGGATTATATTCCGAATTCATATTATATTGAAATTCATTAACAATAAAATCATTTTTATCGAGAATATATTTTAACCTGTTTTCAGTATCATATTCATACTTGCTAATATCATTTCGTTCATTTCTCATCTGACTCACTCCTATTAAAGGATTATATTGATAGGTATTAACAATCACATTTGAAAGTGCTCTAAGTGCATCCTCTTGTGTTGAACTAAGTCCATTGTTAATGGTAAAATTTTGACCAAAAGAAGAAAGTGCTTCAATTTGAGAATAAGTAGCATTGACAACTTTAGCAACCACCTGCTGTCCGTTATAGCCCCATATATAAGAAATAGGAATCCCATTGCTTTTTCGAGATTGCAACAACCTCCCATCATCATCATATTCTTCATAAACAGCTTTCTCGGTAAAGTTAGTTTGTCCACCCTTTTTGATAGAAATTTTTGAAATCATACTATTTCCATTGTAATTATCAAACTCTAAGAGACGTTCGGAAAGATTAACAGAGTTCCGTTTGTTCCTAGTCTTTATAAGTGTGCTAAGTTGATTATTAGTCCTTAAATTACTCATTTGAGAGTTGTTATATACTTCAGAAGAATAGGGATAAAAATACTCTTGCTTTAGAAAATCATTTTCAAAAACTTCTGTATTCTTATTAAGCAAATGAAGTGTAGTAAGGTCATAATTAAATTGTTCCTTTGAAATTAATTCACCATTATCCACATTTACAAAAGTCTCTTTTGCCATCAGCATCGCATTTTTACCATAGTAGCTTGGCATTTGATATGGATCGTAAGAACTATGGTCTGCAAGGTAAGGACCATAAACTTCTGGTCTACACTGGGGAGGTAAAAGAGCATTTTGTGTGGGTAGACCCATAAAAGTAGAATAGTAAGTAGTATCGTTATTCAAATTCACCGTTTGATATAAATAATTTGATTTAGAAATTTCGTTTCCTTCTATATCAAATTGGCTTTCTGATAAAACTTTTCCATTGATATAACTATAACTATTTAAAGGATCCATTCCTAAAACAATAATGTTATTGGCAGTAACATTAGTATTAAGATAATGGCTTGATCCATAACAAGTATATCCATACCAGGTATTCACTGAGTCAACAAAATACTCATTAGGTTGATTGTGAAAAGTTCTTTCATTGGATGCTAATACATTGTCATTTTGATCTAATACTAACTCTGTAGTATTAGAATATCCAATATAAGAACCCTCTGCGCTAGGATTCCCTGTTATCGATGGAGTGGATGTAAATTGAAACCTTGAGGAGTTATATTGCCTTGGGTTATAACTATGGTATCCATAAGCTTTTGAAAAATATACCAAATCATCCATTAACTTTCCAGAAGAAGCTAAAGTTGGTTCTGTTGCATTAAAGTAGTCATAGTTATATTGTTTTTTGGAAATGAAACTCCCATTATTACTATAATTAGAAATAGATAAAACACGGGAACCTCCAATTTCAAAAGTTTCTGGAGTTAATACATTATTTGAAACTGTATCATAAAGTGTATATGCTGGGTTTTGGGGAAGAGTACCATTATTTACTGTTATTGCAGGCGGAGTTATATATTGACCATTTATTACTATAGTCTCAGGTTGGTGGTGAGTTATCTTGTAATACCCTGGAGCTAAAATAAATGACTTTATAGAATTGGTTTCAGTAAATTGATTAGTTGGATTTGGACATCCCTCAGGCATAAGCCACTCATTAAAGTAAAAAATGGTGTTTAAATTTTGATTTGTACTGGGGTCTTGGATATAATATTTTGGTTCAGATTCATAATAAGGCATATTACATCCATAGTACCAGAGAGTTAAATGTCCATTTACTTCTAAGGTTGAAGGAGCAGTAACTTCAAAACCTATTTCTGGCCAAATCATAGTACCATTACCAGTAGTTCCACCAGACACAAAACGATGATCATAAAATGAATAAGAAGCATCCTTTGCTCTTTTTAGATATTGATAAGTAAACTTATATTCCTTTTCATTAGTCAAATTTGTCTTAAAAATTCTACCATTTGAATGTTCTTCGGTGACTATATATGGATTGGGAGGGTCTAAGACTACTAAATGAGGCTCGTATATTATTTCTGATTTCCCTCCAGTGGGATAAAATACTGTTTCTAAATTACCAATTTTTCCAAAATTAAAATCACTACCCCTATTGGCACCAGAATACTCCATGAATGATTCTGATATACTTTGAGTAGGAGGTATACTAAGCTGATCATGAGTAAATCTACCAACCTTTGGAATAAGTGAAGTATTGGTTAATTTTCCATTATAAAATCCCCAAAAATCAACCGCAAAGGATATCTTATTGGGTAGATCATTAGGTTGTATATAACTAAAAGAATATTCTTTTTCTCCAATAACAAGTTTATCAAGTTTTAGTCTTAAATAAAATTCTTTATCTTGATTTGAAAACTTATCATTATCGAAATAGGTATATTGAAAATCAATATCTTCGATTGTGGTATTATTAAAATCCTTTATTGTAATTGATCCTAATCGCTTAGGAGTAGCTGTAATACTGTTTGTGCAACTAGGGTTTCCGTGGCATTGTCGTATTTGTCCTTGAGAAGTAATCCAAGAAAATGGATAAGAACTTACTTGCCCTTCCTGAATTAAATATCTTTCAATTGCTTCTCCAGTCATTAAATCATCTCTATCTTCAAGATTAAACTGAACTTTACCAAAATCACCTTCAATCTTAGATAAGTAGTTTGAAGATATAACAGTTACTGACCTCGAGTGTTTTGGTATTCCTCCAATAACCCTATACTCATCTCCATAGGTATGTTCCTGTTGAATTTCAAAGCTAGAAAAACCTGGAACACTTAAATGAGTTCCTGATTGGTAAGTAAAAATTAATTCTTGACCATAGGGTGATTTAATTTTATCTAGGAGCCAGTTTGTTATTGTTGTCTCATCTGCTCTATTAGGGTCATCATTCATCATCTCTGATAACAGATCAAATGTGTTAGAATCTGGCTCTGGTGATGCCCAAGAAGTACTATAGTCCTTTGTTTTGAAATAGTATTCAAATCCATTTTCATCAATAATGGTGAAGGCTTGCTGTGAAGAAGTCACATTATATGTAATCTTAACATTTCTATTATTAAAGGCATAACATTGAACTATATTGGAGCCAGTTTGTTTTTTTTCAAGTCTGAATTTATAGGTTTTCCCAAAAAGACTAACATCAAAAATATCGGGTTGCGTATCAATTCTATAATTTCGTCCACCAGAAGGGTTTGCGGTGAATGAATAATGAATATCTCTAATATTATTATCTGACATCTCAGGATTTCCATACGGTCCTACACCGAGATTATAATTGTTATATATAAATCCTACTGGTGTAGTTCTACCATCGGCCACTCCAATTACCTGAGATATTAAATCATCAGATCCCATTATTTTTCTACTAATTCCAAAATTAGTTGAAAGAGACCAATTAAGTCCTACCCAGCCTGCCTCTTGAGCCACCCTAACACCTCCTGTATCATAATTTAATTGAATTGGAATCTGTAAGCCATCAAAATTAATTGAATAAAGAGGGATAGTTATATTAGCCTTACCTGTGTAGGGGTTATTTGCAATATCCCCATATTGCCCAAGAGATGCTGCTTCAGGAGCCTTAGGGATATTTTCGAGGAGATAAAAAGGGTCTTGTCCTTCAGGTTCTGGAGGATAAACTTGTGATAATGTATTGAAAGACAATATTGCTCCAAAGAAAAATAAAAAAGCTGATTTCATTTAGTTTATTTTTAAGTTGAAATTAATATTTTATCAAGGTTAAATAACCTGTTGACTAACTTACTACTAACTGGGGAGAGGTTTGTTAAGTTTATTTTAACATTTCTAAGGTATTAAAAAAAGTTTTTGAAAAAATATTTTTTTTTAATTCTTTATCCACAGTTTATAAATTACCCATACAATATTTTAAATAGTAAATTGAATTTCAATATATTAATAAGGTGTTTTTAAGCTGATTAATTTTTTTACTTTTACAAGTACTATTTATGTTATTTTTATACGATGATTCTTAAGCAATATAACTGCACTAAAAAACTAAAAGCTTTCACATTAATGGAAGTATTGATTGTTATAGGAGTTATTGGCATACTGATGCTTATTGCACTCCCCAACCTAATGCCACTTATCACAAAAGCCAAGAGTCTTGAAGCTAAAATTCAATTAAAGTTTATTTCAAATTTACAGACACAGTACCGCTTCATTAATTCAAAATATTCGACTGAGTTAAATGATATTGATTATGAAGCTCCAAAGACGGTACATGATGGAGGCACGGCCAATTATCGATATGATCTCATTGAAGCATCCCCTACTTCTTTCACAGCAAGGGCTGAAGCTGTGGTGGATTTTGATGGAGACGGGGTGTTTAATGTTTGGGAAATCGACCAAAATGGTGTGCCTAAAGAAATTATTAAAGATTGATAACTCTAGTTATAAAAACCACATTGGTTTTTACATTAGCAATGATTACATTTCAGGATTTTAAAGAGCGACAGGTTTGGGCCTTTCTATTTCCCCTTTTTGGAATATTGGGCGGGATTTTGTTCTATAACAATACATTTTCTTCTTTTTATTTGATTTCTATTGCAATTAATTTAGGAATTGTTATCTGTATCATACTTGCCAATTTTCTTATTTCAAAATTCCTTTTAAAAAAGAACTTTTTTAAAGAAGCTTTGGGCCTAGGAGACCTACTCTTCTTTGTTGGTTTTGCCCTCTCATTTCCAACGATCACTTTTGTCAATTTCTTTGTTTTTTCATTGTTGTTTACGTTGGTTCTATTTTGGATTTTAAAAAAGGTTGGAAAACTCAAAGAACAAAGTATTCCACTGGCAGGATGCATGGCTCTTTTTTTAGGCGTTGTCTACCTTATTCATTGGACTGGATTGTATAAAGAAATCTATATTTTATAATGAAAAAATTTGAAATCCCAACATCGCTTAAACAGCTAATTTCTTCTAATCAGGCCTTTCATTATAGAATTGTTCCCACAGAAAAGAAAAATGATGTCGTAATTTTAAACACAGATCAAGAAGATATTCCTTCTCTAAAAAGTGAGCTTTCCATTGTATTAGGCTTCCCCATGGAACTCAAAAAAGAAACTCCTGAAAATATTCAATCCTATCTTACCTATAACTACCGTCAAACCACAGAGGTACAATCAGAGATTTCAAGACAAAATTTTTTAGAACAACTATTGCAAACCGCAAAAGATTTTGGTAGTAGTGATATTCATTTGGAACCCTATGAAAAACAATGTAGGGTTCGGTTCCGCTTGGATGGAAAATTAAAAGAACAATATACTATCCCTTTGTTGGACTACCCGCAACTGGTCAATAAAATTAAAATTGAAGCTGGGCTGGATATTTCCCAAAAACGTTTGTCTCAAGACGGGAGAATTACCGTTAAAAGTGCTTTGGAAGATTTTGATATTCGTGTTTCTACCATGCCTACCTTGTACGGTGAAAAAGTAGTGCTCCGTATATTGAAACGTAATGCAGAGGCGGTGGAACTCAAACAATTAGGCTTTAACGCACGAGAACTCAAACTATATTTGGAAGGGGTGAAAATGCCCAATGGGATTGTCCTTATTTCTGGCCCTACGGGTTCGGGTAAAACCACAACCTTGTACGGTACTTTAAAGCTTCTCAACAAAGAAGAAACCAATATCGTAACCATTGAAGATCCCATTGAATATACAATAGATGGTATCAACCAAGTGCAACTCAAAGAGGATATTGGCTTTGATTTCCCAAAGGCGCTTAGAACCTTTTTACGCCAAGACCCCGATATTATCATGGTAGGTGAGATTCGGGATGAAAAGACCGCTAATATGGCTATTAAAGCTGCCCTTACAGGACACTTAGTATTGTCGACTATTCATACAAACTCGGCTTGGGCAACAATTTCAAGATTGATTGATATGGGAGTGCCTCCCTATCTTCTAGCTAGTACTTTAAATCTAAGTGTGGCACAGCGGTTAGTGCGAAAATTGTGTGTCCATTGTAAAAAAGAAGAAAGTGTTTCTAAGAGTCTATTTCCAGAAAATTTTTCAGACAGCAAGAAAATTAAAAAACACTTTGTTCCAGTGGGTTGCTCAAATTGTTACCATACGGGTTATGATGGAAGGAAAGCAATTTATGAAATTATTCCAATTACCCCAGAGTTGGAAATTGCCATTAAACACAATGAATTGCAAATAGATGATTATCTTGCAGAGCATAATCTCAATACATTAAAAAACAATGCCATTCTAATGGTCCAACAAGGGGAGACATCTATAGATGAAGTGTATTCCCTATTAGCTAACTAACTCTATGAAGAAGGTTTTTTTATTTCTGATGCTTTTTGTTTTTACCGCACTTTCTCTAAGTGCTCAAGACATTTCTTCACGTACCAATAGCATCAAAAATCAACTTGAGATTATAAAAATAGAAACTCCCGGACTAGAAGAATCTTTAAACATTAATATTACCCAAACTTCCCTAGCCAATTTTCTATTAGCCATTGCCAAAGTACACAAACTCAACATCAATGTTTCGCCAGAGCTAAATAGTATAACAATTGTCAATAATTTTGCTGATGTTTCGGTTGAAGATCTTTTGATTTTTCTAGTGAAGGAGTATGAGCTGGATATTGACTTTACAGGAAATATTCTTTCTATTAAAAAATATGTTGCCCCAATAGAACAAGCCAAGGAAAAACCAATTGGCGTAATGTATTCAGTATCTAGCGGAAACCTTAGTTTCGACCTCAAGAATGACAAACTTGATTTGGTCTTTAGAAAGATTATGGACGAAACAGGGAAAAACCTTTTATACACTCCCGAGATTGAAAATAATCCACTTTCCATTTACCTAAAAGAAGTCCCTCTAGAGTTAGCCCTTAGTAAACTAGCAGAATCAAATAATCTTTTAATGAATATTACATCTGACGGGTTTTATACATTTGATTTAGCTTACATCCCCTCTAATAATGAAGGGAGTACAACTAATTCGAGGCCCGTCAGAAGAAAACAATCAAACTTCTATTATAAAGTATTGGACACCATAGGTAAACGTGTCGAGGTTGATTTACAGAACACCCCCATTGCCGATGTTATTTATACTCTTGGTGAGGACTTAAAACTCGATATATTTACTGCTTCTCCTCTGGATGAGGCAGGAACAGCAACTGTGGAAGCCAGAAACATCTCATTTGATGTTTTATTAGATAAGATTTTTGAAAGTAGCTCCCCTGTTTCCGCTAATGGAAATAATAATTCAACAAGTGCTAAATTCACGTATAAAAAAGATGGTAACATCTATTACTTTGGTAAGGAAGATCAGCTTTCTTTAAAACAAGTGGAACTCGTTTCAATGATGCACCGTTCCATAAAACTATTGGACGATCCCAAAAGTAGCCGTCAATTACGTGCAGGTCGTACCAATTTGAACAATACTAATTTTACTAGTTTTCAAAATGGGTTAAACCAAAATAACAATAATAGCAACCGCTTTAATGATAGTGGAACAGCAAGTGATTCCAAAGCAGGAAAATCGATTGAGGAAATTATTCCTGAGGATATCAAGGAAGGGCTAGATATAAAGCTAGATACCGAACTCAATAGTTTTGTAGTAAGCGGCCCTGCCGTTAAAGTAGAGCGTTTCAAAAATTTTATTAAGTTTATTGACAAGCCTGTACCGGTTATATTGATTGAGGTGATGATTATCGAGGTTAACCGAAGTGCCATTACCGAAACGGGTATCTCCTTTGGAATTGGCGATAAACCTGTAACCACCCAAGGGGAATTTTTCCCTTCAGGAAATGTAACCATAGGTGCTAAGGATGCTAATAAAATTATAGGCAATTTTAATGGTTTTGGTGCATTAAATATTGGAAAGGTCGTCCCTAATTTTTATCTGGACATAAAGGCCATGGAGTCGGCTGGAACCCTTAAAATTAAATCCACTCCAAAGCTCACCACCATTAATGGTCATAAGGCCTATTTATCTAGTGGTGAAACTACATATTACGCCGTAACTAGTCAAAGTTTTTTTGGCTCACAAATACCACAGACCTCAGAGATAAGGAATTATGTCCCTATCGATGCCGAACTATCATTAGAAATTCTTCCCATTGTTTCTGGTAACGGACAAGTTACCCTAGATATCCAAGTGCTTCAATCTGCATTTAATGGAGAGCGAATTGAAGAAGATGCACCCCCAGGTATAACTAGCAGAGAGTTTTCTTCCATTGTAAGAATGGAAGATGAAGATGTGGTTATTCTTGGTGGTATTGAGTCTATTAGAAAAGAGGACTCTGGATCTGGAGTTCCCTTTTTAGCAAGAATACCTATCATAAAATGGTTTTTCAGCAAGAAAAGACGGGAGTCAACTAAAAGGGATTTAAACATCATTATCAAACCCACCATCATTGAGTAATGTTTTCAAAGCTTTCTTCTTATTGGGAATATGGAAATCACTACTCGGGTATTGAAGCAACTACTTTAAATGGGGCGGTACAATACTTTGGGATCTATGCACAAAAAAAGAAGGGAGAATTTGTAAATCTATTTTATTCTAAAGGTGCTTCCCTCTCTGAAGTATCACAGGAGATCGGGGATGCCAAACACACTTTTTTAGTAATCAATACCGACAAGGTACTTATCAAAGAAATTGACTTAGAGCGAGATATTCAAAAAGCCCTTTCTAAAGCATTCCCTGGACTCGCAACTAGTGATTTTTATTATGAAATACATCATAGCAAAGGAAAATCTTTTGTTGCAGTTTGCCGAAAGGAAGAAGTACATACAATTTTAGAGGAGGCTAAGAATATAAAATTACATATTCTTGGATTTCAACTAGGTTTTGGAAATATAACTCCCCTTCTAAATTTGCTCAGTGAATCTGAAATAGCTTTATCTCGGCAAATTCTTCAAATTGAGCAGCATTCCATAAGTTCTTTTTTGAACAATCCAGGTTTAAATAAAGAGTATTCGATTGAAGGAACAAAAGTAGCTTCAACTCATTTACTAGCCCTGTCATCCTTATTTCAATACCTTACTGGGATAGAAACTTTCTCAAATTCAAATGAGAAAAATAAGCAGTTAAAAAAGATACATTCTGAGAAGAATTTTTTTAGGAAAGGACTTGTCATTGGTATTGCCACAATGCTTCTTTTGTTGCTCATCAATATGTTTTATTTTACGAACTATCGTAAGGAATATCAAAGGCTGCAAGAGGAAACTGAGCTAGCACAAGTTCAAAAAGAAGTGCTTTCACAAAAGACCTTAGCAGTTGAAAAGAAGGAGCGAATTGTAAACAATATTCTAAACAGTGGAAATTCTAAAAGCTCTTTTTATATTAATAGAATTGTTGCAAATGCGCCCAAAACCTTAATTTTTTCCAAGGTTGATTACCAGCCCTTAGTCAAAAGTATTCGCCCTGATAAGCACATTGAATATAATGTAAATAAAATGGTGTTGAAGGGAGAAAGCACCAATAAAGAAGCCTATTCTTTGTGGATTGAAACATTAGAACAATTGGACTGGACAACCAAGGTTACTGTTTCTGACTATGGCTCAGAAAATTCCAGAGAGGATCATTTTGAAATAACCCTAACATTGAAAGATGACACAGCGGAATAAAAATATATTGCTGATAATTGGGTTTTTGCTTTTGCTACTTGTGGCATATCAATTTGCCTTTTCAAAAACTTTTCATTTGAAATCTGAGATAGCAAGCTTAAAACAACAGAATGTTAATATTGAAAATTTAGCCAGATTGTCTACTAACCTTTCCCAAAGGAATAAATTTGCTGATTCTATTTTGGCAGAAAATAACATTAAAAATATTTCTGTTCAAAATAGCTTGTTGGAGTTTTTAAACAATGAATCTTCAAAAAAGGGGTTTTCGATTGAGGAGTTTTTTGAGCCCCATATTTCAAATAAAAATGAGGTAAAAGTGACTTCCTATCGTTTTACCTTAAAAGGTAGTTTTGATGATTTACAGCAAATCTTATATCAATTGGAGCAAGAGTATTCATTTGGGGAAGTAAAAAATGTGAATCTTGAGAGGAAAAGGGATTTTAGACAAGGAAAGGATTATTTAGTATGTTCGGTAATTATTGAGAGTTATTTGAGTGAGTGATACCTTATAGTAAATTTAAAATATTTTATTATGCCTCTAATTATGCCCCTAAAAAAATAATAGCTCGTAAATATAGGCTTTACGAGCTATAATGTGGAGAAGATGGGATTCGAACCCACGACCTCTTGACTGCCAGTCAAGCGCTCTAGCCAACTGAGCTACATCCCCAAAGAAGGGCGAAAATACTAAAAATATTTAATCTGTCCCTTGTAAAACCAATAAAGGTTTTGAGGTATGGAAGTCCTTTTTAAGTATGGTATTTTTCTCCCAAAACTTTTCAAAAAAGCCTCTTTTCCTTCTAAAAACACAAAGTATATCTGGCTGATTGGATTGGAAGTGTTCCAATATTCCTTGAAAAATGGTTGCATTCTCAGTCGTTTTTAGCGAATTACTAATTTTTAACAATGCCGGGTCTATACTATGGTCTTCCTGAGCCATATCTGGAGTGAATACATGCAATAAATTAATCTTTGCGCTAAAATGGCTTGCAATCTTTGTTAAAGGGCTTAAAACGCCTTCATTCTCCAAACGACCATTTTTAAAAGCCAGTAAAATAATTTCGGCTTTTCTAAAAATATATCCTCTTGGAATCAATAAAACTGGTATATTGGTTTGCTTAACAATTTTGCCAGTAATATTTCCTAAATAAAGTTCATCGTTTATATCCACACTTTGAGGGGAAAGGATAATTAAATCAATATTTAATTGAGTTGAAATTCTCTGAATACCTTCAAAAGGGTCTCCTTTTAACGACTTAGAAACTACATCAACTCCCTTGGCGTTAACCTCATTTAACACTAGTTCTAACTGCTCCTCACTATCTTCTATAATTATTTCGTTAAGTTTTGTGAGATTTCCAACTTTAGAAAATTCTTTATAAAGATTAATAAGATACACCGTTGCTCCCGTTAAGGATGCAAGGTTAATAGCATATTTAAAATTGGTAATGGCGCTTTCTGTAGAACCTACTGGAACCAGTATATTTTTCATGAGTTTCCGTATCTTTAATTCCTTTGCAAAATTAATCTTTATTATGATACGCAAAGCCTTATTACAAGAAATTCCACAACTATTAAACCTCACACGAGCCTGTGCAAAAAAAATGATGGCTGAAGGCATTTTTCAATGGAATGAGCACTATCCCAACAAAGACGCCTTTATAAAAGATGTAGAAAGAGATGAATTGTTTGTTTTGGTTTCTGAAAATGACCTAGTAGGCTGTATCGCTATTTCTACTTTTAAAGATGAAGAATACGATTCTATACAATGGCTTACTCCCGATGCAACGAACATTTATATCCACCGATTGGCTATACATCCCAAATTTCAGCATCAAGGTTTTGCAAAACAACTCATGGATTTTGCCGAAAAGAAGGCAGAAGAAAAGAAAGCAACCTCCATTCGTTTAGACACATTTAGCAAAAACACTCGCAATCAGAAATTTTATGAGGCAAGAGGTTACACCAAACTTGGCACTATTTTTTTTCCGAAACAAAGTGAATTTCCTTTTTATTGCTACGAATTACCTCTAGTTTCTACCTTACCAACGAAAAATGGCCGGTAAATACACGATTATCGTTGGTAGTTGCTTTGTACCAATAACCATCTGCCGGCATTTGAATATTATTACATGTCCCGTCCCAACCTTTGCTTGTTCTACCAATCCTCGCAACTAACTTCCCATATCTGTCAAAAATTGAAATCACAGAAATAATAAGTGCATTCGATTTAGGAGGTACATACTGCCAATAATCATTATAACCATCTCCATTGGGCGAAAAATAGGGAGGAAATCCCGTAGGAGGAAATTTTAACTCAATGGTTTGTGCTACTTCACCGCATCCATTTTTATCTCTTACTTTTAGTGTATGAGTCCCTTCGGAAAGATTGATGAAAAAATTATTGTCGGAATATTCAGAATCATTCACGGCGTATTCGTAATCTCCCAAACCAGAAACATCCAAAGTAACTGTGAATAATTGACCAATTTGTACTTTAAAAACTTCATCTATAGCTGCCAAGGAAGAAAAAACAACTGTAAATTCTTTGGTAAAAGAACACTCTATGGTTACTTCGCCTTCTGCGATGAGATTATAGACTTCGTATCGATACAGTCCTTCTTCTGAAATATCCACAAAAGAGGCTTCAGAAATAAGCTCTTCAGAACCATTCTCAAGTATTTTATACCATCGATACCCGTCACCATTATCGGGTGATTCTATTCTAGCTGGCAAGCTATTATTGCATATTCCAACGGTATCTGGAAAATCACTTTCGGGATAATAGGATATAAGTTCCCCCGTATCTGCATCATAAAAAGGCCCACATCCTAAAATAGTTGAAAAATACTCTTGCCCACAAGATTGGGCTTCTCCCGCAGCATTAAATGGAACTATTCTAACAAAATACGTGTTGTTAGATTCAAAATTAAGTACGTAGGTAGATGTTGATGTGAAAATTGCGCCATCCAAAATATCGTTTATAAAGGGTGTTTTTCCAATAAAAACTTTATACCCTGTGGCGTTGGGTATAGGCTCCCATTCCAAAAATGGGGATAATGATACGTTTATAGCTCCGTTTTCCGGAGTTATAAGGTGTGTACAGCTTGGTGGCTCCCCGAGTGAGCCCGTAACAAAACTTTCCTCTAGACAATCCAATGAAAACCCATTTTCATTATAGGGTGCTATAAGTACATAAATGGTGGTGCTGGGTGGGAAATTAGTCACTGGATTGTATGTAAGTACGTTTCCAACATCAAAGTCATTTAAAATATCCCCAATTCCAGGCGAAGTTCCAATGGTGAGATGATACCCTAACGCTCTGGGAGCATAACTCCAACTTAAATTTGTTCCCACATTTACATTACTATCTCCATCTTCAGGATTTAGTAAAATGGCACACCCCGGAAGCGTAGTTACATTTTGCGTTGTAAAAGATTGGCTTGGACACACAATGTTGTCTTGATCAAAAAAGAAAAGGGTAATGGTAACGTAAATAGTAGTGGATTCTGGTAGACCCAAAGGAGGTGTAAAGGTAGTGTCACTCCCTACTAATTGTTCATTTATAATCTCTGTTCCCTCTGGAGTCGTCCCAATGGATATAATATACCCTGTTACTCCTGTTACTTCCTCCCAAGTAATGCTAGTATCTACAGGAACATTGGTAGCGCCGTGTACCGGATTTAGCATCGTAGGACAATCTTGTGCCCAAATACTTTGAGAAATAAGAAAACAAACTAGGTAAATGATTTTTTTAATCATTTCTGAAATAACAAATTACAAAGCGGAAAGAATAGAATCTATTCTATTTTAATTTTCATAGCGTATTAGCTATTAAAGATACTGCTTTTTTATAGTCGGTCTCAATTGCGACATCTTTTTCAAACTTCTATTGAATCGTAATTAGTAATTTTGTCTCTTGTCACTTTCAACAACAAATATCTCCTTTAAACGCATTCAGCAATTGGCTATTCCCGCCATTATTGCGGGTATTGCCGAGCCTATACTTTCTACTACCGATGCTGCTGTGGTGGGAAATATTCCTGAATATGGCACCGAATCCCTTGCCGCAGTGGGGGTTGTGGGGTTTTTCCTTTCTACATTAATTTGGGTATTGGCGCAAACACGGAGTGCCATTGCTACCATAATTGCCCAGAATTTGGGTGCAGGAAAAATTGAAGACATTAAAAACTTTCCTGCGCAAGCCATTTATTTTAATATTATACTCAGTGTTATTGTTTTATTCTCTACCTATTTCTTTGTGGAAGAAATTTTTAGATTACTCAACGCCGAAGGATTAATTCTTCAGTTTAGTATTGATTATTATAATATTCGGGTTTGGGGATTTCCGTTAACCTTATTCACCTTTGCCGTTTTTGGAATTTTTAGAGGACTTCAAAACACCCTTTGGCCTATGACTATTGCCATTGTTGGCGCCACAATAAATATAGGATTAGACTTTGCTTTAGTCTATGGTATAGATGAGTTTATTCCTGCCATGGGAATAAAAGGTGCCGCTTGGGCGAGTCTTATGGCACAAAGCATCATGGCGCTGCTGGCGTTAATTCTTGTACTTACCAAAACAAATACATCCTTGAAACTTCGTTTTCCGCTTCATCCAGAAATTTCTCGACTAGTTAGCATGAGTTTTAATTTATTTATTCGCTCTATTGCACTAAATGCTGCTTTGATGCTAGCTGTAAGAGAAGCAACGGCGTTAGGAAAAGAGTTTATTGCAGCCCATGCCATTGCCATAAATATTTGGCTTTTTACAGCTTTTTTTATTGATGGTTATGGCGCTGCTGGAAATATTTTAGGCGGACGGTTATTAGGTGCCAAAGAATATAAAACGCTCTGGAAACTCACAAAAAAAGTAACCATCTATAATCTCCTTGTCGCGTGCTTGCTTGCTATACTATGTATAATTTTCTATAAACCCATCGGGAGTATTTTTATAAAGGATACAGCTGTACTTACCGTTTTTTATGGAATGTTTTTTATGGTTATTATTAGTCAACCACTCAATGCTATTGCTTTTACTTTGGATGCTGTTTTTAAAGGATTGGGTGAAATGGCGTATTTAAGAAATGTCCTTTTGGGAGCCACAATAGTGGGTTTTATCCCATTTTTATATCTATCTATATATATGGATTGGGGACTTATTGGCATTTGGTTTGCCATCCTTACTTGGATTGCCTACAGAGCCGTTGCATTAATGATAAAGTTTTACCGAAAATACCTTCCGCTGGCTAAAGAATAATTAGCGGGTTTTAAGCCAGCCTGTAATGCTTAATCTTTCTGAAGCTTTTACAACTTTCACTTCGTGCTCCAAAACTTGACTTTCAAAAATGACGATACGACCAGGCAGAGGCAACAAATCAAGTGGCTTTTCTTCAAGATAAAGTGTGAGTTCCCCACCATTTTCCTTGGGCCAATTGGCTTCATTTAAATAGCACACAATAGAAAGTTTTCTTCTATCATCATTTTGAAAAGTATCTAAATGTCTTTTATAAAAGGTCCCTTCGGGATAGATGGCGTAATGAAACTCCTTTTGAAGAATCCCCATAAAACATGTCCTATTGAGGTAAGACACTAATTCATTAATTTTCTGAAAAAATAACTGCTCTATCACATCCGTTTTGGTTTCGTCAATCCATAAAATAAAATCCCCTCGAATGGTTTTATCAATTTCTTCATTTACCCGACTCCCTATAGCCGATTTTTTAAAACGATCGGCCTCATATTTTGCAATTAAATTAGTGCGCAATGCTATAACCTCCGCTTCGGGAAAAAAGTTGTCTACAACACTATACTGTTGTTGCATCAGGTCTTCAATAATAGATTCGAACAATGGATTCTCAACAAAGTCTAATTGCTCGTATAATTCTACCTCCATAACGTTTTAAAAAAGCCCGCAAATATAATCGCAAAAACAACATCTTTTTCAAAAAATAATTAAATCGAAAATACTGTATCTTTGATGCCCTATGGGAACGATTAGAATTACAAAACAATTTTCATTTGAAACCGGTCACGCGCTCTACGGATATGATGGTAAATGCCGCAATGTACACGGGCATAGCTACAAACTTTCGGTAACGGTCATTGGAAACCCCATTGAAGATTCTTCGCATGTAAAATTTGGCATGGTCATCGATTTTAGTGATTTAAAAAAGATTGTCAAGGAAGAAATTGTAGATGTATTTGACCACGCCACCGTTTTTAATAAAAATACCCCACACGTTGAGTTGGCAAAAGAACTTTCACAACGGGGCCATAATGTTCTTTTGGTCGATTACCAGCCCACGAGCGAAATGATGGTGATTGATTTTGCTGAAAAAATTAAAGCAAGATTGCCAAAAAACATTACGCTTCATTCCCTAAAACTACAAGAAACTGAAACCAGTTATGCCGAATGGTTTGCCCATGATAATTAAAACCCCATTTTAGTTATCTTTATCCCATGCAACTACCCGCAGGTAAAAAAATATACTTTTCAAGCGACAATCATTTAGGGGCTCCTACGCCTTCTGAAAGTTTGCCTCGTGAAAAAAAGTTTGTGGCTTGGCTAGATGCAGTAAAGGACGATGCGGCAGCCATTTTTTTGCTGGGGGATCTATTCGATTTTTGGTTCGAATACAAAACGGTGGTTCCTAAAGGATTTGTCCGCGTACTTGGAAAACTTGCCGAAATTAGCGATAGTGGTATTCCTATTTATTTCTTTGTTGGAAACCACGATCTTTGGATGCACGATTATTTTGAAAAAGAACTGAATATTCCCGTATATCGTGATGTAAAAGAATTCACATTTAACAACAAAACATTTTTAATTGGCCACGGCGACGGAAAAGGTCCTGGAGATAAGGGTTACAAACGCATGAAAAAGGTGTTTATCAATCCTTTTTCAAAGTGGTTGTACCGTTGGTTACATCCTGATTGGGGCATGCGATTGGCACAATACCTTTCTGTAAAAAATAAATTAATTTCTGGGGACGAAGATCGACAATTTTTAGGCGAAGATAAAGAGTGGCTCGCCCTTTATTCCAAACGGAAATTGGAGGAAAAGCACTACGATTATTTTGTGTTTGGGCACCGCCATCTACCTATGAAAATTGAGGTAGGAGAACAATCCACCTATTTTAATTTAGGCGATTGGATTAATCATTACACCTATGGGGTTTTTGACGGAACCACTTTTGAGCTGAAAGAATTTACTCCTTAATGTCTTTTATTCGCAACTGAAGGCTCACGTTCCCTTGCCATTCGTTTTCATCAATAACATAGGCTATTTTAAAGGGCTTTCCATGACAAGCAATTTCTTCTTTTTCTGCCATGCCAAAACCAATTCCCGTATATGGATTGGAATTACCTTGCTTCATAACCAATCGTAAATGGGTTTTGTCTTCGCCCACTGTTTTTCCGTACCCCACATCCTTTACATTTTTAGTCATAAAAACTGGGGTCATGTTTCCCGGGCCAAAGGGAGCAAATTGTTTTAAAAGTCGGTAGAATTTAGGAGTGATGTCGTTAAAGTCGATTTCAGCATCAATTTTAAGCTCGGGGGTTAGCAAACTTGGGTCAATGGTTTCTGAAACTACTTTTTCAAAAGCCTTTTTAAGGTTTTCAAAATCTTTTTCGAATAAAGTAAGCCCAGCAGCATATTTATGCCCTCCAAACTGTTCTATATATTCTGAACACCCTTCTAAGGCATTATACACGTCAAATCCTTTTACCGAACGTGCCGAAGCCGACAGTGTGTCTCCATTTTTGGTAAAAACCAAGGTAGGCCGATAATACGTTTCGGTTAATCGTGAAGCCACAATCCCAATCACACCCTTGTGCCAAGAGTCTTTATAAACCACGGTCGTCATTCGGTTTTCCTCTTTGTTTTCAATAATTTGCTGAAGTGCCTCTTCGGTAATTAGCTGATCGGTTTCCTTTCTTTCAGTATTAAATGCTTCAATTTCCACAGCATATTCGGCTGCCTTGTTGATATCAGTTTCGGTTAACAGCGTCACTGCATGATTTCCGTGTTTCATCCGTCCCGCTGCATTAATACGAGGAGCAATGATAAAAACGACATCGGTAATGGTGAGGGTTTCCTTTTTTACTTGTTTTAGAATGGCCTTAAAGCCCGTTCGCGGATTGGCATTAATCACTTTTAACCCATAATGTGCTAGAATCCTATTTTCCCCAGTGATGGGGACAATATCGGCACCAATAGCCGTAGCCACTAAATCTAAATACAAGAGTAAATCTTCTGTTTTTTGACCTCGGTTTTGCGCCAATGCCTGAATGAGTTTAAACCCAACCCCGCACCCACACAGCTCTTTGTAGGGGTACTCGCAATCGTCTCTTTTTGGGTCTAATACGGCTACCGCTTTTGGTATTTCTCCCCCTGGGCGGTGATGGTCACATATAATAAAATCAATCCCTTTTTCTGAAGCATAGGCTACTTTTTCAATAGCCTTAATCCCACAATCGAGGGCAATGATTAAGCTAAATCCGTTGTCCTCTGCAAAATCAATTCCTTGATAGGAAATTCCGTAGCCCTCATCGTACCTATCCGGAATATAGGTTGCGACATTAGGGTAGTAGGTTTTTAGATAAGAAGATAGCAATGCCACGGAGGTCGTCCCATCTACGTCGTAGTCGCCGTAGATTAAAATGTTTTCTTGGTTTTCAATGGCCTTTTCAATTCGGACAACAGCTTTGTCCATATCCTTCATTAGATAAGGATTATGGAGGTCATCAAGACTAGGGCGAAAGAATTTTTTGGCTTCTTCAAAAGTTTCAATGCCCCGTTGCACCAATAAAGTGGCAACAAAAGGCTCCACCCCCAAGGCTTGGGCTAAATGGTCAACTTTCTCTTTTTCCGGTTTCGGTAAAAGGGTCCAACGCATACTTTTAATGTAACTAAATTTGTGGGAAGCTAAAGTGTAAAGGTACGAATTTCGAGAAAATGAATACAGTTTCCATTTTCAAAAATTGTGTATCTTGTAACTAACATACTCCCCGTGAATTTTTAAGTTTTAATGAGATGAAAAAAAAATACTTTATGCTTTTGTGTTTCCTTACAGGGGTTTTGTCTGCTCAAGATGGGAGTTTAGATACTTCATTTGGGGATAATGGAATTGTCATAACAGACTTTGACAACAATATTGATGTAGGTTTGTCTATTGTTGAACAAGCTGATCATAAAATATTGGTTTCTGGGCTTACTAGTTCAAATCATGAAGATTATTTCCCATTGCTTGCAAGGTATTTGCCGAATGGAGATATTGATACTGCCTTTGGAGACAATGGAAAAGTAACAGCTGATTTTGGGAGTGGAGTAAATTCTTTTGATTATTTATTTATTGATTCTTCAAATTATATTTATGCTGCTGGGAATTTTGGAATTAGCCCTAATTTCACTTTTACCGTTGTAAAATTTATGCAAAACGGAATAGTAGATCCAACCTTTGGAAATAATGGTTTATTAGAGCTTGATAATGTTGAAATATCCAACATGATTCAATTAAATGATGGCTCATTGATGTTTGTTCAACATTCAAATACCAACGAAATTACTTTAATTCATTATTTTCCTGATGGAACTTTAGATACTAGTTTTGGAGAGAACGGATATGCAACTTCAGCTTTTTCAGCTGGAGGAATTTTTCAAATAAGCCAGATGAAATTTGACCCTTCTGGAAATATTTATTGTATCGGTACGAGGAATAGCCCAGATAATTCATATGTGATATTAATGAAGTTCAACCCAACAGGTTATTTAGATACAAGTTTTGGAAGTGAAGGAGTTAGTCTAATAAATTTTGATAATCTTGATTTATATCCATTTACTTCGGCCTCTTTTGATTTTGCAAATGAAGATAAAATAGTTGTTGCAGGAAGTTACGGAATTTGTCATGAAATTGGGGAGGGTGAATTTTATACTTTTTTTATAAGATATCTGTCCGATGGTACGCTTGATTCCACTTTTGGTAATGAAGGAATTTTATTAAATTCTATATCAAGTTTCCTTATGAAACATTTCATTATTCAAGGAAATAATAGATTATTAATAGCGGGCGAAATTTTAGATTGTTTCGAAGGCGGGTACTTTCATTTATATAGACTTTATTCAAACGGTTCTAATGACCCATCTTTTAATGAATTTATGGAAGAGTTTACGAGTTCTAAAATTATTCTTCAAGAGGATGGAAAAATAGTGACCGTTGGCTCTACTTGGTGGTATAATGGTGATGAGGATATCCTAATTACCCGTCATAATAACAACCCACTTAACATATCAGATTTTGAAACAAAAAATCTCATCGTCACTCCCAACCCGACCTCTGGAAAGTTTACCGTTCAAAACTTAACTTTCAATTCGGAAAACACAACGTATGAAATAGTAGATGTTTCTGGGAAAATTATTAAAAAAGGAATTTTAGAAAGCGCAGAGGATATTATCGATATTTCTTCTTCAGAAAAAGGAATCTACTTTTTAAAAATTCAAAACCAAACGTTTAAAATTATTAAAAAATAATATGCCCTTAGTCACTCCCCTCTCTCCAGAACACGATAAAGAAACCCAACAACTTGCCGAGTTTTTTAACGAAACGCTCGGGTTTTGCCCCAATAGTGTCCTTACTATGCAGCGCCGTCCTGCTATTAGCAAAGCATTCATAAACCTCAACAAAGCCGTAATGGCAAACGAAGGTCGAGTTACTTCTGCCCTTAAACGAATGATTGCTTGGGTAAGTAGTAACGCCACAGGTTGCCGCTATTGCCAAGCGCACGCCATTCGTGCAGCAGAACGATATGGTGCCGAACAAGAAAAACTGGATAATATTTGGGAATACCCAACACATCCTGCTTTTAGTGAAGCCGAACGCGCTGCGTTGGATTTTTCGTTAAAAGCAAGTCTGGTTCCAAATCAAGTGGACGAAGACATTAAAAAACGGCTATATGAACATTGGAACGAAGGTGAAATTGTGGAAATGCTAGGAGTAATTTCACTTTTTGGTTACCTCAACCGCTGGAACGATAGCATGGGAACCTCTATCGAGGAGGGCGCCGTGGAAAGTGGCGAAAAGTATCTTGGAAAACACGGCTGGGAAAAGGGTAAACACTTATAAACCTTAACTTTTCTTTTGGTAAAATTTTAAGATTCTTGCATTTGAAAAAAAATATCTTTGTGGGAAACAATTTTATCCCAGTTATGAGACATTTTCTACTGATTGCCATTTCAGTTTTTTTTATTGGTTGTACTTCTACAAAAACTACTAATAATGATTTAGCTGTTTCAAACCCTATTGAAACTAGTTTAAATCTAGTAAACGTTACTAATGACAAAGTTCCTGTAGTGATAAACCCTGGTCGATTTACCACAGAAACTGAAATCTACAGAATTCCAAAAGTGGTTCAAGGAACGTATTCGGTGAGTAATTTTGGAAGATATGTTGAAAACTTTAAGGCGATTGATTATAAAGGGAATGAACTACCTTCCAGTAAATTAGACGATAATTCTTGGTCTATTAGTAATGCATCTCAATTGGATAAAATTATATACGAAGTAAATGACACTTTCGATACAGAAATTTCGGGAAATATTGGATCTGAAAACCCTTTTTCTCCTGCTGGAACCAATATTGATCCTACCAATTACGTGTTGAATTTACACGGATTTATTGGCTACTTCGATTCTTTAAAAAATGCACAGTACAAACTGGAGGTTACTGCTCCAAGTGAATTTGTTCGTTCTTCGGCGATACAAGAAATAGGTTCTGAAACCAGTGCCGATGGGAAAAGTATTACCACCCGCTATTTTGCCCCCCGCTACTTTGATATTACAGATAATCCTATGTTTTATGGCGAATTGGATGTAGAAGAATTTCAGGTAGGTGGCATTAAAGTTGTTTTAAGCGTATACTCCCCAAATAAAGTCCATACAGCAGCAGCGTTAAAAGAAAGCATGTTTACCATGATGCAAGGACAGAAAAGATACTTAGGAGAAATTAACACAACCCCACGCTACGATATTTTTCTTTTTTTAAGTGATGGAAGTGAAGATTCCCCAAAAGGAATGGGCGCATTAGAACATCACACCTCGACCCTTGTTGTGTTGTCCGAAAAATCAAACAAAGAAGCCCTGTCAAAAGAGATGATTGATATAGTGGCTCATGAATTCTTTCATATTGTAACACCTTTGAGTGTGCATAGTGAAGACGTACATTATTTCGATTACCACAATCCTACTTTTTCAAAACACCTTTGGATGTATGAAGGAATAACCGAATATTTTGCATATCATTTTCAAGTGTATGAAGGAATAATGTCTGAAGAAGAATACTATGCAACCATGATGAGTAAAATTCAAATATCCAAGAGTATGGATGACACCATGAGTTTTACAGAAATGAGTGAAAATATTCTTGATCAGCCCTATGCAGCCAACTTTTATAATGTGTATCAAAAAGGAGCTTTAATAGGAATGTGTATTGACATTTTAATGCGCGAAGAAAGCAATGGAGAGCGAAGCATGTTATCTTTAATGAAGGAATTATCAAACAAATATGGTAAGAATAAACCTTTTAACGATGATACCATTCTTGCCGAAATTACCCAAATGACCTACCCTTCTGTTGGAAATTTTTTGAAGGCGCACGTAGTAGGGACAACGCCTATCAATTATTCTGAGTTTTTTGAAAAAGCCGGTTTAGAGCTAATAGAGGCTCCTGTAACAACCAATTATATTCAAAATAGTGGTGCTTTTATATTTGCTCCTAATAGAGCCAGAAGAACCATTGTATTTACAGAAGCAGTAGCGGACAATAGCTTTTGGCATGACAATGGAGTGCTGCCCGGAGATGTACTTAAAACTGTTAATGGAACAGCCTTGACTTTTGAAAACAACCAACAGGTCTTTACAGATATGTTTATGTGGTCTCCAGGGACAGAAATTAAAGTCGTTTTAGAAAGAGACGGTAAAGAGTTTGTTATTGAAAAGGCACTAACCCAATCTTTTACTCCAGGGCAAAAACTACAACCAAACCCCAGTGCTTCGGAGAAACAAGTGGTAGTACGTAAAGTTTGGTTAAAGGGATAATATATATTGTACTTGAATTTTTAATTCTGGAAGTACCTCTTTTTCAAACCACTCATTCTTCCGAAACCAAAATCGGTTTCTTGGGGAAGGATGTGGTAAAGGAAAATAGTTTGGCAGATACGTTTTAAAATTCCGTACAGTTTCAGTTAAGTTCTTTTTAGACTTTTCTTTTAAATAGTACGATTGCGCATAGGTGCCAATTAAAATATACAGCTCAATCGATTTTGCTTGTTCAAAAAGTTGTTCATGCCATAGTGGAGCACATTCTGATCTTGGAGGTAAATCACCATTTTTTCCCTTTCCAGGATAACAAAATCCCATAGGGACAATAGCAAAATTAGAAGGGTTGTAAAACTCCTCGACTGTAACTTCTAGCCAAGTTCGTAACAGTTTCCCACTCGCATCATCCCAAGGAATTCCAGATTCGTGAACTTTAGCCCCTGGAGCTTGTCCAATAATAGCAATTTTAGAGTCATTAGCAATTGAAAAGACGGGGCGAGGCCCTAAAGGAAGGTGCGTTTTACAAATGGTACATCCCTTTATTTCTTCAATTAAGTTTTTCATTTTATTTCCCTCCAACTACAATAACCAACTCTCCTTTTGGAGGTTTGGCTTCAAAATATTTAAAAACTTCTTCAGCTGTTCCACGGATGGTTTCTTCGTGAAGTTTACTTAATTCTCTTGAAACAGAAACAGGTCGTTCTGCACCAAAATATTCAACAAATTGGGCTAATGTTTTTACCAATTTGTGAGGCGACTCATAAAAAATAATGGTTCGAGTTTCTTCGGCTAATTGAAGCAATCTCGTTTGTCTCCCCTTTTTTACAGGAAGAAATCCTTCAAATACAAATCGGTCGTTAGGTAATCCACTATTTACTAATGCGGGTACAAAGGCTGTAGCTCCTGGTAAGCAATCCACTTCAATATTGGCTTCGACACAGGCTCGTGTCAATAAAAATCCGGGGTCGCTAATGGCAGGGGTGCCTGCGTCACTAATTAACGCTATGTTTTGTCCTGCTTCAATTTTTGAAACAATTCCAGCCACGGTTTTATGCTCATTGTGCATATGGTGCGATTGCATAGGAGTAGCAATTTCAAAATGTTTCAGGAGTTTCCCGCTGGTACGTGTATCTTCGGCAAGGATTACATCTACTCCTTTTAAAACTTCAATCGCCCTAAAAGTCATATCCTTTAAGTTGCCAATGGGTGTGGGAACTAGGTAGAGTTTTCCCATAAGAAATCTAGTTAAATCGCTTTTCGATTAAGGTCATAAAACGTTCAGAATATTCATCCTTTTGAAGCCAATAATTATAATCTGGTTTCACTTTACCTTTTATAAATTCCTGCGCTTTTTCAAAAGTAGGCATCGTGTTTATTTGCGAAAGCACTCGTGCGTAATCATCTGCATTCCCATCGAATAAATGTTTTATAAACGCCAAACGATCATTTAGACCAATGGTTAATCCAGCTTGGATAGTATCGTTTATAGACTTTGGTTTTTCAATGTCATTTTGCTTGCCGGTTTCTACAGGTTTTGGGTTTTCAATGGTTTCGGTAAGTGTTTCCGTTTTTGAAACTCTTGGATTTTCCTTTCTTTCAAAAACAGGCATTTCTTTGTAGTGGGATGCAAAATCTTCTAAATCGTTTTTCTGAATTTGCTTGGGCGGAAGTACTTTTTCTAAAAGCTCGTCTACTTGTTGCGATTCCTCTGGCATTTGAGCCACCAAATCCTTTATTTTTTCGGTTGCAGGCTCGATGAGTTCTTCTTTATTTTCGTGAGAAGGAACGGGTTTAGGGTCTTTAAACCAATTTTGTTCTCTAAAACTTTTTGAGTCTAACGATTCTTCCTTTTTTTCTGATTTAGATTCCCCAAGAATTTGTACCTCCAGATATTCTAACACCGAAAGTTTTTCATACAAATCTCGCGCTTGCTCCTTCATTTTTGCGATTTCCTCCAAGGAATCATGTGCAACTATGTTTTGCGCCAATTCCTTCAATTTTTTTTGGAGTTCCTTCTTCATAACTTTTATAATTTATGCAGCGTTCTATATTTTGTTTTGCTAAATTTACGCATCCTTTATGTAAACGTCAAAGAATTCTATTTTATTCTAAAAGCTAATTATGTTTCTCGAAAATACAGTAAATCAAAAAGAGCAATTTGGATGGATTGAGGTGATTTGTGGCTCTATGTTTTCGGGAAAAACCGAAGAATTAATCCGAAGATTAAAACGCGCCAAGTTTGCTAGACAAAAGGTAGAAATATTTAAACCTTCTGTCGATAATCGATACGACGAAGACAAAGTAGTTTCACACGACAGCAATGAGATTCGATCGACGCCAGTGCCCGCTGCGGCCAATATACCTATCCTAGCAGATGGATGCGACGTCATTGGCATTGACGAAGCGCAATTTTTTGATGCTGAAATTGTAAAAGTTTGCAACGACCTTGCCAACCAAGGGATGCGAGTGATTGTAGCAGGATTGGATATGGATTTTAAGGGAAATCCTTTTGGCCCTATGCCTGCCCTTATGGCTACTGCCGAATATGTCACCAAAGTACACGCTGTTTGTACAAGGACCGGAAATCTAGCACATTTTAGTTACCGAAAAGCGCAAAGTGACGATCTCGTTTTATTGGGAGAGACCGAAGAATATGAACCTCTAAGTCGCGCAGCCTATTACAAAGCGATGTTGCGTGAGCGTGTAAAAAAAATTGACGTAAAAGATCCAGAGCAAGTATCAAGTAAAAAGCAAGCCTAGTATGTCAAAATCTGAAGCGAACATCGAAGAAACCGTTTTGGAAATTGACCTCAACGCCCTTGCACACAATTACCATTATTTAAGATCTAAAATTGAACCCACAACCAAAATGATGGCTGTGGTAAAGGCTTTTGGGTACGGAAGTGATTCCGTAGAAGTTTCAAAAGAGTTGGTAACCTTGGGTATCGATTATTTTGCTGTAGCTTATGCCCATGAAGGTGAAAAATTGCGAGAAAATGGAATTAGAACACCCATTCTAGTATTGCATTCGTTACCTAGCAATTTTGATGTTATATTGAAAAAATGTTTAGAACCCAGTATCTATTCCCTTAAAATATTAAAAGAATTTATTGCTTTTGTTGAAGAACATCAGCAAAAAGAGTATCCCATTCATATAAAATTTAATACTGGGCTTAACAGGTTAGGGTTTTCAGAATTTGATATGGAAGAAATTGTAGCTATTCTTTCAAAAACACAAAGCGTAAAAGTGAAATCGGTTTTTTCGCATTTAGCCGCAAGTGAAGACCTTTCAGAAAAAGAGTTTACCCTTACCCAAATTGAAAAATTTACCTTCTATTCTAATCAATTCATTCAAAAATTAGGATATCAACCGTTACAACACACGCTCAACACCTCGGGAATACTTAATTATCCCGATGCACAATTTGATATGGTTCGTACCGGTATTGGACTTTATGGATTTGGGAACGATCCAAAATTTGATATACACCTTAAGCCTATTGGTGAATTAAAGACCATTATTTCTCAAATTCACGAGGTCCCAAAAGGAGAGAGTTTAGGGTATAATCGAGCTTTCACTGCAAGTAAAGACACAAAAACAGCCACACTCCCTTTAGGTCATGCCGACGGTATATCAAGAATTTATGGAAATGGTGCTGGATGGGTTACCATACATGGGAAAAAAGCCCTAATTGTTGGAAATGTTTGTATGGATATGATTATGGTCGACGTTACAGGAATTGATTGTAAAGAAGGAGATGAGGTGCTCTTTTTTGGTGAAAATCCAACTGCAGATTCTATTGCTACTTCTGCAAAAACCATCTCTTACGAGCTCATTACGGCTATCTCTCAACGAGTAAAGCGTGTCTTTAAGCGAAAACAAAGGTCTTGAGATATGTTATTTTAACAACAAAAAGGATTTTTGTGTAAATTAGTTGCTTATTAACAGTATAAACCAATCAATTATGTTAAAAGAATTTAGGGATTTTATCATGACGGGTAATGTCATTGAACTATCCATAGCTGTAATTTTAGGGGCTGCACTTGGAGGTGTTGTTTCTGGATTTACCAATGATATTATGATGCCTATCGTAGGCCATTTTACAGGGGGAATGGACTTTTCTGCTTTAAAAGTTGTATTGTCTGAAGCTGTTGTAGATGCCGAAGGTAATGTTACAACACCCGAAAATGCTGTGATGTGGGGTAAATGGGTTAATGCAGTTATTAACCTTGTAATTGTAGGATTTGTTTTATTCCTTATTGTAAAAGCATATAACAAAACCAAGAAGAAAAAAGAAGAAGCCCCAGCTCCTGACCCAGGACCGTCTGAAATTGATTTACTAAAAGAAATTAGAGACGCTCTTAAAAAGTAAACGCGTAGCAACGCAACCGCTACATTACATAATTTAACAGTAAACCCCGCCAAAAGGCGGGGTCTTTTTTTACATTTTATTTTGAATTAATTATTTCCTATCCCTTATTTTTGAACCCTAATTAAATTAGGTATGAAAATAGCTGTAGTAGGTGCCACCGGAATGGTAGGAGAAGTAATGTTAAAACTTTTAGCGGAAAGAAACTTTCCTGTAACCGAATTAATTCCTGTTGCTTCGCAAAAATCGGTTGGTAAAACCATTTCATTTAAAGAAAAGGATTACTCAATTGTATCTATGGATGATGCGATTGCTAAAAGGCCTGCCATTGCTATTTTTTCTGCAGGAGGTACTACCTCTCTTGAATGGGCTCCAAAATTTGCTGAAGTTGGCACAACGGTAATTGATAATTCTTCGGCTTGGAGGATGGATGCCACAAAAAAACTGATTGTTCCAGAAATTAATGCTTCGGTATTAACTAAGGAGGATAAAATTATTGCAAACCCTAATTGCTCAACCATACAATTGGTTATGGCATTGGCTCCGCTTCATAAAAAATACAAAATGCGAAGAGTGATTGTTTCAACCTACCAATCTGTTTCAGGAACGGGTGTAAAGGCAGTGCAGCAATTAGAAAATGAAATCGCTGGAGTAAAAGGTGAAATGGCGTATCCCTATCCTATTCATAAAAATGCCATCCCACAATGTGATGTTTTTGAAGCCAATGGCTATACCAAAGAAGAAATGAAATTGGCTAGAGAGCCCCAAAAAATATTGGACGATCGAACTTTTTCCGTAAGTGCTACTGCTGTTAGAATTCCTACTGCTGGAGGCCATAGTGAATCTGTAAATGTAGAGTTTCATCAAGATTTTGATCTTTCGGAAGTTCGTCAAACACTACACAATACTCCAGGAATTATTGTACAGGATAACCCAGATACCAAGACGTATCCGATGCCCATGTACGCCAATCAGAAAGATGAGGTATTTGTAGGTCGCATTCGAAGAGATGAAACACAAGCCAACGCTTTAAATATGTGGATTGTGAGTGATAATCTAAGAAAAGGTGCAGCCACCAATGCTATTCAAATTGCAGAATACCTTGTAGCCAACATGTTGGTTTAAGAATTTTTCATTAGTAAATAATTTTGCATTATTCTATATAATTTGGGCTCATTCTATTAGTCCATGGACGAGAAAAACTAGGCAGGTTTTCATCTTTTGAAACCTTGCTAACATTGTGCCTGCTTAGTTTGTCGCATTATTGAATGGATACTAAATCTATTTACATTGGGATTCTTACGGTGCCCATTTCCGTTAAATACATTACAAACAAGCTCTTAAACGATTTAAATAAAAAGTTTTTCTTACATTTAGGTCCTCCTAAAAATTTAGGGGATAAAAAATAAAAATTGTTAAAGAGATATTATATGAGAAACCCTTTTTCTCGATTAGGTATTCTGTTTTTATCCATTATTCTTTTAAATGCCTGTAAATCTGATGATGACTCTGGTGGATATGTCCCTTTAGACATTGTGGCTAATGCAGATGTTGCTGAGGTTTTTCAAAACGCATCATTAGAGATTTATATTTTGAATAATGATGATAATATTCCGCTAGAAGGAGAAATTATATTAACAAATCCTTTTAGAGGATCGGTTGTTTTGAATACCAATGGAACTCCAACTAAAGTTGACGATGATTTCATTATTTACACCCCAAATGGTGAAACAACTGGCGAAGATAATTTTGAATATACCATTTGTGATGCGTCCGGACAGAGTTGCGCTACGGGAGTTGTATTTATAACTGTTTTACCAATCTCTCCAGTAAATTTTGATATAAATGCAGTGCCGTACAATACCCTTTCAGAATATAACTTCTTTGAAGGTGACTTAGCAAGTCAGGAACCTGTTTACGGCGTGTTACCCTACGATCTTATTTCACCTCTTTTTACAGATTATGCGCACAAAAAAAGGTTTGTCTGGATGCCTTATGGAGTAAAAGCACAATATGAATCGGATGCTAGTGTTTTGAACTTTCCCACAGGGAGTATTCTTATAAAAACCTTTTATTATGAAAATGTTTTACCCAACAATGCAACACAAATAATTGAAACTCGCCTGCTTATAAAAAAAGCTGAAGGCTGGATTTTTGCAGACTATATATGGAATGAGGATCAAACCGAAGCCAATTTAGACACCAGTGGAAATGGTGGATTTAAAGAAATAGAATGGGTTGAAAACGGAGAAACTAAGTTCGTTAATTATCGTATTCCTTCCGAAAGCCAATGTTTTACTTGTCATAAATTTTACAAATCAAGTACACCTATTGGACCTAAGCCACAAAGTTTAAACAGTAATTATAATTATGCAGATGGCACGGCTAATCAATTAGAGAAATGGATTTCAATGGGGTATTTAGAAAGTGTTCCGTCCAATATTACAACTGTAGTCGATTGGACAGATGCTTCAGAATCTATTGAAATGAGAGTTCGTTCCTATTTTGATGTTAATTGTGCCAATTGTCATAGTGAAAGTGGGCATTGCGATTATAGACCTCTACGGTTTGCGTTCAATGAAACAGAGGATCCAGCTAATTTAGGAATATGTATTGACCCAGACACACCTATCCCTGGGTATGAGGATTCAAAGATTATAATGCCTGGAGATGCCGATAACTCGATTTTATTTTTTAGATTTATTACTAATAACGAAGAATATAGAATGCCTTTATTGGGACGAACCATTCAACATGAAGAGGCAATTGCCCTTATTGAAGAATGGATAAATACATTAACCGAAACTTGTGATTAACCAATTAAAAACACTTTTTATTATGAAAAAAATACTTTTACCAATTTTATTTTTGGCCTGCTTTGTTACGGCAAGTGCCCAACTTGGCTGGACTAGTCAAAGCATAGGCACAACGGGTTCAGATAGAGCCGCCGTAGACATGAATGGAGATTTTTTGGATGATATTGTATCTGTAACCAATACCAATGTTCAAATATTTTATCAACAACCCGATGGTTCATTTAATGAGGTAAATATTACAACTTCCCCAGCAGATTTTGGTCCTTCTTGGAGCTTAGCTGCTGCAGATTATGATAGAAATGGATATACCGATTTACTTTACGGAGGTGGTAGTGGTGTGACTTTTATGAGAGCAAACTCAGACGGAACTGGATTTACTGAGGTATCTGGTCCAGAATATGTATTTTCTCAACGATCAAACTTTGTGGATATTAATAACGATGGTCACATGGATGCTTTTGTTTGTCACGATGTAGAGCCTAACGTTTACTATATTAACGACGGGTTGGGTAACTTTACTTTTTTTCAAGGTGGTTTAGGCGATTTCCCTTCTGGAGGAAACTATGGAAGCGTATGGATTGATTATGATAATGATCGTGATGTTGACATGTTTATTGCAAAATGTGGTGGTAGTGAAGAAAGAAGAACAAATCAAATGCATACTAATAATGGTGACGGAACTTTTACAGAAAATGCATTAGACCTCGGTCTTGCAGACCCAATGCAAACTTGGTCATCTGCATGGGCAGATTATGATAATGATGGTGATATGGATGTTTTTGTGGGAGCTAGTACTGGAGACCATAAGTTAATGAGAAACAACGGTGATGGTACTTTTACAGACGTAACTGCTGGTTCGGGTGTGGAAGGAATGACCGATACTGGAATTGAAAACGCAACTTACGATTTTAATAACGATGGATATCCAGATATCGCATCTAATGGTAATATCCTAATTGGAAACGGCGACCTTACTTTTGCCTTAGTAAGTGACCTTTTACCGGATAATAATGGATCTTTTGCAGACCTAAATAACGATGGGTTTATCGACAGTTTTACTGGATCCACCATTTATATGAACAATGGAAACTCTAATCACTGGTTAACTATTAATACAATTGGAGTTGAAAGCAATATTAACGGTTTAGGCGCTCGCGTAGAAATCGAAAGCGCTTCAGGAACACAAATTAGAGATGTTCGAAGTGGTGAAGGTTTTAGATATATGAGTACCTTAAATACTCATTTTGGACTAGGGTCAGATACCGAAATTACCACCATTACCATTTATTGGACTTCTGGAATTATTGATGTTTTAGAAGATGTTGCAGTGGATCAAGTAATTTCTGTAGAAGAAGGTTCTACCATTATTGCTGGTATTGATGAAAATCTGGTAAACAATTTAATTTCCTTCCCTAACCCTACTGAAGGAATTTTAAATCTTCGTCAAACTACCGAGTTTAATGATCCTATTTACACTATTTTTGATATGAACGGGAAAAGAGTGATGAATGCAAGGTTAAATTCAGATTCTATAGATGTTTCTTACTTAGCTGAAGGAAATTACATTTTAAGAGTTTTCGACAATAAATTAGTTAAAACCCAACGCTTCATAAAAAAATAGGCTTTAAGTTTTATAAAAAATTAAGCACCGTCACTAAAAAAAGTGGCGGTGTTTCTTTTTTCATTATATTTAAGTAACTCAAAACCATCACCTATGAACTCAACATTTACCAAAATTCTTCGCGTTGTTTTAGCACTTATCCTTATTATTTTTGGATTAAATAAGTTTATCGATTTTAGTTTTATGCCACTTCCACAGCTTCCCGAAGGAGCTAACTTTATGAGTTCACTTTCTGCATCAGGTTATGTGTTGCCGCTTATTGGAGTTTTAGAGATTTTCATTGGGCTGTTATTGTTATTCAAAAAATGGGTTCCTTTTGCGTTGCTTGTATTAGTACCTATTTCCTTAAACGTACTTTTGTTTCATCTTTTTTTAGACATCCCTCGAGTTTTGCCAGCCATTATTATTGTCTCTATCAATGCGATTTTAATTTATAAATACTGGAAATCCTATAGACCACTTTTTCAATAGATGGTTAAGACTATCATTTTAACACTTTAACACCTTTTATTTAGTATTTTTACAAGGTTAAAAATCTTGTAAATGAAATACTTTGTGTCTTTATTTGCAGCTATTTTACTTATAAGCTGCCAAAACGAAATTGAAAAAAAACCTATTGTTGTGTCTTACCCTGTTACAGATAAAGTAGATTCGGTCGACGTTTATTTTGATACCCAAGTTTCAGACCCCTATAGATGGTTGGAGGACGATATGAGCTCGCAAACAGAAGCTTGGGTAAAAGCTCAAAACAAGGTAACCTTTGGTTATTTGGATACTATTCCATTTAGAAATGAATTAAGAGAACGCCTTTCTAGCCTTTGGAATTACGAAAAAGTAACAGCTCCTTTTAAAGAAGGGGATTATACATACTTTTTTAAAAATGACGGGTTACAAAACCAATACGTAGTTTATCGTTATAAAACCAATGATGACCCAAGCACCGCTCAGGTATTTTTAGATCCAAATAAATTTAAAGAAGATGGTACTATTTCTCTAGGCAACCTAAGCTTTTCACGAAACGGAAAAATTGCCGCTTATAGTATTTCAGAAGGAGGAAGTGATTGGAGAAAAGTATTAGTCATGGATGCTGAAACGAAAAAAATTGTTGAAGATACCCTAGTCGATATTAAGTTTAGCGGTCTTTCCTGGAAAGGAAATGAAGGATTCTATTATTCAAGTTATGAAAAGCCAAAAGGAAGTGAGCTTTCAGCAAAAACAGATCAACATAAACTTTACTACCATAAATTAGGAACACCTCAAAAAAGTGATAAGCTCATCTTTGGAGGGACCCCTGAAGAAAAACATCGCTATGTAGGTGGTTTTGTTACCGAAGATGATAAATATCTTGTTGTTACAGCTAGTGTTTCTACTTCTGGAAATAAACTATTTATAAAAGATTTAGAAAAACCGAACAGTTCGTTTATAACTATTTTGGATCATACCGATAGTGACACCTATGTTATGGATAATCAAGGTTCAACCTTGTTCCTAAACACCAACCTCAATGCTCCTAATAAAAAAATTGTAAAAGTGGATGTTTCAAATCCAACACCAGAAAATTGGGTAGATGTAATTCCTGAAACTAAAAATGTACTTACCCCCTCAACGGGAGGAAAATACATATTTGCCGAATATATGGTAGATGCAATTTCAAAAGTCTTTCAGTATGACTTCGCTGGGAAACTTATAAGAGAAATTGAATTGCCTGGCCTTGGTAGTGCAGGAGGATTTGGAGCAAAAAAGGATGAAACAGAACTATACTATTCGTTCACCAATTATACTACCCCTGGAAGTATCTACAAATACAATATGGAAACTGGGAAATCTGAATTATACCGAAAACCAAAAATCGATTTCAATTCAGAAAACTACGAAAGCAATCAAGTCTTTTTTACCTCAAAAGATGGCACCAAGGTCCCTATGATTATTACCCATAAAAAAGGTATAAAACTCGATGGTAAAAACCCAACCATTCTTTATGGCTATGGCGGCTTTAATATTAGTATTACTCCCACTTTTAGCATCCCAAATGCTGTCTGGATGGAACAAGGTGGTATTTACGCAGTTCCAAATATTCGTGGTGGAGGTGAATATGGAAAAGAATGGCATAAAGCAGGCACAAAAATGCAAAAGCAAAATGTATTTGATGATTTTATAGCGGCTGCCGAATATTTAATTGAAAACAAATACACTTCCAAAGACTATTTAGCGCTTCGCGGTGGATCTAATGGAGGGTTACTCGTGGGTGCGGTTATGACTCAACGCCCAGATTTAATGAAGGTAGCATTGCCTGCAGTAGGTGTATTGGACATGTTGAGGTATCATACCTTTACCGCTGGCGCAGGATGGGCGTATGATTATGGAACCGCCGAAGACAGTAAAGAAATGTTTGATTATTTATTGGGATATTCCCCTGTTCACAATGTAAAAAACGGAGTCGAGTACCCTGCAACATTAGTGACTACAGGAGATCACGATGATAGGGTTGTGCCAGCACATAGTTTTAAGTTTGCTGCAACATTGCAAGAAAATCAAGCAGGTAATAATCCGGTATTAATTAGAATTGAAACGGATGCAGGACATGGTGCTGGAACACCAATTCATAAAACTATTGAGCAGTACGCAGATATTTTTGGTTTTACGCTCTATAATATGGGTTATGAAGTCCTTCCAGAAAAAGTAAATACTGGTATTAAGGAATAATAGAATCTTTTTATTGTAAAAGGTTGTCACGTTATGCATATTTGAAACGTAGTTGACAGCCTTTTTCATTTTATAAAACAGTATGCTTCAAGTAGCAATAAACTCATTTTCTTACGCAGATAAAGAAATTCTCTCGAACATTTCCTTTTCGTTAGAAAAAGGGGAGCATTTATCAGTATTAGGAGAAAGCGGTTGCGGAAAATCAACATTATTACACATCATTTACGGACTACTTCACTTAGAAAAAGGCACCTTATATTGGAAAGATAAACAGCTACTAGGCCCCAATTTCAATTTAGTCCCTGGGGAAGATTTTATGAAGTTAGTTGCTCAAGAATTTAATGTCATGCCTTTTATTTCGGTAGCTGAAAATATTGCAACCCATCTTTCAAGACTAGATTTAAAAAGTGATAGAAAAAGAGTAAATGAGTTATTAGAGGTAGTTGAAATGGAATCTTTTGCTGAAACTATGGTGAAAAACCTTAGCGGCGGTCAAAAGCAACGTGTAGCGCTTGCAAAAGCGCTTGCAAAGGAACCTCAACTACTATTGCTTGATGAGCCCTTCAGTAATATTGATACTTTCAGAAAAAATACATTACGTAGAAAGCTTTTTGGGTATTTAAAAGACAATAAAATTGCTTGTATTACAGCAACTCATGACGCCGAAGAGGCTTTGGCATTTTCAAATAAAATATTGCTTTTAAAGGACGGAAAGCTTGAAAAGCTGGACTCGCCTGAAAACATATATAACACCCTAGACAATGTCTATCAAGCTGGTTTTTTTGGAGAAGTTTCCATAGTTCCTTCTGGAATTTTGTCGAATGATGAACTTATCCTACTTCCCTCCCAATTACAACTTTCAGAAATTGAAACAGATTTTAAAGTGCTTGTTGAGAAGAACTATTTTAAAGGAAATTATTACTTAGTACAAGCCAAATTTGGAAACCATATTATTTTCTTCGAGAACAAGAATCCTTTTAAATTAAATACGGAAGTTTGCTTACAACTAAGAAACCAATAGTACTTTGTATTCTTGATTGTTAAAACTAAATATATCTTCTTTTTTCTTCCCCAATAATGCTTGTCCCATTGGAGAATTTAGCGCTACACATAGATAAGACTTCTTATTTAAGTCAACCGCTCCTATAGAAAGGCTCATAAAATAGGTGGCTTTATCTGTTTTTACCAAACTTCCTAAACGCACATAATCTGATTTTGAATTAATATCTATCTTTTTAAGAATGGACATTAACACCTCTACCTCCTGTAGTTGTTTTGATGTGTTTTCTCTTTCAATGTCAAGCATGGCGCGTCCCGTTTCATGTTTGTCCCCTGCAGTACTTTTGCTTTCTTCTAGTAACGACTCCTTTATATCCTCTAAAACCTGTTTAATTTTTTGATAGCGGTTTTCAACCTTTTCTGTACAAATTTTAAATAACGCCTCTTTAATTTCTTTTGCCGTCATCTTCCTTAGTTTGTTTTAAAGTAAATGTACCATAATTTTGCATTTGTCGAACCAACCATTGTTTTCTATTTTCAATATAGTTTGAACTATTGGATGCCATATATTTTCTAGGATTTGGAAGTATCACAGCAATAGATGCTGCTTGATATCTAGTTAATTTTTTAGCACTTTTTTTGAACCAATATTGCGAAGCGGCTTCTGCTCCATACACCCCGTTTCCCATTTCAATGCTGTTGAGATATACTTCTAAAATTCGTTCCTTACTCCAAAGGGTTTCAATTAGAAATGTAAAATACGTCTCCAATCCTTTGCGCAACCAACTTCTATTGGGCCATAGAAAAACATTCTTTGCCGTTTGTTGCGAAATAGTGCTTCCACCCTTAATTCTTCTTCCTTTTTGATTGTTTTTATATGCCTTTTGAATGGCTTCATAATCAAAACCATTATGATTCAAAAAATTTTGATCTTCGGCAGAAATTACTGCAAGTTGCAGTTCTTTGGAAATTTCCTCCATAGGAACCCAGTCATGTTTTGTTTCAAAATTACCTTCGGCTTCCAAAGAGCGAATCGCCATTAAAGGAGTATAAGGTACTGGCACCCATTTGTAAATAACTACCCATAGAATACTTAATCCTAAAAACCATAAAATGGATTTCCAAAAGAATTTAAATACCTTTTTTATCATCTTAAGTCTGTGCTATAGTTGCTAACTCGCTACCCACCAAACTACCAATAGCAACGCCCATACCTCCTAGTCTAACACCGCAATACACATGGTCGTCTACCTTCATAACGATAGGTTTCTTTTGAGATCCTACCCCCATAATCCCACTCCAACGATGCTCAACTTCAAACGGGGTGTTTGGGATAATGGTAGTATGTAATAAATCCTCCAATTTATTTTGAATTAGGGAAGTCACTTCCAAACTAGTGGTGGTTTCTCCTGTAAAGTCCAAATTCCTACCTCCCCCCAAAAGGATTCTATCGTCTATATTTCTGAAATAATAATAGCCCCTATCCAAATGAAAAGTTCCTTTAATATGAAGATTCCTTATGGGTTTAGTAATAAGCACTTGGGCTCTGGCAGGTTTCAAATCTTGAGTATTTATAAGCTGATTTGCAAACCCATTTGTAGCAATACAGAGTTTTTTTGCCGAAATTTCACCAAAATCCTTAAAATTCATTACTATTTGATCATTTTTAGATAAAAATGACTCAATTTTAAACGAATTTAGCACAAAAACACCCTTTTTTACACATTTTTGAATAAGCGCATGCATCATTTTGCCGGTATCTAACTGCCCTTCAAATTGATTAAAAATTAGCATTTTTTGAACTTTTTTGAACGAAAATGCATCGTTTTTGACAGAAAACACATCTTTTTCGTTAAAAAGAGCCTTTTTTAGCACACTATTTATATAAGACAGTTTTGAAAGGCAATTTTCATACAATGCTTCATCCTCAAGGGTAAAAAGTTCATAGCCTCCATGACGTTGAAAATCGATTTTTTTATCGCCCAAATTCTTACGAAGTATCTCCAATCCCATCACCCTTTTCCTAACTAACTCAACCACCTCGTCTTCAGAGTGTGTTTTTAAATCTTCAATAATTTCGGACAAGCTTCCAAAACATGCAAAGCCAGCATTTTTGGTACTAGCCCCATTAGGTAAGGTGCCACTTTCAAAAACAACAATTTTGGCATTAGGATGCCTCTCACGAAGGGATAGCGCACAACTTAACCCAACTATGCCACTTCCAATGATGGCATAGTCAATATTGTGAAACCACGTTTTATATTCCCAATATGATAGATTCAATAGCTAGAGTTTGGTTAAAAAAATACCCATTTCAAAGATATTACTTTTTGAAATGGGTATATTCTAAATTTAAGTGCTATAAATTTATTGTTCTTCTGGTGTATTCATTTTCCATGTATTCATAAACGCTGTGGTATAATTTCCTGAAACATACGCAGGATCATCCATTAATTGTCTATGAAAGGGAATGGTGGTTTTTACACCTTCAATGACAAATTCGTCAAGAGCTCTTTTCATTTTATTGATTGCCTCATCTCTTGTTTGCGCTGTTGTAATTAGCTTCGCAATCATCGAGTCATAATTTGGCGGTATGACATACCCAGCATACACATGAGTGTCTAATCGAACCCCATGACCTCCTGGTGCATGTAAAACGGTAATTTTTCCAGGGGAAGGTCTAAACCCGTTATAAGGATCTTCGGCATTAATTCTACATTCTATAGAATGAAGCTGTGGCAAATAATTCTTCCCTGAAATTGGAATCCCAGCAGCCACTAAAATTTGCTCCCGAATTAAATCGTGATCTACTACTTGTTCGGTAATTGGATGCTCTACTTGAATACGAGTATTCATTTCCATGAAATAGAAATTTCGGTGTTTATCTACCAAAAATTCGATGGTTCCTGCGCCTTCATAATTGATATATTCTGCCGCTTTTACAGCCGCTTTACCCATATCATCTCTAAGCTTTTTAGTCATAAATGGACTTGGCGTCTCTTCAGTCAATTTTTGATGACGACGCTGAATTGAGCAATCTCTTTCACTTAAATGACAAGCCTTTCCTGTACTATCGCCAACAATTTGTATTTCGATATGACGGGGCTCTTCAATAAGCTTTTCCATATACATGTCATCATTTCCAAAAGCAGCTTTACTTTCTTGTCTCGCAGATTCCCAAGCGGCTAGTAAATCTTCTTCTTTCCAAACACCACGCATCCCTTTTCCTCCTCCACCTGCACTAGCTTTTAACATCACAGGATAACCTGTTTCTTTAGCTACTGTTTTACAGGTCTCAAAATCAGGAATTATACCATCACTTCCAGGAACGCAAGGTACCCCAGCTTCTTTCATGGTAGCTTTGGCGGTGGCTTTGTCTCCCATTTTTTGGATCATATCTGCAGAAGCACCTATAAATTTAATGCCATGTTCCTCACATATTTTTGAAAACTTAGCATTTTCAGACAAGAATCCATATCCAGGATGAATGGCATCTGCATTAGTAATTTCTGCAGCGGCAATGATGTTGGAAATTTTTAAATAGCTTTCGCTACTTGGTGGGGGTCCTATACAAACGGCTTCATCTGCAAAACGTACGTGAAGGCTTTCTGCATCTGCAGTAGAATACACTGCAACTGTTTTAATTCCCATCTCCTTACAAGTCCTTATAACTCGTAAGGCAATTTCACCTCTATTGGCTATTAATATTTTTTTAAACATAGTTTGCTAATTTTCAAATCTCCGTCACCAAATTTCCAATTGAAAAGAATTTGATTATTGGGATTTGGGATTTGACAATTACGATGGGTCTATAAGGAATAAGGGTTGATCAAATTCTACTGGAGAAGAATCTTCCACTAAAACTTTCACAATTTTTCCTGAAACTTCACTTTCAATTTCATTAAACAATTTCATAGCCTCAATTACGCAAAGCACGTCACCTGTAGATACAGTGTCTCCTACTTCCTTAAACACTGGTTTGTCTGGAGAGGGCTTTCTGTAAAAAGTACCAATAATTGGTGATTTTACAGTTATATATTTTGAATTCTCATCTACTGGTGCTGCAGCTTCCTTAACAGGAACTGGTGTACTTTCTGCCTGTGGTTGCGCTATAGCCGGTTGCGCTTGTTGCTGAATTGGCGCTGGTATATGCTGAATATAAGTAGGTTCATCATTTTCGTGTCCAGTTCTAATGGTGATTTTAACATCTTCCATTTCAAGTTTCACTTCACTAGCTCCAGATTTCGCTACAAACTTGATTAGATTTTGAATGTCTTTTAAGTCCATATTGTTATTTGTTTAATTGGTCGTTTATTTTATTATGAATTGTATGCCCATTTAACATAGACAGCACCCCAAGTGAATCCTCCTCCAAAAGCGGCAAAAACTAAATTATCCCCTTTTTTTAATTGCTTTTCATAGTCATGAAGGCATAATGGTAAGGTGGCAGAGGTCGTGTTTCCGTATTTATGGATGTTCATCATTACCTTTTCTTCAGGGAGCTCCATTCTATTGGCTGCTGCATCAATAATTCGTTTGTTTGCTTGATGCGGTACCAACCAATTTACATCCTTCCCTTCCAAATTATTTTTCTCCATGACTTTGGCGCACACATCGGCCATATTAGAAACCGCAAACTTAAATACTGTTTTTCCATCCTGAAAAACGTAATGTTGCTTATTTGTAACCGTTTCAATGGATGCAGGGAGTAAAGAACCCCCGGCGTCTATTTTAAGGTGTGCTCTTCCTATTCCGTCGGACCGTAGATGTTCATCAATTAATCCTAGCCCCTCAGTATTAGGCTCAAAAAGAACCGCTCCTCCCCCATCTCCAAAAATAATACATGTAGTTCTGTCTTCGTAGTCTATAATAGAAGACATTTTATCTGCTCCAATTAAAAGTACTTTTTTGTATTTACCAGATTCAATATATCTAGCGGCAGTAGACATGCCATATAAAAAACTGGAGCAAGCTGCTACTAAGTCAAAAGAAAAAGCGTTTACTGCTCCAATTTTACTGGCTACGTAAACGCCTGTTGCCGCTACGGGCATATCTGGTGTGGCTGTTGCCATAATCACCAAATCTATATCTTTAGGGTCAGTATTGCTTTTGGTTAGAAGGTCTTCTGCAGCTTTTATAGCAAGATAAGAGGTTCCTTTGTCTTTATCTTTTAAAATTCTGCGTTCTTTAATACCTGTTCTGGCAGTAATCCATTCATCGTTGGTATCTACCATGGTTTCTAGAATCTGGTTGGAAAGAACATAGTCTGGGACATATCCTCCCACAGCGGTGATAGCTGCAGTGATTTTAGACATAAAGAGTTGAATTAAAATTCACAAAAAAGGCCAAAAAGCATTAAATTAAGACTGAAAAATACTAATTTTTAATCAAAAATGATCAAAAAAAGCACCTTTTTAAAATATTAGAAAGAAAATAAAAAACCCTCACGACCAATTAATAGATTGTGAGAGTTTTTTGTTTTTTATATAATATACTTATGCTTCTACTGATTCTACTGCGTCAATAACCACTTGTCCTTTGTAGTATAATTTTCCTTCGTGCCAATGAGCTCTATGGAAAAGGTGTGCCTCTCCTGTAGTAGGATCTGTAGCAATTTGTGGTGACGTGGCCTTGTAATGTGTTCTTCTTTTATCTCTTCTTGTTTTCGAGATTTTTCTTTTAGGATGTGCCATTACTCAATTCTATTTATCTGTTAATAATTTTTTTAAGTTGTCCCAACGGGGATCTATATCTGTTTCTTCTGAAATATCTTTACCCTTAGGGCTTAATTCTTCTAATTTTTCGAGTATATCCGATTTTAATGTTCCATCCTTTACTCCTGGATGGATTCTTTTTGATGGTAAAGCAAGCACAATGGATTCATAAATATATTGCTGAATATTTACTTGATAGCTTCCGTGAGGAAGAATAAGCAAATCTTCATTTTCATCATTAAATTCCTCGCCAAACTTTACTACAAAATGATAGTTGCCTGATACTTCTTGATTAAAAGGTTCGTTTGTTAAATCACAATTAACATTTACAAACCCAGAAAAATCAAGTGTAAACTCCAAAAGGGTTGTTTTCTTATCGAGAACAGCTTCTAATGAAATGTTCGCATCATTAAACTCATCATACTCAAAATGTTCAAAGAACGTATTCTTTATTTCAAAAGTAAAGATGTGTTTCCCCAATTTCAATCCCACAAAAGGGATTGTAAATTCTTTCATTTCGTTCATTTTCACATCAATATTTAAACATTTGCCTTCCAAAAAAGGCGGTCGCAAAGATAAAAAATATTTCTATTTGCTTATCCTTTTTAAAAATTCTTTTTTGAATATTCTTTTTTTGCAGTAACTTTTAATGGATTTTGGGCATATAATTGATATTCTTCCCTGTTTTTATAAATTTGAATGGCCGCAAAAACAGCTTCTTTAAAGGAAGATTCATTGGCTAGATTCTTTCCTGCAATTTCGTAAGCTGTTCCGTGGTCTGGAGAAGTTCTAATTTTACTTAACCCTGCGGTATAATTTACGCCTTGTCCAAAGGCTAGCGTTTTAAACGGTATTAATCCTTGATCGTGATAGGAAGCTACAACAGCGTCAAAGCTTTTATAATTTCCAGATCCAAAAAAGCTATCTGCAGCATAAGGTCCCAACACAATTTTCCCGTTATTTCTAATATTTTCTATAGTTGGTCTTAAAACTGTGTCATCCTCGTCACCAATTACTCCATTATCCCCCGTATGTGGGTTAATTCCCAAAACAGCAATTTTTGGTTTTATAATACCAAAGTCTTCAATTAATGTTTTATGTATGGTGTTAATCTTTTTTTCAATGAGTTCCCTTGTAATAGTTCCTGGAACATCCTTAACAGCAACATGATCTGTAAGTAAACCCACTTTTAATTCTTCAGAAATCATAAACATAAGGCTGTTACCTTTCAATTCTTTAGCTAAATAATCTGTGTGTCCTGGAAAATTAAAAGATTTGGATTGTACGTTACTTTTATTAATGGGCGCAGTGACTAATACATCAATTGTATCATTTTTTAACGCCTCAACTGAAGCTTTCAAGGATGTAATTGCAAATTCTCCTGCTTTAGCTTCTTCTTTTCCAAAATTTACTTCGATTGGTTCTTTCCAAACATTTAAAACATTTATTTTTTTATGAATAACATCTTCAATTTTATCAATGCCATGAAAATTAATTTCCATGTCATATTCTTTTTTAAAAAAAGACATCAGCTTAACTGAAGCAAATATTACAGGAGTACAAAATTCAAGCATTCTACTATCTTGAAAGGTTTTTAATATGACCTCACTCCCAATCCCGTTATAGTCTCCAATGGAAATTCCAACAATTATTTTTTCATTTTTACCCATAAACAAATACTCCTTGTTACTTTTGTACTACAAATGTAATTAATTGAAAGCATGTTTACAGGCATTGTTGAAACGATTGGTAAAATAGTTTTGCTGGAAAAAGAAAATAGCAATCTCCACCTTACTATTGAGAGTAATTTTACAAACGAGCTTAAAATTGACCAAAGTGTTGCGCACAATGGTGTTTGTTTAACTGTCGTGAGTATGGAAAATGACTATTACACTGTTACTGCCATTCAGGAAACACTGGAAAAAAGTAATTTAGGACAACTTGCAATAGGAGATATTGTAAATCTGGAAAGAGCTATGAAACTCGGCGAGAGACTTGATGGTCACATAGTACAAGGTCATGTAGATCAAACCGCTATCTGTACTTTAATTGAAGAAAATAATGGCAGCTGGTCATTCACTTTTGAATACCAACAGAACTTGGAAAATATTACTATTGAAAAGGGATCAATAACGGTAAACGGTGTAAGTTTGACTGTTGTAAATTCCAAAAAAAATTCTTTCAGTGTAGCTATCATTCCGTATACTTATGAAAATACAAGTTTTAAAATGCTAAAAGTTGGTAGCATCGTAAACTTAGAATTTGATGTAATTGGGAAATACGTGAGTAGAATTATGAAAGCGTATCGCTAGCCTTTTTGCACTTTAAAATTAGGTATACTCCATAAACTAATCCTGCAATAAGAAGTAAGTAAACACTACCATCAATGGGTAAATCTACTGGTGTTCTTTGAGCTGGAGGTGGTGGGCCTGAAGATGCAGTCGAAGACTGCCCAAGCATAGAAATGCTATTCATTAAGAATAGCAATAGGGTTAATATAGTTACGATTTGGGGTCGCATATTCAGGGGCTAAAGTAATAATTTTTTTTAAACAACAAACAAAAAAGCTTGTTATCAACCATTTATTAACCAAAATTTAATTAAAAAATTGCATTTTGGGTAATGTTTATTTATTCAATTTAATCCTTTTAAACTATAAGTGGTCCCACTTGGGCTCGAACCAAGGACCCCCTGATTATGAGTCAGGTGCTCTAACCAGCTGAGCTATGGGACCAAAAACAAGTTGCAAATGTAAAACACTTTAAGTTATACTGCAAAACAAATTTAGCTATTGTTCCTTTCTTGACAAAGCTCTATTAACACACCACCGGTGCTTTTTGGGTGTAAAAAAACAACCCATTTATTATCTGCACCTTTTTTTGGCTCTTCATTCAGGATAGTAAACCCTTCCCCTTTTAGCCTTGCAACTTCTTTCTTAATATTATCTACGGAAAAAGCTATGTGGTGGATTCCTTCTCCTTTTTTTTCAATAAATTTTGCTATCGGACTCTCCTCATTGGTTGCCTCTAATAGTTCTATTTTACTTTCACCACTTTTAAAAAAAGAGGTTATAACGCCTTCACTCTCTACGGCTTCTGTTTTGTAATGAGTATATCCTAAAAGGCTTTCGTATAATTTATTTGCTTGTTCAATATCCTTGACTGCAATACCAAGGTGTTCTATTTTATTCATATTTTGAGCTTTGACTTTTTCAAATGTAATAAATTAACTGTCCATCCTATTAAATGTACTATTTTTGCACTATGGTAGAAAGTAATAGACAAAAAAAAATTGCTGGGGTTTTACAAAAAGACCTTGCTAGTGTACTTCAGGAATTGCTTAGAAATAGTGGACAAACAGGCATTATTGTTTCTGTCTCTAAAGTTTCTGTAACGGTTGATCTTTCTATTGCGAAGGTGTATGTAAGTATTTTCCCTGCTGGAAAAGGAAAAACAATTGTTAGCGAACTCAATTTACTAAAACCAAAAATAAAACATCAAATCGCACAACTTACCAAACATCAATTGCGAAAAATGCCAGATCTTACTTTTTATAATGATGATTCTCTTGAATATATCGAACAAATTGAAAAAGCGGTGAAAGGCGAGGCCAACCCAATTAAAGATCCTAATCTTTTACCCAAAAGGAAGAAAAATTAATTTGTGAACTATCCGCTCTACATCGCAAAGCGTTATTTGTTTTCAAAAAGTAATAAAAATGCTGTAAACATTATTTCTAGAATTGCCATTATTGCGGTTATCTTAGGTGCTATGGCATTATTTATAGTGCTTTCTGGATTTTCTGGTCTAAAAGAGTTTGCGCTTCAGTTTACCAATATGTTTGATAGTGATTTAAAAGTGATTCCTGCAAAGGGTAAAACGCTTCAACTCACCGAAGAACAGTTTATAAAAATTCAGAAAATTGAAGGAATTGAAGCCGTTTCAAAAACTATAGAAGAACGCATTTTTATTCGTTATGAGGGTAAAAATCATATTGCATTCATCAAAGGAGTCGATGAAAATTATTCAAAAGTTACGCCTATTGATAGTCTACTTCTAGTGGGTGATTGGTTGGTTCCAAATCAGAATGAAGTGGTAATAGGCTTCGGTATTTCGGCTAAATTATCTATTCCACCAAGAGATTATGGAAAGTTAATTGAAGTATATGTGCCAAAACCAGGAACAGGTCAAATAAATGTTCTAGATCCAACTTCTGCCTTTAATTCTGAAAGGGTTGTGGCTTCTGGTATTTATGAAATTAACGATGAGTTAAATGGAAAATATCTCTTTTCGGATATTGATTTTGCAAGAAATCTACTAGGACTTGATAGTACAAAAGTTTCATTCCTAGAGTTTAAATTAAATCCCTCAGCCCAAGAGGATAAAGTAAAAGCAGACATTTCAGGAATTTTTCCTGAAGAAATTATCATTAAAAATAGGTTTCAGCAAAATGATGCTTTGTATAAAATGCTGAATTCTGAAAATCTCTTTACCTATCTTTTTGTGAGTCTTATTGCGGCAATCGCTATTTTTAATCTTGCAGGAACGATTATTATGATTATTCTTGAAAAAAGAGGAAATATTAAAACACTATACTTTTTAGGCTTAACGCTAAAAGAAATTAGAAAAGTTTTCTTTTACAATGGTGTTTTAATGACCCTTATAGGGGTATTTATTGGCCTTTTTTTAGGAAGCGTCTTGGTGTTATTACAAATCCAATATGGCTTTGTTCCTATTACAGAATCCCTGCCTTATCCAGTGAAATTTAAGTTAATAAACCTCTTGATTGTATTTTTAACTATCACGCTACTGGGGGGGCTGGCTTCCAAAATAGCATCGTTACGAGTATCACAGCGGTTGCTTTCTTAGACAAATTGGAAGTCTCCAAATTTTTCCAAAACTTCATCAAAAGCTTCAAAAACGGAAGCAGAGTCATCGCTGGTGACCATTTTCATTCGGTACTCCTTAAAGTCTGGAATCCCTTTAAAGTAATTGGTATAATGACGGCGGGTTTCAAAAACGCCTAGTTTTTCGCCCTTCCAATCAATAGCCATTTGGAGATGCCTTTTAGCAGCATAGACTCTTTCTTCCATGGTGGGCGGCGCAAGATGTTCTCCTGTTTTAAAATAATGTTTCACCTCTTTAAAAAACCAAGGGTAACCAATACTAGCTCTACCTATCATTGCTCCATCAAGTCCGTATTTATCCCGCATCTCCATGGCTCTTTCTGGTGAATTTACATCGCCATTACCAAAAACAGGGATGTGCATCCTGGAGTTGTTTTTAACTTCTGCAATAGGCGCCCAGTCGGCATCCCCTTTATACATTTGAGCACGTGTTCTTCCATGAATAGAAATAGCTTGACAACCTACATCTTGCAGTCTTTCGGCAACCTCAACAATCTTAATGGAATCGTAATCCCAACCCAATCTCGTTTTTACTGTAATAGGAAGCTTTGTGTGTTTTACCATGGCTTCCGTAAGTGAAACCATTAAATCTATATCTTTTAAAATCCCAGCACCAGCGCCTTTGGACACCACTTTTTTAACGGGACATCCAAAGTTGATATCAATCATATCGGGGCCGCTTGCCTCAACAATCTCAACACTTTGAAGCATCGAATCGAGAACCGCGCCAAATATTTGAATACCCACTGGGCGCTCCTTTTCATAAATATCAAGTTTCATTACGCTTTTTGCGGCATCACGAATAAGACCTTCCGAAGAAATAAACTCAGTAAATACCACATCTGCTCCTTGTTCCTTGCAAAGTGCACGAAAAGGTGGGTCGCTTACATCCTCCATAGGAGCAAGCAACAGGGGAAAATCTCCAACGTCTATATTACCAATTTTGGCCATGGGTGCAAAAATAGTGAATTTCTTGTGGAAAAATTATTGTAGACGGTCGCCTTCTTTTGTGCTAATGGTTTTCTTGTTTTCGCGAAGACTGTAGTTTCCGAAGTTATATTTGAAACCAATCCAAAATTTTCTTGATTCTGGTCTCGCAAAATAGGAGTTATCCTGATTCAAATACCTTGAAGAAACTCGTACATTATTGGTTTGAAAAATATCATCTACTCCTGCTGAAATGCTAGCGCTCCTATTCCAGAATGACTTTCTAAATGAAATGGAAAGATCAAAAATATTTTTATAATCTAAAGAACCTGAAATTAGGTTTGAAATATAACGCGCGGATACATCTGATGTAAATCCTCCATTTTGAGAAAGTGTAATTTGGCTATAGGCTTGAGCAAAAAACCCGAGGGTATGATTTTGGGCTCTTTCTTGAGAACTTTCAACAGCAAAGAATTCATTCTCCAAATAATAGGTTGAAGTCACAAAACTTGCATACCAAAAATTACCAATTGGAGCAGAGTAAACCACATCAAAACTGTATTGAAAAAAGTCAATTAAATTAGCGTCAAGCTGTCTAAAAGTAAAGGTTTCGTTGTTCTGAAAATTTAATATTTCTAAAGAATTTTCGATGGTTTGATAATACAATTCAAAAAACCACTTCCCTTTGTGGGTATAGCTTAAGGTAACTTTATCTTCTATAGAAGGCACTAAATTTGGATTTCCTTCATTAAAATTATTTTCATTTAAAAAATATCGAAAAGGATTCAAACTTTGGTAGCGTGGCCTTTCAATTTTTCTAGCATAATTAACACCAAAAGAATTGTTTGAATCTACCTGATATTCCACCGATGCTGAAGGAAACAACTTAAAATATTCCTGCGTATTTAAGCTACCTAAAGACACAGAAATTCCTTTTACGTCGGTATATTCAGCTCTAGTCCCAAAGCTAATATTCCATTTTTCGAAGCCTTTATCAAAACTAAAATAGCCAGCAAAAATGGATTCTTCGTACGTAAATTTATCTGAAAGCGCTGGGTTTAAAACCATGTTTCCATTTACAAGATTGAAATAATCAAGCCCCGTATTGGTGTCAATATTGGAATATTTTAACCCTGTTTCAAGAGTTCCTTCAAAAAGACCTATACTTAAATCTAGATAGCCTGTGGCAATTTTAGTGTCTTGCGTTGCATTTGTTTCAAATTGAATACTTTTTATAAAATCTCCATTCGGAAAAAAATAATCACTTTTTAATTCTTGAGCCTGATCACTGGTATATGTAATATAATTTCCTCCAATAGTGAGCGCTCCTCCATGCTCATTTATTTTTGTTTTATAGTCTGTGCCCAACGCAATATTGGTAACATCTGTATCCATTAAACTTTTAGTATAAAAAGTAGAGTCCAGTTGTCGTTGTGCATTAAGAATGACTGTGTTTTGGTGGTTTTTGTACTCTTTATTAGGTGATACAAAAATATTTGCGGTAATGTTAAGAGCGTTCTTATCGTCAAAATCAATGTCGGCTACAAAATTACCTTGATGCCCATAGCTTCTTGTAATTCTATTAAAATCGCTTTCCCAGATTGCGCTAGTGGATGTTTCGTTCGCCTCAAAAAAACGGATATAAGAATCTTGATCCTTATTTTCCTTTCTCGGGCTGAAGCTATAACTGCCATATAGGTTTAACCAATTATTCTTGTAAAAATGGCTATTCCCAAAAGTATATTTTGAAAAAATAGCCTGTTCATAAGTCCCATTAATGGAACCTTTATAGCCTGGAATTAGGTTCTTTGAAGTAATTATATTTAACACCGTTCCAGATTCTGCGTCAAACTGAGACGACGGATTAGTTATAACCTCTACTTGCTTTACAACAGAGGCGTCTAAATTTTGAAGAAAAGAAACCGTTTCGGAAGCAGAAAGATACACCCTCCTCCCGTTAAGATAAATAGTTGTAGGCTGGTTTTTAATAGAAATATTTCCCCCAAGCACCAGTACACCAGGCGTTTTAGATAACAAATTCAACGAATTACCCGTAGAAAGGGATGTGTTTTCAACATTAAACACTAACATTCCCGCCGTTTTTTGAATGGTGGGTCTTTTGGCTGTCACAACTGCTTCACCTAATTGTTCTGCATCTTCTTCAATTTGTATGGTGTGTAAAGAAATATTTTCAGAAATAGTTATAGGTAAGGTCTTTGTTTTAAACCCAATCATGCTTATTTCGAGGGTATACTCTCCTTGAGAAATTGATTCTAATTTAAAATTTCCTTCTTCACCTGAAGCCGTTCCGGTAAAAGGTTCGGATTCGGCTTTTTGATATAAAACCACATTTACAAATGAAATTGGGGAATTATTTTCATCGACGATAGTGCCCGTAAGCGCGTGATTTTGGGCTGTTATAAAAGTCCAAAAGAATAAAAAGAAGATAAGAATTTTCGTTCGCATATCTTTATAATATTCTACAAAAGAAGTTCTTCCAAGTCTTTTGTAGAAACTCTGCTTTGGCTAAGTAATTAAAATTGAATAACAAATATCCGCATTTTCTTTTAACATTAAAATTCTTACAAGTCAAATTTTAAGTATTTTAAGCTTTATTTTTAATCTATATTTGCAACCTTAATTGCTAGGAAGAAGTTATTTATGAAGAATATTCGCAATTTTTGCATTATCGCGCACATTGATCATGGGAAGAGCACCCTTGCCGATAGGTTATTGGATGCCACTGGCTCTGTTACAGATAGAGAAAAACAAGATCAGTTGTTGGATAGTATGGACTTGGAAAGAGAGCGCGGTATCACTATAAAAAGTCATGCCATACAAATGGATTATGTGTATGAAGGTGAAAAATATGTTTTAAACCTTATTGATACTCCAGGTCACGTCGATTTTTCTTATGAAGTTTCCCGTTCTATTGCAGCCTGTGAAGGTGCGCTTTTAGTTGTAGATGCGGCACAAAGTATTCAAGCACAGACTATTTCTAATCTTTACTTGGCATTAGAAAATGACCTAGAAATTATTCCTGTACTAAATAAAGTAGATCTTCCTTCTGCAAAGCCGGAAGAAGTCATTGATGATATAGTAGATCTTTTAGGCTGTGACCCAGAAGAAGTGATTCCGGCGAGTGCCAAAACAGGCATTGGAATTGAAGAAATTTTAAAAGCCATAGTAGAACGTGTTCCTGCTCCTAAGGGGAATCCTGATGAACCTTTACAGGCTCTTATTTTTGATTCAGTTTATAACCCATTTAGAGGAGTTGAAACTTACTTTAGAGTCTTGAATGGGGAAATTAAAAAGGGGCAACAAATAAAATTTATGGCTACAGGCAAATCCTATTTTGCCGATGAAGTTGGGACCTTACGATTAAAACAACAACCTAAAGCAGTAGTAAAAACTGGAGATGTTGGTTATTTAATTACAGGAATTAAAGATGCCCGTGAAGTAAAAGTGGGTGATACTATTACCGATTCAAAAATACCCACCACCAACATGATTGAAGGGTTTGAGGATGTTAAACCTATGGTTTTTGCTGGAATTTATCCTGTTGATACTGAAGATTACGAAGAATTGAGAAGTTCCATGGAAAAGCTTCAGTTAAACGATGCTTCTTTGGTATTTCAGCCCGAAAGTTCTGCAGCTTTAGGATTTGGGTTTCGATGCGGCTTTTTAGGAATGCTCCACCTTGAAATTATTCAAGAGCGCTTAGAGCGTGAGTTTGATATGACCGTTATCACAACGGTGCCAAACGTGTCCTATCACGCTTTTACGAATAAAGAACCCGACACCATTATTCTTGTAAATAATCCAAGCGATTTACCAGAACCTTCTACGCTAAACAGAGTTGAAGAACCTTACATTAAGGCAAGCATTATCACAAAATCTGATTTTGTTGGGTCCGTAATGTCATTATGTATTGAAAAACGAGGGCAAATTACCAATCAAACATATTTAACTCAAGATCGTGTAGAATTAAGTTTCGATATGCCTTTGGCCGAAATTGTATTCGATTTTTACGATCGATTAAAAACGGTTTCGAAAGGATATGCCTCTTTCGATTATGCTCCTATTGGGATGCGTGCCTCAAAATTAGTTAAGGTAGACGTATTACTAAATGCCAATGTCGTAGATGCACTTTCAGCATTATTACACCAAGACAATGCCTACGATATTGGAAAAAAAATGTGTGAAAAATTACGCCAATTAATTCCACGACAGCAGTTTGATATTCCAATTCAGGCAGCTATTGGGGCAAAAATCATTGCTCGTGAAACAGTAAAAGCGCTTCGAAAAGACGTTACCGCCAAATGTTATGGTGGAGATATTTCAAGAAAAAGAAAGCTACTTGAAAAACAGAAAAAAGGAAAGAAACGTATGCGCGCTGTGGGGAATGTTGAAATTCCTCAGGAAGCGTTTATGGCAGTGTTAAAATTGAATGACTAAAACGAACACCTCCATTTTATAATACAATAAAACTGAAGTTTATACACTTCAGTTTTTTTTGTACCTTTTTCAGTATGAATAAAGTACTTTTCATTATTGGCTTTCTAATTCTATCTGAATCTACAGCCTTTTCTCAAGACCATACGCAAATCGACTTTGATTCGTTGTTGCAAAAAGCCAAAGTTTTTTATAAGACGAATCAAGATAGTGCTTTATACTACTCAGGTTTGGCCTATAAAAAAGCTTTAAAGCAGGGTGATGTTTCTGTTATAGGGCAAGCCATTGCTCAACATGCAACCTATTTAATTAGCAAAAAAAAGTATCAAGAAGCTGAAAAATTACTAAACCAAAACCTTCAGAATAAATCAAAAATTAACAAAATAGACTTAGGTATTACCTATGCTAATTTAGGATCCATAAATTCACTAAAAGAACAAAGAGATGTGGCTTTAGAAAACTATATAGCGGCCTTGGACATTTTCGAGGAAATAAGTTCACACGATTATCTTGCAAGAACCTATCTTAACATTGGAATCATCTATGAAAATGAAGGCAAGAATGAACAGGCAGACTTTTTTTATGACAAATCATTATACCACTCTAGTTTTAAAACAAGTGGTTTATCTGTAACCCATGAGGAGGTAAAACGAGGGGCCAAAGAAAATTTTGAAACCAAGTTGAAAATTTGTTTTGATGCCTTAAAAAGTATAGAAAATCCAGATGAGTCAAGGCTCGCATCGGTAATTTATCATGACTTAAGTAAAAACTATATAGATAATAAAAAATACGTCGAAGCCATTGAAATGGCAAAAAAAGCAATTGATATAAAGACGAATATTGGATATACTCAAAATTTAGATTTCTCCTACTTTATTTTAGGAAAATCTCAAATTAGGCTAAACCGAAATGAGGAGGGAATTAGAAATCTTTTAACGGCTATCGAGCTTTCTGAAAAGCGATCTCTAAAACCCTTAATGTATGAGATGCTTATTTTGGGATATAAAAATAAAAGTGACTTTAGGAATGCTTTCCTGTATGCTGAAACACTTTCAAAGATTAAAGATTCTATAGCCACTTATCAGGAGAATGAACGGATTGCAGAAATTACTTCAAAATATCAAGTAGAAAAGCAAGCAAACGACATTTTAAGACTTGAAAAGGCCAATCAAGAAACCGCACTTCTACTTTCTCAACAAACAAGGAGAAGATGGCAATGGGCAACTTTATCTATTCTGTTTTTAATTATATCTCTGTTTTTGGGGAGGAAGCTTGTGGCTTATATTCAAAAAGTAAAGAGTGTTGAATCTGAAAAAGCTGCTATTGAAAAAAAAGTAGAGGCAAAATATATTGCACTTAATAACAAAGCGAAGGTGTATATAAAAGATTTAGATTATATTAAGTCTGATGGTAATTATTTAGAGTTTTTCTCTAAGGGGAAAAAAGTAATTGATCGCAATAAATTAAAAACGGTCGCCAATCAATTACCACCAAATTTTGTACAAACACATCGCTCGTTTATTGTAAATAAAAATGTCATTGAGTCTTTAAGCGCTACCTCTTTAAGGCTTCAAAATGGAGTAGAAATTCCTGTTTCTAGAACCTATAAGCAAAATCTTTCTTAACAGATTCTGTTATTCATATCGTTTTTCATGTAATTCATCACATTCTTATTAAAGGAGGCCTTTTCACAAGTACATTTGGAGTGAATCATAAAATTAAATACTATGAAAATCTCAAAATTAATCTTGTTTCTTATCCCCATAACTATCCTAGTTTCGTGTAGCAAAGATGATACAAATGAGGGTGCTGTTAATCCTTCCAGTTTTAATTTGTTATTTGTTTCTAACAATGCAACTGGCGTGAGTTTTACACCAACCTTTACGTGGGAAGAAAGTACCGGCCCAAATGGCGAATCTGTAACTTATGATTTATACATTCAAAAGGCAAATGAAGTTCCTAGTGGATCCTTGCCCACCCAACTTCATAAAAGTGGAATAACTACAAATACTTATACTGTAACAAACGCACTGTTGGCAACCACACAATATAAGTGGTATGTAAAAGCAAAAATAAGTGGTGGTGGAAATGTAAATAGTAACAATGTTTTTTCATTTATTACTGCAGACGTTCAAAATTTACCGCCGAATCCATTTGATTTGGTATCACCCTTCGACAATGAAACTGATGTGCCTTCAGACCCAATACTATCATGGCAAGCTGCTACAGATCCAGAAAATGATCCTATAGTTTATGATATCTACCTTGGAGAAAACGTTCCTGTAAGAATAGGTGCTGGTGTACAAGGAACAACACTTCCGGTGGGTTCATTATTGCCAAACACAACCTATTTTTGGTACGTACAGGCACTAGATACCGCAGGAAACGGTATTAATTCATCTATTTTTTCATTCACAACTGGTGATGGCTCTTCTAGCGGAAATGGAAATTATACCCTTATTTCTAGTAATGCAATAGCCAACCAAGTTGGTAGAAGAGGACATCAAATGATTAATTATAATGGTAAAATTTGGATAATTGGTGGTCTCGCAATAAATGATGATGGTAGCGGGGGAGAATATAACGATGTTTGGAATAGCAGCGACGGTGGTAATACATGGAGCTTGGTGAAAGAAAATACTGCTCCTCCCGAAGGTTTTACGCCTAGCGAAGAACATCAAGCGGTTGTTTTTAGAAATGAAATTTGGGTGCTCAATGGTAATGGTAGTACGGCTCATAAAAGTTCCGATGGAATTAATTGGGAGTTTGTTCCCTATTCTGGAAATGTGAGCCAGGGTACGCATTATGCACCCAGACACCAACATCAAGCCGTTGTTTTTTACGATAGACTTTATGTTATTGGGGGTAGCGCCTCTGGGATATTAAAAAATGATGTATGGAGTACAAATGGAATTCCCGACACCAATGGAGAAATTGAATGGATACTAGAAACAGATGACGCTGGATTTTCACCAAGATATGGACATCAAGCCGTTGTTTTTAAAGATAAAATTATTCTTGCTGGAGGCTCAACGGGTATTGAAAGAATGAATGATATTTGGTCCTCCACCAACGGTGTTAATTGGACTTTAGTGTCTGCAACTGGACCCTTTACAGCAAGAACCGAACATGTCATGGAAGTACAAAGTGACGGAGATATCCTTTGGCTTTTTGGCGGGAATGGAATAGATCCCAACACCGGAATTAGTATTGATTCTTTAAATGATGCTTGGGTAACCGATGATGGTGAAACCTGGTTGGAGTTAGAGCCACATAACTCCAACGATTCTGGATCAGGAGATTTTAAAGGGCGTCAAGAGTTTGATTGCGTTGCCATAGACGGAGAAATAGTAATTTATGGTGGTAAAAATGGCACCTCGTTGCTTAATGATATTTGGTTCGTGCCTAATTTCTAAATATGCTAATTCTTGAAAATAACTCCAAGCGATTCTTAAAAGAATCTCTTGGGGTTATAAATTTTTAATTCCCTCCACACGTGGCCCCAGCTTCTTCAAGACCTGATACATAAACGTCGTAATTGGTACCAGTATCATCTCCATTAACCGAAGCATTTCCATTGCTTTCGCGGCAAACCTCAAATTCAAATGTTTCTGGAGAATTGCAAATAGTACAAGAACGCGAATCGTCTTTCTTACAAGAAACAACCAAGGTAAAAAATACGAGTAGGGGAAATAGAAACCTCATAAGTCTTTTTTAAGAAACGCCTTTTTGTTAAGTTTATTTTTACCTTTTTGCAGCCTTTTGATTTCTTGCTACACTATTGAGCTCTTCAATATCTAATGGTTTTCCCAAATACACCAATTGGCTATCCTCACTAACATCCATTTCTTTAGGGGTATTTATAATTTCTAAAAACCCTGACGAAAGCTTTAAAAATAACGCCACAGTATTGTCATCTTTTTCAATAATAGAAAGCAATTTTAAAAACTGTTCTTTCGATTGTAGAGGAACCTCCTGTATGGACGGATACACTCTTGCAACTTCTTCAAGCATGGTATAGTCATGAGTGTTTGAAAAAAGCTCTTTGGAATCATTTTCTTCAACGCCCTGAAGTTTTTCTTCTGCAGACATAAGTCTAAAAATTCCTGTTTCACCAAATATTTTACCAAAACGATTAATGGCTTGTTTATTTACCTCTTCACTACCCGTAAGTGCTAATAAATATCCCACATCACTCAATTCTATATCCGAGGCAAGATCCGCTGCATAAATATTGGCATTAAAAGCTTCCAGACCCAACTCCTGAGCTTGAGCCACGTTGGACTGATTAGAGTCTACCAAAACTACATGACGACCATTATTTTGTAAATAATTTGCAATAAGTCTCGATACCTTTGACGCGCCTACGATTAAAACTCCCTCTGAGGTTTTTAAAAATACCCCAACAACTGAAGCAAAAAACCTTGCAGTGGTTGCATTCAATAAAACAGTAACTAAAACAACTGCGAACACCAATGGTGTAATATACTCTGCTCCTGGGAACCCTCTTAAAGCTAGTTTTGTACCAAACAGAGAAGCAATCCCAGCTGCTACAATTCCACGAGGACCTACCCAACTAATAAATAGTTTTTCATTTAACTTTAATGAAGAATTTATAGTGCTCGCAAAAACCGAAAGCGGTCTTAAAATAAATATGACCACTGCCAAAAGGATGGCTGTGTTCCAGTTATATATTAACAGCAAATCGTCTATAGAAATATTCGCTGCCAATAAAATGAATAAAATAGAAATTAATAAAACGCTTAAAGATTCTTTAAAATAGAGTAACTCTTTTAAGTTTGGAAGGTCACTATTACCTAAAAACATTCCCATCACAACAACAGATAATAACCCTGACTCGTGTGCAAAAATGTCACTTTCAACAAAGATGAGTAACACAACAGATAGTGCAACAACATTGAGTAAATAGTGAGGAATCCATTTTCTTTTTATGGCAAAATAAAGAGCATAACCTCCCGAAATTCCGAAGGAGAATCCAATAAGAATAATCTTGCCAAACTCTATTAATGCTTGTTTAGAATAGCCTGCATCTCCTTCGATACTGATAAATTCAAAAATTAAAACAGCTACTAAAGCTCCAATGGGATCTATTAAGATTCCTTCCCACTTTAATACTGCTGAAACATCTTTCTTTAACGGAATATTTCGCAATATGGGCGAAATTACCGTTGGTCCAGTAACAATAATTAAGGCCGAAAACAAAAAGGAAATTCGCCAGTTAAGTCCAAAAATGTAGTGTGCAGCTACTCCTGCACCAAAAAAAGTAATGGCAGCTCCAAGACTAATTAGTTTTCCTATTACAGGACCCACTTTAGATAACTCCCCTCTTTTTAAAGTTAGTCCTCCTTCAAATAAAATAATTCCAATAGCTAATGAGACAAAAGAAAATAGATTATCTCCTGGAAATAATCCCCGATTCCCATCCCAAATGGGTTGTATCCAAGATTGACCATTTTCAGTTATTAAAGTAGCAATGGGGCCAACTAATAACCCAATAAGAATTAAGGGCAGTATAGCAGGAATCTTAAATTTCCAAGCAAACCATTGTGCTAAAATTCCTAGAATAATGATACCCGCTAATTCAACCATAAATATTTTTTAATTTTCTAAAAATAGGAAGAAACTAATTACAGTCCCAAACTATTTATTGCAATTGACAAAATATTGTTTTTTACACACAAAAAATTAGAACTTTTTAAAAAAAATAAAATTAAATGCATCTTTTTGTTAAATTCTTCAAAATTAGTGGCTACTCTCATATTTAAAATGTGTCAGTTTTGCTAATTTGCGCTTCCTATGAAATTAATTCCTATTGAAGCTGGAAATTTTAAGCTTGACGGCGGTGCCATGTTTGGCGTTGTTCCAAAATCTCTTTGGTCTAAAACCAATCCAGCCGATAATAATAATATGATTGATATTGCTTCACGGTGTCTCCTTATTGAAAATGGCAATCGACTTACCCTTATTGATAATGGCATGGGAAACAAACAAAGCGATAAGTTTTTTGGTTATTATTATCCTTGGGGAGACTACAATTTGGATGATTCTTTAAAAAAAGCTGGCTTTCATAAAGATGATGTAACCGATGTTTTTTTAACACATCTTCATTTTGACCATTGTGGTGGAAGCATCCAATGGAATAAAAACCGAACTGGATATGTGCCTGCTTTTAAAAATGCAAGATTTTGGAGCAACCAGTGGCATTGGAAATGGGCCACAGAACCCAACCGAAGAGAACAAGCATCCTTTTTAAAAGAAAACATTCTTCCCATGGAAGAAAGTGGGCAACTGCATTTCGTAAAAGACCCTGTTCAAGATTTTTCTGAAGCAAATGAACTGGATTTCGGAATCTTTTTTGCCGATGGACATACCGAAAAGCAAATGATTCCTCATATCCAATATAAAGGCAAAACCATCGTTTTTATGGCAGACTTGTTACCCACTGCAGGGCATCTACCTCTTCCCTTTGTAATGGGATATGACACTAGGCCTTTGTTAACTATGCCTGAAAAGGAAAAATTTCTAAATGCGGCAGCAGATAATAAGTACTACCTATTTTTAGAGCACGATGCTCACAATCAAATAATTACCGTAAAACATACTGAAAAAGGGGTTCGCCTTGATCAGGTTTTTACTTTTAACGAACTATTTAATTAATTTATAAACAGATGAACATTTTTAAAATTTCTTTACTTACTGTAGCTTCCGCTGCAATACTTTCTTCTTGTGGAGGTAGCGTTGCGCCTATAGTTTCAACCCCAATTGCAAACATTGATAACTTGCCTTTAAAAGCGGCTCCACTTACCGAAGCTGAAACCAAAACTTGGGGTGCTGCAGACTTGTTAAGCGATACCATTCCTGGAATGAGTGTTGACAAAGCCTATACTGAAATTCTTAAAGGAAGAAAAAATAGTAAAGTGCTTGTGGCTGTCATTGACAGTGGAATTGATGTTGAACACGAAGACCTAAAAGATGTTATTTGGGTTAATGATGATGAAATTGCTGGCAATGGAATTGATGACGATAAAAACGGATATGTAGATGATATCCACGGATGGAATTTTCTTGGAAATATCGTGGAAGAAAACATGGAATATGTTCGCTATATAAAAAAATTAGAACCAAAATTTAAAGGTAAATCTGAAGCTTCCATAAGTGCCGCAGATCGTGGCGACTTTGAAATTTACAAAAGGGCTAAGGCTGAATATGAAAAGGAATTTGGAGAAACGCAAGCAAACAAAGCTCGCTATGAGCAAATTCTTGGTCAAGTAGCTCCTGCTCACGCTGCTATTTCAAAAAAATTAGGAAAAGAAGATTATACTGTTACCGATTTAAATGGTATTGCAAGTCCAACGGAAACGGAGCAACAACAAATTGGAATGTTGACTCAAATGTTGAGTTTTGGAGATTCGGTTCCTGAAGTATTAAAACAGCTTAATGATGGAATCGAGTATTTCGATGGCCGTTTAAAAAGTCATTTTAATATGGATAAAGACTTCAGAAGTGAAAAACTTGGTGACGACCCTGATGACTTTTCATCAAAATATTATGGAAACAATGATGTGGATGGTCCAGATCCTAAAAAAGAGGATGCACGCCACGGGACACACGTAGCTGGAATTATTGCCGCAAAAAGAGGAAATGGTATTGGAATGGACGGTGTTGCAAACAATGTTGAAATTATGGTTGTTCGTGCTGTACCAGATGGGGACGAATATGATAAAGACATCGCATTGGCCATTCGTTACGCAGTAGATAATGGTGCAAAAGTAATAAACACTAGTTTCGGAAAATACTACTCTCCGCACCCTCAATGGGTTTGGGACGCAATTAAATACGCTTCTGATAAGGATGTATTAATCGTAAATGCGGCAGGTAATGATGGGGTGGATTTAGACAAAGTTCAAGTATATCCTAACGATTCAAAAGTGGGAGAAACTTCAGAAATAGGCGATACTTTCATCACTATTGGAGCACTTAACTACAAATACGGAAGTGAACTTGTAGCGAACTTTTCCAACTACGGAAAAACCACCGTAGATGTATTTGCTCCAGGTGTTAAAATTTGGTCTACCACACCGTTAAACACGTATGAATATTTACAAGGAACCTCAATGGCTGCTCCAGCTGTGGCAGGTGTTGCCGCTATGATTCGTTCGTACTATCCTTCACTTTCTGCTAAACAAGTAAAGCAAATTTTAATGGATAGTGGTTTGAGCTCAACTGCAACTGTAATTTTAGGAGGTGACCAATCTAACCAAGATAAATTTGGAAATATTTCGGCGTCAGGAAAAATGGTGAATTTGTATAATGCCTTAATTATGGCAGATAAAATGTCGCGATAATGAAGTTTTTTAATGCTTTTTGGGCGTTACTACTAGTTGTTTCGGTAACTGCTCAAAACAATACCTCTTACTGGCAACAAAAAGTGAATTATAAAATGTCCATTGATATGGACGTTACCAATTGGCAATATAAAGGAACTCAGGATTTGGTGTACACCAACAATTCTCCCGATACTTTGTCCAAAGTTTTTTATCATTTGCATTTTAATGCCTTTCAACCCGGAAGTGAAATGGATGTGCGTTCGATGACAATTTCGGATGCAGACCCACGTGTAGCCGATAGAATTTCAAAATTATCGCCTTCAGAAATTGGATTTATAAAGCCTATAAAGCTAACACAAGATGGTGTGACGCTTTCTTACGAGGTTGTGGGAACCATCCTTGAAGTGGCTTTAAACCAGCCTATTTTGCCAGGGCAAAACACCACTTTTTATATGGAATGGGATGCACAAGTTCCGCTCCAAATTAGAAGAAGCGGAAGAAATAATGAAGAAGGAGTGGCGCTATCCATGACACAATGGTACCCTAAATTAGCCGAATATGATTTTCAAGGGTGGCATGCAGATCCTTACATTGGACGTGAATTCCATGGAGTTTGGGGTGATTTTGAGGTAACACTTACCATCGACGAGAAATATGTTGTAGGAGGAACAGGCTATCTTCAAGGAGAGCCTTCAGTAAAAAAGAAAAAGAAAACTTGGCACTTTGTGGCGCCCAACGTGCATGATTTTACGTGGGCGGCGGATCCGGACTATATCCACGATACCTATCCTGGACCTAACGGAGTTATTCTAAACTTTTATTATAAAAATAACCCCGATATTCTTGAAAACTGGAAAAACCTTCAGCCAAAAACAGCTGAGCTAATGGCTTACTTTAATGAACACATTGGGCCATATCCTTACAAACAATATTCTGTCATTCAAGGGGGTGACGGCGGTATGGAATATGCCATGTGCACCCTTATCACAGGACATCGAAAGTTTGAAAGCTTGGTGGGTGTAACGGCTCACGAGTTGGCACATTCTTGGTTTCAGTTTTTGCTAGCCACAAACGAGAGTTTACACGAATGGATGGACGAAGGCTTTACGTCCTATATTTCGGCTTTAGCTGAAAATGAAGTGTTACAAGAAAACAATCCTAATCCTGTGGCAGGCTCGTATCGTGGGTATCGTTATTTAGCTACTAGCGGGCAAGAACAGCCTTTAACAACCCATGCTGATCGTTATGCGTCTAACCGTAGTTATGGAATTTCTGCGTATAGTAAAGGAGCTGTTTTTATGGCACAATTAGGATATGTAATTGGTCAAAAAAACCTTGAAAAAACCATTAAAAGGTATTATAAAGAATGGGCATTTAAACATCCTACGCCTAACGATTTTATTCGTGTAGCTGAAAAAGTATCTGGGTTTGAGTTAGATTGGTACTTACAGGATTTTGCCCAAACGACTAATACCATTGATTATGCCATTAAAGACGTTACAGAAGAAGCCGGAAAAACGAAAGTAACTCTAGAACGAATAGGTTTAATGCCAATGCCTATTGACTTATATGTAACCTACGAAGATGGTTCACAAGAATCCTTTTACATCCCGTTGCAAATGATGCGTGGTGAAAAAGACAACCCATATCCTACTTTTAAAAGAACTGTTTTAAAAGATTGGGCATGGGCGTATCCTACCTATTCCTTTGAAATTACCAACGGAAAGAAGGTGAAAAACATGATGATTGATGCTTCTTTATTGATGGCGGATATTGATATGGAAAACAACTTATACGGGGAAGAATAACTAACACGCTTTTAATGAATTTAAAATTCGTTGTTATATTTTTAATATCCTCTACGGCTTTTACACAATCTGTAGAGGATATTTTGCGTAAAGAAGTTTGCATTTGCTTGAAGGAGCAGTTTTTTTCAGAAATGAAGAGTTTTAAATGTTATGAATCTTTAGCAAAAAATTATCCCGATGAATTAGATGAATATGAGCTGGAAGAAACAAAAAATGGCAGTGAACTAATTGAAGGTGATATTTTTAACCATCTTTTTTTAAAAAACCAACTATATTATTTCAAAAACTGTGGGCAATACTTTCAAACTGTAAAATTAGCTCACGATGGAACAATTAGGCTGTCATTAGAATCTGCTAAAACGGATAGTATTGAAAAACTTAATAAATACATTGATGAATATGAGTTTAACTCATACTTCATTCAAGAGAGAGGTGTTTTATACTTAAAAGAGGGTAATTACGAATTGGCTTTAAAGGATTTTAATCATCTGCTTATTGAAGATTCAACTAATTCAATTGTCTTGTATTTAAAAGCTGTTTCTCTTGAGAAATCTGGAAATTATGGCATGGCTGCAGAGTATTATTTAAGAGCATATCAAACCTCCTATAATCAAAGGTATAGAATAGCTTCAGAATTGATGAGGTTTTTAGAAACAAAAAATTAAAAAAGGCCTTTTTGCTAAATTATATAATAGCTAAAATTATTATTACGGCTATGAATATTAATCCATACAACAAATAAACCTTTTTAGTTTTTTCAGCATAATCAAAAGGAATCGATTCTATAGTAAGCATTATACCAAGTTCTTTCTCAATACTATCAATTGCTTCAGAATAAGCATCTGGGAAGTAAAACCTTATTGTGTTACCAATCGGATTTTCTTCTTTTTCAAATGGAATGTCATTTTTAAAAGTTCATTTTCGAACAAAACTAAGTCCTGTAATTGAACATAAAGCTTATAATGTGGCGTCTCAAATACTTTCAAAACTTATTTAGATTAACTTGTAAACTTCACTAAATTTACTTCATGAGTTTTAAGTTTCCAAAAGAAGAAAAATTAAAAAGCCGCAAGTTAATTGATCAACTATTTGCCGAAGGCAAATCGGCGAAAAAATTTCCCGTCAAATTAGTGTATTTAGAAGTAGAAGCCCTAGAAAAAACTCAGGCTGCTTTCTCAGTGCCCAAACGAAGTTTTAAACTTGCTGTTTCCAGAAATCGCATTAAAAGACAAATGCGCGAAGCTTACCGAATTCATAAATCCTTGTTAACCAACAATAACGGCAAGAAATTTGCGATATTAGTCATGTACATTGGTAAAGATAGACCAACATACAATCAATTAGACAACTCAATTCAGTTATTACTTAAACAACTAACATTATGAAAATTTTCAGTCTTTTTCTTTTAGGTCTTGCCTTGGCATGTGGCGGAGGTGGCAATAGTGATTATAGTCTATCAAAATCTGAAGAAGCTATTGCATCAGATTATGAATATGACATAGCACCTGTATCAGAATTAAAAGTTGCCGAGGATGGCTCTACTGAAATAGTAGAACCACAAGAACAAAAAATTATTAAAACTGCAAATCTTCGTTTTGAAGCTTCCAATCCCGAAGAAACCCATAAAAACATTCTCGCTTTAACCCAACAATACAAAGGGTTTATCCAAAGTGATAATGCGGGTAAAAACTACAATCAGTTAAACCGAAATATGGTAGTGCGCATTCCAACGGAGAATTTTCAGCCCTACATCGATGCCATTTCCCAAGGGGTACCGTATTTCGACCAAAAAGATATTTCCCGTCAAGATGTTTCGGAAGAATTTGTGGATCTCGAAGCCCGCTTAAAAGCAAAGCGAGAATTGGAAACACGGTATTTAGAATTACTGAAACAAGCCAAAAACGTAAAAGAAATGCTGGAAATTGAACGTGAGTTATCTAATATTCGCGAAGAAATTGAAGCCAAGCAAGGACGTTTAAATTACCTTCAAAATAAGGTTTCTTTAAGTACGGTAAATATTGAATTTTACAAACAAACCGCCGAAACAGGGGTGACGCTTTCCTACGGACAAAAAATCGTGAATGCCCTCAAAGGAGGATGGGATGGGATTTCAGTATTCTTCCTTGGATTGTTGTATTTATGGCCTTTGTTCGTCATAGCATTAATTGTTATCTTGGTGCTTCGAAGATATTTGAAGCGAAACAAGAAAAAGGCTTCAGAAAATAAAAGCTAGAAACTCATGAAAAAGAAAATTGTCATTCCTATTCTCGCATTAGGAATCCTTATAACTACAGCCAGTTTTAAAAACGATTTTTTTGAAATTGCGAAGCAAATAGAGATATTCACCACGCTTTATAAAGAGCTGAATATGAACTATGTGGATGAAACTACGCCTGCCATGTTAATGGACAAAGCTATAAATGGAATGCTGGCAGACCTCGATCCCTACACCGTATATTGGAACGAACAAGAAGTGGAGGATGCGCGCATAAAAAATTCTGGAACCTACACAGGAATAGGCGCTACGGTGCAAACACAAAAGGAAAAGATTATTATTACTGAACCTTTTGAAGGATATCCCGCAGACAAAGCAGGTTTAAAAGCAGGTGATGAAATCGTTAAAATTGGGAATATCACTTTATCCGATTTTGAAGATGACGCAGGTGAACTGCTAAAAGGGGTTGCAGGATCCGAAGTGGAACTTACTTTTAAAAGGCAAGGAAAAACACAAACAACCACCTTAAAACGAGAAAAAGTAGATGTAAAAGCCGTACCATATTATAATCTAATTAATAATGATATTGGATATATTGTGCTTCGTGCATTTAATCAAAAAACAACGATAGAAACAAAGGCAGCGCTGGAGGATTTAAAGTCTCAAGGTGCTACTAAAATCATTCTCGATTTACGTGGTAATCCTGGAGGCTTGCTAAACGAAGCCATTAGCATTGTTAACTTATTTGTACCAAAAGGGGAGGTAATTACGACCACTAAATCTGTAATTGAAAAATACAACAAAACTTATAAAACGACTAAAGATCCCGTAGATACAGAAATTCCTTTGGTGGTATTGGTTAATGGTCGTAGTGCTTCGGCAAGTGAAATTGTATCGGGTGGATTACAAGATTTGGATAGAGCCGTTATTATTGGCGCACGTAGTTTTGGAAAAGGATTGGTTCAGCGTCCTAAAAAGTTAACGTATGGCACTCAGCTAAAAGTAACCATTTCTCGATACTACACACCAAGCGGTAGATGCATTCAGGCTTTGGATTATTGGAATCGTGATGAAAATGGAGATCCTATTCGATTAGACCCTAAAAATTATAATGCCTTCAAAACAAAAGGCGGCAGAACGGTTTACGATGGTGGTGGAATTTTGCCAGATATAGAATTGGAATCTTCAAAGTTTAGCCCCATTACAACGGCCTTATTGAAGGATAATGCCATTTTTGATTACGCTACCGAATACTATTACACTCATCAACTTACCGATTGGAAAGGTTTTGAATTTTCTGAAACAGATTTTCAGAATTTTCTTCAATTCCTAAAAAAGAAAAACTTTAGCTACGAAACGGAAACCGAAAAGAAATTTGCAGAAGCTCTTCGTCGTGCTGAAGACGATGAGCTTAAGGACGGTATTCAATCTAGTTATAATGTGCTAATGGCATCCATTGAAGCTGCAAAAGAAAAGGACCTGGTCGCTAAAAAAGTAGAGATAAAATCATTGCTAAACGATGAAATTTTAAAAAGATATTTCTACGCAAAGGGCTTATACGATTATCAAATTCAGCATAATCCTGAAATTTTGGAGGCTGTTTCTGTTTTAAATGATGCTAATAAATACAACCGAATTCTTAAATAACATTGGACGCTTTTTTACATTTTTTTGAAGTGATGCCAGTGTGGCAAAAAGCTGGATGGATTGTTTTTTGCATCGCTCTTTTTTGGATGTTAGAAGGCTATTATAGTAGGTTTCATTTAAAGTATAAAAAGTGGAAACACGCCAAAGTAAACTTTGGCCTGTTAGGGTTTGTCATGGTTATAAATGTATTCTTTGGCGCAGCAACGGCGGGTGTGTTTGTTTGGTTAAACGAGTCTAGTTTTGGTGTATTACATTTATTTGAATCCCCTGTTTGGGTTAAACTTTTACTTTCCCTTATGGTATTAGATTTAATCGCTCAATACGGGGTCCATTACTTTCTTCATAAAGTAACATGGATGTGGCGATTACATTTAGTGCACCACACCGATAAAAATGTAGACGTAACCACAGGGACTAGGCACCATCCACTAGACTTTGTCCTTCGGGAACTATTTGCCTTGCTTGCGGTGGTTATTATGGGAATGCCTATCTCTTACTATTTTTTCTACAGAATTTTAAGCGTACTTTTTACCTATTGGACTCACGCCAACCTTTACCTTCCCTTTTGGCTAGATAAAGGATTAAGTTATGTTATTGTAACCCCAAATATGCATAAGTTTCATCATCATTTTCAGCTTCCTTGGACCGATAGTAACTATGGAAATATGCTTTCTATATGGGATAGAATTTTTGGAACTTTTGTTTACGACGATCCTAATAAGATTGTTTATGGGGTTGATATTGCGGACCATACTAACGATGAAAGTTTACTAGTCCAGTTAAATATTCCATTCAATAAAACGGTAAAAAGCAAAAATTCTTAATTACTTCATTTTCAAATATTAACACAAGTTTAATTGTATTTCTGCTTAAATTTTTGTATCATGACGCTATATGGTACAATTAGATAAAAAAGAAAATGAAGAGGTATTATTGGACACGGTTCAATACCTCGAAAAAAGAGGATTCGAAAACATTCAAGCCGATGTTGAGGGTTATGAATCTCCAAAGTCATACACCAAAGTGGGTAGCGATATTAGTATAACTCCAGACCTCGTTGCCGAGCGTGAAGGGGTAAAGCATTATTTTGAGGTAAGCCTTAAAAGCGCTGAACCTAATTTATTAAAATCCAAATGGAGATTTCTAGATGTACTTACCCGAATGAAAAACCACAGATTTAAAATAGTAACACGTCGTGGGCATTATAAATTTACAGATGACATGTTAAGAGATTTAAATCTTGATAAAGACCCAATAAAAATTTAATTTTCGATATTTTCTCCGTGTTGAGAGGCGTCCAAACCACGATATTCTTGATCCTCTCTTACTCTCATAGATAACAACATATCGGTAAGTTTATATAATAAATAACTCCCTATAAATGTGAATGCGCCTACAATTACCAGCGCAAGCATGTGATATAAAAAGGTCGTGGTTTCACCATAGATAAGCCCAACATCTTTTGCTAGTACTCCTGTAAGTATCATTCCTACTATTCCACCTACACCATGGCTGGGAAAAACATCTAGTGTATCGTCGATTTCAGATTTTTTGTTTAGTCGAATGGCAAAATTGCTTACTATAGCAGCAATAAATCCTATAAAAATACTTTGTCCTATCGTTACAAAACCTGCGGCAGGGGTTATAGCCACTAATCCAACAATGGCACCTATACATGCTCCTAAAGAGGACATTTTCCTATTCTGAAATCTATCTAAAAATATCCAAGTTATCATACTAGCTGCAGATGCCAAATTGGTGTTTGCAAAAGCAATGACAGCATCCGTATTAGCGCCCAATGCAGATCCAGCATTAAACCCGAACCATCCAAACCACAACAATCCTGTTCCTAAAATTACAAAAGGAATATTGGCGGGTCTTTCAATTTGTTCTTTCCTTTTTCCAAGATATATGGCTCCCGCAAGAGCTGCTATTCCAGCAGACATATGCACAACAGTTCCTCCCGCAAAATCGAGCACTCCCCAATTTCGCAATAACCCGTCTGGATGCCAGGTCATGTGGGCTAAGGGGGAATAAATAAACAATGAAAATAGAACCATAAAAAGAATATAACTTCTAAAACGAATCCTTTCGGCAAAACTTCCTGTAATGAGTGCAGGTGTTATAATGGCAAATTTCAACTGAAAAAGTGCAAACAGTAAAAAAGGGATTGTCCCTGAAAAATCTGGATTTGGTGATATTGAAACATTATTAAAAGCAAAGTAGGTTAAAGGGTTTCCTATAATTCCATAATAGCTTTCTCCAAATGCCAAACTAAAACCGACAACAACCCAAAGAATACTAATTACTCCCAAGGCCACAAAACTTTGTAACATAGTTGAAATGATACTTTTTTTGGAAACCATTCCACCATAAAAAAAGGCCAATCCCGGTGTCATTAATAATACAAATGCACTTGCGACTAACATCCAGGCGGTATCACCCGTGTCAATATTTCCCGTATTCTCTATAAATTGATACTCTGTCCCTAATAAAAGACAAAGTAAAACCAAAAGTGAAAGCATTAAAAAGTTTACTTTTCTACCCATACCCCCTATAAATTTAAATTTTTAAAGGGTAAATTTAAATATTTATAATTTTACCCCCTAGAAATTAGGGGGTAAAATAAAAAAATTATAAGATTATTAGAAAAGGCCTAGAAAAAATAATAAATTAGTAAATAATCACCCGTTTTTTATCATTCCCATATGTGGAATTCCATCTTCCAGGTATTCACTTCCCACTTTCTTAAATCCATGAGATTCATAAAAGGAGACAAGGTACGTTTGCGCTGAAAGTTTAATTGAAGAGGTATTATATGTGTCTTCGATAGCTTTTATAGACACCTTCATTAAGTCGTGTCCATAGCCATATTTTCTTTCCTTTTCAAAAACTACCACCCTACCTATTGCAGCCTCCTTAAAATAAACTCCTGGAGGAAAGCATCGAGTATATGCTATTATTTTACCTTTCTTTTTACCAATAATATGTAGGGCTTTATCATCTTTCCCGTCGATATCTTGATAGACACAATCTTGTTCGACAACAAAAACTTCAGACCGTAATTGTAAAATATCATAAAGATCTTCTACGGTTAATTGTTGAAATGTTTTTACGGTTATTTCCATAATTAATCTTGAACGATAATGTCTTTAGCATCATCTTTTTGATACTCTGGCTGGATATTAACATGATTAATTCCAAATTGATGATATAAAACTTCTTCTACTTTATTTAAGATTTCATCAAATTGTGAAAGCGTGATATCTTCATAAAAATCGATATGAGCTTCCAAATGATTCTCCTTTTCATTGAGCTGCCAAATATGCATATGATGCACATTTTTAATTTCTGGAAAAGCAGAAATAGCCTCTCGTATTTCCTTTAAATCTACATCTTCTGGGCTAAAAAGCATTAATACCCTAAAAGAGTTCTTTAGTAAATCGTACCCCATTACGATAAGATAAAATGCGATAAGCAAGGTAAGAACACTATCCACCCAAAACCAATTAAAGTATTTCATTAACAACCCCCCAATTAATACCGCAACTGATGCAGACATATCAGTTAATAAATGCAGATATGCAGAGCGCATATTCATATTGTCCTTTGAATCTTTTTTTAAAAGCAAAACCGAAAATCCGTTAGCAACAATTCCTAATAATGCTAGCCAAATTACTAATCCACTTTCAATTTCTTGTGGATGAATAAAGCGAACAATAGCTTCATAAATTAGATACAAAGCCACAATAATTAATGAAGACGCGTTTACAAAAGCCGCAATAATTTCGGCACGTTTATAACCAAAGGTTTTATCGAAGGATGCCTTCTTTTTGGAATACCTATTTGCAATATAACTAACGATTAAAGAAAGAACATCGCTAAAATTATGAAGCGCATCTGATAGTAATGAAAGACTACCTGATAGTATTCCTCCAATTACCTGAGCAACGGTAATAATAATGTTTAATAAAATAGAAATAAACAAATTCCTCCCTTTGGTATCATGGGTATGATGGTGGTGGGAGTGAGAATGTGCCATGTTTATGGAGTTAGGAGCAGGCTATTTTATTTACACGATTTTGGTGACGTCCTCCTTCAAAAGGAGTGTTTAAAAAGGTTTCAACCATAGCAACCGCTTGGGGTTCACTGGTAAACCTAGCAGGAATACTTAAAATATTAGCATTATTGTGTTGGCGTGCTAGTTCTGTAATTTCTTTCGTCCAACACAGTGCTGCACGAACTTTTTGATGTTTGTTGGCCGTCATTGAAACACCATTACCACTTCCGCAGATAAGGATTCCAAAATCCACTTCGCTATTAGATACCGCTTTTGCAACTGGATGCACAAAATCTGGATAATCCACACTATCGTTTGTGTTGGTCCCAAAGTTAGTAACTGCGTGTCCTTGAGCTTCTAAATGTTTTAAAATGGCTTGTTTATATTCGGTCCCAGCGTGATCGTTTCCTATAGCGATTTTCATAGTAAAAAATTTATACAAAGATACATTTTATAAACACTATATATTTAAGGATGGTAATGAAAGTTTTTAAAGAACTTAACTTTCAATACTTTACAATTTCTTAACTTTTAGCTGATAGTTAAGTTAACAAGTATGTTCATATTTGTTCATAGAATTTCTATAAGAATAGTTGGTAGTTTCCTTAAGATTATCAATATGAAAAATTTAATGGATTCTACAATATTTTAAGCCTTCAGTTATTGTAAATTTTTCAGACCAGATAGTTAGGTTAACCACATTTTTATCACAAAAACTTTTTAAAAATTTAGTGTTTATTTAGGTTGTTCACAACTGTCAATTACTTTTAAAATAGTCTTGTTTTTCAGCTAATTGAAATTCTAAAAATATGTTAATAAAGGTCTCGTAAAGGGTAATAACTAAAAATAAAAGAAGAACACTAAAAAGTTATACTACCTATTAACAAGCTATAATAACCATTATTTTTTTAATTTAAATTTTAATAAAAAATAAAGATGATTATATTCTTGTTGAAAACTACTTTTAAAGAAATTATACGATTCGAAGATCTGGATTGTTTTTCCATTTATCTAAAATGAATTCTGCAGATGGAATATCTTGTTCGTGAACTTTTAACTGGATTCCTCCTATTGCATTGGAATGAAAAGGAAGTACCCCAATCATGGTTTCATTTTGAAACACATAGCGAATTTCCTCTTGTTCCAAAAGCAATCGAAGTACAGCATATTCTGCTGGATACGTGAAAATTGCAATGGTTTTGAAGTGTTCCATGATATTACTAAATTACTAATTCTATCCTAATTATAGGAAGCTATTGTACTAATAAACGTACTTTTACAAAAATCATATTTTTGACATATGCGGAAAAGGAAAAAAGGAGGAAAAAAACAGCAGTCTGCTCATTTTACAGAAAACATCCTCACCATTCTTCGAAAAGAACACACTCAATCTTTTAACTATAAACAAATTGCAGCGAAATTAGGATTGAACGATCCTAGTAGTAGAAATCATATTGTAAAAAGTCTTCAACGATTAAAAGGTGAAGGTTCTATACAGGAAATAGAAAGGGGTAAATATATTTTAACGCCTTCTAAAAACTACCATACCGGAGTCATGGATATTACTTCTCGAGGGAAAGGATATGTGATTGTGGAAGGCTTGGAAGATGATATCTCCATTGGAAAAAAACATTTAAACAAGGCCTTGAATGGTGATATTGTTGAAGTTTATGTTTTTAAACGCAAGCGAAGCGGAAAACTAGAAGGAGAAGTCACAAAAATTATAGAAAGAAAAAGGACGGCATTTGTTGGAACCATTCAGGTTTCAGATAAATTCGCCTTTGTAGAATGCCCTGGATATAGCATGTACACAGATATTTTTGTGCCTAAATCCAAAATTAATAAAGCCCAATCTGGAGACAAGGTAATAGTGAAAATGGAAGGTTGGGAGGCGCATAGCGATTCCCCTATTGGAAGTATCGTTCGTGTTTTAGGAAAAGCAGGAGAACACAATACCGAAATTCATTCTATTCTTGCACAATATGGTTTACCGTATGAGTTTCCAAAGGAGGTAGAAGATTATGCTAATCAATTAGATACTTCCATTCAACCTGCCGAGATTAAGAAAAGACGGGACATGCGAGAGGTACTTACCTTTACCATTGATCCAAAAGATGCAAAGGATTTTGATGATGCATTATCGTTTCAGAAACTAGAAAATGGAAATTATGAAATAGGAATACATATTGCCGATGTGTCCCATTATGTAAAACCAGGAACCATTCTTGATGATGAAGCTTACGAAAGAGCAACCTCAGTTTATCTTGTAGATAGAGTAGTACCTATGTTACCCGAAATTTTAAGCAACAATGCGTGTTCGCTTCGGCCTAATGAAGAAAAATATACGTTTTCTTCAGTATTCGAAATGAATTCTAAAGCGGAGGTAGTCCATAAATGGTTCGGAAGAACCGTTACTTACAGTGATGCTCGCTTTGCGTATGAAGAAGCTCAGGAAATTATTGAAACTGGAAAAGGTTCTATTTCTGAAAAAGTTTCGCTTACAGGTAAAGCCTATGCAGTCGATCCTAAAATCACCGAAGCCGTTTTAGAATTAGATCGCTTAGCTAAAATCCTTCGGAAACAGCGTATGCATAACGGCGCTATTTCTTTTGATAAAGTAGAAGTTAAATTTGTTTTAGACGAAAATAATAACCCAGAAGGTGTCTATTTTAAAGAAGCCAAAGATGCTAATAAATTAATTGAAGAATTTATGCTTTTAGCCAACCGAAGTGTGGCCGAATTTATTGGAAAACAAACCCCTAAAAAAACCTTTGTGTATCGCGTTCATGACGAACCGGATGATGATAAGATAGCTGCTTTAGAGAATATTATTAAACGTTTTGGGTATAAATTAAATACCCGTGACCGAAAAAGTACTGCTAGCTCCTTAAATAAGTTATTAGAAGATGTTGCTGGTAAAAAAGAACAAAACTTAGTTGATACGTTGGCCATTCGAAGTATGAGTAAAGCGGTGTATACTGTAAATAATATTGGACATTATGGCTTAGCTTTCGATTATTACACTCATTTTACATCTCCTATTCGACGTTATCCAGATGTGATGGTGCATAGACTTTTACAACAGTATTTAGATGGTGGAAAAAGCGCTTCAGAAGATAAATACGAATTACAATGTCGCCACTCAAGCGATATGGAAGGACTTGCTTCAAATGCTGAAAGAGATAGTATAAAATATATGCAGGTGAAATATATGATGGACCATAAAGACCAAGAATTTTTAGGTGTTATTTCTGGTGTAACCGAATGGGGAGTGTATGTAGAAATTATTTCGAATAAATGCGAAGGTATGGTTCGTGTGCAGGATTTAAAAGACGATCACTACACATTTGATAAAGATGAATTTGCGGTAATTGGAAGTAAAACCAAGAATGTGTATCAACTTGGAGATGAAGTATATGTAAAAGTTAAAAACGCCGATTTAGTTAAAAAACATCTCGATTTTACTATGTTGGGACATAAAAAAGATGTTGAATAAATTTTTGTATTTTCAGTAGCTGTAAATGCGCGCAATGAAAACTGTTTTTTACTTTATTATTATTTCCTTTTTATTGATTTCTATGGGTTGCGAAAATCAAAAAGAAATCAGTTCTATCAACCCAGTAAATTGGGATAAAAGAGCTATAAAATACAATCCAAATGACTCACTGTTAAGTGGGTCAAGTTATCTTTCGGTTTACTCAGAAATTTATAGTGAAACAGAACATGCTACTATTAATTTAACCGCAACCGTAAGCCTTAGAAATATTAATAAAAAAGATACTATTTACCTTGAGAAAGCCAGCTATTATAATACCCGCGGAAAGTTAATTCGAAATTATTTCAGCAAACCTATTTTTATAGCACCTTTAGAAACCGTTGAGATTGTTATTGATGAACGAGATAAAGAAGGAGGTTCTGGTGCTAATTTTATTTTCGATTGGAAGATTAAACCTAAAACCCACGAACCTTTTTTTGAATGTGCCATGATTTCTACTTATGGGCAGCAAGGATTGTCGTTTACTACACAAGGTATTAGGATAAATTGATTTATTTGTTGTAACAATTCTAAACTTCTAACATCTTTATAAAAAATAAAAATGAACATCATGAAAGTTTTTAGCACCATTTTTTTAGCGATTTTAACCACCAGTGTCTTTTCTCAAGAAATTATCACTAAGGAAGTTGGAGATTTTAATGAATTAAAAGTGTATGACTTAATTGTTGTGACACTAATTCCATCAAACGAGAACAAGGTTGTTATAAAGGGCGAGGACGTCCAAGATGTAAACATTGTAAATAAGAACGGTACCTTAAAAGTGAAGATGGAGACTGAAAAGATTTTTAGAGGAGAAGATACTTATGTGGAAGTATATTTTAAAAGTATTGATATTATCGATGCAAACGAAGGCTCTTATATTGTTGGAAATGAAATGATTTCCCAAAATACGATTGAACTTCGCGCTCAAGAAGGAGGTAAAATAAAAGTAGGATTGGAGGTAAATCACACTAAAATAAAAGCCGTTACTGGAGGAATTGTTGAAGCTTCAGGGGTATCGAAAAGTCAAGACATCACTTTGAGTTCTGGCGGAATTTTTGAGGGTCGAGATCTTAAAACCGAAGATACTACTATTGGGGTTACAGCTGCAGGAAAAGCAGACATTTATGCGTCAAACAAAGCGGAGGTAAGAGTGGCAGCTGGCGGAAATGTTACTATTTATGGCAACCCAAAAACTGTAAATGAAAAAACATTTGCAGGAGGTCGTATTAAAAGGATGAATTAACTTATTTCTACCACCCCTAAATCTCCTCCTTTTCAGAGAAAGGGAGCGCAAGCTATATTTTTTCTAAAACCGTTAAACATCCATAAACAAATTCGTAATTTTAAGGCATGTTTGACGGTTTGTTATATGCTGCTTTGTACGGATTTCTGTTAGCGTTTGCTATTGGGCCTGTATTTTTTACACTTATAGAAACCAGTATTACCAAAGGGTTTAAAGCAGGATTGTTCTTCGATTTAGGGGCGCAAACGGCAGATATTATTTTTATTTTAATTGCCTATTTTAGTACAAGTAAAATTTTGGAGCGCGTAAAAGACGACCCAGGATTACTCATTTTTGGAGGTGCTGTTTTAATTGCTTACGGAATAATCTCATACATACGCACGGCAAAATCATTCATTAAAATTGTTAGGGAGCACTATGCGGTGAACGTAAAAAAGGATTTAGGGGGTCTTTTCTTAAAAGGGTTTTTACTCAATTTTGTAAATTTTGGTGTGCTTGCGGGTTGGATTGGAACCATTATTATGGCAAATGCCTTAACTACTTCAGAAAATGGCGTATTCTTTTTTCTTGCAACGGTATTAGCGACTTTCTTCTTAACAGATTTATTAAAAATATTCCTTGCAAAAAAGCTAAAAAGCAAAATGACCCCTCGGTTTATTTATAAAACCAAAAAATGGGTGAGTATACTTATTTTAATTTTTGGGGTAATGATGTTACTTCAAGGTGTTTTTCCAGATGAAGTTCAAAAGGGACTCGATCGCATTCCAAATGCTTCCGATAAAATTGAGAATATGACAAAATAAAAAAAGCCCTCACTATAGTGAAGGCTTTAGAGGCGTCTAGCGGATTCGAACCGCTGTACAAGCTTTTGCAGAGCTCTGCCTAGCCACTCGGCCAAGACGCCAATTTATGTTGGCAAATATAATAAGATTCCAATGAAACAAAAGAGGAATTACTATTGTTTTCATTTAAATCTATCTTTTAGATTTCATCGTAACACTAACTTCGGCAACATCACCACCAATGGGTGGGTTTACTTTAGCGACACTTACTTTTACTTCAGAAACTAGAGGAATTTCAGAAAATATAGCATCTATAATTCGATTTCCTACGTGTTCCAAAAGCTTACTCCTAATAGCCATTTGCTCTTTCACAATTTTATTTAAATGCACATAGTCTACGGTATCACCAAGCCTATCCGTTTTGGCCGCCGTAACAAGATTGGCTTTAACAGTGAGATTCACCAAATAATCGCTCCCTATTTTTTCTTCTTCTGTAAGGCAACCGTGGTTGGCATAAATGCGAATATTTTTAAGTCGAATGGTACTCATTTAAAAACTTTTTGCGAAGATACTTTATTCAGTTAATTATTTACCTTTGCAATCGGTTTAAAACGTGTCTGTTCAAGCATTATTTGAAAATCAATACCTTTGATTTTGCGAATATTAGCGCAGTGTTTGAGAACTTAATTAGAAAGGCTAGACACTTCAAAAAACCCCGAGACTGCGCTCAGGGAGACATTACAATTATGAGTGAAGAACGAAGTCTCAATTTTATTGAGCACATTATTGAAGAGGATTTAAAAAATGGATATTCAAAAAGCGAATTATGCTTTCGATTTCCTCCAGAACCCAATGGTTATTTACATATTGGTCATGCGTCCTCTATTTGTTTAAATTTTGGCTTAGGTATAAAATACAACGCGCCCGTAAACCTACGTTTTGACGATACCAATCCAGCAAAAGAAGAGCAAGAATTCGTTGATGCCATAAAAAGGGACATTTCTTGGCTTGGATATACTTGGGCAAACGAATGTTATGCTTCAGATTATTTTCAACAACTATACGATTGGGCCGTACAATTTATTAAAGACGGAAAGGCATACGTAGATTCACAATCCTCGGAAGAAATTGCCACTCAAAAAGGAACACCCAATACTCCTGGAACGGCAAGTCCATTCAGAAATCGCTCTGTAGAAGAGAATTTGGAATTATTCGAAAAAATGAAAAATGGTGAAGTTGAAGAAGGGGCTCATGTACTGCGCGCCAAAATCGATATGGCCTCGCCTAATATGTTGATGCGTGACCCCGTTATGTATCGTGTTTTAAAGAAACACCACCATAGAACGGGAACCGATTGGAAAATCTTTCCTATGTACGATTGGACCCATGGCGAAAGTGATTATATAGAACAAGTGTCTCATTCATTCTGTACGCTTGAATTCCTGCCCCATAGAGAGCTTTACGATTGGTTTTTGGACCAAGTGTACGACAAGAATAAATTACGCCCTAAACAGCGTGAATTCGCCCGTAGAAATCTAAGCCATACAGTTGTAAGTAAGCGTAAACTTTTAAAATTAGTGCAAGAAGGTGTGGTGACTGGTTGGGATGACCCACGTATGCCAACCATTGCGGGCCTACGAAGACGAGGCTATACGCCAGATTCTATCAGAAATTTTGCCGACAGCATAGGCGTGGGGAAGCGTGAAAATTTAATTGATGTTTCGCATTTAGAGTTTAATGTTCGTGAGGATTTAAATAAAAAAGCATCACGTGTGATGGTGGTTTTAGATCCCGTAAAATTGGTAATCACCAATTATCCTGATGGAGAAACGGAATGGTTAGAGACTGAAAATAACCCCGAAGATGAAAGCGCAGGAAACAGACAAATTCCTTTTTCAAAGGAGCTATATATTGAAAGAGACGATTTTTTGGAAGAAGCCAACCGAAAGTTTTTCAGACTTACAATAGGCAAAGAAGTTCGTCTAAAAAGTGCATATATTATAAAAGGGGAAAGTGTTGTAAAAGATGCTGAAGGGAACATAACGGAAATACATTGTACCTACGATCCCGATTCTAAAAGTGGAAGCGGTACCGAAGCCTCCCTTAGAAAAGTAAAAGGAACCTTACATTGGGTTTCAATTAAGGATGCGTTGCCAGTAGAAGTTAGGATGTACGACAGATTATTTACTGAAGCCTCTCCAGATACACAGAAAGACAAAGATTTTATGGAGTTTGTGAATCCTAATTCTTTAGAAGTTATCACAGGATATGCCGAGCCAAGTCTAAAAGAGGTTAATGAAGGAGATCATTTTCAGTTTCAACGCTTAGGATATTTTGTAGTAGATAGGGATAGTACTTCTGAAAATAGGGTTTTTAATAGAACAGTGCCTTTGCGAGATTCTTGGGCGAAACTTACAGAATAAATTATCTGTTTCCTTTAAAAGAACGAAATCTTGAGAGGACAACTTTTACCGTTGTGTCTTTCAAGATTTTTCTTGTTGGGGAATAATTGTTAAAAGTTAAGCCATCTATTTTCCAAACATATTTTTGTCTTTTAGGAAAGTTTTTGGACATAATTTCATAATCCAAATAGTTTGAAGAAACCCCCATTTTTTTATTTTTTGACAGCGCAAGCTGTATTGTTTCGATTGCCGAGTCTTGTTCAGAGGTTGGTTTTTTACTTAATCCAACAGGCAAATAATAACTAGTTTGAAAGCCAGTATCATTAAATAGCTCTAAAGCTTCAGGGTGTTGTGATTCAATTAATAATTTTTCAAATAGGTATTGCCTTTTTTTTAGTAGAAGGGAGATTCGGTTAAGAACTTCAGAAGCATTTTCAGAAGTCAAGTTTTTAATATCTAGCCACAAAAATGGCCTGCAATCCTTTGGAATAGCATCTAAGTATTTTTCGAAAGTTAGACTTATACTTGGTGCAGGAGGGTGTCCTACATCTAAGGTTTGTGACTCGGAAAAATACACCAAATCCAATTCAATTATTTCAAAATAATCAAGTGCAGCTGTTAATTTTTCTATACTATTAACCCTGTGCGCACCTACTTTTTCATAATGTCCTAAAAACTCAATACGTTTTGGAGAATACTTATAAGCAAATCTTGCAATAAATACTGTCAGAATTATAAATAGAACGGATCGAAGTTTTTTATTTTTTATCATAGTTTTCACCGTCTTTTACCAAGCGAGGCCTTTCAATAAATTGATTGCTAAAAACACTTCTGGTGCTGTCCATTTGAGCAAATTTTATTCGGCTAATTTCAGCGAAAGAGTACATAAAGTCCTCCAGGTTATAGGCCCTCTGTTTTAACGCCTCCTTTTTTGAATAGGACTCTGAATTTTTATAATATTTTTCAGAAAACCAAACCATAAAAGGAACTTCATACATAGGTTTGGTGCCTAAATACTCGTTGTGTCCAGCTATATTAGCTTCATCATAAACATCATCCCCATGATCTGAAAAATAAGCAACATAGCTGTTCGTATCAAGTAATTTTACTTTGTCAATAACGGCTCTAATTATAGAATCATTATATCGGGTGGCATTATCATATGTGTTTATATATTCATTGGCCTTTTTGTCCAAATCGGGTCTAGATAAAGTGCCGAAAAATTCAAACTCCTTCGGGTATCTTTTGTAATAAGCCACATGGGTGCCGATGAGGTGGAGAAAAATGAGTTTCTTCTTTTTCTTTTCCTGAAGCACTTGTTCTACAATTGGCAATAGCGCTCCATCGTGAATGGTGTATTTATAGCCTTCGGTAGCAATAAAATATTTGTTTTTAGCAGCATTCCCGATAATAGTAGAAATACTTTCATGGATACCTACAGGCTGTTGGTTGGAAATCCAATAGGTTTCAAACCCGGCTGCGTTTGCCAACTGCACTACGGATGCATTTTGATTAGGTTTAGGGTTTTCAAAATTGGTAAATGTGAGGATTTTTTCAAGTGCTAAAATGGTATGCACATTGGGTGTAATTACGTTATTAAAAAGGACGAGTTCGTTTTTAATTTCAACCAACTTGGGATTGGTTTCTCTTTTATACCCGTAAAGTTGCATATGCCATGAAGAGGTTGATTCTCCTATTATGACAACATAGGCCGCTTCGTCATCACTATTTGTCGCATCAGATACTAGGTTGTTCTCAGTTTTTGCCAGTTGGGAGGCAAGGATTTCTTTGGTTTTTGAATATTCTTGATAGCTGCTGAAACTATTCAACAAAATGTTTTCGTTTTTAAACTTCCATTGAATAATAAACCCGCTAACAATTATTAATGCGAGTAATAATACAATTTTTATAGGGGGCTTTTTTCTTGTGTTTTCAAATTTAAATTGTTTAGCTTTTTTTCTTTTGAATACAAGCAACCATATAAGAGGCATAAACAATAAAAGAAAAAGAATAATAATAGGAACGTTTAGGTAATTTTCAAGAAATTCTGATGTTTCACTAGCGTTTGTTTCAAAAATAACAAATAATGCTGATGCACTAATTTTTACCCCATAAAGATGGAAGAAACTTAACTTCACAAAACTTAAACTTGACAAAAGTAAGAATGAGCTTATATAAACCAAGAACTTCATTGCCCTTGGGGTAAAAGCGTATAATCCCATTAGTAAAACCGTAAGGCAGCCAAAAGCGATAACTTCCTTTAAATATTCTATGAAAAAAGGAATTAGAAAAAATCCCACCACTACCACTACTGAAAGTGGGTGAAAAAACCACCATAACAAATAAAATGAAATTCCTAAACTAGAAAATTCACATCTCACACTTTTAATGATTCTTTGAAACACAGCAATACTTTATGATAAACACGAAGATAGTTGAATTAAAAAAAACCCCTCAAAATTTGAGGGGCCAATATTAATAGTTGATATCATCATTATTAGGAGGCGGTGTTCTTTTTTTCTTAGTGTTGACTATACCAGACGCTTGATTCTGTTTTTTCATTTCCTCTCCAATTTGGTTGCTTGCTACAAATGAAGCAATCATATTATTTAACATATCACTACCAGCTTGTGGGGAATTAGGAAGCAGAATTAAGTTGGTGTTTGTTTCTTCCCCAATAGATTGTAATGTGTCGTAATGTTGTGTTACTACAATCAATGCCGAGGCCTCTTGAGAATTAATACCTACATTATTTAACACCTCTACAGATTCTTCAAGACCACGAGCAATTTCTCTGCGTTGATCTGCGATACCTTGTCCTTGTAGTCGTTTGCTTTCTGCCTCTGCACGAGCCTTAGCTACAATTTTAATACGTTCTGCTTCTGCTTCGTACTCTGCTGCCACTTTTTCCCGTTCCGCAGCATTTATCCTGTTCATTGCCGCTTTTACTTGTACATCGGGATCAATATCGGTCACTAATGTTTTAATAATGTCATATCCATAATCGATCATGGCGTCATTTAATTCAGACTTCACTGCAATGGCAATATCATCTTTTCTTTCAAAAACATCATCGAGTTTCATCTTTGGAACTTCGGCTCTTACCACGTCAAAAACATAGGACGTAATCTGGTCGTGAGGATTCTCTAATTTGTAAAAAGCATCGTATACCTTTTCTTTAATTACCTGAAATTGCACCGATATTTTTAATTTCACAAAAACATCGTCTTTTGTTTTTGTTTCTACTAAAACGTCTAATTGTTGGATTTTCAGGTTAATACGACCCACAATACGGTCAAATACTGGGATTTTAAATTGTAACCCCGAACTTCGAATACTTTGAAACTTTCCAAAGCGTTCTATAATGGCTGCAGTTTGTTGTTTTACTGTGAAAATAAACATGAGTAAAACGAAAAATGCGAAAATTAATACAGGAATTGCTAAAATACCGCCCATAGTTTTGTTTTTATTGAATTACCGTTTGAAGATACAAAATTAAAGCTACTTTTGCCCCTTTAAAATTGCTATTTGATGAGTCTAAAAAACCTCTTTTTTGTTACTATTTCCCTTTTCTTTTTTTCTGAAATGACCGCTCAACGAAATTATGACCAATATAACCAATTAGGAGTTTTTGGTGGCTTTAATATTTTCGAAATCAAAACTTCAAATTTCAATACCAATTCTGGCAATGGTTTTTCTGCCGGCTTTGTGACTCGTGGGGATGTGTATAATAACTTCGATTTAGAATACGGAGTGAGTTTTCATCAAAATCAATTAGGAATTTTTGGAAGAGACTTTGCCAATCCGCTAAATAATTTTGATGAGCAATATATAAATTACCAACTTTCTAGTGTACAGATAAAATTATTAGCTGGGTATAATATCATTAGGCACCATTTGAGCATTGATGCAGGCCCTGTTTTAAATGTAAACGGGAAACTTAAATTAAAAGATGAATCTTTCAACAACTACGTTTTGGACGGATATGATACCCTAAAGGCATCTGATATCGATAATGTGTCCAGAGTCCATTTTCACTTGGCCGCTGGAATTACAGCAGGGCTTAAAAACTTTAGAGTAAATGCCCAATATCAATATGGAGTGAGTAATTTGTTCGCAAGGTTTAATGACCAAGAAGCCTTATCTTCAAGTCAACCTGAAGGAGGGTTTAAAGGAAATACATCCACGATAATTATAGGAGCGTATTTGTATTTTTAGCCTATAGATTGAATCGCCTTTTGGATTCTTTCAACCGCTTCTTTTTTACCTAAAATAGCGATTATCTCAAACACATCTGGACCTTTCATTTCTCCCACTAATGAAAGTCGTAACGGCATCATTACTTTTCCAAACCCAATACCTTCTTTCGTAATCCATCCTTTTACTTTATCTGAAAGTGTGGATGCTGAAAAATCATCTATTTCATTTAAGATATCAACAACTTTTTGAAGCAATTGCGGCGTATCCTCTTTAAAGGATTTTTGTGCAGCTTTTTCATCATAGGTTTTAGGACCTTCAAAAAAGAAACTGCTTTGCTCCCATAAATCTGAAACAAAGGTAGCTCGTTCTTTCACCAAAGAAACAATTTTAGCCACATCAATGGAAGGAAATACATTTTTACTGCCCAAGAGATTTGTAAATTGTGAAACCAAGGTTTCTTCATTCAATTCCTGAAGATATTGATGTTGAAACCACTTTGCTTTTTCTGGATCAAATTTGGCACCAGCCTTATTTACTCTTTCTAAGGAAAAGGTATTGATAAGTTCTTTTAAACTAAATATTTCCTGTTCTGTTCCAGGGTTCCAACCTAATAAAGCTAACATATTGACGACCGCTTCAGGCAGATAGCCTTCTTCACGATAGCCTATATATAATTCATTTTGAGTTCTCCATTCTAATGGATAGACTGGAAATCCACCTGCTTCTCCATCTCGCTTACTTAATTTTCCTTTTCCAACGGGTTTCATAATTAAAGGAAGGTGTGCAAATAGAGGCGCTTCCCATCCAAAAGCATCATACAACAACTGGTGTAAAGCCAAAGAGGGTAGCCATTCTTCTCCTCGAATCACGTGTGTGATTTTCATGAGATGGTCATCCACAATATTGGCCAAATGATAGGTTGGCATCCCATCACTTTTAAACAGCACTTTATCGTCTAAAATATTGGTGTCAATTTGCATTTCTCCACGAATGATGTCATTTAACTGAAGCGTTTTGCCTTCAGGTGATTTAAATCGAATGACATATTCCTCACCAGAAGCGAGTTTCTTTTCAACTACTTCGGGAGAAAGCGCAAGCGAATTTTTTAGTTTTAGGCGATTGTGCCAATTATAGATAAAGGTTTTGCCGTTTGCTTCGTGGTTTTTCCGGTGTGCGTCTAACTCGTCTGCCGTATCAAAAGCATAATAAGCTTTTCCTTCGGCAATTAGTTGGTCTGCGTATTTTTTATATAAATGTTGTCTCTCGCTTTGTTTGTAGGGGCCACAATCTCCTTCTTTATTAGGGCCTTCGTCATAAGGAATATTAAGCCAGTTTAGCGCTTCAACAATATACTCCTCGGCACCTTCGACATACCGGGTTTGATCGGTATCTTCAATACGAAGCAGGAAATCGCCACCGTGCTTTTTTGCAAATAAATAATTAAATAATGCCGTTCTTACCCCGCCAATATGTAAAGGACCAGTTGGACTAGGTGCAAAACGAACTCTAACTTTTTGAGACATAAACTTAATTTGAGTGGCAAAGGTAGAAATTGTTTAAGTTTTCTCCTTGATGAGCCGCCAAAAAGAATTGAAACATGTAAATCTTTCCCAAACGCGCTTCTTAGGTATAATTTTTGTTATATTTTAGTCCTTAAAGCCATTGCCATTGAGCACATTTAATATCATACAACAAAAGCTAGAACAATTTATTCGTAAATACTACACGAATGAACTCATTAAAGGAGCTATCCTGTTCTTTGCTATTGGGCTATTGTATCTTATTATCACCTTGCTTGTTGAACATTTTTTGTGGTTAGAAACAACAGGTAGAGCCATCCTTTTTTGGACTTTTGTTGTCGTTGCGTTAGGATTATTTGCACGATTTATTGCGTTTCCATTAGCAAAACTATTTAAACTCCAAAAAGGAATTAGTTATGAAGAAGCTTCAAAAATTATTGGCAACCACTTTCCGCAGGTTAATGATAAGCTGTTAAATGTAATTCAGCTAAACCAGAATAGACGAGAATCTGAATTACTGGCCGCCAGTATCGATCAAAAATCAGGGGAACTCCAACCTGTTCCTTTTGTGAGCGCTATACATTTTAAGAAAAACATTAAATATCTTAAATATGCAGCTATCCCTGTTGCAATCATCGTCTTGGTAAGCCTATTTTGGGACAAAAATTTATTTACAGATAGCTACGAAAGAGTGGTGCATTACGATACAGCTTATGAGCCACCAGCGCCTTTTAGTTTTGTGGTGCTGAACGATGATTTAAAGGCCATTGAAAATAAAAATTTTACGGTTAAAGTAAAAACGGAAGGTACCGTAGTTCCCGAAAATGCTTCGGTGAGTTTTAATAACGAAACTTATTACTTGGAACAAACCAGTCCTGGGAGATTTGAATTTACTTTTTCCCAACCTTCCGAAAGCTTTGATTTTCGCTTTATTGCTAACAAAGTAGTCTCTAAATCCTATCGTGTTGAGGTGGTTAAAACTCCATCCTTATTAGGGTTCGAGATGTTTCTGAATTATCCGTCATACACAGGAAAGAAAGATGAAACCTTAAAGAGTATGGGAAATGCCACGATACCGGAGGGTACGCAGGTTACCTGGAAAGTTAACACAAAAAATACCGAAACAGTACAACTTAAAGTTAAGGATACTGCTTATAACTTTAGTGCTAAAGAAAATGAATTTAGCTTTAATAAAGGGGTGTATCAAAAATTAGATTACGCCATCACGACTTCCAATAAAGATTTGAAAGAGTACGAAAACCTTGCCTTTACTTTAGGGGTTGTAAAAGACGAGTATCCTGAAATTTCTGTGTCTTCAAAACAAGACAGTACCGAGTTTCAAACTTATTACTTTTTGGGACAAGTTTCAGACGATTATGGACTTACAAAGCTACAATTGGTGTATTATCCTGTGGGAGAAGAAGGGCAAAAGAAAACTAAAAAGCTATCTATTAATACTTCAAACTTCGACCAATTTACACATACCTTTCCAGGGGATTTAGAACTTGAAGAGGGCGTTTCATATGAATACTATTTTGAAGTTTTTGACAACGATGTAATTCATAATTACAAATCTTCAAAAACCGGATTTTACACCTTCAGAAAGCTCACAAAAGACGAGTTGGAGAAACTTCAGCTGGAAAAACAAGGAGAAGATATAAAAGACCTGTCAAAATCAATTAAGGACTTGAAAGAACAAGACAAACGCTTAGAAGAAATTAATAAAATTCAAAAAGAAAAGGAGCAACTTAATTGGAACGATAAAAAGAAGCTTGAGGACTTCCTGAAACGGCAAAAACAGCAAGAGGAAATGATGAAGAATTTCTCTAAAGAAATGAAAGAGGATTTACAAAAGTTTCAGCCCGAAAACAAAGAGGAAGATCCATTTAAGGAACAATTAGAAGAGCGACTAGAAGAAAATGAAAAGCGCCTGGAGGAAAATGAAAAGCTACTAGAAGAATTAGAAAGGCTTCAAGAGAAAATTGATAAAGAGGAGCTTTCAGAAAAATTGGAAAAACTAGCGAAGCAAAACAAAAATCAAGAAAAGAATTTAGAGCAACTGGTTGAGCTCACCAAGCGCTATTATGTCACTAAAAAGGCAGAAAAACTCGCGGAAGAACTTTTTAAACTAGGGGAGGAACAGGAAAAACTTTCTGAATCGCCAAAAGAAGAAAACACCAAGGAAAAGCAGGAGGAGTTGAACAAAAAATTTGATGATTTCCAGAAGGAGATGGAAGATTTAAAAAAGGAAAATGAAGAGTTGAAAGAGCCTATTGATATTCCACAGGATGTGAATGGAGAACAGGAAGTAAAAAAGGAGCAAGAAAAAGCCACAGATAAATTACAACAACAAAATCCGCAAGGTGCCGCCCCCAGCCAAAAGAAGGCAGGACAAAAGATGAAGCAAATGAGTCAGCAAATGGAAGCTAAAATGATGTCTGGACAAATGGATAGTATGGATGAAGACATAGAAATGTTGCGTCAGGTTTTAGACAACCTTGTTACTTTTTCATTTGAGCAGGAAGACTTAATGCAGGATTTTAAACAAATTGATTATGGAAGTGCTTCTTTTGGGAAAAAACTAAATATTCAGAATGATTTAAAATTGAACTTTCAGCATATAGATGATAGCCTTTTTGCTTTATCATTGAGACAGCCTTTAATTAGCGAAGTAATTAATGAATCACTTACTAATGTGTCCTTCAATATTGATAAGGCGCTAGAACAGTTCGCAGAAAATAATTCTCGTAACGGAATTGCGAGCCAACAATATACTGTAACGGGAGCTAATGAGCTTGCCATTCTTTTAAGCGACCTGCTAAGTAATATGCAAAGTATGGCAATGAGTATGCCGGGTCAAGGTAAGGGACAAGGAAAGGGAATGGGAAAAGGGCAAGGACAAGGTGAGGGCTTTCAACTTCCAGATATTATCAAAAAACAAGAAAGCTTGAGTAAAGAAATGGGGGAAGGAATGGAAAAGGGAAAAGGGGGAAAAGAGGGGCAAGAAGGAGAGGGTGAAAAAGGCCAAGGTAAAGATGGACAAGGAAATGGAGAAGGGGGAGGACAATCAGGGGATGGTAATTCTGGAAAAGAGGGAAATGATGGTAAAAGTGGTAAAAATGGAAGTGGTGGTAACGGCAATGAAGATGGAAAAGACGGCAAAGAAGGTGAAAACGGAGATAATTACAATGAAGATTTAAATGGGAAGCTGTATGAAATATACAAGCAACAACAAGATTTACGGAATCAACTAAAGGATAGATTAAGTAAAGAAGGACTCGAGGGGCAAGGAGGTAAAATTATAAAGGAAATGGAAGGGATTGAACAACAGTTGCTAGATAAAGGATTTAATCAAAGAACCTTAGAGCGAATGTTGAACCTTCAATATGAATTGTTGAAACTAGACGAAGCAGACTTTGAGCAAGGCAAAGAAAACAGAAGAGAATCTCGTACCAATAGACAAGAATTTAATAACGCGCTTCGGTTACAACCCGAGGATATTAAAAAGTATTTTAATCAAGAAGAAATACTAAACAGGGAAGCCTTACCTTTGCATTTAGAATATAAAAAAGAAGTGCAAAAGTATTTTAACAAAGAAAATGATTGAGTTTTTTTCTGAAACAGAGTTTGAATTTAGTGATGAGGATTCTGTAAAAGATTGGGTTACAAAAACGATAGTTTCTGAAGGATTTAAGGAAGGAGATTTAACTTTTATTTTTTGTGATGACGAGTACCTGTATAAAATAAATCTTGAATTCCTTAATCACGATACACTTACAGATATTATCACTTTCGATTATACTTTGGGAAAAGAAATCCACGGGGAGATTTATATATCCATTGACAGGGTAAAAGAGAATGCTTCTGAATTTCAAGTTTCTTTTGAGGAAGAATTACACAGAGTGATAATTCATGGCGTGCTTCATCTATGTGGTTATAAGGACAAATCTGAAGCGGATGAAAGCCAAATGCGCTCCAAGGAAAACTTTTATCTTCAAGCTTTCCAAAGCTAGTAGCCTGATATTCAACTATTTATTATTTTAATGATCTGAATTTCAATGTTTTACGCTATATTTGCACCCGTTTAAAAATTAATTTGTTCCACGTGGAACAATAGAGGCTATGTTTAATAAAGAATATGATGTTATTGTTGTAGGTGCTGGACACGCAGGATCTGAAGCAGCTGCGGCTGCAGCGAACCTTGGATCGTCTACATTACTTATTACAATGAACCTTCAAAATATTGCACAAATGTCTTGCAACCCTGCTATGGGAGGTATTGCTAAAGGACAAATTGTTCGTGAAATTGATGCTTTGGGAGGCTACAGCGGAATTGTTTCAGACAAGACGGCCATCCAGTTTAAAATGCTTAATAAATCGAAAGGACCTGCTATGTGGAGTCCACGTGTTCAAAGTGACCGAATGCGTTTTGCTGAAGAATGGCGATTGATGTTGGAACAAACTCCTAATCTTGATTTTTATCAAGAAATGGTTTCTGGTATTTTGGTTGAAAACGAAAAAGTAGTAGGTGTAAAAACTTCATTAGGTATTGAAGTGAAAGGGAAATCTGTTGTATTAACAAACGGAACTTTTTTAAATGGTCTAATTCATATAGGGGATAAGCAATTTGGAGGTGGTCGCGCAGGAGAAAAAGCTTCTACCGGGATTACACAGGATTTAGTTGATTTAGGTTTTGAAGCTGGTAGAATGAAAACTGGAACACCACCAAGAGTGGATGGAAGATCCTTAGATTTTTCCAAAATGATCATTCAACCAGGAGATGACGACCCACAAAAATTTTCTTATTCAAAAATAACAAAACCCCTTACCCAACAAAGAGCGTGTCATATGACACATACAAGTCCTTTAGTTCATGAATTACTAAAGGAAGGATTTGATAGATCTCCTATGTTTAATGGTTCTATTAAAAGTATTGGACCAAGGTATTGCCCTTCCATTGAAGATAAAATTAATCGGTTTGCTGATAAAGACAGACATCAATTGTTTGTAGAACCAGAAGGCTGGAATACGGTGGAATATTATATTAATGGATTTTCAACTTCCTTACCTGAGGAAGTTCAGTTTAAAGCATTAAAGGAATGTGCTGGATTTGAACATGTCAAGTTTTTCAGGCCAGGATACGCCATAGAATATGATTACTTTCCGCCTACACAGTTACAGCACACTCTAGAAACCAAACTCGTATCTGGCTTGTATTTTGCGGGTCAAATTAATGGCACCACTGGATATGAAGAAGCGGCATCTCAAGGGTTAATGGCAGGGATTAATGCGCATTTAAAAGTTCATGAAAAGGACCCTTTTATATTAAAAAGAGATGAAGCGTATATAGGGGTGTTAATAGACGACCTTATTACAAAAGGAACAAAGGAGCCTTATAGAATGTTTACTTCTCGTGCGGAATATAGGACGCTGTTGCGACAAGATAATGCCGATAATCGTTTAACGCCAAAATCGTTTGAGCTAGGTTTGGCTTCTGAAGAAAGAATGCGAGATATGGAAGAGAAGTATGCAAAAAGTGATGCTTTTATTCAGTTTTTTAAAGAAACTAGTGCTGCTCCAGAAATAATAAATCCTATTCTTGAAAATAAAGATTCGGCCCTTGTAAAACAAAGCGACAAATTATTTAAGTTCTTTTCGAGACCTAATATCACCATGGATGATATGCGGAAAATAGAAGAAGTAAATGAATTTGTTGCATCCAATGAATTAACCCACGAGATTTTGGAACAAACCGAAATTCAAATAAAGTATGCGGGTTATATTGAAAAGGAAAAGAATAATGCAGACAAATTAAATCGACTAGAAGGAATTAAAATACCCTCAAGTTTTGACTATTCTAAACTTAAGTCCTTGTCGTATGAAGCTGTCGAAAAACTCACCAAAATTAAACCCACAACGGTTTCTCAAGCGTCACGAATAAGCGGCGTTTCTCCTAATGATATTTCGGTATTGTTAGTGTATATGGGAAGGTAATTTAACATTGTTTCACGTGGAACATTTACTATTTTGACAGAGCAATCAAATAAAATTCATTGTACCACCAAAGACTTTTTGGTGTCTGGAGAATCCTTTTCATTAGTTTGGAGTGAAGACCAAAAGATTCTTATAACACAACCACAACCCTTAACAGAGAATCTTTTTCAGTACTACGAAAGCAATGAATATATCTCTCATACCGATTCAAAAAAGGGTCTACTTAATTTTCTTTACCAAGTAGTCAAGAACTATTCCTTGAAAAGAAAATTGCGTTTAATTGAAAAACTACATCCAGGAAAAGGAAGCTTACTAGATATTGGTGCCGGAACAGGAGATTTTTTAAAATACGCAAAAGATAATAATTGGGAGGTAAATGGAGTTGAAGTGAATGCAAGTGCAAGATCACTTTCTTTAAATAAAGGAATACCATTAAAAGAGTCGATAGAAGAATGTAAGGGAAATCAATTTGATGTGGTTACCCTTTGGCATGTATTGGAGCACTTACCCGATTTACAAAATACAGTTCTTAATATAGAAGCATTGGTTAAAGAAGGGGGAACTTTAATCGTTGCAGTTCCCAACTTTAATTCCTACGATGCAAAATTTTATAAAGAATTTTGGGCTGCTTATGATGTGCCGAGACATCTTTGGCATTTTTCTCAAGAAAGTATGAAGATGTTGTTTTCATCAAAAATGACATTGGTAAAAACTAAACCTATGATTTTTGATGCATTTTATGTAAGTCTTATTTCGGAAAAATATAAAAACGGAAATACTTTTTCACTTAAGGCATTTTGGATAGGATTGCGTTCAAATCTTTCAGCTTGGAAGACCAAGGAGTATTCTTCTTTAATTTATATCTTCAAAAAGGCTAATTAATTAAAATAAGCGCTAATTTTTAATGCAAAAGCGCATAAACGGTAGTTTGCCTTTCTTCTTTTTTAAACGCTCTTAAACGGCTTTATTTTTAATCAAAACAAATAACAAGTATTTATAAAAATCCGATGTTTCAATAAGCATTATTTATACCAATTCTTTTTTATGAATAAGCCTTGTGAGTTGTATGGAAAGATCTGTAAAAATGATTTTTGCATTCCCATTTCTTTCAATATGGTAATTTGCATTTTCTAAGGCTTCAACAATTTCAAAAATATTATTTTGATGTACAAAAGGCGCAAATTTTTCAATAGTGAATTTTGGGTCTTTCGTTTCAAAATATAAAAGTGAATCGGCCTTATAGTTTTTAAGTAACGCTTGTCGAAATAATTCTACGCAATAAAACAAAAAGTTTTTTTGTGTTTCTCTTCCGTTTTGGGCCATTAAGTCACTCCATTGCAACAGTTCCTGAATCGCTTTTTTATTTCCTTTTGCCTTAAATGCAGTACGTACCCAAAGAATAAACCATTCTTCAAAAATGGTGTCCTCATTGGTGTTTTCAATAATTTGAAGCGCTTTATTAAAATCTCCATGAGACTGTCTACTAATCTTTTGTGCTTCATTTTCTGTAATTCCTTTTTTCTCTATGAGCGCTTTTGTAATAGCAGCCTCAGAAAGTAAAGGCAAATGCAGGGTTTGGCAACGGGAATGAATAGTATTAATAATTTGCTCTTCATTTTCGGTAAGTAAAAGGAGCACTGTTTTATCTGATGGCTCTTCGACCAATTTTAAAATTTTGTTCGCACATTCGGTATTCATTTTTTCGGCCATCCAAACAACCATAACTTTGTAACCACCTTCATATGCCTTCAATGAAAGCTTTTTCGAAATTTCTTCGGCCTCCTTTACACTAATATTCCCTTGCTTATTTTCAATTCCTAAATGCTGAAACCATTGAAAGAGAGAACCATAAGGATTTTTTGAAACAAAATCTCTCCATTCTGTTGAAAACGAGTCTGATACGGCTGATTTTTTAACCGATTCATTTGTGTTTACGGGATATACAAAATGAAGATCGGGGTGAGAAAGACGCTCGACATTTTTTGAACAACGAAAGTGAGCCTCACTGCCAACTTCATATTGACTGCACAAAATTTCTTTGGCATAACCTATGGCAACTGGGAGTAGTCCAGCACCGCTTTGCCCTACAAACAATTGAGCATGGGCAATTCGGTCATTTTTTAGGGTTGTTAAAAGATGATTTTTGATGTAATCTAAGCCAACAACTTGTGAGAAATCCATACACAAAACTACATTTTTTTATTCAGTCTATTAACGGCATAATTGGTTATATTTGCGTTTGAAAAATAGGACCTATGAAAACGCTAAACGACTTCAATTTTAATACTAAAAAAGGTTTAATAAGAGTAGATTTTAACGTTCCGTTGGATAAAAATTTAACGGTGACCGATGCGACGCGAATTGAAGCCGCAAAACCTACCATTATAAAAGTATTGGAAGATGGTGGAAGCTGCGTATTAATGTCGCATTTAGGGAGGCCCAAAAACAAAGAAAACGAGTTTTCATTAAAACACATTGTAAATGCAGCTAGCGATATTCTTGGTGTTGCTGTTAAGTTTGTAGATGATTGTATAGGAAATAAGGTTGAAGAAGCCGTTTCTAAGCTTCAACCCGGTGAAATTTTGTTACTTGAAAACTTAAGATATTATCCCGAAGAGGAAAAAGGAGCGGTAGATTTCGCAGAAAAGCTTTCAAAATGGGGAGATATTTATATTAATGATGCCTTTGGAACGGCTCATAGAGCACATGCTTCCACCACGGTAGTAGCACAATTTTTTCCTGAAAATAAATGCTTTGGACATTTATTGGCTTCAGAAATTAAAAATGTAAATAAAGTATTAAACGACAGCCAAAAGCCCGTAACTGCTATTGTGGGAGGTGCCAAAGTATCTTCAAAAATTACCATAATTGAGAACATTTTAGACAAAGTAGATCACCTTATTATTGGGGGCGGAATGGCATTCACTTTTATAAAAGCTCAAGGCGGAACCATTGGAAATTCTTTGGTGGAAGATGACAAACAAGAATTGGCTTTGGAAATTTTAAAGAAAGCCAAACAGAAAAATGTGCAAGTGCATGTACCCACAGATACTGTTATTGCAGATGCATTTGCGAATGATGCCGAAACGAAAGTATGTGATATTTATAAAATTCCTGAAGGTTGGATGGGCTTGGATGCAGGTCCTGAAACGCAAAATCAATTTGCTGAAGTCATCCAAAACTCAAAAACCATTTTATTTAATGGCCCTGTAGGTGTTTTTGAAATGCCTAACTTTTCAAAGGGAACCATTGCTGTTTGTGAAGCGATTGCAACAGCAACGCACAATGGTGCCTTTTCGTTAGTAGGAGGAGGCGATAGTGTTTCGGCAGTAAAGCAATTTGGATTTGAGGACAAAGTAAGTTATGTGTCCACAGGAGGGGGTGCTATGCTGGAAATGCTGGAAGGAAAAACATTGCCTGGGATTGCGGCGATTTTGGAGTAATACGTTAAAAAATTGCACAATTCAGGCAATTCACTATTTTTATCAAAATTTTTAACCTACTCCCTCGTTATATGCCTATGCTAAAAAAGGTAATTTTAATAGTGGTGCTTATGGTTTTCGGGATCACTTTCTCGCAGGATAAGACACCTTCAAAAAAGGATAAAAAGAAACAACTACCACAAAAAACGATTCAGGTAGTAGATTCTATTTCGGTTCCTAAATTGGACGAGGAACTTCCCACAACCATTGTGGCTACAAAGCTTAGAGACTCCGTAGTATATGAACTTGAAGACCTTAAAAAAGCCAGAAAAATAGACTCTGTTTGGCTAGCACAATTGTACAATAATGATCTTTTTGAAGAAATTTATGGTTCTGTGGTTGAATTGGATTATGAACCCGTGGAGTATGAAGAATTACCCACCGAAGTTTTAAAACAACGTCTCAAAGAGCTTGATGCCCGCACGCCTTTTCACGTAGAATACAATCCATCTTTGGAAAGTGTCATAAAAAGCTACCTCAAAAATCGAAGAAGAACTATGGGGAGACTCATAGCGTTAAGTGATTATTATTTCCCAATGTTTGAGGAAGAAATGGCACGTCAAGGATTACCTCTAGAAATGAAATATTTAGCGGTTATAGAATCTGCTTTAGACCCAAAAGCTACCTCAAGAGTAGGAGCCAAAGGACTTTGGCAATTTATGTTTCAAACAGGAAAAATGTTTGGATTGGATGTAAACAGTTATGTAGATGAACGCACAGACCCTTTAATGGCAACAGAAGCAGCGGCAAAGTACTTAAAAAGTCTTCATAATAGTTTAGGCGATTGGGATTTAGCATTGGCAGCCTACAATAGTGGGCCAGGAAATGTTTCTAAGGCGATACGTCGCTCGGGAGGAAAAACAAATTATTGGAATATCCGTCAATTTCTTCCACGTGAAACAGCAGGATATCTTCCGGCTTTCTTAGCCACGATGTATATTTTTGAATATGCCGAGGAGCACGGATTTAAAAGTAATGGGCCTAAGTTTCCATATATAGCTACTGATACCTTGCATATTAAAAAGATGATTACTCTAGAGCAAGTTGCTAAGGTGACCAACATGGATTTAGCCGAGGTAGAATTTCTAAACCCATCTTATAAACTAGGTGTTATTCCAGTAATTAAAGATGAAAATTATGTGTTGAGATTACCTCTTGATGCTATTGGGAAGTTTGTCAATAATGAAGAAGCTATTTATGATTTAGCCGAAACAGAATTTAACGACAGAGAAAAGCCACTTCCTCAACTTTTTGAACAAAATGATAAAATTCGGTATCGAGTGAGAAGCGGAGATTATCTTGGAAGAATAGCAGAAAAATATGGGGTTTCAATTAGTCAGATTAAACGGTGGAACGGTTTAAGAAGCAATAATCTTCGAGTGGGACAAAGGTTAACTATTTATCCCAAGGGTGCTCAAATAGCATCTTCTGAGAATACTACTACTATTGCTAAAACGGAAAACGTAAAAACATATACTGTAAAAAGTGGAGATACGCTTTGGAGCATATCAAAAAAATTCCCCAATATTTCTATTGACGATTTAAAAAAGTGGAACGATATTAGTGGTAATAATATAAAACCTGGAATGAGACTAAAAGTTTCAAAAGGTTAACTTTGTATTAATTATACCATTATCCAAATGAAAATACTTTTATATCCGCTCGTTTTTTGTAGCATTTTGTTTTTCTCTTGTGATAATTCATCAGGAAAAAGAGACACATCCTATTTAACCCAATCTGTAGGCGCTATTAATGGGCTTCAGGTAGTAATTTCCAATACACTGTGGAATGACTCCGTAGGAGAAAAAATTAGAGAATACTTTGCCGCACCAGCTGATGGACTTCCTCAAATAGAGCCTATTTTTTCAATTAGTCAAATTCAGCCAGAAAATTTTAGTGATTTTGCACGCACCTACCGTACTTTTTTATACGTAGATTTAGGAAAAGAGGACACGGTGAAAGTGAAAAAAGATTCTTATGCAAAACCACAAATAGGAGCTTTTATTACTGCTACTTCAGAAGATAGGCTTATTGAACTTATTGAGGCAAACCAAGAGAATATTATAAACACTTTTAAATCTTTTGAGATTAAAGAGCGCCAACGAAGAACGAATATTTCTTTATTAAAAGTAGACTCTCTTAAAGAGCGATTTGGTATTTCACTAAATATACCATCTGCATACCGAGTGGCTTCGGCTTGTGATGATTTTTATTGGATTCGAAAAGATTTAAAATCAAATGGGAGTACCAATTTGTTAATTTATGAAGTGCCTTTAAATGTAATTGGACAAGATAGTAGTATCATTGGTGATATTATTAAAGTTCGTGACACTATTGGTTCTGGGTATTTACCTGTTGAGGACGATGATTTGTTTGTTACCGAGGAGGCTTTTGCGCCCTACCTTTTCACAACGGAAGTAGGAGGAAAATTTGCCTATGAAACTAAAGGAACTTGGGAAGTAAAAGATAATTTTATGGCAGGCCCCTTTCTTAACTATGCCATTAAAGATGAAGAGAGTGGGCGCTATTTAATAATAGAAGGCTTTACCCACGCTCCTTCTATGGAAAAAAGAGATTTACAATTTGAATTAGAGTCTATTATAAAATCGACTAAGTTTGAATAGTTCTTAATGACAAAAAATAAAAAAAACCCGAAGCTTTTGAGCTTCGGGTTTTTTTGTAATGAGACTAGAAAAATTATTTATTTTCTTCCAGTTTATCACTTTTATCGTCTTTAGAAGCATCTTTAAATTCTTTAATTCCGCTTCCCAATCCTCGCATTAATTCTGGTATTTTCTTTCCTCCAAAAAGTAATAAAACAATAATGACAATAAGAACGATTTGCCAAGGACCAATTGCAAGGGGTATAAAAAGTGCTTCCATTTTTGTATAATTTTATAACACAAAGGTAACAAGAAATCCTTAGATAGAACGTTTTCATCGTAAGTTTAGCATAAACCACGTACATTTGTAAATCTATTATTTTTGTAAATGCAAGAAAAAGAAAGAAGAGGGAAGAAAATAAAGACGAAATTACTTCATAAATATCGTCTGGTAGTTTTAAACGAAGAAACTTTTGAAGAACGTTTTTCTTTTAAACTAAACAGATTAAATGTTTTTGTATTTAGCTCTTTAGCAGCGTTAATATTAATTGCTGGCACCACAATTCTTATCGCCTTTACACCGCTACGCGAATATATTCCAGGATATTCTTCCACCTCTCTAAAAAAGAAGGCGACTGAGCTAACGTATCAAACAGACTCCCTTCAGCAAAAATTATTAATAAACCAGCAATATCTTGCTTCCATAAAAAGAGTGTTAACGGGGGATGTTAAAGTTCAAAACTTTAATAGGGACTCAATTCTTCAAGTGGTTAGAAAAGAAATAAATGAGTCGTCATTTTTACCTTCAAAACAAGATTCTATATTAAGGGAAAAGGTACAGCAAGAAGACAAATACAATCCTTTAACGGCAAACTCAGAATTAAAATTTGTACTGTTTGCTCCTGTAAAGGGAACCATTTCTGAAGATTATAATCCTTCAAAAAAACACTTTGCAGTAGATATTGTAACCGCCAAAAATAGCGCGGTAAAGGCGGTTGCAGATGGCACCGTTATATTTTCGGGCTGGACCGCAGATGCGGGCTATGTGCTTATTTTAAAACATGGATCCAATTTAATTTCAGCTTACAAGCATAATGCATCCTTATCAAAAGAACAAGGGGATTTAGTTGAAGCAGGTGAGGTAATTGCAACTGTTGGGAACACAGGTGAGCTTACAACGGGGCCTCATCTTCATTTCGAACTTTGGAGCGATGGCTATCCAATAAACCCAAAAAACTTTATCGATTTTAATTAAAATGACGCTAAAATCTTTTGGAGCTAAACTTTTTGCCAAAACTATAGTGTTGCAAATCTATGGATGGGCTTCAAAGCCTATTGAAAGTCAGCAAAAGGTATTTAACGAACTAATTTCTAAAGCAAAAAACACAACATTTGGAAAAGACCATCACTTTTCTGAAATATCGTCTTTTAAAGATTTTGCAAACAAAGTTCCTATTAGAGATTACGAAGATTTACGTCCATATATTGATCAAGTTGTAGAAGGAAATGAAGACATTTTGTGGCCAGGGAAACCACTATATTTTGCCAAAACCTCTGGGACCACTTCAGGAGCTAAATACATTCCGCTTACCAAAGATTCTATGCCTCATCATATTCGGGCGGCGCGCAACGCTATATTATGCTACATAAATGAAACAGGAAACACAAAAATTGTAGATGGCAAAATGATTTTCTTACAAGGAAGCCCGATTCTTAAAGAACAAAATGGGATTAAACTAGGCAGACTCTCGGGGATTGTAGCGCACTATGTCCCAAAATATTTGCAGAAGAATAGACTACCTTCTTGGGAAACCAATTGTATCGAAGATTGGGAAGAAAAAGTAGATGCTGTAGTAGCCGAAACACAAGATGAAAATATGTCCATTATAAGTGGAATTCCATCTTGGGTACAGATGTATTTTGAACGCCTTCAAGCAAAAACAGGAAAGAAAATAGGAGATCTTTTCAAGAATTTTGAACTCTTTATTTATGGCGGAGTTAACTACGAACCTTACCGACAAAAATTTGAAAATCTTATTGGACGAAAAGTAGATAGTATTGAGCTCTATCCAGCTTCTGAAGGGTTTTTTGCATTTCAGAATGAACAAAAGGATAAAGGACTGTTGTTGCAATTAAATGCTGGAATTTTTTATGAATTTGTGGAGGCCGATGCTTTTTTTTCAGACAAACCAAAACGGCTCACAATTGGAGAAGTAAAAGTGGGTGTTAATTATGTAATGATTGTTTCTACCAATGCAGGTCTTTGGGGGTATAATTTAGGGGATACCGTTATGTTTACTTCCACAAAACCCTATAAACTTATTGTTTCAGGACGAATAAAACATTTTATTTCTGCCTTTGGAGAACACGTTATTGGTAAAGAGGTGGAACAAGCCATGCAAGAGGCTTCAGAAAAATTTGGCTTTTCAATTTCAGAATTTACAGTTGCCCCTCAAACCGAAACGCATCATGGGGAATTACCCTATCATGAATGGCTAATTGAATTTGAAGACGCTCCTGAAAATCTATCAGAAGTGGCTGCTTCGCTAGATGAATCGCTTCAAAAACAGAATAGCTATTATTCCGATTTAATAAAAGGGAAAGTGCTTCAGCCATTAAAAATAACGACACTGAGAAAAGGAGCCTTTAATGAATTTATGAAACGCCAAGGAAAACTGGGAGGGCAAAATAAAGTCCCACGGCTAGCAAACGACCGAAAAATTGCAAACGAACTTGTAAAACTTCAAGGCTAAAATAATAGTATCTTTGCCAAGAAAATGAATCCGCAAATTTCACATAAACGAACTCGAGCTCAAGAAAGCTCAAGCGCTATAGAAAGGCTCTATATAACGATGCGTCACTTATTTAATAGAGGTTTTTATAAACCTATGGGAATTAGTGGTGAAACACTTCGTGAGGCGCTTCTTATATTACGTCCAGAGATTTATGGATCAATAGCCGAAGAGAAAATAGAATTACAGGGATTGCTTTATGTCATGGACAGGCTTCCCTATGGGATTGAAGAATGCACATTTATAAATTTAACCAGTGATGAAGGGTATAAAAAGTCACATTTCACTCCTATTATTCCAGCCAAAAGAAGACGAAATTGCTATCGTATAGACGATGAGCAAATGAATATTGAAATTACCCGAGGGAGAAGTGAAATTTATGATATCCTAACCCATCTTACCTTTCTCTATATTGAATCTCATAAAATCATGAAGCAAGTCCTCATTAATGATGAAGGAGAATTGATTCGAGATTGGGAAAAGCTTGAAGACGCTGTTTTAAATAAAAAAACACTCACCCAAAAGGACAAGGAAATAGCCTTAACTCATACGGCTAATTTTCTAGGACGAACCTTTGAAGAAGTGAATGAGGTGTATTCTTTATTTGCGTGTAAGGAGGACGAACACAGGTTCCTAAAAATCATTTATTATCTAGGAAAAGGCGCTATAACCGAAACACTTACAGATAAGAAAAGGCTCATTACTTTCAGCCCAGTTTTAAGAGAGCGGTTAGGGCATCATATTCACGGCGAACGATGGGCGTATAGAATTAAAAAAGAGCTTTTTAATAAAGGATTATTAGAACGTCCGCTTCATATTATTAGCGCTAATATGCACAGTGTTATGAATAGTCTTTTTGCCGAAGAAGCCTTAACATCAGAGAAAAAAGGTAAAACCACACTGCAATTGTTTGAGGCATTGAGTAAGGCTGATAGCGGAAAATTGAGAGAAAAAGTAACCAAAAAAGCACTTCAAAACGGGATGATTTATTTGCCGGACGAAAGTGGCACTAACATAGATGTACAGCTTTTTGACACTGATAAGATTTCAAAATTGAATCTCAGTTCACCTGAAAAACCTGTGTTATTGGTGATGGATTATGCTTTTGGGGAACAGGCATATGAAACCATGGATGAACTTCTGAAACCATTTCAGCATAACGGGAAAAAGGAATATTTAAATGTGGCATCTATTTCTATCATGGGGAAGGCTGGAATTTTGGAAGGTGGAAAAGGGGATATTATGATCCCTTCTTCACATATTTTTGAAGGAACAGCAGACAATTATCCTTTTAAAAATAAACTAAAGAAAAATCATTTTGGGAATAACGCAAAAGTGTGTTCTGGTGCCATGATTACCGTATTGGGAACGTCACTGCAAAATAAGGACATCCTTACCTTCTTTTATAATTCATCATGGAACGTAATTGGTCTGGAAATGGAAGGAGCGCATTACCAAAAAGCTATTCAGTCTGCATCAAAAATAAGACGAAGCATTAGCCCCAAAGTTGAGGTGCGGTATGCATATTACGCATCGGATAACCCTCTTGAAACAGGAAGCACCTTGGCATCTGGCGGACTAGGAACTACGGGTGTACGCCCAACCTATTTAATTACGGAGAAAATTTTAGAACAAATACTTAAATAGTACGATTTGGCAAAGAAAACAGTATTAGTAACAGGAGGGGCAGGCTTTATAGGATCTAACTATGTGGGTTACGTTTTGGAGAATTTTGAAGATGACATTGTGGTGCTAGATAAACTTACGTATGCAGGGGATCCTAGAAATTTAGAAGCTTTTAATAACCATCCAAATTATCATTTTGTAAAGGGTGATATATGCGATTCGCATCTACTAGAATCTCTTTTTAGCAAATACCAATTTCAAGAAGTCGTTCATTTTGCAGCAGAATCACATGTAGATAATTCCATAACGGGTCCTTCGGCATTTATAGAAACTAATATTGTAGGGACATTTCAGTTATTGCAAGCAGCTTATAAATTGTGGATGGAGGGTCCAAACCAGTTAAAAGCTGACTATAATACTGCGAGATTTCTCCATGTTTCCACCGATGAGGTTTACGGAACTTTGGGTGAAACAGGATTGTTTACTGAAGAGACATCATATGCGCCTAATAGCCCGTATAGCGCTTCAAAAGCTTCTTCAGATTTTATTGTGAGAAGTTATTTTCACACCTACGGAATGCCTGTTGTGACTACAAATTGTTCAAACAATTATGGGCCCAATCAGCATAAGGAGAAATTAATTCCTACGATTATTCGTAAAGGACTTTCAGGAGAACCTATTCCTATTTATGGTGATGGTCAAAACGTGAGGGATTGGCTATATGTAAAAGACCATTGTGTAGGAATTAAATTAGCCTTGGACCAAGGCGCCTTGGGTGAAACCTACAATATTGGTGGGCGTAACGAAAGAAAAAACTTATATATTGCAAATACTATTTGTGAACTTTTAGACGAATTAAAACCGAAAGAAGTTTCGTATAAAAAACAAATTTCTTTTGTTACCGATCGTCCAGGACATGATTTTCGATATGCGATTGATGCTTCCAAAATTGAAAATGAATTGGGTTGGAAAGCGGAAGAGACATTTGAAACAGGAATTAAAAAAACCATACAGTGGTATTTACAAAACACCAATAGACTATGAAGGGAATAATACTAGCAGGTGGCTCTGGGACTAGGCTTCATCCATTAACACTAGCGGTAAGTAAACAGTTAATGCCGGTGTATGATAAACCCATGATTTATTATCCATTATCCACGTTAATGTATTCTGGAATTCGGGAAATCTTGATTATTTCTACTCCAGAAGATCTTCCTCTTTTCAGAAAACTGTTGGGTGATGGCAAAAAATACGGTTGTGATTTCCAATATGCTGTGCAAGAAAATCCCAATGGACTTGCTGAAGCATTTATAATAGGAAAAGACTTCATTGGTAAAGATAAGGTTGCCTTAATTCTAGGAGATAACATTTTTTATGGATCGGGATTAAAGGAATTATTGCAAGCCAATAATGACCCTAATGGAGGAATTATTTATGCCTATCACGTACATGACCCAGAACGTTATGGAGTTGTGGAATTTGATAAACAAGGGAAAGCACTTTCTATTGAAGAAAAACCTGAAACCCCAAAAAGTAATTATGCAGTTCCAGGCATCTATTTTTATGATAATACTGTAGTGGATATTGCAGAAAACATACAGCCAAGTGCACGTGGCGAACTTGAAATTACCGATGTAAATAATGTGTATTTAAAACAAGGAAAATTAAGTGTAAGCAAGCTTGACAAAGGAACCGCCTGGTTAGACACAGGTACCTTTGCTTCACTTATGCAAGCTTCTCAATTTGTTGAGGTAATTGAAGAACGCCAAGGATTAAAAATTGGCGCTATTGAAGAAGCTGCTTACGAGATGAGGTATATTTCTAAAGCGCAATTAATAAAATTAGCCGAACCGCTGTTAAAAAGTGGCTACGGGAAACATTTAATGAAATTAGATTAAGGTGGAAATCATTCAGAGCCCTTTAAAAGACTGTTTTTATATCAAGCCAAGCGTTTTTGAAGATAAACGGGGTGTTTTTTCAGAAACCTACAATCAAAAGCAGTTTGAAAGGGCTACAGGTCTTTCTGTAAATTTTATACAGGATAATCAATCTACTTCAAAATATGGAGTTTTACGCGGACTTCATTTTCAAACAGGATCCATGGCACAGGCCAAGCTGGTGAGAGTAGCTCAAGGCAGAGTGCTTGATATTGTGGTAGACTTAAGAAAGGATTCTCCTTCTTTTGGAAGACAATTTTCGCTCGAACTTTCAGGTGAAAACGCTTTTCAACTATTTGTTCCAAAAGGCTTTGCGCATGGGTTTGTAACGCTTTCTGAAAAATCTATTTTTTGTTACAAATGCGATAATTTTTACGATAAAACTTCAGAAAGTGGCATTATTTATAATGACGCAACCTTAAACATCGATTGGCATCTTCCCCAAGAGGATTTAATAGTTTCAGAAAAAGACTTGGAACTTCCCACATTTAAGGAGGTGACTCAATGAAAAAAGTGCTTATTACTGGAGCAAAAGGTCAATTGGGATGTTGTCTTAAGGAGGCATCTAAAAATTACCCAGATATTGATTTTAGTTTTGTAGATAAGGAGATTTTAGATATTACAAATCCCAAGGTTGTAACTACGTTCTTTGAAGAGCATACCTTTGATTTTTGTATCAATGCTGCTGCCTATACCCAAGTCGATAAGGCTGAAAGCGATGAAGAGCAAGCGTTTTTAGTAAATGCAGAAGGAGTTAAAAACCTCAGCATAGCTTGTAAACAGCGTAATGTTACCTTGTTTCATATATCTACCGATTATGTCTTTGATGGAAACAAGCAATTACCTTACAAAGAAACAGATGAGGTAAACCCAATTAATGTCTATGGAGCATCAAAATTAAAGGGAGAAGAATATATAAAGGAGATTTGCGATCGATATTTCATTTTTAGGACATCTTGGTTGTATTCTCAATATGGACATAATTTTCTAAAATCTATTTTGAAGCTTTCAAAAGAAAAAGACACGTTAACTATTACAACTGAGCAAACGGGAAGCCCAACCAACGCCAATGACTTGGCCGATGTCTTAATAAAATGCATACATTTAGACCTTAAAGAATATGGGATATATCATTTTAGTAATGATGGGAAGGCAACTTGGTATGATTTTGCAAAATCCATAATAGAGTTTTCAGGACTTTCTAAAGTGGTACATGTTGTAAAAACCGACTATTATCCTACTTTTGCAAAGCGTCCCGCCAATAGTATTCTTGAAACAAGTAAAATTAAGAATGCGTTAAGGGTCAGGATATTACCTTGGAAGGAAAGTTTAAAAATATTAATTAATAATCTTATTTAAAAAGTATGAGCCAACAGCAACACGACGAAATTGATTTGGTTTATGTAATAGGTAAATTAAAGCAAACAGTTAAAAATTGGATTTCGCTAGCCTTTAAGGCGTTAGATTATGCTTTAAAGTATTGGTATGTTATACTCATTTTAGCAATTGTGGGCTTTGGCATTGGATATTACAAAGTGAAAGACGCTGTAAACCCTCAAAAGTCTACAGTAATTGTAAAGATAAATTACAACCTTCAACCCTATGTTATGAATGCCATAGAATTGTATAACAATAAGGCAATGATGTATGATTCTATCTTTCTAAAAAGTATGGGATATAGCCCCTATAATCCCCAAATAAAGGAAGTGTTATTAGAGCCGGTGGTAGACTTTAAAGATATCATCGAGAAATATCAAATAAACGAACGAGGATTAGATATGCTTCTGAATAGAGTAGATTTTGATGATGAAGAATTACCTATTCAGGATATTTTAATGAAGGAGTATAGTTATTTTAAATTTGATTTTTCATTGTCTGGATATGCAAAAGAAACGGATGTCGAAAAGTTTTTTGAATTCCTTAATAAAGACGAAAAACTGTTAGTTTATAAGTCCAACGCCCTAAAAAACTATCAAGAGGCTATTGAGGAGAATAACAAAAGCATTAATTTAATTAATGGGGTGTTAGAAGGATATACCGTTGCAGACACTAACCCTAGTATGCAGACGGATAAAGGTTTTGATCTTAGTAAATTGTTTGAATCCAAACTACTTATTCAGGATAGAAATCAAGAGATGAAAAATGAACTGGCTTTATCCAGTGATATCACCGTTCCCATACATGAAGTAATGATTAGAAAAGGGGAACCTAGACTGTTAAGTAAAAAACATATAGTTTACCCTATCTTACTGGTGTTTTTATTCCTTTTCTTCAGTTATTTAAGATATTTATACTTCTATTTTAGGAGCATTGCAAGAGAGGTAAATAATTAGGAATTCTAACTTTAATGAAGATAAAAAACCTCATTGTTTTTGGGACGCGCCCCGAAGCTATTAAAATGGCACCTTTGGTGAAAGCGTTTCAACAAAACAATTCAGATTTTATAACCAAGGTTTGTATTACGGCACAGCATAGAGAAATGTTGGACCAAGTACTTTCTTTTTTTGAAATACAAGCGGACTATGATCTTGATCTTATGAGACCTAATCAAGATTTATACACTCTAACGGCAGCAATTATCACAGAGATGAAGCCTGTATTGGAGGAGTTTCAACCCGATTTTGTATATGTTCATGGTGACACCACTACCACTATGGCCGCTAGTATAGCCGCATTTTATGCAGGTGCTAAAGTGTGTCATGTGGAGGCCGGATTACGTACTCATAACAAATGGGCCCCTTTTCCAGAAGAAATTAACAGATCTATTACTGGAAGAGTTGCAGATTACCATTTTGCGCCCACAATAACATCAAAAGAAAATCTGTTAAAAGAAAACATTGATGATCACAGTATTTTAGTTACGGGTAATACGGTCATTGACGCATTAAATTTTAGTGTTAGCAAGGTATCATCAAAAGAATTTTTTGATGCAGAAATTGAAGCACTTAAGAAAAGTATAAATTCAGAAATCATCATTTTAGTAACGGGTCACAGAAGAGAAAACCATGGGCAAGGGTTTATTGATATTTGTAGCGCATTAAAGGATATTGCTATCCAATACCCCGAAGCTCAAATAATGTATCCTGTTCATTTAAATCCGAATGTACAAAAACCCGTTTATAATTTACTTAGTGATATTCCAAATATAAAATTAATTGAGCCATTGAGCTATCCTGCTTTTGTTTGGCTTATGGAAAAATCCTACCTCATTATTACCGATAGTGGTGGTGTTCAAGAGGAGGCACCTAGCTTGGGCAAGCCCGTTTTAGTAATGAGGGAAACTACCGAACGCCCAGAAGCTGTGGAGGCTGGAACAGTAAAACTGGTAGGGACCGATAAGGATAAAATAGTTTCAGAAACGCGAGCACTTTTTGAAAATGAAAATCTTTATCATCAAATGAGTGAGCTTCATAATCCTTATGGAGACGGCAAGGCGGTTGAAAGAATTGTAAAATTTATAAAAGAATTACCTCATGGAAAATAAACCCAAAGTAGTGATGATGGGTTTGGGATACATTGGTCTTCCCACAGCTGCTTTAATTGCAAGTAGAGGTCTTAACGTTATAGGCGTAGACATAAGGGAAGAGGTTGTTGAAACTATTAACAAAGGAAAAATCCATATTGTGGAACCTGATTTGGACGGATTAGTTCATCATGTGGTTAAAGAAGGGTATTTAAAGGCGTCTATAAGCCCTGAGGAGGCAGATGTTTATTTAATTGCGGTACCAACCCCTTTTAAAGAAAATCACGTTCCAGATTTAAGCTATGTAAGTTCCGCAGTGCGAAAAATTATTCCAACCCTTAAAAAGGGCTCACTTGTAATTTTAGAATCTACAAGCCCAGTGGGTACTACTCATAAAATTCAATACTTAATAAAAAAGGAAAGACCCGAACTTGATGGGAATATCTTTATTGCCTATTGTCCAGAAAGAGTGTTACCGGGCAATATTATTCATGAATTAAAGCACAACCAAAGGGCGATTGGTGGGATAGATGAAATATCCACTCAAAAAGCCATTACATTTTATAAGCATTTTGTTGTGGGAGAGCTTCATGCCACCAATTCTAAAACGGCCGAAATGGTTAAATTAGTAGAGAATGCCTCTCGAGACAACCAAATTGCTTTTGCAAACGAACTGTCTATGATTTGTGATAAAGCGGGAATTGATGTCTGGGAATTGATACGGTTAGCCAATAAACACCCTAGGGTCAATATTTTAAGGCCTGGAACAGGTGTTGGAGGACATTGCATAGCAGTGGATCCTTGGTTTATCGTTTCAGAGTTTCCAGAAGAAGCGCAGCTTATTAAAAAATCTCGGGAGATTAATAATTACAAAACCCAATGGGCACTGGAAAGAATTAAGAATACAGCATTAGAATTTAAATTGGAACATGGAAGGGACGCTGTTATTGGATGTTTGGGACTTGCTTTTAAGCCAGATATTGATGATTTAAGAGAGTCTCCAGCTTTATATGTTGCCGAGCAATTAAACGCTCAAGGTTTTAAAACTATGGAGGTAGAGCCTAATTTAGAGAACCCTACAGATAGAAAGTTATTTACCACACAGGAGACCATTCTAAAGGCAGATATCATTGTATATCTTGTAGGTCATAAAGGATTTAAAAATTTACAAATTGAAAACACTAAAAAAGTGTTAGATTTTGTAGGAATTGATTCAAACTAGTATGCGAAAATTAACCTAAAGAATATTATTTTGAAAATCATAGCCGAAAGCGCTTTCAATCATAATGGAAGCTTAGAATATACTATCGCACTTGCCAACGCCTCCAAGGAAGCAGGAGCCGATTATTTTACCATGCAGCTTATGGATGTAGCTGCCTTTTGCGTAGAAAACTATTCTAAATATCAAATCTACGAGGAAAACACCTTGTCTTTCAAGCAATGGAAAACAGTTTTTGTGCATTGTGAAAAAATAGGAATGCCTATTATTCCTTGCGTGCTGGACATTCCTTCCTTCGATTTTTGTTATGCACAAGGGATTCGGTTTATGAAACTCCATGCCACAGATATTACCAATGCCACCATGTTGGAAAAAATGGCAACCTACAAGGATGTTACATTTATCTTAGAAACTCAATGCGCCACAAATCTTGAATTAAAGTATGCTTTAAATATCATTGGTGAACAAGTAGTGTGTTTAATGCAAGGGTTTAGTAATTATCCTACAGAGGTGGAAGATTTAAATTTAAACACGTTAGACTATTTTAAGGAGGAATACCCACAATATACTACAGGACTTGCAGACCATTCGTTAGATACAGCACATATTCCGTTAATGGCGATGGCAAAGGGCTGCGAATACTTAGAAAAACATATCACAATTACAAGGAATAATAGAAACTTCGATTATCAAGTGTCTTTATATCCTCATGAATTTGCGGTCATGGTTTCACAAGTAAAGCATTACCAATTGGCGTTAGGAGATTATAAAAAACATCCCTCAAAATCGGAACTCCCCTACCGAACCGTGATGTACAAAAAGCTGCTGGAAGATGGCTCCTTTAAACGAGCGGATGAAGGAATGGATTATATGACGCACCAATTTCAATCGTTTAAAAAGGAAGACGTTGGGATTGCTTTAATTGCACGATTGAAGTCAAAAAGACTCCCTTTAAAGGTCTTAAAACCAATTCATGATACTATTTTAATTGACTTTTTGTATAAACGTTTAAATACGTCAAAGAAAGTCAAAGATACTTTTTTGTCAACGTCTAATTTAAATGAAGACGCCCCTTTAGCAGAAAAAGGAAAGGAATTTGGGCATAAAATTTATCGCGGACATGCTGTTTCAGTCATTGATAGAATGTTGGAGTTGGCATTACAGGAAGAATGGGGAGGTATTTTTAGAGTAACAGGAGACAACCCTTTTACCGATGTAGGACTCATAGACACTATGGTAGAAATGTTTGTGGAGCATGACCTAGATTATGTTCGAGTGAACAACGTACCCTTTGGAGTTTCAGCAGAACTTTTTTCGACGAAATATTTATGGGAATTGTATTTAAAAATGGATAATCCTATGCATTCCGAATATCTTACCTTGTTTATTCTTCAAGATGAAAATGCCAAAAAGGGTTGTATTGATATTGAAAGTGGCATAAAGGATTTAAAATACATCAACCTTTCTGTAGATTTTCAGGCAGATTACGATAGGGCTTTAGCCCTTGCTTCAAAGTACCCAAATAAAGATTTATACACCTTATCTTTAAGTGATTTGGTATCTGAAATTGACAGTCTAGACAGGGAGGACAAAAACAAAATGATAAAACTTCCTGCAGGTGAGGAGGTTAAGTTTTCTGAATTTTTGGACCGATTAGCTACACAAAACTATGCTGTTCGAAAGAAAATTACTTTTTAATTTAAAATTTTCTATGAAAAAACTATTGATTTTCCTGTTTTTATGGGTTTCCTACATTTCATTTTCACAAAATATAATCTGGGATAAGTTTGAAGATTTTACTACTAAGAACATTTCTTCCAAAACAACTGGACAACCAATGTCCATTTCCATTGCTCACACTATATCTGTATCTGGAACAGTTGAAGTCCCTAAAAATGTTACTTTACTTTTTGAAAATAATGGTGTTTTAAAAATAGCTAATGAAGATGCTCGACTCATAATACATGGACCTATAGAAGCAGGGAAAAAATTAATTTTTGATGTTTCGGAAAAAGGGGTAACTTCTTATAAGTTTGAATCGGTTTCCAATATTCAATTAAACAATACAAAAACATTTTACCCAGAATGGTGGGGAATTTTCCCCAATGTAATTCCTGGAGCAAATGGAGACACAAAACCAAAACAAAGGCACCATACTTATTTAAAAGAAATGATGTTAGATATAGCTTCTTCGGGAGGAGGAATAATCAAATTCTCAGAAGGGGTGTATTACATCAGAGATATTGTTATCGATTCAGATAATATTACCGTTGTTGGAGAAGGGGAGCATACCATTTTACGGTTTGATAGAGAAAACTATGGCTATTCGACTAGACGAGGTGGAATCTTTACCATTCAAGGGCAAACACTAGAAAAATATTACAGCAAGGTCTTTACAGAGGGGGTTGCCATAGCAGGTAATTTTTTATATGATAAAGAACAAAAAACGATAGAAAAAATAGTAGTTAAAGATTTAACTATCGAATGGAATGAGCAATCAACAAAGGAAGACCCTTCTATGAACGGACTCACTATAGTGAATGCTAAAAATGTAATTATTGATAATGTAAAGGTGAATCTTTTTGGTGCCAATCGAGCTTTTTATGTGGGAGCAATTTCCGAAGGAGATATTACTAAAAATATTACCATTAGAAACTGCGTGGGCATTAATGCTAGAACAGGGGTATTTATACTTCATGGGTACGATTCAAATGAGTTTATTAGAAAGGAAATGGGGCTAGGTGATATTCTTATAGAAAACAATTCCTTTGTGCTTCAACCCATTCCTGAACTTGATATTAAGAATATTCATATTGTAAAGAAATACCTAGATAAATATGCTACAGGAATATATTTTATAGGGAATGAATTTACGCAAAGCTTTGAATATAGAGGGGAACAAATTATACGGGAGTTGGGTCCAGTTGAAATTAGGAACAATACTTTTGAAAATGCGGATATAGGGATTCGCTCTTGGCTACCAACCAAAGACCCTTTTAAAGAATATTCTCAAAAAGTAATAATAGAAGGAAACACTTTTATTGATTTTAAATACGTGGGTATATTTTCACCTTTTAAAACTGCAGTAATTTCAAATAATACATTTAAATCTAAATACTTAACCAAATTACCTGAAGCGTTTAAGGACGATAATGAAGAAGGTTTTATAGCTAGTGCAATTCATATAGCTAAAGCCCCTTGGAAGGAATTTAAAACAAAATTAGGCCCCGAAAACGTCATCATTGAGGACAATATCATTGAAGGTTGTTTTGTTAATGTATCTCCTATTGTGCTTCAACCTAATGAAGGTGGGCAAGTGACATTAGAAGACAATACTATTAATTACGATTCCAGTTGTATAAAGCCGCAAAGCGATATCGTGGTGACTACAAATAGAAGAAAATTTAGAACCAAAACGGCGACCATCAATGTATCTGGAAATGAAATTAATTTAGGCAACCAAAGTGTTTCCAATGCATCTATACTTCTGAATACTCGAAGGAAAAGAAATATAACCCTCATTGAAAAATAAACTAAAATTTCATGGAATTAAATGTTTAAGTGGCATATTGCTACTTCTTTTATTAATTTCTTGTAAATCGGAGCCAGAATTTTCCTTGATTGATGTTAAAGTTACAGTTGCATCACACTATCAAGGTGCCGAAGCTACTATTATTCAGTTAACCGACCATTACTTCCCAAGGCGATATTCAAATTTTCAAAAGGATAGCAGGAAAGATGCTGCAGCTTTTGCAGAGTTTTTGGCATTTAAGCACAATATTCCTTTACATGTATTTGAGGAAACCGACAAATGGGATGAGTTTGAAGATTTTTTAAATACAGGACGTGGAGGCGCTTCGGTTTATTATCCAAGTTGCTTTAAAGACTATTCTCTTGCTGAGCTCAATTCAATTATTTCAGAAATTGAAAATGTGTATGGTCGTCGTCCAACTACATTGTCATATGGTTGTGGAAAAACGGAATATACCGATAGTCTACCAAACTATATTTTGGGCGGAAGAAATTCAAGTGCACCTTTTTCAAAATTTAATCAAGTAGCAAATACTTGGTATGGACAAAATTGTGGAAATGATTTAGAGGTTGATTTCTCAAAGACCAAAAACCTCATTAATAGACCTGCTGGAGGAAGATTCTATTCAGAAATTCAAAGATATGGCGCTTCTTATGAAGAAGCCTCTTTATACGTTATTGATCAGGTAACAGAATCTATTAATACCAGTGGTTTTTACACCAATTTTATGCATTGGCATGACTATTACACCAATAAAGAGGGTGATACTATTGAAGGTGTAAAAGTAATGCCATATTTATTCCAAGCACTAGAAAAGGGAATAGGAGATAATCATACAGCCAAAATAGATTATAATGAAGCGATAGAATATTTGTATGCCAAGGAGGCTATAGATTCTGTTTACCTTTCAAAGAATGCGGAGTCTAAGTTTAAAATTAATTTAATCTTTAAAAAAACCCGTCCAATAGATTATAGCGTCATTAAAACCCCTATAACTCTTATTTTTTCAAAAAAGAGCATTCAAGAATTAGGAGGCAAAGCCATTAGTTTTGAAAGCGATTATGGTTTAGGAGTCGTAAAAGATAGTAGTAATTTTTATGTCAATATTCCTTTGGATTTAAGCAAAGAGAGCAATTCAGTAAGAATAGATCTTATAGATTTCGAAGAAAATATTGAAGTATCCTTTCAAAAACCGAACCTTAAAAGGAAAGGAAATAACACAATTATAAGCACAACAGCCTCAAAATTTGTAGTCTTCCGAAGAAAAAAAGAGGCTCCTGAATATGAAATAGAAATAGTGGATAGAGAATTCAATTATTCAAAAGAATTTCAATTTAAAGGATTTGAGGAAGGATATGATTATTTTTGTGGAGCAATTAATAAACAAAGGGAAAGTTCCCTTATAGCATTTTAAAAAAATGACATACGTAATAGGAGAAATAGGACAAAATCATAACGGATCTGTAGATATTGCAAAAACCATTATTGATGTGGTAGCAAGACCCGTTTATGACAAACTTTTTGGTAAAGAATTACCAAGAATGGATGCTGTAAAGTTGACAAAAAGAGATTTAAAACAAGAATTGTCTGCCTCGCAAATGGCACGTCCCTATAATACGCCCCATTCTTTTGGAAAAACGTACGGAGAGCACCGTGAGTATTTGGAGCTAGATGATGAACAACATTACGAATGTTATTTATATGCAAAAGAAAAAGGATTAGATTTTGTTGAAACATTATGTGCTGTTGGCTGCTTATCCATTCTAAAACATTTTACCCCAGATAGATTAAAAGTGGCGTCCAGAGATTTAACCAATCTACCTTTGTTAGATGTGATGGCACAAACCAAAATTCCTATTATCCTTTCCACTGGAATGGCTGGGGATCGAGAGTTGGACGAGGCGCTAAATACCATTTCAAAACACCACAGTGACATCTCAATTCTTCACTGTGTGTCTCAATATCCAACGGAGTATGAGAATGTGAATTTAAAAACGATTACGTACCTTCAAAAGAAATATCCGCAATACACAATTGGATATTCAGACCATACCGTAGGGATAGCCACACCAGTGGCTGCAGTAGCCATGGGGGCTAAAATTATTGAAAAACATATTACCTTGGACAGACAAATGAAGGGAACAGATCAAGCGGGGTCTCTGGAAATTGATGGTATTTATAGAATGATGCGAGATATCAGAAACTTAGAGCTTTCTTTTGGCACCGAAGAAATTAAAATTGAAGATTCAGTTAAAATAGCACGAGAAAAATTAGAACGTTCAATTGCGACCTTAAGGGATCTACCCGAGGGACACATCCTTACTTTAAACGACATTCATTTATTAAGTCCTGGTGACGGAATAAAATGGATGGACAAAGAACAAGTACTTGGCAAGAGACTTAAAAAAGGACTGCCAAAAGACGAAATAATCTATAAAGACAACCTCCTATAAAATGAAAAACCTTCCAAAGCTAATAATTACAGATATTGACGGCGTTTGGACCGACGGAAGCATGTATTATGGAACTAACGGGATAGAGCTAAAAAGATTTACTACAAGTGATAGTGTAGGGGTACTTTTTCTGAAATACCTAAATATTCCATTGGCCATCATGACGGGTGAAAATATTGAACTCGTTCAACGAAGAGCTACTAAATTAAAGATAGACAAAGTCTATTTAGGAGTAAAGGACAAACTTACGGAGGCAAAGAAACTTTGTAAGGAGATGGATATTTCGCTTGATAAAGTTGCGTTTATTGGGGACGATATAAATGACCTTGAATTGCTTACAAAAGTGGGATTAAGTGCAGTTCCTTCTAATGCGCCTAGTTATATTAAAGACAAAGTACACTGGGTGTTGAAAACAAAAGGAGGTGATGGTGCCTTTAGGGAGTTTGTAGAACAACTCGTTTTGCAACATAGCAGTATTGAATTGATGCTGGAAAAATACCAACAAGAAAAATCTTTAAACCAATAGCAATTCCCTTTTAATTAAAACTTCTTTATGAAGAATAGCAAAGGAAAATTAGCTCAAAATGCCGCTATTTATAGCTTTTTCACGCTTCTCCAGCGTGGTTTAGGGTTTTTCCTATTGCCTGTTTATACCACGGTCCTAGCAACCTCAGAGTTAGGAATTATTAGTACCGCTACGGCCATTATTTCCTTTATGGTGATTTTGTTTGGACTTTCTTTTAAAGGAGCCACCACCTTTTATTATTACGAATACAAAGACAACCAAAAAGAGTATTTAAAGAAAATATTAGGTACGAGCGTAAGTACCATTCTGTTATTTACCTTTTTTGGAATAGGCGTTTTATTGTTAACCAAAGCTTGGATTCTTGACTGGCTTTTTGAGAATATTGACTTTTATCCGTATGTGATATTATCACTCATAAGCATTTTTCTTCAGCCTATTTACTTTTTCTACCAGTCCCTATTAAAGGCAAAGCAGGAGGCAAAGAAAGCCTCCTTTTTAGATTTTGGGTATTTCGGAATTATGGTTGGGCTTACCCTAATCTTTATTTTGGGATTTGGATTTAAAGCCGAGGGGGCACTATTAGCAAATGCAATTGCCAGCTTATGGACCTTTGTGGTAAGTATTATTGGGTTAAGAAGAGATATCTCCATTTGTTTGGTTCCTTCTATCTTAAAGAAACTAATGAACTATTCACTGCCCTTAATGCCTCACAACCTATCGGGTTGGGCCATGAATATGGTCGATAGAATCATGCTAAACGTAATGGACTCTTTAAGCATTGTGGCATTATTTGATGTGGGGTCACAAATAGGGAAGCTTATTAATATTGTTTCGTTGGGGGTCAATTCGGCTTTTGCGCCTTGGTTTTTTGATCAAATAAAAAATGACCCTAACAGTCATAAGAACATTGCACAGGTCACTAATAAAATTGTATTGCTATATGTTTGTTTGGCGGTAGGAGTAAGTTGGCTAGCACCAGAACTTCTGTCCATAATAAGTTCACCTGAGTATTATTCCTCTTGGAGGGTAGTCCCCTTGATTGCTATGGCATTTGTAATTAACGGTTTTTATTTCAGTTTTAGTAGTATTTTCTTTCTTGAAAAGACGAAGTATCTACCAATATTAACCATCCTCGGTGCTGTCGTAAATATAATTTTAAACTTTTTTCTAATTAAATCATATGGTTTTATGGGTGCCGCTTATGCAAGTATTCTCACCAAAATATTCTTTACCATAATTACCTATATCGTAAGCCAGAAACTTTATCCCATTCCTTATGAAACGAATAAAATAGGATTCGTAATTATACTTGGCGGTGTATTCTGTTTTATACCCTATTTTCTACAAGAGCAAATAGAATCTTATAACATGGGACTTGTAATATTAATCAAATGCTTATTTCTTGCTACTTTTGGAGGATATATAGCTTATAAAAATGTAAACTCATTACGAATCTTGCTGAAGAAAAAAAATGGTTAACAAAAACGTCCTAGAACTTATTGAAACTAAATACAAAGTTGAGGATGTTGTTCTATCCAATGGAATGAGTGCATGGCCTTTACTAAGACAGGCTGTTTATTTTAACATTCAAAATAAGGAACTTGGGTATAGTAATAAATTACGTACACGTAATAAATACCAGTTGTTTAAAAATATTTTTTACGGCGTTAAGAATATCTTTCGGCTTAAAAAGTTTGATTATATATTTTTTAATAACACTCAAAAAAGGGAGTTTTTAAACGGGAAGCTATTTGACATCTATGCCGATGCATGGGCAGATAGATTGGGACAAGATAATAGCCTCTTTATTGAATGGGCGACAACACATCATTACAGTAAGGAAAAAGCACACTCACAACATATCATTTCAGACCTAATTTTAAAAGCGTTCAGTTTTTTTTACAAACCGTTTATTTCATTTAAAATAAAGAATGAAAATGTATTAAATGAAATTCTTGAAGAGCATGGCATCAACCTTCCGTATCGAAAGATAATAAAGTCGAATTTAGCAGAGTTTAAGGGGTATCGTTTTTTGTTCAGAAAAGCAAAGCCCAAGGCAATCTTTATATTAAGCAGTTTTACCAAAGCGGGGATATGTAATGCAGCCAAAAAATTGAATATTCCCTTGTATGAATTTCAGCATGGATACATAGGAGCTGGCCACCCATTTTATCATGCCGTTAAAAAATTTCCTGAGTTTTACCCAGATTATTTAATTTCTTTTGGATTTTCGGAAAAAGTAACTAACTATAAAAGCTTAATTTTTAGTGCAGAAAAAATACTGCCTGTTGGAAGTTTGCAACTTGAATTAATAAAACAAAAATCTATTCCCAAAAGTCTACTGGATCTTACCAATAAGTATAAAATTTGTTTTTGTGTGACTTTGCAGGCTATAAAGGATGAAAACATCTTGAAATGGATCGAATATGAAGCTCAAATACATAAAAACTGGCTATTTATTGTAAGACCAAAGCAACCAGACTTTAATTTGTCCCTCTATGTAAATGAAAAGAATATAATGGTACTTCCAGAATTTAGTACATATGAAGTTTTAAAAAGTTGTGATTATAACATTTCAATATTTTCCACTACGGTAATCGAAGGGATATTTCTAGAGACAAAACCGATTTTGTATAATATTGACGGACTGCCTGCTAAATACTTCGATATTTCTGAAGGGGATATAGCCATATTGGAGCCAGGAGAAAAAATTACTGAAGAACATCTTTTCAAAAAAGGAACTTTTGAAATTGCCTATTTTGAAGAAGATTATTTTAAGAACGTCGAGCGAACAAAACTATGTTTTTAAGAAACTTACTGTTTATTTTTTTGATTCTTCAACCTTTTGTAGACAAGCTCTCAAAAAAGGCAGGGGCAGAGATTAATATCTTTAATGAAATGCTAAGCATAGCGGTTCTTATTGGTTTAGTTGTTATTTATGCTTATAGGAAAAGAGCGAATAATTTAATCCTAGTTGTATTGGCTTTTATTTTTTATTGCTCTTTTTTGGTTATTTGGCGCCAAATCTTTCCATTGGGGTTTTTTCAAATTATTATTTATAGTCAGTTTTTCTTTTATTTTTTGTATTTCCATTCATTGTCTGAAGAAGTCAAACACAAAACACTTATTTCTTTTAAAAGGATTATGAGTGTATTTGTTATTGTGATTGCTTGCTTGGCTTTTTTTGAAGCCTACGATCACACCACCTTTCGTAATTTTTTAGGCGTTCATAGTGTAAAAAGAGGGATTAATTACTTCTATTTAATTTCCTTTTTTGGTTCTGGCCCAAGTCTATCCATCTTCCTTTTTATATATATTCTTATTTGGCATTATATACACTATGCGTTAAAAGTAACAATTAAGAAATTAGATATCGCTATGGTGGTGTTGGCGGCAATCTTGGCGATTTTAACCTTTTCAAGAAAGGAAGTACTATTTATCTTTTTGTTTTTAATTTTCTTCCCTTACCCCACAAGAAACCAGCTTAATAAATGGATTAAAAGAGGAGTGTTTTTCTTTGCTGTTTTCTTAGGGCTTTCAGTATATTATATTACCTTTTTTGGGGTGGCAAATTCTACAGCACTTAATCCAGATTATGTGCGTTGGAAAATTGTATCAAAGTCATTTGAAATATATGCAGATCATTTTCCTTTTGGCTCTGGACCAGGAACTTTTGGCTCGAGAACCTCTTTAATGATGGACCATATTTATCAACGCTATAATGTGGGGCAAGACTTATTAGGGTGGGAAGCAATTAACTCTAGAGGGCCTATTTATGATGCTTTTTTGTTTAGCTTCATTACTGAAATTGGGATAGGAATATTTATTTTTCTCTTCTTTATCTATAAATTATTTGAAGGAAAAACCATATTAAATTCAGAATATTCAAGATTTACAAAGAACTTTCTGCTATTCTTTACAATATCATTATCTTTCTTTGTTCCTATGTTTACCAATAATTTTGGTTTTATCATTATGGCATTTTTAGGATTAATGATTTCAAACGTTTCAGTATTCAAATTTAGACGATGGTATGCAAAAGCTTAAGTTAATACTGTATTATTTAATTATTCAGAAGCTCCCACATTCGAGACTTTTTTCTGGGTTTAATACGTTTCGTTTATGGTACGTTTCCAAAGTTCTTAAAGTGATTTCTTACGATAAGAATTCTAAGTTTGAGCACGGGGTATATATTTCGGATGCAAGAAATTTAAAAATTGGTAAGTACGTTCGCATTAATGAAAATGTCTTCCTACAAGGCAAAATTACTATTGGAGATTATGCCTTAATTGCACCAAATGTAGCCATTTATACACAAGAGCATGTGCATCAGGATGTTTCGTTACCTGTGGTTAAACAAGGAGCCTTAACTCATAAAGAAGTTGTTTTAAAGGATAATGTTTGGCTAGGAAGAAATGTAGTGGTATTACCCGGAATTACCATTGGAGAAGGTGCTATTGTAGGCGCAAATTCTGTGGTTACAAAAGATGTTGTGCCATTTACCATTGTGGGAGGTGTTCCTGCAAAGCTTATTAGGGAAAGAAAGTAATCAATAGATGAAAAATAAATGGAAAAATGTATTGCTCTATTCTTTAGGGGCATTGTTGTTAATTAACATAATCTGCGCATTTTTTCTTTACCAAATAGAATGGAAACCCGTTCAGGTTTCGTTTACAATAGAAGCTAATTATAACACCTCGGTTTGGACTAGAAAACAACCAAAATTTAAGGATACGGCTACAAAATCAGAGATTGTAACTTTAAAAAAGGATACACCTATAAAATTTAGTATTTCTATAGATGAGGCTGAAGGCTTGAAATTTTTTGGATTTTTCTGGAGTCAAAGTGAAGCTGGCAACATTTCAATTAGTGACATCCACTTGGAAAGTAAGGATAAGCATTGGGAAATTTCTAAAGTGCAAGAAATGATTTCTTATCCTAGTACAAACATTTCAACAACTATTAAAAATAATACCTTGGTTGCTTCTACCAATACCCATGAAAAGGCAAATGGCTGGTTAATGTTCGATACCCAACTACTAGAAGAGTTTGCAAAAAAACAGAAATTTGCTCCATTAGGGTTGATCTTTAATGCGCTGTTATTTGTCCTCTTGTTGGCGTTAAACTGGGTATTTGAGTCTAAAATTAAAAAGAGTTGGAATACCTATAAATTTAGTGGAAAACCCATTGTAATAACTCGAAGATATGTCTTGTCTTTTTGGGTATTTTTGTTGCCTTTTTGGCCCCATATTTCACACGTCCTTTTAGCTTTATCATTAGCATTGCTTATTGCCGAAAGCTTGGTTAAAAGAGATACATCCATACTTGAACCATTAAAACTATTTATTCCATTAGGGCTTTTATTCTTGTCCATTGTATTCATGGATATATTTTTCCATCAAAGGGACTTAGGGAATGATGTGGGAGATTATATCTACTTTTTGTTGGCCACATTTGTTTTTTTAGGGATAGATAAACAGGAACTAAAAAAAATATTTAAAGCCTTTACTTTAGGTGTTATTATTTATGTGGTATTGTTATTTATTGCAGTTTTCGAAAGGTATATATCCCTAGAAATTTCATATTCTTTTACCCAGTTTGCATTTGAATCTACAGAATTGTACTGGCATACGAGCTACTTAGCGAGTTTAATGTTACTAGCATTCTTCTTTGAGCTCCTATACCATAAATTAACTATCAAACATTTTATTTTTGGGGTCCTAGTGTTTGTAATATTAGCACTATTACAGGCGCGACTTCCTATGGTCATCGGTATTATAATAATTGCTTTCATACTTCTTAGATATGTTTCTAAAAAAAGAAAATTTATTTATTCAACAATAGTGGGTTGTGTTTTACTTGGAATTAGTATTTCAATAGGCGTTTCAAAAGAATTGAGGAACACTTTAACGGAAAACTTTTTGGTAAGCGACACAGATAAAATAGATGCGAGACCTGCACTTTGGCAAGCTAGTCTCACAATTTCAAAGGACCATCTCATAGAGGGCATTGGGCGCTCCCAAGTGAGAGGGGCATTAGCTAAGCGACTTGATGCAACTTCAGATATTCAAAATAGGGGGTACAATACACACAATCAATATTTGGAGTTTTTACTTTCCTACGGGGCATTTGTTTTCATTATATTCTTATTAGTTTTAGCCTTACCCGTAATTAAAAAATATAGAACCGCTGTACTGTTTGTTACTTACTTTGGTTTAGCCATGCTTGTGGAGTCCTATTTTTCTAGGCAAGCCGGAGTGGTGATTTTTAGCCTGTTTTACTCATTTTTTGTCATCTATGATCACAAGAGTTAAAAGCATATCGAATTCCATTTTTGGAAACCCATTGGCCATACTATTTGTGCTATTGGTTACCACCGAATTTATTTATAAGGTGCTCATAAAAGAGTTTGGTATTGACTTTAAAATATCAGCAGGATTTAAGGTGATGCTTCAGGGGTTATTTTTTTTACAGATTGTAAAAACCAATTACAAAACCCTTAGGCCATTATTAGTACTTTTAGGGTGTTTCTTCTTAGGACAACTTGGAAACGTAGACACCCCCACGCTTCAAAAAAACCTGTGGTTTTTCGATAAGTATATTTTTATTCTGTTAGCGCTTATGTATGTTAATACCCTCGAAAATAGAAGTGCGCATTTTCGTGGTCTTGCCATTTGTTTTGAGGGATTTATGATAGTGAATTCCATTGCTATTTTTCTTGGCTTTATACTCCAAATAAACCTTTTCGAAACCTATAGCTCAGCAAGATTTGGTTACGATGGGCTTATTTTACGTTCTGGAGCGGCGAGTTATATTTACATTATTGGGCTATTTTATGCGGTACATCAAGTTTTTGTTGTAAAAAGCAAACAGAGGCTTTTATTAGTAGTAACGGTATTAGCCTCTTTTTTACTGGGAACAAAAGCTATCGTTATTGGTTGGGTTTTTGTAATTCTATATGTCATGTTCCTTTATAATTGGCATAAAAACAGAGTCGTTCAGTTGTTGTTTTTAGCACTTTGTGCGATTCTAATAATTTTTTGGGAACCACTGCTAGAGTATGCATTTAGTCTTTCAGATACATTTAAAAGGCTTTATGAACAAGAGGGCCTTTTTACTGCAATATTCTCACTAAGAGATGTACACTTAATGGAAGAAATGATCCCCTTAATGCAGGAACAATGGACTTGGAAAAACTATCTTTTTGGGGGCGGATTTAACATGCACTGGCGTAGCCAATTTGGATTGCTGGACCTTTTTTACTTTTTTGGAATAGTGGGTATGGGTGTTTATCTATGGACTTTTTGGAAAAATTTTGTTACATTTAGGAGAAGCATTTTTACAAATATGGTCTTGGGTTGCCTATTTGTACTTATGGCATTAAGCGCTCACTTTTTTTATGAAACCATTTTAGCGTTTTATTTGGTGTTTTTAAAGGGTTATTTTGAAGAAACTTCTAAAAGTGCTATTATTCATTAGCCTTAATTCTTAATATAATTATCTTTGTCTTTATAATATACTAAATTGAAGCAGCTCCCTTCTATTTCCATTCTTAACACCACCATCCACAACCTCTCTATGCAAGAAACCTTGCAGTTGGTGGATATGGCTATTTCTAATGGTGAGCAAATCCATCATGTGGTGGTCAATGCAGGAAAAATCGTTGCCATGCAAAAGGATTTACAACTCCGCCAAAGCGTAAACGAAAGCGATCTTATTAATGCAGATGGGCAAGCCGTAGTTTGGGCGTCTAAGTTTTTAGGAAAACCCTTAAAAGAACGTGTCGCAGGAATCGATTTAATGGAAAACTTGGTCGAACTGGCAGCTAAAAAAAATTATAAAATTTTCCTTTTTGGTGCTAAAGAAGAAATCGTAACAAAAGTGGCTTCGTTGTATGAAGAAAGACACGGGAAACAACTCATAGCTGGCTACAGAAATGGCTACTTTTCCAAAGAAGAAGAACCTGCTATTGCTAGGCAAATAGCGACAAGCGGTGCAAACTTGCTTTTTGTGGCCATAAGTTCTCCTACCAAAGAGAATTTCTTATTTAACTATAAAAAGGAATTTGCTTCAGTTAACTTTATTATGGGCGTAGGCGGTAGCTTCGATGTAGTGGCTGGACTTACCAAGCGCGCTCCTCTCTGGATGCAAAAAGCAGGATTGGAGTGGTTTTATCGGTTTATTCAAGAGCCAAAGCGCATGTGGAAACGTTATCTTGTGGGAAATAGCAAGTTTATTGGGTTGGTTTTAAAAGAAAAGTTTTCAAGTTCAAAAAAATAGGATAGCGCTGTTTAGTTTCTTATTTTTAAATTCTCAATTTATTAACTGTGAGGGTACTTTTAGCTTCCATATATCCATTTATATTTTTACTGCTATTTTTTACCATTCCTTTTGATTTGTATTTTAGGGCGCTCCCTAACGTTTTACTTATTTTATTGGCAGTTCTTTTTCCTTTAGTCGTTACCAAAAATGACTTTAAAAAAATTAAAAGAGTCGCTGGAGCCACGTGGCTTTTGTTTTTTGTTTATGTAGCCTTTCTTACCTTATCCTTAGGCAGATGGGAGCTAGATTGGGTCGTCTTAAAAAAGATATTACTTGCTGGAGCCTTGGTTGTTTTATACCTACCAGTAAATAATTTCAAAAAAATAAATAAGGCCATTATTTTTTCTTCATTAGCGGCCATTATATACTCACTTTTTAAATTATTAATTCTTTTAAATCAAGGTGTTGAATTTTCTTTTTTAGAATCTGCAGCGGTGATAGAAGCCATTTTGGTCGACAGAATTTACTTGGGCCTTTTAGCCGTTTTGAGCATTCTTGTATCTTATCAGGAGTTACGAAACCAATACCACCCAGACAATCGATACTACCTAGCCAATATTATAATTAATGTCTTATTTATCTTATTTATTGTTTCAAGAATAGCCATTATCACCTTGTTGATAATTTTTATTCTTAGCCTTTTTCATTCCAAAAAGCGAGGGCCACAAATTTTATTTGCCACAGGAAGTATCCTACTAGCAGCAACGCTTGCTTTTGTTTGGAATAACGACCTTAGAAAAAAGGTGTTTTATTCTAACAATGCTGAAAAACATCAAGGATTAGTTGCCAATACCATGGCCTTTGAGCCTCGAGCCATTATTTGGGATTGTGCCTTACAAATTTCTAAACAAAAAAATAATTTATTGGCTGGGATTGGATTTTCACAGGCGAATTCAGATTTGGCCGTATGTTATGATAATACCATAAAGGATGAAAAGAAAAAACAATGGTTCATAAAACAAGAATATAATGTTCACAACCAATTTTTCGACATCTATTTAGCAGCGGGTGTGGGAGCTCTAGTCTTATTTTCTTTAGCGATTCTTATTTTATTCATTAGGAATAGAAAAAGCTTTTATCCTTCAGCCCTACTGGTAACTTTGGTATGTTTTGCCATGGTAGAAAATGTATTTCATAGACAAATAGGAGCCTACTATGTAGGATTTATTTTATTGTCCCTTTTAATAAAAAATAATATAGAAACTGAAAATCAATCGAACCAAGGATAATTCCTTTAGCAAATTGTATTTTTGCCGAAATAAAACAGTGTAAATACAAAAACAAACTGAAGATTACATGAAAATAGCAGTTATTGGAACAGGATACGTTGGATTGGTTACTGGAACCTGCCTTGCCGAGACAGGGAACGAAGTGATTTGTGTCGATATAGATGAAGCCAAAGTAGCCAAAATGCAACAAGGAGAGGTTCCTATTTACGAACCCCATTTAGATGTGCTTTTTGAAAGAAATATTAAGGCAAATAGATTGCAATTTACTACTTCGTTAGATGAAGGATTAGCTCATGGTGACATCATTTTTTTGGCATTACCCACCCCTGAAGACGAAGATGGCTCCGCAGACCTTTCCTACGTGTTAAATGTTTCTCAAGAAATAGGGAAGAAAATAGGAAGCTATAAAGTTATTGTAGACAAAAGCACCGTACCTGTAGGTACTGCAGAAAAAGTAACCGCTGTAATTAAGGAAAATGCAAAATGCGATTTTGATGTAGTGTCTAATCCCGAATTTTTAAGAGAAGGTTTTGCGGTAGACGATTTCCTAAAACCCGAAAGAATTATTATTGGTTCTAGTAGTGATAGGGCCACCGCTTTTATGCAGAAATTATATGCTCCCTTTGTGCGCTCGGGAAATCCCGTTATTGTCATGGATGAAAAATCGGCAGAACTTACTAAATACGCTGCCAATTCATTTCTTGCCACTAAGATTACGTTTATGAATGAAATTGCCAACTACTGTGAAAAAGTAGGTGCCGATGTGGATAAAGTACGAGTAGGGATGGGTACCGATTCGCGCATAGGTAAGCGATTCCTTTTCCCAGGGATAGGCTATGGAGGATCTTGTTTTCCTAAAGATGTTAAAGCACTTCAAAAAGCAGGAAAAGATCAAGGATATGATTTTAAAATTTTGGATTCGGTGATTTCCGTAAATAAAAAGCAAAAAACAATTCAAGTTCCAAAGATTGAAAGTCATTTCAAGAATAACCTAGCAGGAAAAAAATTCGCCATATGGGGGTTAGCATTTAAGCCTGAAACGGATGATATTCGTGAAGCCCCCTCGATAGATGTGATGAAGGCTTTATTAGAAAAAGGAGCTTCACTTACGGTTTTTGACCCTGAAGCGATGCCAAATATTGAAAAACAATTTGGGAGCAAGTTAACCTATGCTACATCTATGTATCAAGCCCTAGAGGGGGCCGATGCGTTAATAATTTGTACCGAGTGGAGTATTTTTAGATCTCCTAGTTTTATAAAAGTAAAGGATTTACTTAAGGAGCCTGTGATTTTCGACGGAAGAAACCTATACCAATTACAAGAAATGGAGGCCGAAGGATTCACGTATGTTTCTATAGGAAGAAAAGAAATTGGCCAATGAAGAAAAAGGTATTAATTACTGGGGCAGCTGGATTTTTGGGTTCTCATTTATGCGATAGATTTATTGCTGAAGGATTCGAAGTCATTGCCATGGATAACCTCATTACAGGAGATTTAAAAAATATTGAACATTTATTTCAACTTAAAGACTTTCATTTTTACCACCACGACATTACAAAGTTTGTTCATGTGCCTGGTGATATAGATTATATTCTTCATTTTGCTTCTCCCGCTAGCCCAATCGATTATCTTAAAATTCCTATTCAAACCCTTAAGGTAGGTTCTTTGGGTACTCATAATTTATTGGGATTGGCAAAGGAAAAGAAGGCAAGAATTCTTATTGCTTCTACTTCTGAAGTTTATGGTGATCCATTGGTGCATCCTCAAAGCGAAGACTATTATGGAAATGTAAACACCATTGGTCCAAGAGGAGTATATGATGAGGCCAAGCGTTTTCAAGAGTCAATCACCATGGCATACCATACGTTTCATGGACTTGATACAAGAATTGCACGCATTTTTAACACCTATGGACCTAGAATGCGCCTTAATGATGGAAGAGTAATTCCCGCCTTTATGGGTCAAGCTTTGCGCGGTGAAGATTTAACTGTTTTTGGAGACGGATTGCAAACACGCTCTTTTTGCTATGTTGATGACCAAATAGAAGGCCTTTATAGATTGTTAATGAGCAATTATGTTTTACCCGTTAATATTGGTAATCCAGATGAAATTTCCATTTTGGATTTTGCTAAGGAAGTAGTGAAATTGACTAATTCACATCAAAAAATTGTGTACAAACCCCTTCCTCAGGATGATCCTTTACAAAGGCAGCCTGATATTACATTAGCAAAAAAAGTGTTGAATTGGGAGCCAAAAACATTAAGAGAAGTGGGTATGAAAAAAACCTATCAATATTTTAAAGGCTTAACAGAGGAAGAGTTATATAGGAGTGAACATAAAGACTTTACGGCCCACAATAGGCTTTAATTATGATATTTAAAAGAGGTAGATACTCGGGGTTTTTAAGACCTATTTCTTATGTAATTGATTTACTCATTATCAATTTATTGGCGTATCGCTTTTTTGAAGACAATCTTATTTTTATTAATTACACAGTCATAATTTCATTAGCTTGGATTGTTATTGCTTTACGAACCAACTTCTATGAAATTTATCGTTTTACGCGTCTTACAAACATTCTATCTCTTACTGGTAAGCAAGCGATTTTGTTTACGCTAATGGTTTTTGCTTTTTTTGGAGTCTTTAACAATTTAAATCGGGACCCTCTTTCTATTTTAAATTATATTATCCTCGCTATACTTTGTATCACCCTTGTAAAGTTAGGAGTCTTTTATTTATTAAAGAAATATAGACTTTTATTAAAGGGAAATCTCAGAAAAGTGGTAATTATAGGTCTTAACCAAAAAACAGATCAGCTAAGGAAATTCTTTTTGGAAAATCCAGAATATGGATATGTTCTTGCCAAAACATTTGACCTAGATGGAGATAAGAAAATGCCACTTGACGATTGTCTCAAGTTTATTGGAGAAAACAACATTGATGAAATATATTCGTCTGTGTCAAAACTTAGCGATAAAGAGCTTGCAAAGCTTATTGATTATGCAGATAACAATTTAAAAATTTTAAAGTTTTTACCAGACAATAAAGAAATTTACAGTAAAAGACTAGATTTTACGTATTATGGATATTTACCCATTTTATCTCTCCGGAAGATACCCATTGAAGAACCATTCAATAAATTTATTAAACGTAGTTTTGATATTATTTTATCGATCATCGTTATAGTGGGAGTGCTGTCTTGGCTAACGCCCATTCTTGCGATTTTTATCAAATTAGAGTCTAAAGGACCAGTCTTTTTCAAGCAGCGCAGAAACGGATTGGATTATAAAGAATTTTATTGCTATAAGTTTAGGTCCATGCGCCCTAATCCTGAAGCCCATTTGCATCAAATTCGAAAGAACGATCCAAGGGTAACTAGGGTAGGAAAAGTTATAAGAAAAACAAGTATTGACGAATTACCTCAATTTATTAATGTGCTTAAAGGTGAAATGTCTGTGGTGGGTCCAAGACCTCATATGGTAAGTCATACACATATGTATGCCAAAAGGATTGACAAATTTATGGTGCGGCATTTTATTAAACCTGGTATCACAGGCCTAGCACAAGTAAGTGGTTATCGCGGGGAGGTTGAAGACGATAATCATATTATTAATAGAGTGAAATACGATATATTTTATCTTGAAAATTGGTCTTTATTTTTAGATATAAAGATTGTTTTCCAAACCATTTACAATGCATTACGAGGAGAAGAAAAAGCATACTAATAATTCTGAAACGCCTTTGGTTTCAATCATTACTCCGCTTTATAATGCCTCTAAATTTATACTTCAAAATATAACAAGTGTCCAAGCTCAAACCTATTCGAATTGGGAACAAATTATTGTAGATGATGCTTCAAGTGACGACTCTGCAAGCCTAGTTAAGAAAATTTCGATAGAAGAGTCACGCATTACTTTTATTCAATTAGATAAAAATCAAGGAGCCGCCTATTGTAGAAATCTTGCCACTGAAAGGGCTAAAGGAAACTATATTGCTTTTTTAGACAGCGATGATTATTGGCATCCAGAAAAGCTTGAAAGGCAACTAAAATTGATGCAAAATGAAAATGCCTCGGTTTCTTTTACAAGTTATTTACACATAGATGAAGATGGAAATCCTTTAAAGAAGAGAATCCTTGCCATGCCTAAGTTGTCATATAAAAAACAGCTTTTAAATAATTATGTTGGGAATCTCACTGGAATTTACAATGCCAGTGAAATTGGAAAAATAGTAGCACCCGATATTCGTAAAAGACAAGATTGGGCAGTATGGTTGGAAGCCATTAAACGAAGTGGGAAACCTGCTGTAGGGCTTCAGGAAGATTTGGCGTATTACAGAGTACGAAAGGGATCCATAAGTTCAAATAAAATAAATCTAGTCAAATACAATTATCTTTTTTATCGAAGCCTTGGATTCAATCCCATAAAATCTGGAGGGTATTTATTTCGGTTTTTTTGGGAATACTTTTTTGTTCGACCAAAGTATATTCAAAAGTTGGCAGTAATTTTGAGCTAAACTGGATAGAATGAAATATTTGATTACTAAAATGGCTACTGACTGGCCATTACCATCAAGAGTGAGTAAAATACTAAGTAATATTCTATTTTTTATTCCTAAATCAAAGTATCATTATAAAAATTGGCATCTAATAAATAGTTGGCTTATTGAGTTTACAGAAACTAATGGCGAACTTTTACCATGGAGAGAAATTGCTTTAGACGATAAAAATGATATAATATTTGCCGGGCCAAGTGATCATTTTTATGGCTATTGGTTAGATACTAATATGACATTTAATGATTTTGAAGGTGATGAAATTGAAAAAGAGGAATTTGAAAGATATTGGAAAATATCAGGAGTAATTGAGCCATAAAAAAACCTAGTTAGGATTGTTATAGCAAACTCACAAACTGCTTCAGTTTTCCTCGATTGCTTCTATCGAGTACTTCAACCCTTTCGAACTGCAGTTGTAGCCCCGCTTCTAAGTATTTAAAAAGGGCCTGTTTTATAGTTTCAATTTCTAAAGTAGTTAACTCTCTTTCCGAAGTATAGATAATTTTAAACCTATCCAAAGCGTGTTGTTCAATCACAAACTCTTTTACATTCCCATCATCTTCAATCACACTTTTAGTGACGTAATAAAAGGTAAGTCCAGGGACTGTTTTTCCGCTAGGGAGTTTCGCAACATCATTAGTACGGCCAATCAATTCTTTTAGAACAGGCTTTTTAAAGGAACTTTTTTCTGATAGCGTTCCCGTATCGCCAATGTCATACCGAATCATAGGATGTGCCTTGTTATACAATGAGGTAATCACAATTCTGCCCGATTGCTTGTTGGGAACAGCACGATTATTTTCATCCAGAATTTCAACAAAAAGAGTTTCACTGTTTACAATAAATTCATCTTTTTTATTGGTAAATGCGATGAGGTCCAACTCACTAGCGCCAAATTCGTTTACCACAGGAACCCCAAAGACTTGTTCCATTATTTTTTTATCGCTTTCGTACAGCATTTCACTAGTAACAATGCAATATTTTATCGTGGGACAAATGGATGTAAGTACAATTCCTTTTTTTTGAAGAAACTTAGCAAACAATACAACCGAGCTGGTATATCCATTAATGTAATCGAACTTCTTTTTCTGAAAAACCTTTAAAAATTGTTCCAACTTTTTATCAGATAAATCAAAAATAGGGAATCGATATCTACTGCTTAGTCGATCTTTTAAACGCTCTTTTTGGTACCCCATTGTATCCAACGGAATTCCATAAAAACGTGCTTGCAACGAAGTATGAAAGTCCAACCCGAACCAACTAAATCGGTCAAATATTTCGGCCCAGGTAAGTGCATGACAAACCTTGTCTTTTGCAAAAATAAAAGGATGACCACTAGAACCTGAGGTTTTATTTACATATACATTTCTTTCAGAATACCCTTCTGAAAGCCGCTCTTTTAAAGGAACTTGCAAATCGCTTTTTTGCATCACTGGCACATCTTCCCAAGAGCAAATGTTGATGCCTTCAGTAAATTTCTTATAAAAAGCATTGTTAGCGAGATGAAAGTTTACAATGTCCATTCGTTGTGTTTCAACGTAGGCTTGGTATTCACTTTCTGGAATGGATTGAATTTCTTTTAATTGCTTTTTGGCTTCCTTTATTGGGAAACCATTCCAACGCAATGAAAGTTCGAATAAATTCAATGTAAAATAATTAGGGGTTCAATTTAGTGAAACTACATTTTGAAAGAAAGAATATTGTTTTAAAATGTCTCGTTGAACTAATCCTGCCGAAAAGCGGGATCTTTTCATGGATAACGCATAAATTTCTTTTATTTTTGATGCCGAAACAAAACGCTTCACAATGAATATTCTTATATTAGGTTCTGGCGGTAGAGAACATACTTTTGCTTATAAAATTTCACAGAGTCCACGTTGCTCAAAATTATTTGTAGCTCCTGGAAATGCTGGAACAGCAGGTATTGCAACCAATCTTTCTATTTCTGTAAACGATTTTGAAGCCATTAAAAAGGCTGTTTTAGAACATGCCATAAAAATGGTCGTGGTGGGACCCGAGGATCCCTTGGTAAATGGTATTTATGATTTCTTTCAACAAGATTCGCAACTTAAAAATGTGATGCTAATTGGTCCTTCCAAAAGAGGTGCTTTATTGGAGGGGAGTAAAGAACGTGCGAAGGAATTTATGATGGATCATAAAATCCCCACGGCGGCATATCAAAGTTTCACCTCAGAAAGTTTGGAGGCGGGAAAACAATTTTTAGAAACGTTGAAGCCCCCCTATGTGTTAAAAGCCGACGGACTTGCTGCTGGGAAAGGGGTGTTAATCTTGAAAGATTTAGAGGAAGCAAAATCCGAACTCGAAAATATGCTCTCCAAGGCAAAGTTTGGCGCTGCGAGCAGCAAAGTAGTTATTGAAGAGTTTCTCGACGGAATTGAATTAAGCGTATTTGTTTTAACCGATGGTAAAAACTACAAAGTACTACCTACCGCCAAAGATTATAAACGTATTGGCGAAGGCGATACTGGCCTAAATACAGGCGGAATGGGTGCCGTTTCTCCTGTTCCTTTTGCCGATGAAGTGTTGATGAAGAAAATTGAAGAACGTATTGTAAAGCCTACTGTAAACGGATTACAAGCCGAAAGAATTGAATATAAAGGCTTCGTATTTATTGGTTTAATAAAAGTGAATAACGAGCCCTACGTAATCGAATACAACGTACGTATGGGAGATCCTGAAACGGAAGCAGTTTTACCACGAATTAAAACAGATTTAGTCAATTTATTTGAAGCTACAGCAAATCAAAAACTTGATGAAATCTCACTTGAAATGGATGAAAGATCTGCAGCTACCATCATGGTCGTTTCTGGAGGATATCCAGAGGCCTATGAAAAAGGAAAAGAAATTATTGGAATAGAAAATGTAAAAGACTCCATCGTTTTTCACGCAGGGACGGCTTTAAAAGACGGTAAAGTGGTCACTAACGGAGGGCGTGTAATTGCTGTGACTTCGCTGGATAAGGATTTTAAAAAGGCCATAAAAAAATCGTATCAAGAAATAGAAAAACTATCTTTTGATACGATGTATTATAGAACCGATATCGGTTTTGATCTTTAGTTCTTTCCTAAAAAAGAATGTGAGGTCTGACTTCTATCTTCTTCACCACTGGCATTAAAAATAGATAGTTGTTTCATCCAATAGAAAAAAGCAACAAACCCAATGAGTACTAAAATCCAGCTTACCACATTAGAAACCCACCAACTGTCTACGCCAAGTCTTAACGCATCGTAGGGAGCAAATAAAACACTTTCAGCAAAAGATTGAATACCTTCAAAAAAACCTTTCCAAGTCATAGTAGTATATTTATAGCACAAAAATAGAAATAAAGCATGATGCTTACAAGCTTTTTTGGTAAATCTAGTCCTATCAATTTTTTATTGCTAAGTATTTTCATCACTATTTTTTGTGTGCTTAAATATCTTTTGGTGAGTGACTTTACGTTTCAACTAGAAGAGTTTATAACACTCCTCACCATTTTAGTATTACTTGTTTTCTCCATGTTACTGCTTGATTTTATTATCAGGAAGAACTATTTAAACACTTCAAGCACCTTTGCGATATTTATATTTTCGTGTGTGGTTGCGATGTTACCTAGTACCCAACATCTAGGAATTATCATTTCTCAGTTTCTGATACTATTAGCTTTGCGTAGGATTTTTAGTATGGCCTCCGAAAAAAACATGGAGAAGAAAATACTGGATGCTACCCTTTGGATTCTACTAGCGTCTTATTTCTTTTTCTGGAGTATTTTACTCATTATCCTACTGTATATCGCTATTGTAAAACTTAACAAAAAGTCTATTCGCTATTTGTTAATTCCTTTAATAGGCTTATTTGGGATGACCCTTATAGCTGTAACATTCTTCCTTATTAAAGAGAATTCTTTTGTTTGGCTCTTTGCGTTTGCAAAGCCTATTTCCTATGACTTTACTGCTTATGCTTCGGCAGATATACTTGTGTTTTTAACCTTCTTTTTTTCGGTATTGATTTGGAGTATTTTTTATAGAATTTCGAAACTCCCAGATATTCCCAAGAAATTTAAAAGCAACTACCTTTTAGTTATTTTTTCGGTGATAGCGTGTTTTTTTATTACCCTTTTTTCTGAAATTAAAATTGGCACAGAACTTATCTTTCTTGCTGCACCAGGCGCTATGACTATAGCGGGTTATTTAGAAAAAAAAGGAGATATTTGGTTTAAGGAATTACTCCTTTGGACATTTTTGTTGCTCCCCATTATTTTTCTGTTTATATGACAAAAATAGATATACCGTATTTGGAAAGTCAGTTGCAAAAAAGACTTCCCTACCGCTATCAATGGGGACGATTTCAAAATAACGAATGGGATAGTTTTACGGGTTTTATATACGATACGCCATCTTGGGAACAATTTATTTTGCAACTAAAACAAACCCATCAAAACTTACAAGTAGATAAGCGAGCATTGTTTGATTATGCTACCAATCGCTGGTTTAATTTTTGGAGCGCTATGGGAGTGGAAATGATTTTTAAAGCGGCAGACCTAGTGCGACCTGTTGCCAATGCTAAAGATTCTGAAAAGGACTTTTTTCTGAAAGGCATTCCCTTTGACCATAAAACCTCGGTATTTCCAAAAGGATTTAAGCAGTCTTTCGAATATGCAAAAACCCATAAAGAAGAATTAATTATGTGGCTTTATACAAATCAAAGTACCGAGCAACGTTACCATCTAAAAAATAGATTGTTTATTATTGTACATGAGACTCATGGGTTTCATTGGAAGTTGAAAGCCGAGTTATCCCTTATTAAAAAAGAAATTGAGAATTACTTATCAAACTTTCGTCCCAACCAATTACATTCTTTTAATTTTGACAACAATCACAAAACGTTGAGTGATATAATCTGGGTGACACATTGAACTACATCGGCTCCAAATACAAACTAGCTCCTTTTCTTTTTGAAACCATTTCAAAAACAGCGGGTGACGACTTGTCCCAAAAAGTATTTTGCGATCTTTTTGCAGGAACCGGGATTGTGGGTCGCACCTTTAAAACGCAAGTAAAAAAAGTAATTGCCAACGATGTAGAGTTTTACAGCTATGTATTGAATCGAAATTATATTGGCAATCACAAATCCATATCACTTGAGGAAAAGTTAGAAGTTCTTAATAATTTAAAAGGAAAAAAGGGATTTATTTTTTCAGAATATTCCGAAGGTGGAAAACAAGGAAGAAACTATTTTTCCAAAGAGAACGGACAAAAAATAGATGCCATTCGCACTCAAATTGAGGTTTGGAAAAAGGCAGGGGAAATTAACGAAGACGAATACTACTTTCTCTTAGCATCCCTTTTGGAAAGTGCCGATAAAGTTGCCAACACGGCTTCGGTATATGGGGCGTATTTAAAACACATTAAAAAATCGGCTGCAAAACCTCTTGTGTTACAACCCGCACTTTTTGAAGAAACCAAAACGCGGCACGAAGTTTTTCAGCAGGATAGCAATCAACTCATAAAAACTATTGAAGGGGATATTTTATACCTCGATCCTCCCTATAATGCTAGGCAATACGGTGCCAATTATCATATACTTAATACTATCGCAAAAATGGATACCTTTGCACCTAGAGGCGTTACTGGATTGCGGGATTATTATAAAAGCGATTATTGTAAGGTTGGGAAAGTGTTGGAAAGCTTTGAAGCGTTGATAGAAAACGCACAATTTAAATACATTTTTCTTAGTTATAACAACGAAGGATTAATGAGCCAAAAGGAAGTGCAAAAAGTCATGGAACAATTTGGGAACTACGATTTGGCAACCAAAAAATACCAACGCTTTAAAGCCGATAAAACAGAAAACCGAAACCATAAGGCCTCGCATACAACCGAATTTTTACACATACTTGAAAAGAAATAATATGTTTACCGAAAAAGCCAATAAAATATTTCAGGAAGTCATTAAAACCTATCACGTTGTAGATGACCCCTATCAGCCATTTACCAATCCATACAACAAAGATTCTCAATTATTAGAGCATCTTTTATACAGAAAATCATGGATAGACACGGTACAATGGCATTATGAAGATATTATCCGCGATCCTAATATCGATCCTGTTGCCGCCCTAGATTTGAAGCGAAAAATTGATGCTTCCAATCAAGACAGAACCGACATGGTAGAATATATCGACAGCTATTTTTTGGAAAAATACAAAGATGTTGAGGTAAAGGATAATGCTACTATCAATACCGAAAGCCCAGCTTGGGGCGTGGACAGATTGTCTATTTTGGCATTGAAAGTGTATCATATGCAAGAGGAGGCTACTCGCGAAAATGCTTCGGATGCCCATAGAGTAGCTTGCCAAAAAAAGTTGGATGTACTATTAGAGCAACGAGTGGATTTAAGTACGGCGATTCAGCAGTTATTAGACGATATCGCCCACGGCAGAAAATACATGAAAGTGTATAAGCAGATGAAAATGTACAATGACGACGAATTGAATCCTGTATTGAGAAGTCAAAAATAAATTTGGGTGAAACCTCCCGCACACATATTGGTTATTCGTCTCTCAGCCATGGGAGATGTTGCCATGACGGTTCCCGTGTTACTCAAATTAGTGGAAGGTTACCCAGATATTCAACTCACGGTAATTTCTCGAAAGCTATTTAAACCATTTTTTGAAGACATTCCCAATATTTCCTTTTTGGAAGCCGATGTGAAAGGAGCTCACAAAGGATTAGTAGGCATTGTTAAGCTAGCAAAGCAGGCAAAAAAACTGCATATTACAACTGTAGCCGATTTACATAATGTCATTCGCACGAAAGTCATGAGGCGTTACTTTACATCTTTTTCAATTAAAGTAGCGAAAATTGATAAAGGACGTGCAGAAAAAAGGGCTATTACAAAGGCTAGTGGAAAACCATTAAAACCTATTAAATCTACTCATGAACGTTATGCAGATGTATTCAGAAAATTAGGTTATGCGTTGGATTTACAGCCCCCTCTTTTTTTGAAAAGAAAACCTTGGCCTGCTAAAATTTCTGAGAAGATTACTTCAAAAAAACGAATTGGCATAGCTCCTTTTGCGGCGTATCAAAGTAAGATGTATCCATTGGATTTAATGAAAGAGGTCATACAGACGTTGGAAGCTACCAACGAATATCAAATGTTTCTCTTTGGAAGCCTTGAAGAGAAAAATGCACTAGAGACGTTAGTGTTAAACTCAAATACTATTATAAATACCGCAGGAATGTTTTCTTTGGAAGAAGAATTGGCACTTATTTCAAATTTAGATGTCATGGTGTCTATGGACAGCGGCAATGGGCATTTGGCGGCCATGTATGGCATTCCCGTAATAACGCTTTGGGGAGTGACCCATCCGTTTACAGGCTTTGTCCCGTTTCATCAACCTATGGAAAATCAACTTATTTCCGACGTTGAAAAATACCCCTTATTACCCACTTCGGTGTATGGAAATAAATTTCCAAAAGGGTATGAAAAAGTAATGGAATCGATAAAGCCAGTTTCGGTAGTTAATAAAATTGAAGAAGTTCTTTCCTAACCGACGAAGGAAGATAGATTAAACATCGTCATAATCCACTACCAAAGTAGGGGTTGTGGGGTGCGATTGGCACGTTAAAATGAGCCCCTCTTCCAGTTCGCTATCGGTTAAAATTTGGTTTTTCCGCATTTCTACTTTTCCCTCTTTTACGCGGGCAATACACGTGCTACAAATTCCGCCTTGGCAACTATATGGGGCGTCTAAATCTTCAGCCAATGCAGCCTCTAAAACGCTTTTTTCTTGAGACATAACAAAGGTTTTAGTCTCATCGTCTACTGTAACGGTTATGCTAGTATTTCCGTCGTGGGTTTCGGTAAGCGTTCCCTCCTCTGTTGAGGTAAACAATTCGAAGTGGATATCCTTTTCTTTAATATTTTTTTCAATTAAAGTGTCTTTCACTTCAAAAATCATTTCCTCGGGACCGCATAGATAATACGAATGAAAATCGATGTCTTTATATTTATTTTTCAGCAGAAAATTAACCATCGATTTTTCAATTCTTCCAAAGAATGTTCCTTCTACACTTTCACGGCTAAAGAAGTATTCAATGTTAAGTCTATTAGAATATTGTGCTCTTAGACTTTCTAATTCCGTATAAAACATGGTTTCAGACTTACTCTGATTTCCGTATGCTAAAACAAAAGTAGAGTGTGGCTCTTTTTTTAAAACCGTTTTAATCATGGACATAACAGGAGTGATTCCACTACCCGCTACAAATGCCAAATAAGCGTTGTTATTTTCGGCATTTGTCTTTAGTAAAAAATGCCCTTGTGGCGGCATGACTTCAAGGGAATCCCCCACTTTTAAAACATCATTGGCAAATACCGAAAAAGTTCCGCCTTTTACTTTTTTAACTCCAATTTTCCAAGTATTGCTATCCACTTCACTACATAAGGAATAGGACCTTCTCAATTCTTTTCCGTTGAGGGTATGTTTTATGTTGAGGTATTGTCCCGCTGTAAATTTGAAGGTTTCTTTCAAGTTTTCAGGAATATGAAAAGTAATTGAAACCGCGTTTGGGGTTTCTTTTTTTATTTCAGAAATTGATAAGGGGTAAAAAGTATTCATTGCAAAAATTTGTCGCAAAAATACAAAGGATAATTTCTACAACCATCCTAAAATTGAATGAAAGCGGGCTATTTTTCTTATCAAAAACTTACAGTTACAAAAAAGAAGTGTATTTTTACCCTCCTTTAGCTATCTTTAGATACTAAAAACAAAGGTTTTAAGTTACTTTATTATACAAACTGAAAGAATTTTGAAGCGCTTACATAAAATTACCATTTTTTTACTCGCTGTATTACTTTTTGCAGCCTGCTCCCGAAAGAAAAATACTTTTTTAAGCAGAAATTATCACGCCGTTACTGCGGAGTACAATGCTATTTATAATGGCGACGTGGCTTTGGCAGAAGGGAAAGAAGAGTTAGCACTAACTTACCGAGATAATTTTTGGGAAATTCTTCCAGTGGAACGTATAGAGCTTAAGGAGGAATTCACTAAACCAGGAGAGCAAACCAATCCAAAATTTAATAGAGCCGAAGAAAAAGCCGCAAAAGCTATTCAAAAGCACTCTATTTACATTGATGGAAAAGAATACAATCCGCAAATAGACGAAGCCTATATGCTATTGGGAAAAGCTCGTTATTTTGACGAACGCTTTGTCCCTGCTCAGGATGCTTTCAACTTTATTCTAAACCGTTATGCCACCAGTAATAATGTGAATGAAGCCAGAATGTGGAAGGCGAAAACCAATATAAGAATGGGGAATGAAGAAGGAGCCCTTGAGGAATTAGCTGAGTTGATTGAAAAGGAAGGGTTGGAAGTGGAAGACTTGGCAGATGCTTCGGCAATTATGGCTCAAGCTTATATTAACCTTGATACTTTAGAAGCAGCATTACCGCTAATTAAAACAGCTTCAGAATATGTTCGGGATAACGAATTAAAAGGAAGATATACGTACATTAAAGGACAGATTTATAATCGGCTTGGAGAAAAAGATAGTGCCAACATGGCCTTTCAAGAAGTGATTGAATTAAACAGAAAATCTCCTCGAACTTATATGCTTAATTCCTATATGGAAATTGCACGAAATTTCGATTATGAAAAAGGAGACAAGGTTGCCTTTTTAGAACTGCTACAGGATTTGGAGAAGAATCGTGAAAATAGGCCTTTTTTAGATCTTATTTACAATCAATTTGGAGAGTATTATCGAAACACCAAAAATGTAGATACGGCTATCATTTACTACAATAAGTCGATTAAGAAATACTTAGAAAATGACCCTTTACAGGCTTTGAATTACTCTACGTTGGCAGAAATAAGCTTCGATAGAGCACTTTATAGAACTGCTGGGAAGTATTACGATAGTACGCTGGCCTTTCTTCCTGAAAATTCTCGCCCTTGGAGACGCATGAAGAAGAAACTTGACAATCTAGCCGATGTTATTAAGTATGAAGATATTGCCACAAGAAATGATTCGATTCTAAGATTAGCTGGGATGTCAGAATCTCAACAAATGGCGTATTTTTCAGAATACACAAAGAATTTACAAGAACAAATACGTCAAGATTCCATCGCAAAAATTAAAGAAGAGAAGCAAATTGCAAACAAAGAATTTTACAAAAAGAATACAAGCAAGAATAGTGAGGCAAATGAAGGTGGAGCGTTTTATTTTTATAATAGCTCAACGGTTGCATATGGTAGAGAAGAGTTTAGAAAAATTTGGGGAACACGAAAGCTTCAAGATAATTGGAGGATGTCAATCAATAATAATGCTATTACCCAGGAAGAAAACAATGTAATTGAGTCTGCAATCGATGGGGCAACCCAAAGTGAATTATTAAACCCTCAAACCTATATAGCCACTATTCCTACAGATGAAAAAGTAATAGATAGCCTAACTAAGGATCGTAATTTTGCCTATTACCAATTAGGACTGATTTATAAGGAAAAATTTAGAGAGTATGGATTGGCAACAAATAGGCTAGAAAAACTATTAGGATTTGGTCCGGAAGAACGTTTAGTACTTCCTTCGAAGTATAATTTATACAAGATTTACGATTTATTAGGAAATAAAGCCGAAGCAGATAAATGGAAGAATGATATATTAAATAATCATTCTACTTCTCGATATGCCGAGATTTTAAGAAATCCAAACACACAATTGGAAACCGATGAATCTAGCCCAGAGTTTAAGTATAAGGCGCTTTATGCCGAATTTGAAGCCTCCAATTACGATTACGTAATTGCAACTTGCGATGAGTATCTCACTATTTATAATGGAAATGATATTGTTCCTAAATTAGAAATGCTAAAAGCAACAGCCTTGGGAAGACGAGATGGTTTTGAGGCATATAAAAAAGCGGTTAATTTTGTTGCGCTTAATTACCCATTGGCTCAAGAAGGAAAGGATGCCCAAGAAATTTACACCAAGGTTTTACCGAAAATAGCGGTAAAGAGTTTTATCCAGGATAAAGATGCAACTACTTGGAAAGTTGTTTATACCTTCAACGCGAGTGATCTTGAAAATGCCAAGAAACTAGAGAAAAAACTAAACGATGCTATTGTAGAGTACCACTATGAAAACAACATGAGCATTTCATTAGATTACTACAATCCTTCAACCTATTTCGTGATTATTCATGGATTAAACACGCGATTGGGTGGAAGAGGTTTTGCCGAAGTTTTAAAAGAAACTAAAAAATATAAAATAAAACATCCGTTTTTTGAAATAGCATCGGCTAATTACAAAATCATTCAAATTCATAAGAATTTGGATTCCTATTTAAATACAGATAAAATAACTGAAGAAAACAGTAATCCCCAAAAATAGCAACCTATGTTTTCAGACAAAAAAAACAAAAACAGTATGGAACCAACTAGTAGTCAAAATAGAATTAACGAAGGAACCCAACTAAAAGGGGATATTATTTCTAATGGGTTTTTTAGAATAGACGGAACTATTGAAGGGAATATTAGTAAACCTTCAAAAATTGTTTTAGGAAAAACAGGAAGTATAAAAGGAAAATTAATTTGTGATGATGCAGATATTGAAGGTAAGTTTGAAGGAAATTTAAATGTCTCAGGAACACTTACTTTAAAGGCCACTGCGCATATTGAAGGAGAAGTAATTGTAGGTAAATTATCTGTCGAACCAGGAGCCACTTTTAACGCAACGTGTACCATGCATGGAACTCCAAAGGCAAATATTTCTATACCAGAAACACAAATTTCAGAAAGTTTAAAAACAAAAAACCATCCGTTTGACCGCACCCAACGATCTCAAAAAGCAAAAGTCGAACAGCAAAATTAATAACTACGCCAAGTATTCTGGCATAGCGTTTCAAATGATTGCGGTGATTGCTATAGGTTGCTATGGAGGTGTAAAATTGGACGAGAAATTCCCAAATAAATATTCTGTATTTACCATAGTTTGTAGTCTGCTCTCCGTAGGTATTGCAACCTATATTGCCATAAGACAAGTTGGGAATGATTCAAAAAAATAGAATTAAATGAATAAAGATGTCCTTAGTTTCTTAGGAAAATGGTTTGTGTTTTCTTTGCTTCTCTATGTTGTTCACTACTATATTTTATTTCAGATTGCTTCAGGAAATGATTATTATTTCCCTTTGTGGAGCATTTATTTATTTAATTCGGTATTAGCATTCATTGTTTATTTTTTTGTAAAAAGACAATTTGAAAAGGCTTCTGAAAAAACCTATCAAACCTTTCTTATTTTTACCATGGTTAAAATGGGATTAGCCATTGTTTTTCTATTGCCTTTATTTACAGGCAAATCTGAATATCCCAAAACTGAAACCATCAATTTTTTTATTCCCTATTTCTTGTTTTTAGCTTTTGAAATCTTCAGCCTGAATAAATTTTTTCAAGCTCCTAAAACAAAGTAATTTTTGGTTTGTCAATTCATTTACTATTAGTACATTTGCACCGAATTTCAGGAACGCAAAAGCACTACATTGAAAACATCGAAATTTAGTATTAGTAGAAACCTCCTTTTAGGAGCATTTTTTTTACTCTCCACCTTTGCCGTTAATGCTAGCAAAAGCAACGAAAAAAAGGACTTTGTTGAAGAAGAGGCATTTGACACGAAAGAACTTATTTTCCATCACATTACAGACAGCCACAGCTTTCATATTGCAGGAGATATGGCACTGCCACTTCCTATAATTTTATGGACTGAAAATGGTTTGGTAACTTTTATGTCTAGTGAATTTCATCACGATATAGATGGTAAAACCATTGTAGAGAAAAATGGAATGAAATTCGTTAATGTTCACGAAAAAATTTATCAATTAGATGCTGGCGCGAGTAGTGTCACTTTCGATGCGGAACATCACCCTACAAACGCAAAAAAGCCACTTAACTTTTCCATAACTAAAAACGTCTTTTCGATGTTTTTATCTATGGCATTTATCCTATTAATTTTCTTACTAAGTGCTAGATCTTACAAAAGATCCAATAATAATATGCCATCTGGAATAGGCAAGTTTATGGAGCCCATTATCTTATTCATAAGAGATGAGGTGGCTATACCTAATATAGGAGAAAAACATTACGGGCGTTATATGCCATTTTTGTTGACTTTGTTTTTCTTTATTTGGATTAATAACGTAATAGGGTTAATTCCGTTTTTCCCATTTAGTAGTAACTTAAGTGGTAACATTGCTTTTACAGTAACCTTAGCGTTGTTTACATTTATCATTACTTTATTTAGTAGTAAAAAATATTATTGGAAGCATATGCTTTGGATGCCTGGTTTACCTGTGCCTATGAAGTTATTTTTGGCTCCCATTGAGTTTATGGGGATGTTTATTAAACCCATAGCATTAACCATACGTTTGTTCGCAAATATTACTGCCGGACACATTATTGTACTTAGTTTAATTTCGTTAACCTTTATATTTAAAAACTACTTTGTAGGAGTTGGTTCTGTGGTGTTTGTAGTTTTTATTAGTGTGATCGAGGTTTTAGTAGTGGCAATACAGGCATACATATTTACTATGCTTTCGGCATTGTATTTTGGACAAGCATTAGAAGAAGAACATTAATTAATTTTTAAATATATAAACTATGAGTTTAGCATTAGTACAAGAAGCCGTAGCAAACTATGGAGCATTTGCAGCAATTGGAGCTGGTCTTGCTGCCATTGGTGGTGGTATCGGTGTAGGTAAAATTGGTGGGGCAGCTATGGAAGCCATGGCACGTCAACCAGAGATGCAAGGAAAACTGCAAGGTTCTGCAATCGTATTGATTGCATTTATCGAGGCGGTAGCACTTTTTGGTGTGGTAGTATCTTTCCTTGTTGCAGGATAAACAATAAACAAAGGCGCAACGGTTGGTTGCGCCTAGTTTTGTATTTTAATTAATTAGATTAAAACAAAAGTATGGAATTAATTACTCCAGAATTCGGACTTATTTTTTGGACAGGAATATCGTTCTTGATCTTACTTTTTATTCTTAAAAAGTTTGCTTGGAAGCCTATTTTAAATTCGGTGAACACAAGAGAGCAATCTATTAAGGATGCGCTTGCTGCTGCAGAAGCTGCGAAGCGTGAAATGGAAAACCTTACTGCAGATAATGAGCGTATTTTAAAAGAAGCTCGTGCCGAAAGAGAAACGCTATTAAAAGAAGCAAGAGAGATTAAGACCAAAATGATTGCTGATGCAGAAGAAGATGCAAAAGTAAAGGCAGACAAGTTAATTGCCAATGCACAAGCAGCCATTGAAACTGAAAAGAAAGCTGCTATTTCTGAATTGAAAGCACAAGTTGCTAACCTTTCTCTTGATATAGCTGAAAAAGTAGTAAAAGCAGAACTATCCAACAAAGACAAGCAATTAAAATTGGTTGAAGATATGTTGGGTGATGCCAAACTAAACTAAGTAAGAAATGAGCGGAAGCAAATCAGGAATTCGATATGCAAAAGCAGTTTTGCAACAAGCAACTGAGGCAGGAAATGCTAAGGAAGTGTTTGCAGATATGCAGGACATATCTACTACCCTAGCAAATAGCAAGGAGCTTCGAGTTGTATTGCAAAGCCCAGTAATTAAGGGAGAAGATAAAAAAGAAGCTCTTTTAAAAATATTTAATTCACAGTCCAAAGCGACACATGCTTTGATTGAGGTTTTAATTTCGAACCATAGAATCAATCAACTAGGAAATGTAGCAAATGCCTATACTGCCTTGTACAATGATGCAAAAGGAGTTAAAAGTGCAAAGGTTACTACTGCGGTACCACTTTCAGAAGCTTTAGAAAAACAAGTGCTTGCTAAAGTTGAAGAATTAACAGGAAGTAAAAGTGTGACTTTGGAAAACGAAATAGATGAGTCTATTATAGGGGGATTTATTCTTCGTGTAGGAGATTTACAATACAATGCAAGTATTGCAAACCAATTAGGAAATTTAAAAAGAGAATTTAGTAAAAGTTTATAAAACCATTTGGCGTTAAGCCAAAACATAGATACAAAAAAATGGCAGAAGTTAAACCAGCTGAAGTTTCAGCAATCTTAAAGCAACAACTTTCAGGTTTTGAAGCAACCGCTTCATTAGACGAAGTAGGAACCGTATTGACTGTAGGTGATGGTATTGCCCGCGTATATGGTCTTGCTAATGCACAATACGGAGAATTGGTAGAATTTGAAAACGGTCTTGAAGGGATTGTTTTAAACCTTGAAGAAGACAACGTAGGGGTTGTATTATTAGGTCCTTCAAAAGAAATTAAAGAAGGAGCTACTGTAAAACGTACGCAACGTATTGCTTCTATCAACGTTGGTGAAGGAATTGTAGGACGTGTTGTAAATACCCTTGGGCAACCTATCGACGGTAAAGGTCCTATTGAAGGGAAAACTTACGAGATGCCATTAGAGCGTAAAGCACCTGGAGTAATCTTCCGTCAACCAGTAAACGAGCCACTTCAAACAGGGATTAAGTCTATCGATGCGATGATTCCTATTGGAAGAGGGCAGCGTGAGTTGGTTATTGGTGACCGTCAAACAGGAAAAACAACTGTTTGTATCGATACTATTTTGAATCAAAAAGAATTTTACGATGCAGGAGAGCCTGTATATTGTATCTACGTAGCAGTAGGACAAAAAGCCTCTACTGTGGCAAACATTGCAAAGGTATTAGAAGATAAAGGAGCGCTAGCGTATACTACTATTGTAGCGGCAAACGCTTCAGATCCTGCACCAATGCAAGTATATGCACCTTTTGCAGGAGCAGCAATTGGAGAATATTTCCGTGATACAGGGCGTCCTGCTTTAATTATCTATGATGATTTATCAAAGCAAGCGGTAGCCTATCGTGAGGTATCTCTTTTATTACGTCGACCACCAGGACGTGAGGCATATCCTGGGGATGTTTTCTACCTTCACTCAAGATTATTAGAGCGCGCAGCAAAAGTTATTGCAGATGATGCCATTGCAGCAGATATGAATGACCTTCCAGAATCTTTAAAAGGAATTGTAAAAGGAGGAGGATCATTAACGGCTTTACCTATTATTGAAACACAAGCAGGAGACGTTTCGGCATATATCCCAACCAACGTAATTTCTATTACTGATGGTCAGATATTCTTAGAGTCAGATTTATTCAACTCAGGAGTACGTCCAGCGATTAACGTAGGTATTTCAGTATCTCGTGTGGGAGGTTCTGCACAGATTAAATCTATGAAGAAAGTAGCAGGGACTTTAAAGCTTGACCAGGCACAGTTTCGTGAATTGGAAGCGTTTGCAAAATTTGGTTCAGACCTTGATGCCGCTACAATGAATGTAATTTCAAAAGGTCAACGTAACGTTGAAATCTTAAAGCAAGCACAAAACGATCCTTTTACTGTAGAAGACCAAGTAGCTATTATTTATGCAGGTTCAAAAAACCTACTACGTAATGTGCCAGTTGAAAAAGTAAAGGAATTTGAAAGAGATTATATAGAATTATTGAATGCTAAGCATAGAAGCACACTAGATGACCTTAAAGCAGGTAAATTAACCGATGAGGTAAATGATGTGTTAACTTCGGTTGCTAAAGACCTTTCATCAAGATATAACTAATATATTATTTTCTCCAATCTCATTATAATGGGATTGGAGGATGTTTTTTAGCTTAACTCAAAAGAGAAATGGCGAATCTTAAAGAAATTAGAAATAGAATCACCTCAGTAGGTTCAACCATGCAGATTACCAGTGCCATGAAAATGGTATCTGCTGCAAAGTTGAAAAAAGCACAAGATGCTATTACCGCGATGAGACCCTATTCTGAAACCCTTACCAAGCTTCTTCAAAATTTAAGTGCCACCTTAGAGGGTGATAGCGGAAGTAAATTTGCAGAACAACGTGATGTAAACAATGTTTTAATTGTTGCGATTACATCTAATCGTGGATTGGCAGGAGCTTTCAATAGTAATATTGTAAAGGAATGTAGAAGAAGCCTTTCGGAAGTTTATAAAGGGAAAAATGTTCAGTTTGTAACTTTTGGAAAGAAAGGAAATGACATTTTAAAGAAAACAGGAAATGTAGTTGAAAATAACAATGCTATTTTCGATGACCTTTCTTTTGAAAATGCTTCAGAATTAGCTCAAAAACTAATGGGTTTTTATGCCGAAGGGAAGTTCGATAAAATTGTTTTAGTATACAATAACTTTAAGAATGCTGCTACTCAAATTGTTATGCATGAGCAGTATTTGCCTATTGAATCAATGAAGAGTGAGGGCGCGGAAGTAAAAACAACTACAGATTATATTTTTGAACCTTCAAAAGAAAAAATTGTAGAAGAATTAATTCCTAAGATGCTTAAAACACAATTGTTTAAAGCGTTGAGAGATAGCGTAGCAAGTGAGCACGGTGCTCGTATGACGGCGATGCATAAAGCAACCGATAATGCTACGGAATTACGAGATGAATTAAAACTTCAATACAACAAAGCACGTCAAGCGGCCATTACTGGAGAGATACTAGAGATTGTTGGTGGGGCAGAGGCACTTGCTGGATAATATTGATGAGAAAAGTATTAAAAACCTTCCGCCCTAAACGGAAGGTTTTTTTATACCTTTATGGCAAGACTTTTGATTTACAATCATTATGAAAAAGCTATTTAAAATATTAGGTCTTTCCATCTTTGTAATTGGAATATCAAGTTGTGCAGGGGGTAAGGATTTTCTACTTGAGCAAAATCCACCTTTTACCGTTTCGTCTGCTTATTTTCAAAAATGGGTTGCAGGGATTAAAGAAGGGGGTTCAGGAACTAAAGTCCATATTACCATTGAGAATATAAAGGAAGAGATTTCAGTAAAGGAAATATTTTTTGGAGATCGGATTTTAAGTGCTCATAGACACCCACAAAAAATTGATAGTTATTCTTCAGATTTTAAAGATGAAGCTAGACAGGATGTTGTTATGGATGGTGATGCAGTAAAAGAATCACAAAACACACCTCCAGAGAAATCTCCTTTTAGCCTTGGAAAAAATGAAGCCATTTTAAGTTATACAATTAAGGGTGAAATGCATTATTACAAAATTTCAAATCTTGAAGAAAAGCCTCTTATTGCTTACCCAAGTAGCAACCCTAACGGAAGGAATTAAATTTTTTTAAACACTATATGGTCATTAAAATTATTAACAAGTCCTCACACCCAATGCCGCATTACGAAACTGAGGCCTCTGCTGGGATGGATCTTAGAGCAAATAATGAAAATCCTATTCTCTTAAAACCACTGGAAAGAACCATTGTAAAAACAGGCCTTTTTATTGAGCTACCTATAGGGTTTGAAGCTCAAGTTCGGCCAAGGAGCGGATTGGCAGCCAAAAAAGGAATTACAGTGTTAAATGCGCCGGGCACTATAGATGCAGATTATCGAGGGGAAATTGGAGTGATTTTAGTGAATTTGTCTAATGAAGATTTTACCATTGAAAACGGAGAACGTATAGCACAATTGATTGTTGCAAAACACGAACGTGCACAATGGGAAGAAACCATTGAACTTTCTGAAACCACCAGAGGAGAAGGAGGATTTGGGAGTACAGGAGTAAAATAAATCTAAGAATATTTTGAACAAATAAAATGAAAATAATTGTCCCTATGGCAGGTCGTGGTTCGCGACTTCGCCCACATACCTTAACCATTCCTAAACCATTAATACCCGTTGCAGGAAAGCCCATTGTGCATCAATTGGTAAGTGATATAGCCCAAGTTTTAGGAGAACCCATTGAAGAAATTGCCTTTATCCTTGGAGACCCTGCCTTTTTTGGAGAGGATGTTGTTACAAGTTTACAGGAATTAGGAGAAAATTTAGGTGCGAAAGTATCCATTTATAGGCAGTTAGACCCAAAAGGAACTGGTCATGCCATTATGTGCGCAGAACCTTCCCTTTCGGGCCCAGCAGTAATTGCGTATGCCGACACATTAATTCGAGCTACTTTTAACCTTGATAAAGAGGCTGATAGTGTTATTTGGACTAAAAGAGTGGAAAATCCTGAGGCGTATGGCGTAGTTAATCTTAATGAAAAAGAAGAAATCATCGAATTGGTCGAAAAACCAAAGACTTTTGTGAGTGACCAAGCGGTTATTGGTATATACTATTTTAAAGAAGTAGGCGAATTGAAAAAGGAACTTCAATATGTGCTGGATAACGAAATTATCCATGGAGGGGAATACCAAATTAATGACGGAATTAAAAGAATGATGGCTGCTGGAAAAATATTCAAAACTGGGACTGTTGAGGAATGGATGGATTGTGGAAACAAAGAAGTTACGGTAGAAACCAATGGAAAAATGCTTCAGTTTTTGATGGATGATGGGAAACAATTACTTTCAGATAAGTATACTTCAGAAAATTCTAAAGTGATTCCCCCCTGTTATATTGGGGATGGTGTGGTTTTAAAAAACGCAACAGTGGGTCCTTTTGTTTCCATTGGAAACGAAACAACCTTAGAAAACTGTACCGTTAAAAATTCCATAATACAAACCCAATCGGTTATTAAAAATGCTACTTTAGACAATGCAATGATTGGTAATCACGTTATGTACGACGGTAACTTTACCCAAATAAGCATTGGCGATTACAGTGAGTTAAAATGATAGAAAAATTGAAAATAGCGTTGTTTCTCTTCGGAATATTTTTTTCTGAAGCAACCCTATTTTCACAAGAACTTGAAGAAGCACCCACAGATGATTTAGGAAATGTAAGTGATGCTTTTCAGGAGAGCTTTTTCGAAGCTTTAAAGCAAAAAGGAATTGAAAACTATGAGTTAGCACTGGAAGCACTTCAAAAAGCCGAGAGAGCGGCTAAAAAAGACCCTATTCAAGAGGCAGTGGTGCATTTTGAAATGGCAAAAAACCTTACCAAGCTCAAACGTTTTAACGAAGCCGAAGACAATTTCAAAAGTGTCCTCATTTCTACAGGTGAAAGAATGGACGTTATGGAGGCTTTGTACGATTTGTATTACCAACAGCGGAATTACACGGCAGCCATCCCACTCGTTGAAAAACTAGCAAAAAAGGATGATGATTATAAAGAGGATCTTGCCAACCTTTACCATAGAACGAAGCAATATGACAAAGCTTTGGAATTGTTGGATGAGTTAGATGAAGATTGGGGAGAAAGTGTGTATCGAGATTCGTTACGAAAGCAGATTTATCAAATTACCGGAAATAGTGAAGGAGCCATTACCAATTTAGAATCTAAAATTGAAAAGAACTCCAAGAATGAACAGGATTACCTCAATTTAATTTATTTGTATAGTCAAGAAGGAAACACCCAAAAAGCCTTTGAAATAGCAGAAGAATTACTACAAAACAATCCTAATTCCAAAAAAGCACATTTGGCTTTGTATAAATTTTATTTAGATGATGGAAATACATCAGAAGCCATTAAATCTATGAAAATAGTCTTTAAGGCTTCAGAAATTGATACAGCCGAAAAGTATAAAGTGCTTTCAGATTTTTTGAATTTTGTTTCAGAACATCCTCAATATGAAACCGAATTGGAATCACTCATCCCATTACTTTCAGATAGCAATAGCGGAACCTTTTATGAACAATTAGGAAATTATTTTATTCAGAAGAAAAATAAAGAAGTAGCCCTTCAATTTTTTGAAATAGGAGCAGCGTTGGACACTGATAATTATAGCCTTATAAAGAATACTATTTTACTACAAATTGATACGGGAAAATTTACTGAAGCAGCTAATTTGAGTGAGAATAGTTTGATGGTTTTTCCAGCACAGGCATTACTTTATCTCTTAAATGGAGTAGCAAATAATCATTTAAATAATGCCGATAATGCCATTGAAAGCCTTGAAATGGGGGTTGACTTTTTACTCGATGACCCAAAGATGGAAAAGGATTTTTATGAGCAATTAAGTAAAGCATACGCCCAAAAAGGAGATACTAAAAAGGCAAACTTTTACACTAAGAAAGCTTCTGAAATTAACATATCGAATTAATGCTGAAAAAAGGAACTTATTTATTTTTTATCTGCCTTGCTTTTATTTTAAATAGCTGTAAAGGGACAAAATCTGTAATTGGTGGAGAAACAGCTACTAGCCTAAGCATTCAAAAAGTGATGTCTTTACACCAAGGGGCTTCACCCAATTTCAACACCTTGGCTTCCAGAGTTCAAGTTGTATATGAGGATGAAGATAAACAACAATCCATTACCGTAAGCCTTAGAATGGAAAAGGACAAAACTATTTGGATTAAAGCTTCTGTTTTAGGTATTACTCTAGCAAAGGCCATTATAACTCCCGATAGAGTAAGCTATTATGAAACCATTTCGAACACCTACTTCGACGGAGATTTTTCATTATTAAGTGATTGGTTAAGCACCGATTTGGATTTTGAAAAAACACAAGCCATTCTTTTAGGGCAATCTATTTTCAACTTGGATGATTCAAATTATAAAGTGGATGTGGTTAACAATCTTTATAAAATCCAGCCTAAGAAGCAACCCTTTAATTTTATTCACTCTTTATTTTTAAACCCAACGTCATACAAGGTTGTTTCGGGGTCAGTTTCACAGCCTAATGACAATCGATTATTGTCTATTCGTTATGGAGACTATCAATTTGTGGAAGGGAGTTATTACCCTTCAGATATATTAATTGATGCTTCTGAAAAGGACGAAAAGACCAAAATTTCCGTTACCTATAAAAATATTGATGTAAACGCCCCCGTGAGTTTTCCGTTTGAAATTCCGCAGGGATATGATCAAATACAGTTATCCAAATGAATAAAAAAGGTTTCCTTCTTTTCGGGTTATTACTGTTTTTTATAACGATACCTTCTTTTTCCCAGTCCAAAAAACAAAAAGAATTAGAGGAAAAACGTCAAGCATTACTTGAAGAAATTCAGAAGATAAATTCCTTATTATTTAAAACAAAAGGCGAAAAAAAGTCTGTATTAGCAGAGGTTGAAGATTTGGATCAACGCATTTCAACTCGTGAAACTTTAATAAGGGTTACTAATGAACAAGCCAATTTATTGACACGGGAAATTAATTCCAACCTCAACTCCATAGACCAGTTAAAAACCGAACTAAAAGTACTGAAGACCGACTATGCGGGGATGATTTCAAAATCCTATAAAAGTAAATCACAGCAAAGTAGAATCATGTTTTTATTGTCTTCGGAAAACTTTTTGCAAGCCTACAAGCGCATGCAATATATGAAGCAGTACACCAAATTTCGCAAAAAGCAAGGAGAGGAAATTAAAGTTAAAACAGGGGAGCTACAGAAGCTAAATGAAGATTTAATTAGACAAAAAAAGGACAAAGAAAAATTAATTGCTCAAAATAAAATTGAAAAAGCAAAACTAGACGAAGAGAAGAAGAACCAGCAAGCATTGGTGGCTACCTTAAAAAAGGAGGAAGGTAAATTTGCGAGTCAAATACGGGATAAACAAAAAGAAGCAGACCGAATTGAAAAGGAAATTGATGCTTTAATTAAAGCAGCCATTGCAGAAGCAAATAAAAAGGCTTCCGCTGGTAATACTACTTCAACCACAACTACAACGAGTTCACCTACCACATTTACATTAACTCCAGAGGCAAAATTACTTGCCAAAGATTTTAAGAATAATAAAGGGAAGCTTATTTGGCCTGTTGAAAAAGGAAAGGTAATTACCCCTTTTGGACGAAGGCAACATCCTCAATTCCCCAACGTGATGCAGGATCACAATGGAGTAGAAATAATTACCGAATCCAATGCTACCGCTCGCGCAGTATTTAATGGAGAAGTCATGCAGGTGCAACAGCTTAAAGGGGCCAATAAAGCCGTATATATTCGCCATGGAGACTATATCACGATTTATAACAATCTAGCTACTGTAGCTGTTAAAAAGGGAGATAAAGTTACCACAAAGCAAGTAATAGGAACTGTCTTTACGCATCCAACAACAGGCAAAGCTATTTTAAAGTTTTTTGTGTATCAAAACACAAACAAAATGAATCCTGCCGATTGGGTTTACAAAATGTAACTTAGTTACAACAGCTCTCTTTTTCGTTGTCCTTAATTCCTGCTTTTTCCAAAATAGTTCCCATGAGGCACCAATTTGTTATGGATGATTGTAATAAGTTAGCGCCAACAAATGCAGTAAACCAAAGCCAATTAATATGTACATAAATGGCTAATAATAGACTGACTAAAATAAAAGTGCCTGCAACCGCGTGAATAATTCTTGTTTTCATTAGGAATTGATTTTTTCAATGTTAATACTTGCCACGTGGATGCTTGATTTTGATTCTTTTTTTGCATTTTCTTGTTCTACTAAATCAAAAAATACATCAACTTTTTCTTTTTTTAGAAAGGCATAAAACAAAACCGATTCGTTTTCATTCATTTCATAACCAAACCAATTATTTTCAATAGAATCCATGGTTGAATCTCGGTATCCTGTAACATATTTATATGTAAACGTGGATACTTCAGCTTCTTTAAGCATTTGTTTTATATCTTCTTCAAAGGCTGTAATAGCAGTAATAATTAATAGTTTCATTATTTATTTTTTAAGATTTTTCTCCCATTTTTTTCGTTCGGTGATATAGTAAATCAAGGGAACCACAATAAGCGTTAACAATGTGGATACGATAGCACCCGCAACTAAGGAAATTGCCAAGCCTTGAAAAATAGGGTCAAACAAAATAATTGAGGCTCCTATGACCACGGCTCCAGTAGTTAATAAAATGGGTGTAGTTCTTACGGCTCCTGCTTCTATAATAGCTTGTTTCATTGGGATACCATCATTTAGACGAATTTCAATAAAATCGATTAATAGAACCGAATTTCGCACCATAACACCAGCCAATGCAATCATTCCAATAAAAGAAGTCGCTGTGAAGAAAGCTCCTAAAATCCAATGGCCTAATACAATACCTACTAGGGAAAGAGGTATTGCAACCATCATAACAAGGGGAGTTTTAAAGTTTTGAAACCAGCCTACAATAAGCATATAAATAATAATAATAACTACTAAAAATGCAGTCCCTAAATCTCTAAATACTTCTAGGGTAATTTGCCACTCCCCATCCCACTTTACGGTAAAATCATCTTCAGATTCGGGTTGTCCTAGGTATAATTCACTAACCGAATATCCTTTAGGCAATTTCATTTGTTGCAACTTTTCATTCATTCCTAGAATAGCATATACAGGACTTTCTAAATCACCTGCCATATCGGCCAATACATAAACAACACGTTTCTGGTCTTTTCTGTAAATGGTGTTTTTAAGAGTCCCCTCCTTTACATTTACTAAGTCACTCACGGGAATTACATTTCCTTGACTCCCTTTAATTTTTAAATTCTGAATATCTTGAAGCGAAGTTTTATCGGCATCGTCTAGTGAAAGAACTATACCAACAGGATCTACAGAAGCTTCATCGTAGAGATTTGAAACTGGCATCTCACGAAGGAGATAGGTTAAATTACCTACTACCTGTTGAGGTGCAATGCCATTTAACATTGCCTTTTCCCTATCAATTTCTAATTTGTATTCAACTTGAGGGGCTTCTACCATCCAGTCGGTATCTACTACATCTGCTGTGTTTTCTAAAATTGTTTTAACCTGATTGGCAACTTTTATTTGCTCTTCATAATTAGGACCGTAAATTTCGGCCACCAACGTAGATAATACTGGAGGTCCAGGCGGAACCTCCACTATTTTTACATTAGCGCCATATTTTTTGGCAATGTTTTGAACCTCAGTACGAACTACTTTTGCTATATCGTGACTTTGTAAATCGCGATCTTCTTTGTGAAGCAAGTTTACCTGTATGTCTGCCATATTACTACCCCCTCGCAAATCGTAATGCCTTACAAGCCCATTAAAGGTGATAGGAGCGGAGGTTCCAATATAGTTTTGATAATTTACCACCTCTGGAACTGTAGAAAGATATTGAGCAATTTCTTTAGTGACCACAGCAGTTCTTTCTAAGGCGGTTCCTTCGGGCATATCAACTACTATTTGAAATTCATTTTTATTATCAAATGGCAACATTTTAACAGCCACCGATTTTGTAAAAAACATAAGCATGGAACCAAATAACAAAACAATGGTAACCAAAAACATTAGGTTTCGTTTTTTGGAATTATCCAATAAGGGCTGCTCGATTTTCTTATAAATTTTAAAAATCCAGCTAGTTTCAAGTCCTTTCTCTTCTTTTTCTTCTTCGGTATGTTTTTCTCGCAAGAGGTGATACCCTAAATATGGTGTTACCGTTAATGCGACAAATAACGACAGCAACATTGCTATGGACGCGCCAATGGGCATAGGGCTCATATATGGCCCCATCATTCCCGAAACAAACGCCATGGGCAGTATTGCTGCTATAACGGTAAAAGTGGCTAAGATGGTCGGATTTCCCACCTCATTAATGGCATAAATTGCGGCTTGTTTAAAGGGCAAGCGTTTCATCTTAAAATGCCGGTGCATATTTTCGGCAATAATAATACTATCGTCTACCACAATCCCAACCACAAATACCAAAGCAAAAAGAGTGATTCGGTTTAATGTGTACCCCAGCATATAATAACTAAATAAGGTAAGAGCAAAGGTTAAGGGCACCGAAAGGAATACTACCAATCCCCCTCGCCAGCCCATTGCAAGCATAACAAGAATAGTAACGGCGAGAATCGCGACACCCAAGTGAAGCAATAATTCTCCTACTTTGTGTGAGGCAGTTTCCCCATAATTACGAGTCACCTCAACGTGAACATCGGAAGGGAGTAAGGTTTTCTTTAAATTTTCTACATGAGAAAGGATTTTTTCTGAAATTTTCATTGCATCGGCTCCTTTCACTTTTGCAATAGAAATAGTTACTGCGGGGTATTCCGATTTATAATTTGAATATTGTTTGTTGGCTTTACCATAGCCAAAAGTCACATAATTTTTTGGAGTTTGTGGACCATCTTGGATGGAAGCAACTTGTTTTAAATACACGGGCATATTTTTATGCACACCTATTACAAGATTTTCGACATCCTCAGAGGAGGTTAAAAATTTTCCAGTAGAAATTAAATATTCTGTGTCGTTTTGCACAAAACTACCCGATTGCGAGCTTCCATTATTAGCTTGAATCATTTGCATTATTCCTAATGCATCTACGCCGTTTTCAGCCATTTTAGCTTTATCGAGAACTACTTTAAGAGCTCGTGTTCTCCCCCCAATTTCTTTGGTAATGGAAACGTCTTTTACTTTTTCAATTTCGTTGGTAACTTCTTCAGCAATTTGTCTTAGTTGAAAGTCGTTATAGTTTTCGCTCCAAAGCGTTAAACCTAGCATAGGTACGTCATCAATAGAACGCGTTTTTACCATAGGCTGCATGACACCATCGGGAAACATGTTTTGATGTTTCATTAATTCATCATATAACTTTACATAAGAGTCTTCGGTGTTTTCTCCTACATAAAATTGAACTACCATGACGGCTTGTCCGTTCATGGCCATGCTATGGATATGCTCTACCCCTTTTATGTTACCAATAATTTTTTCAAGGGGCTTTAGCACCCTACTTTCTACCTCCGAAGGGCTTGCTCCTGGGTATCCTACCATAACGTCTGCCATAGGGACATTAATTTGTGGCTCTTCTTCTCTTGGTATGAGAAAGGAACTATAGGATCCAATAATCATTAAGGCTAACATTAATAAAATGGTTAGCTTTGAATTGATAAAAAACTGAGCAATTTTACCTGATATTCCTTCTTGCATTTTCTTGATTTTTAAGTTACAGTGCGTGGTTATCGGTTATTGAACCGTAACTTTTGCTCCATTATATAATTTCCCTTCTGCAGATATAATGAATTGTTCATCTTTAGATAATCCTGAAAGTACTTCTACTTGATCACCAAAGGTTTTCCCAATTCGCAACCATCTTAATAGGGCGACATTGCCATTTCCGATGGTGTAAACCCCTGTTAATTGTCCTTGTTTTACTAAAGCACTTTTTGGCACATACAAGGTTGAAGAGACAGCATTTGCCTTTTTTTCTAGTGGGAATTGTACATTCACAAACATTCCAGATAATATGGGGGCATCGGTTTTGTCCAAAGCAATTTTTACTAAGTATTGTCCGCCTGTATTTCTAGCAGAGGTACTTATTTCTACTACATTTCCAGGAATGTTTTTACTTATAGACTTGGCAGTAACGTCTACCTTACTATCGTTTTTTATTTTTGAAATTTCGGTTTCAGGAACCATTGCAATTACTTCAAAATTACCTGGAGCCTCCATTGAAATTAGAGGTATTCCAGGGTTTGCCATATTTCCTTCTTCCACCGACTTTCCTGTAATTACGCCGTTAAAAGGAGCGGTAACATTTGAATAGGTAAATTGGGCATTGATTTCGTTTTTCATTTGTTTTGCAGCTTCCAATCTGGCTTTAGCCATTTCGTAATGAGTAGTTATATCATCTACTTCTTTTTGTGAAGCACTATTTTCTGCAAATAGATTTTGAAAACGATCGTAATCCTTTTTGGCATTATTGTAAGCCGCATTTGCTTCGGTAATACTCGCATTTACTTGTGCAAGTTGTGCTTGTAAATCGGTGTTGTTAATTGAAACTAATAGTTGTCCCTTTTTTACTTTATCACCAACTTTTACATGTACTTTATTAACAAAACCCATCATTCGGGTACTTAAGTCGGCACTTTGTACCGATTGTATTTTTCCACTCACATTAAGAAATGGATTGTTTGTGGTGTCTTGTATTGCATTTACAGTTACCGAAATTGGAGGGGTGTTATCTAAAGTTTCTTTTTTTGAATCACCACCACAACTTATCGTGGTAATTAAAAGTGCAATAAAAGAGGTTAAGTATATATAGTTCTTCATTTTAATAATTATTCTTTGGTTAAAAATGCTACGTAATCCTTTGCGTAGTTATATTGAAAAATGGTTTGATAATATTCTAATTGTTTTTGTGCATATTGTGTTTCTGCCATAAGTAAGTCGGTTGTTTTTTCTAATCCTTCTTTATAGCGATTGCTTCGTATGCGTAATGATTCTTCAGATTGTTCCAGAGCTAACGTGGATAGCTTTAAACTATTTTCTGCATCTTCTAACATTCGTTCTGCTTGGTTTAATGCAATTTGACTTTCCATTTTATACTGGTTGAGTTCTAACTTCGATTTTTCAAAAGAGGCTTTGCTTTTTTTGGATTTAGCGAAGCGTTGTGCTCCTTCCAAAATGTCCCAACTTAAACTAGCTCCTACAAGGTATCCATTGGCATCTGCTTGAAAGATTTCATTGTCATAGAGTTCGTAACTTCCAAAAGCATTTAGGCGAGGCAGAAAGGCCATTTTTTCGGCCTTATACATTTTTTCGTATGCTTGCGTCGCATATTCCATTGCTTTAATATCGGCTCTTTCATTGGAAAGATTTGAAGTAGGATTATTTAATCCTTCTACCGCTAATGAATCGGAAGGTTTTAAAAGGGAAAAACGAGTGTCATTAATAAGTACGGATAGATAATTGGATGCATTTTTTACATTGCTCTTTGCGTACTGTAATTGATTTTCCACCTCGGTAACGCGCACTTGAACCGCCAATACATCAGCTTTTTGAAGATACCCTTGTGCAAAGTTATTTTGTGCTAATTTTAAATTTGCATTTGCAGCTTCTTTAGCTTTTTCAAGCACTTCAACCATTTTGTAAGCCAGTTGTAATTGCATATAGGCTTTTTGTGTTTCTAAAGCTACATAGTCTTTGGTACGTTCCCACTGCATTTGAGAGGCATTAAATTTAGCTTTTGCTGCTTTTCTTTGAAAAAGCCCATCAATGTTTATTAAAGGTTGTTGTACTTCAATTTTTGTGGTAAAATTATTAGTACGATTAGGGTTGTTAAGTAATTGCGGATTAAAATCACTTTGAGAAATTACTTCTTGATTTAGTTTTGAACCAAAAGCCATTAAAGGATTTGTAGTAGTAATTCCAGTATATGATGCAGAAATATTGGGTAAAAATACCGCAATTGTTTGTTGGTAATCGGCTTTGCTTTTGTTTACTTGTTCACCAACAATTTTTATACTATTATTGTTTTCTAGGGCTTTTGAAATGGCTTCGTTTTTTGTAATTAAAATGGCTTCTTGAGAAAACATTGTGCCTGTCAAAAACAAAAGAATAATCATATATGTGTATTTCATCTGCTATATATTTTGTGGCAAATATAGAGGGAAGGGTATAGGCAAGTCAGTAACTTTTGTTACCGAGAAAAGAAAACTACAAAAAGTGTTTTTTTAGGGAGGGAAGTTCTTTTAGTATTTCTGAAATTTAATAAACAGTTCTCTCCCAGCCCTTGGTAGGATAGAATTGTAGCATCTTTCAAGTATCTCAATATTAAAAAGAGGTTTAAAATAGGGGAGATATTCTTCTATACTTCCACCAAAAGGAGGGCCGTCAGAAGTTAGCGGAAAGTCGAATAGCAAACCAACTATTTTTCCATTAGGATTTAGAAGGGCGTGCATTTTTTTTGCATATTCCTTTCGTAAAGAAGGATCTAAAGCACAGAAAAAGGTTTGTTCAATAATTAAATCGAAGCTTCCTTCAAATTCAAAAAAATCTTGGTGTATTAATTGTGATTTTGGAAAATCGGTTACTCTTTTTTGAACATTGTTAAGTGCCGTTTCTGAAATATCTACAATGGTAACATTTTTAAATCCTTTCTTATAAAGATATTCTGCTTCGTAAGCATTGCCTCCTCCAGGGATTAAAATTTTAAGAGAAGTATCTTTTAGTTGATTAAAATATTCTTTTAATGGTGTTGAAATAGTTCCAATGTCCCAACCGGTGCTACCCTCTTTGTATCTATTGTCCCAATAGGATTCGTCAAAAGGAGTCATTATTTACTCATTTTACCCGTAGCACAACTAACAAAAGATTTTGCTTTTGTTATAACCGAGTTTTTATCTCCAATGATAGGATATCCCAATTCTTGAAGTTTCTTTTCAGCAAGGGATAATGTCTCCTCAGATGTTGTGTTAATAGTAATACTTCCTGTTCCAATATCAATATTTCCTAATTCCAAGTTTGCAATTTGGCCAAGATAGTTTTCAATAGTTTTAGCACAGCCTCCGCATTTAAGATTTTGTATTTCAATTGTATGTTTCATAGCGCACTATTTTAATTCACTTGGGCACACATAATTTGTTTTGGGAATACTTGTTTCTTTAATGTCTTTATATCCTCCCGCAACATCTATTACATTATGAATTCCTCTACTTTTAAGGATTGATGCGGCGATAACACTTCGGTATCCACCCGCACAATGCACATAAAAAGTTTCATCTTTAGGAAATTCGGATAAATAATCATTAAGAAAGTCAAGAGGGGTATTTTTCGCTCCTTCAATATGTTCTGAAGTAAATTCTCCCTCTTTTCGAACATCAAACACGGGAACAGTTTCTTGATGTAGTTTTTTCTCTAATGAAGTTGCCGGAATGGAAGTAAGTGTATCATAGTCCTTTGAGGCATTTTTCCACGCTTCAAATCCTCCATTGAGGTAACCAAGGGTGTTGTCAAAACCCACTCTAGATAGCCGTGTTACAGCTTCTTCTTCTCTACCCTCTGGAGTAACAAGTAATATAGGTTGTTTTACATCTGCAATCAAGGCTCCCACCCATGGTGCAAACCCACCGTCTAAACCTATAAAAATGGATCGAGGGATATGACCTTTTACAAAATCATCTTGATGGCGAACATCCAAAACGATAGCTCCTGTTTTGTTAGCCGCTGTTTCAAAAGCATCTGGCGAAAGTGCCTTTGTTCCCCTTTCTAGTACTTTATCAATATCATCGTATCCTTCTTTATTCATTTTTACATTTAAAGGGAAGTACTGAGGTGGAGGCAATAAACCGTCTGTCACCTCTTTAACAAACTCTTCTTTGGTCATATTGGCTCGTAAGGCGTAGTTCATTTTCTTTTGATTGCCAAGCGTATCTACCGTCTCTTTCATCATGTTTTTTCCGCAAGCGGAACCTGCCCCGTGAGCAGGATATACAATCACATCATCTGCCAAAGGCATGATTTTATTCCGAAGGCTTTCAAAGAGCATTCCTGCTAATTCCTCTTGAGTCATATGTGCAGCTTTTTGAGCCAAATCGGGTCTTCCTACGTCTCCTAAAAATAAAGTGTCTCCACTAAATATAGCATAGTCTTTCCCCTTTTTATCTTTCAATAAATAGGTGGTACTTTCCATGGTATGACCAGGAGTGTGTAATGCTATAATGGTTATTTCTCCAAGCTTAAATGCTTGTCCATCTTTGGCAATAATAGCATCAAAAGAAGGGTTTGCAGTGGGGCCATAAATTATAGGAGCACCAGTTTCTTTTGATAGGGTTACGTGACCACTTACAAAATCTGCGTGAAAATGGGTTTCGAAAATATATTTTATAGTTGCGTTATTTCGTTTTGCCTTTTCAATGTAAGGTTGTACTTCACGAAGTGGGTCAATAATGGCAACTTCACCATTACTTTCAATATAATATGCGCCTTGTGCAAGGCATCCTGTATATATTTGTTCTATGTGCATAATTCAATGTATTTATTTTCAAAGTGCTAAGATATAATAGCTTTTGGACATTTGCAGTAACAATGGTTACATTATAGTTACCTACTTATTTCCATAATTATAATATAGATACCCATAATTAGAACAAACCAGCCAAAACTCTTTTTTAATTTTTTACCATTTATGAATTTATTTAACCAAACCCCAATAAAGATTCCTATTGTGGAAATAAGGGTAAAAGTTAAAAGAAAATACCAATCTATATTAAGTGTTTCAATATCTCCTATAAAACCTATAAGCGATTTAATAGCAATAATTAATAAGGAGGTAGCTACGGCTTTCTTCATGGGAAGCTTTGCAAATAATACCAAAGCAGGAATTATGAGAAACCCTCCCCCAGCGCCTACAATTCCTGTTAGGATTCCAACCACTAAGCCTTCAACAATAATTAAAGGATAATTGTAGGCAATTTTTTGAAGGGGACGTTCTACAGTTTCCTTTGAATCTCGAATCATGGAAACTGAGGCAACCAGCATAATAATGGCAAAGAAAACCATAATAGCAATATTCTTTGTTAGCAAAAATTCGCCAACATTGAAAAGCTCTTCTGGAATAGCAGGCAATACATATTTTCTTGAAACATAAACAGCTATAAAAGCAGGGATGGAAAAAACAATAGCTGTTCTAAAATCAATTAATTGCTTTTTGATATTACTTATCGCGCCTACTAGTGCCGAAATACCAACAACAAAAAGTGAATAAGCTGTAGCAGTAACGGGATTAATATAGAAAAGGTAAACTAAAACCGGAACTGTTAAAATTGAACCACCCCCACCGATTAACCCCAGTATAATTCCTATTACGAAAGCTCCAAAATATCCTAAAATCTGAGTAATTTCCATGTAATCTAATAGAAAGCAAAAGTAAAGTCTTTATGTAAGATATCTTGTAACAAAGGTTACATTATCTAAATGAAGAATTACAATACTTCTATATTATTTCTATGAAGTTTTATCTTCTTCAATTTCTCTAAGCTTTTAAGAAGCCTCGAGATTACAACTCTAGAGGTATGAAGATCATATGCAATTTCTTGGTGTGTAATTTGTAAATTATGCTGTTTTGTAATTACTACTTTATCGTTTAAATACTTTAATAAACGTTCGTCCATTTTCATAAATGCAATATTGTCAATAGTCTCAAGCATCTCCATAAGTCTATTGTGATAGCTTTCAAATACAAAATTCCTCCAGGTTCTGTATTTTCCTGTCCATTCTTCCATTTTTTGAATAGGAATCATAACCAGTTTGGTATCTAACTCAGCAATGGCTCGTATTTCACTTTTGGTTTGCCCCAAACAACAGCTTAATGTCATCGCACAAGTATCTCCTCTTTCAAGAAAATAAAGAAGAAGCTCATCTCCATCATTATCTTCTCTTAACACTTTAATCGCTCCAGAAATAAGTAATGGCATAGATTTTATATAGGCACCTATTTCGATTAAAGTAAAGTCCTGCGGAATTTCTTTGAAGGTTCCTACTTGATTTATTTCTTCAAGAAGTTCATTTTCAAAAAGATGACCATAGCTATTTTTAAGTTCTTGTATCATATGTTTCAAAATACTATTTAAATATAAAAAAAGCCCCAATAATTGGGGCTTTTATAATACTAGTATTTGAAATTATTTTTTAAGTAATTTTTTGGTAATTGTACCTGCATCAGTTTTTATGGTAACGAAATAGATCCCTCTTGCATAGTTGCTAACATTGATGTTTACTGTTGCATTTGAATTAAGGTCTTCATTAATTTCTGAAACAATCTGACCTAAACTATTTGAAACAATCACTTGAGCATTGTTGGAAACTATATTCCCAAACGAAATAGAAACTGTTTCTGAGGAAGGATTAGGGTACATGCTAATTTGGCTTGCTATAAAGCTAGGTGAAGAAAGCACACCAGTAACATTAATATTATCAATATGCGTACTGTTTCCATACCCAGTAATATTTATAAACCTAAAGAAAACTATTTCTCCAGCGTAAGCACTTAAATCTATAGATTCAACTCTCCAATCGTTTGGAGTAGCAGGAGCCCAATCATTATCAGTGCTGTAATCTGGAATGGTAGATAACTCTAAATCGGTTTTTTCATAAATAGTTGAAAATGATATCCCACAATCTGTTGATATCTCAACTCGTAATGTATCAAACAAAGTTGCCGAATATTGAGCTTTCGCAAGTGCAAACTCCAAAACAGGATTTGTATTAGATGTTAAATCAAAATACTCTGTTACCAATTGGTCTTCTTCACCTGCAGCGTCATAACTATAATTATCAACAAATGCTACTGTTGTTAATGTGCCATCGATTCCGGCTATATTTTCTCTAGCCTCCCATGTGATGTCATTATCTGGATTGTTCACAAACCATCCAAGAGGAGGGACACCAATGGATTCAAAGGTTTCTTCAAAGGGAACACTAGTAGCATCGGTTTGAGCATAAAATTCTAATGCTTTTTCATCGTTTGCAGAGTTTTGGTCACCCGTTAAGGTTACATAACTTGTTAATGTATAGGTGCCGTTTGATGTAACAGATACGGGTGTTGCAAATTCATAAGTTACTTGTTCTCCAGAGTTTAGTGTTCCGGTATAGGTTTCATCCACAATGGGACCTCCCGAGAGCTGATAACTAACGGTAAAATTACTTTGAGGATTTATTCCGGTGTTAGTTAAATCAACCGATACAATGGTATCTGCTCCACCACCACATGCGCCAGAAAATTCTCCTGGTGCGTTATTTATAGAAGTTAATTCCATATCGTTGGTTAAAGAACAATTTAATAACCCTCCGGGGTGATTTAAAGCAATAAGTCTTTTGGTTTTCCATCCGTCTGTATCATTTTTAGCTACAATTGAATACCAAATAGGGTCGGTTGCATTGGAAATGGGAACTGTAATAGTATTGGTTGTACTATTGCCAGCTATTTCCATATACTTTTGTCCAAGAATGTAAACATCATAATTTTCAGCACCTGCAGTAGCATTCCAATTAAAGATGGCTTGTGTAGGACATACTTGAGTGATGGTTAAACCAGTAACCTGAGCTGCAATAGAAAAAGTTCCATCACTTTCATCTGAAAATGCTCCACTTGTAATTCTTATTTTCGCCTCACCTGTGAGTGTACTGGGGACAGGCCAAGAATGATTGGTAGTTGTATTTGAAACGGTTGTAATTGCATTCCAAGTCCCACCATTATCGGTAGAATATTCCAATGTAAATGGATCTGTTGTATTGATTGCGTCCCAATGAATTGTTTCCGTTTGGCCAGGAACAAAACTCTCCCCGTCATTTGGATAGGTAATTGTTAAATTTTCTTGAATTATTTCATAAACAATATAATAGCTTTGCGGACCAACAGGAACATTAAACCCTGTTACGTCTAAATCATAATCTCCAGCAGCTGGATTGTTTATTAATACTTGCTCCATATTATTTAAATGGTCTGGACCCTTTGTTGCAGGTAAATCTAGTAACGTAGGATCCGGAGTGTGGTCTAATACCCAAGGAAGCTCTGCATTATTGGAAGGATCTGTTACAACCAAGTCTAAATCATTCACAAGTGCTGGAGAGGCCCCAGGTGTGGCAGGGACATCACTCCAATATAACATAAAGCGTACTTGTGTTGTTCCAGATGGCACATTAATAGTATGCGTATTTGTGTCCCCTTGAATGATGTCATCAGATAAATATCTTCCCTCTTCAATTAAAATTCCAGCTCTTAGGGCATTTACAATTCCCCATCCAAATTTAAAATCTGGACCTACATTTCCATAGTCATTTGCCGTATTTAATAGGGTCGCTTTAATTAAAGCAGATTCTGGCAAGGCTCCTGCATTTAAATCGCCATAGGCTTCATATAATTGCGCAGAAATTCCAGCAATTCCTGGGGCTGCTCCAGAGGTTCCACCAAAAACTTGATAGGTATTATTTTCATTTGTTGAATTCTGATTTTGACCATTGGCAGCAATATCTGGCTTAATTCTTCCATCATGTGCTGGGCCTCTACTACTTGAGCCAACAAGTGTTCCATTAAAAAATACGTTGGCGGTAGCAATAACATTTTTGCCTTGTTTATGCCCTCCAGTAATGTTTCCCCATTGGCTTCCGGCACCATAACCACAATTATTATTGTTCGAGTTTCCAGCTGAAAAGACATGCAACAAACTTGGGGTTGTTAATATTTGGGTATCTACTGTTTGCGTTATAGTAGTATATCCTGCATTACAACCATTACTATAAGATGAGTTTGTAATTTGAACATCCCCAGAGTTAATTAGAGTTACTGTTTCAGAATCCAAAAAATTAGAAACATAATCTACAACATAAACATCCGATCCCGCCGCCATTCCTCTCATGTCTGGATTTAGGTTTCCTGCACCTGCCATAATTCCTCCAACACCGTCTCCGTGACTAGGACCAGAACCAGAAGCCCCAGTATTATCTATTCTTCCCTCAAAATCTATATGAGGTCCAACAATACCGTCATCCCTAACCATCACACCAATTCCAACGCCGGTATAATTTCTACCAGCACCTTGGGTGTCAAGATTACTTGATCTATGAAGACTTCTACCTCTTGTATCATCTTTTAAATCTGGAGCAACAATAAGTTCAACCCATTTTACGTAAGACAAACTTGAAAGTTCTTCAAGGCAATTATCAGGTATTAATAAATCTATGTTATTTGACCCTTTATAAGATTGTTGTAAAGAAATTTGTCTTTCCGCTAAATCGTTAATAACAAAATTGTAATCTACATAATCTAGATATTGAAGGGTTACCAATATTTTATCATCAATTTGTGCCCACTCACCAATGTTGCCATTTTTAAGGTCTTGACTTAATTTAAAACGACCTTCAACGGTAACTATAGCTCTAACCCCTTTGCTTTGTAAATACGCCACAGAGGTATTATGAGGGAAATAAAACAAATAGGTATTATGAGGGATATAACTAATAAGTTCAAGGCCTCTTGATTTAAAATCATCTTGAATATTCTGAGTTGGAGTATTATAGAACTGAACCCATCCTACATAACCGTTGGCTAAATGGGAGTTTTCGGGCATTTGTTCCCAATCAAAAGATTGAATATTTTCTTGTATCTCAATCGTCTCATCCTGAAACTGAATCGTGTTTTGGGAAAACCCAAAAAAGGCTGTAAATGCAAAAAGAAGGAAGATAATTTTTTTCATAGGTATAAGGTATTTGAAAAATAGGAAGATGGAATGCCCAAAGAGTCATCTTCGGTTGGGTTAGTAATAATAGGCGGGCATTTCACAATAGTCTGAATTTGAACAAAAAAACGTTCTAAATATTTATGGAATTTCAAATATATCGATAAACATTTAAAAAATCAGAATATTAACTCCCTAAAGGAGGGGTTTATTTTAGGATTTGAATAGGGCTTTTAATTCGGTAGCATCTATAGGCTTCATCTTGCCAGCTAAGACGAGGCTCAATTGTTTTCTGCGAAGAGCTGCAATAAAACGTTCCTTTTCTAATTCGGTTTCAGGAATTAATTCAGGGACTTTTACTGGGCTACCCATTTCGTCCACTGCTACAAAAGTATATATGGCCTCATTGGCTTTACTTCTAAGTCCGCTTTCTCTATCTTCAATCCATACATCCATATAGACTTCCATAGAACTGTTAAAAGCTCTAGAAATCTTAGCTTCAACGGTAACAACACTTCCTAAAGGAATCATTTTATTAAAAGCCACATGATTTACGGAAGCAGTTACAACAATTCTTCTACTATGCCTTCTTGCGGCAATACTAGCCGCTCTATCCATTCTAGCAAGCAATTCTCCTCCAAACATATTGCCAATGGGATTTGTTTCGCTAGGGAGCACTAAATCTGTAATAATAGTTCGTGAATCTTTGGGAGTTTTTGCTTCCATTATAAATTTTTAACAAAGGTAAAAAGTATTTACCCTTTAGAAAAGCAATATAAAGCAGAAAAGAAATAAGGAATTATTTCGCAAGGTCTTGGACCAATAGCCACGCTTCCTTATTTTCAGAATTTTTTATGGATTGAAGCATTTGTAGTGCTTCAAACCTATCTTGATGAGAACTATAAACAACTTGATGAAGTCCATATTTATTAGCGCCAATAATTCTTGCCGAATAGCCTTTTTCGGTAAGTTGAGTCACTTTTTTATGAGCGTTTTCTTCAACTCTAAAAGCACCTGCAACGATATGATAGTTTCCACGCTGTTTGGGTATGGATATGGTTAAAGCTGGAAAACTTTCAATTACAAATGTTGCTTCTTGAATTTGAGTTTCAACAAGTGCATCTGCTTTTTTCTTTTCGGCAAAATTGTGTTTTTCTACTTCGCCTTCATAAATTTTCAAACCACTAAACCCACCTAAGGTTATGGCAAGCAAACCAATAGCTGCATACCGCATATACGGAATAGCTGTTTTCTTTTTCTCTTGTGCTATAGAAACTAGTTTTGAAGGAGTTTCTTCGGAAATACGTTCAATTTTTGGAGATACAAACGAAGATAAACCAAAAGAAGAAGGACTGTAATTTTCTTTTTCTGAAGGGATAAATTGAATCTTCTTTTCTTTATTTAGGAAAAATTCTCCAATATTTTGAAGTGTTACCGTTTCTCCTTCAGATAGTTGAAGCGAAATCTTTCCGGCAAAATTTCTCACTTTTTGTAAGGCTACTTCATAACTGCAATTTTCGTTGGACGCTACATGATGCGCTAAAATACCATCGTTTGTTTGTAATTGCCTATTAAAAGAAAGAGTTTTTCCTGGGGGATAAAAGGTGTGATTGTCATCAATTTGAGCAGCACGATACTGAGTTAAAAATGCACCAAAACCAGGCACTATAACACATTCATATCGATATAATAGATCTTTTATGTAGGCCGCCAATTGCATAGAAACAAACTTAAATTTTTTTTACGCCACAATCAAAAGTTAATAGAGGAACTTTTCAACAAATAATTTTTTTAGTTATTTTTGAGCATCTCCCCACAGTTTTACTAATCTATGCTTTCTAAAAAGGAATTACTATATACCCTTGCTTTACAGCGTGTTCCAAACCTTGGAGATACTTCAGCAAAAAAGCTAATCCAAGTGGTGGGTTCTGCGGAAGGAATTTTCAAAGAAAAAAAATCGAGATTGTTAAAGATAGAAGGAATTGGTCAAATAAAACTGAAAGAACTTTCTCTGGATCTCCATTTACCCGAAGCTGAAGCTGAATTATCCTTTATTGAAGATCATAAAATTAACTATTCATATTTCCTAGATAAACACTACCCGGAAGGACTAAAACATTGCTTGGATGGTCCCATCCTTTTTTTCAGTAAGGGGAATATCGACATTCAAAATAAAAAACTCATTAGCATTGTTGGGACACGAAATGCTACTACCTACGGCATTGACATTTGTGAAAAGCTTCTCGAAGATCTTGCTCCCTTAAACCCTGTTATAATTTCGGGATTTGCTTATGGTATTGATATCACAGCGCAAAAAAAGACGATGGATTTAGGGCTGCAAACGATTGGTTGTTTAGCTCACGGGTTTAATCAAATCTACCCAAAAACTCACAAAAAGTATGTGGCAAAAATGCAAGAGAATGGGGGGTTTATCACAGAATTTTGGAGTAATGATAGCTTTGATAGAAATAATTTTTTAAAACGAAATAGAATTATTGCTGGATTAAGTGAAGCAACCATAGTAATTGAATCTGCCGAAAAAGGAGGAAGTTTGGTGACGGCAGATATTGCTAATTCGTATAATCGAGAGGTATTTGCCGTGCCAGGCCGAACCACAGACTCGCAAAGCCAAGGATGTAATAACCTAATTAAAAGTCAGCAGGCACATTTATTAACCTCTGCTGCCGATTTAGTGTATCATTTAGGCTGGGAGATTGATGAACAAAAATCAAAACCCAAACAAACCCAATTATTTGTTGAATTAACCACTGAGGAAAAAATTATTTGGAACTACTTGAAAGAAAAAGATAAAGAACTCCTTGATATCATTGCCATAGAATGCAATGTACCCACCTTTAAATTAGCTTCTACTTTATTGAATATGGAACTAAAAGGAGTAATTCGTCCTCTGCCAGGCAAAATGTTTCAGGTTATTTAGTACCCTAAAGTGGTACGGACTCTATTAAGGACATCGTTTGCAACTTTGGCTGCTTTTTCAGCTCCAAGCTGTAATGCTTTATCAACTTCATTAAGATTATTCATATAGTAATTGTAGCGCTCTCTTGGTGTTTCAAATTTTTGAAGGATTAATTCGAAAAGGGCTTGCTTGGCATGCCCATAACCATAATTGCCTCCTTCGTAATTTTTTCGCATTTGTGCAATTTCACTTTCTGATCCTAATAAATTATATAATGCAAATACATTACAGGTATCTGGGTTTTTAGGCTCTTCCAAAGGAGTGCTATCGGTTTGAATGCTCATAATCTGCTTGCGCAGTTGCTTGTCTGGCAAAAAGATATTGATGATGTTGCCTTTAGACTTACTCATCTTGTCACCATCAGTTCCAGGGATAAGCTTGGTATTTTCTTGTACTTTGGCTTCGGGGAACACAAATACTTCAGTATTCATTCTTGCGTGAAAACGAGAAGCCACATCACGAGTGATTTCAAGATGCTGTAGTTGATCTTTTCCTACGGGAACGATCTCAGCATCATATAAAAGGATATCTGCAGCCATAAGCATAGGATACGTAAACAAGCCAGCATTTACATCTTCTAATCTATCGGCTTTATCTTTAAAACTATGTGCCAAAGTTAATCGTTGATAAGGAAAAAAACAGCTTAAAAACCAAGTGAGTTCTGTTACTTGTGGGATATCGCTTTGGCGATAAAAAACAGTCTTATTTATGTCTAATCCAAAGGCCAACCAAGTAGCTGCTGTACTGTAGGTGTTGTTTTTTAAGGTTTCTGCATCTTTAATTTGCGTTAGTGAATGCATATTGGCTATAAACAAAAAAGACTCATTATTAGGGTCATTTGCCATATTGATGGCAGGCAAAATGGCACCTAAAATATTTCCTAAGTGAGGCGTTCCTGTACTTTGAATTCCTGTTAAAATGCGGGACATAAATAGTAATTTTCTGCAAAGGTAATTTTTTTGAAGTATTTGCTAGTTTCAAATGTGTATTTTTGAAGTTTGATGAAAATCTTAAAATATCCCTTACTACTTTTTTACCGAATCTGGTTTTATATACTGGTAACCTTACCTATACTAGTATTATTCCCAATTTTGCTATTAAGTATATCTAAAGAAAGCTGGTATCGCTATTTTTTTAGGCTTGCGAGGTTTTGGTCAAAAATCATTCTTTTCGGTATGGGCTTTATACCAATTATTAAAAGAGATGTAAATTATGAAGAGGGGAAAAGCTATATGTTTGTTGCCAATCATACCTCTATGACAGATATCATGCTCATGTTATATGCTTCTAAAAATCCTTTTGTCTTTGTTGGTAAAATGGAATTGGCAAAAATTCCTTTATTCGGTTATTTTTACAAACGCACCTGTATTTTGGTAGATAGAGATAACCCTAAAAGTAGAAGAGAGGTGTTTAAAAGTGCCCAAGAAAAACTTAACCAAGGGTTGAGTGTTTGTATTTTTCCGGAAGGTGGCGTACCCGAAGAGTCAATTCTTTTAGACGAGTTTAAAGATGGAGCTTTCCGATTGGCAATTGAACATAAAATACCAATTGCTCCTATGACATTTCACGATAATAAAAAACGGTTTTCTTATACTTTCTTTAGCGGTAGCCCAGGGAAAATGAGAGTAAAAATTCACAAAATTATTCCTACGGGGATTTTAGAAATGGAGGATAAAAGAATGTTGCGTATGCAAACCAGAGAAATAGTTTTAAACGAACTCAATAATCCTACAGTATAAAAAAACCGCTCTATGGCGAAAGAGCGGTTTTATTTTTGTTCGGTATAACCAAACCTAACCAACTAAAAACTAACCTAAAATTTAAAACTTAAACCACTATAAACTCCAAAATAGTAGGGATTAAAATCTACCGAGGTATTATAGGGATTAAGTTGGTACTTAAATATGGGTTCTATATTAAATTTAAATCGTTTACTTATTTTATAATCAAATCCTAAGCCAATATTGGTAGAAAAACTCATAGAATTTAAATTATTAGCTTCTCCTAATACACTTCTAAAATCTCCATCCGTTACAGAAATTTCATTATTGCCTAAAAATAAAGTGCTAAATCCACCAATCATATTGATCCCAAAGCGGTTATTAATTAGAGCATATTTTAACTCCATGGGAACTTCATAGTAAGAGATATTCTGAATAATCTCTGCATTCCCAGAAGTAGATTTTAGAGTTACTTGAGAGAAAGGATTATCGGGATCTGTAGGTAAATTTTCAATTGATCCTTTATCAAATGCAGTTAAAACATTTCTTCCTCCACTTTCATAAGTAATACTTTTAAGGGCAACTTCTGTAGGACTGGTAGCTAAAACAACATCCCCTGTAGCATATCCTAGACTTACATTGTTAATACCCGTTCTAATACTCAAGCGATCATTAACGTTATAGCTCACTTGAACACCATAACTAATATTGGTATCACCAGACTGTGGGTTGTCTGCAAACGAGGAAGAAATGGAAGAACCTCCATTAATACTGTTGTAATATACAGGACCTACATTTGGAGTAACTTCCCAATAAGGATTCGATTTTTTGTCGTCTTTTTTTGCAACTTCAGAATCTTTATTTTCTTCAATAGCATCGAAAATAGATTTTTTGTTTGCTGGTTGAATGTCTTTTTCGGTCTTTTCAGTAATGTCCTCTATGGCAATACTTTCTTCGGTAGTATTAGGACTAATTATCTTTTCTTCTTTTTCTGAAGAAATTTTTTCAGCATTAGTCTTTTCTACTTTAGCAACGGCACTATTAACTTCTTTTTCTGAAAATATTTTATCTTTTGAACCTGCCTCTTTTAAAACTGAATTGGATTCTTTTTTCTTGGTTTTTGCAACATCTGAAATAGCAACTCCATCTTTAACAGCATTGTTTTTCAATACTGAAGCCTTCTTTTTGGCATCTTTTTTTACCTGAGATTTTTCAGTAGTAGAAACAGCATTTTCAGTGTTGTTTATTAGCTTATCTGAATTTAATTTTTCAGAAGTATCTAAAAACTTGTCTTTTTCTGAATCATTATCTTCGGTAACGATAGCATCTGTCGTTCTTTCAGAATCTTTTAAGACAGATTCTTCAGTATTATTTAAGGTATTATTTTCAGATTTGTTATTGTTCTCTTCAACAATGGTATTGTTGTCGTCCAGTATTTCATTAGATTTAAAAACACCAGAAACGGTTAAAAGGATAGCCAACACAGCCGCAACACCTCCAAGTTTCCACCAAATAGGAATGATTTTACGGTCTTCTTTTTCCTTTTTAAGCTGTGCCTCAATATGCTTCCAAACTTCTGGAGAAGGCGTAGCTTCAAAGGAACTAAGTTGCTCCTTAAATAAATCGTCTATGTTTTTTTTATGTTTCATAGTAATCTTCCGTGGGGAGGAAGGTTATTGTAATTTTTCTTTATAATCTTCAACTTTCGTTTTTAATATTCCTCTAGCTCTAGCTAGGTTAGATTTAGACGTACCATCACTAATTCCTAACATTTCTCCTATCTCTTTATGCGAATATCCATCCATTACATAAAGATTAAACACTAAACGATACCTATCTGGCAATTCTTGAATAATCTTTAAAAGATAGTCCAATGGTATAGAGGTTTGCTCAATGTCAACATCAGCATCTTCAATTTGCTGCTCGTTGGGGATATCGAATGTTTTTTTCTTTCGGTATTTTTGAAGTACTGTATTTACAGTAATTCGTTTCATCCAACCTTCAAAAGAACCTTTTCCTTCAAACTGCTCAATTCGTTTAAAAATAGTGATAAAAGCATCCTGCAAACTATCTTCGGCTTCTGCTTTATTGGGGGAGTATTTTAAACAAATTCCGAAAAGAATTCTAGAATAATCCCTATAGAGCATTTCCTGCGCTTTTGCATCTTGCTTTTTACACCTTGTTATGAGCTCTTCTAAAGTCAATGAGTTTGTGTTAATCTACTAATTTAAAGCAGCCAACCTTTCCCATTTCACTTTACAATTTATAGATACAAGGCATGGTGTTAGGTTGCGTATTAGATTGTTTTTTTATGATGAAATTGCTGTAATGGCTTCTTTTATCTTTTGCTCTAACTCCTCCATTAACTCAGGATTATCTAGAAGAAGGGCTTTAACGGCATCTCTACCTTGTCCAAGTTTTGTGTCATCATAGCTAAACCATGAGCCACTTTTTTTAACAATTTCAAAATCAACTCCAAGGTCTATAATTTCTCCAACTTTAGAAATTCCCTCTCCGTACATGATATCGAACTCGGCAGTTTTAAAAGGCGGTGCTACTTTATTTTTAACCACTTTCACCCTAGTTTTATTACCTACAGAGGTGCTGTCAGAATTTTTAATTTGTGTGGATCTACGAATATCTAATCGAACTGAAGCATAAAATTTTAAGGCATTACCACCGGTTGTGGTTTCTGGGTTTCCAAACATTACACCAATTTTTTCTCGCAACTGATTAATAAATATCACGGTACAATTTGTTTTACTAATTGAACCTGTTAATTTTCTCAAGGCTTGAGACATTAAACGCGCGTGTAATCCCATTTTACTATCTCCCATTTCACCTTCAATTTCACTTTTAGGTGTCAAGGCAGCTACGGAATCAATAACAATAATATCTATGGCGCCACTTCGGATAAGGTTATCGGCAATCTCCAAGGCCTGCTCTCCATTGTCTGGTTGAGAAATTATTAGGTTTTCAATATCCACCCCTAATTTTTCAGCATAGTTTCGATCAAATGCATGTTCAGCGTCAATAAAGGCAGCGAGGCCTCCTTTTTTTTGAGCCTCGGCCATTGCGTGGAGCGTTAACGTTGTTTTTCCAGAGGATTCTGGGCCGTAGATTTCAATAACTCTTCCACGAGGATATCCTCCCACACCAAGAGCAACATCAAGTCCCAAAGAACCTGTTGAAATAACATCTACTTTTTGGACAGCAGAATCCCCCAATTTCATTACGGTTCCCTTTCCGTAGGTTTTATCTAGTTTATCAAGTGTTAGTTTAAGGGCTTTTAGTTTTGCGTCTTTTTCGGTACTCATGAGTCTTTAAATTGATAAGAAATTATTTGAATAGGCTAAGGTACTATTTCTTTGGTTTCACTACAATAGGAAATCCCATGAGAGTATATTTTTTGTTAACAATACCTAAGGAAAGTGATTGTTTTCAGAAATAGGTATTTTTTCTTCAAAATACGGTATCTTTACTTTTTTAAAATCAAGTTTCATCTTCGTCTCTTTTTCCTTTAAAAGAGCTATATATACATAAAATATGGGCTGTACCAGTTGTGCCAGTGGCGCTGACGGACAACCAAAAGGCTGCAAGAACAATGGGACTTGTGGTACTGATGGATGCAATAAATTAACAGTATTCGATTGGCTATCTAATATGTCTTTACCTAAAGACATGGTGCCTTTTAATGCTGTTGAGGTTCGTTTTAAAAATGGCAGAAAGCATTTTTATTCAAACCCCGATAATCTTTCCTTAGCCATTGGTGATGTTGTTGCTACAGAATCTTCTCCCGGACATGACATTGGAATTGTGACATTAACAGGAGAGTTAGTTAGAGTCCAGATGAAACGAAAGAAAGAACTCTTAAATCTAGAAGAACTTCCCAAAATATATCGAAAAGCAACGCAAAAAGATATTGATATTTGGAAGGGAGTGCGAGATAGAGAAGAAGATGTGCAAAAACGCTCTCGAGAAATTGCTATGGCTTTAGGTCTTAAAATGAAGATTAGTGATGTTGAGTTTCAGGGAGACGGATCCAAAGTTATTTTTTACTACACAGCAGAAGAACGCGTAGATTTTAGACAACTTATTAAAGACTTTGCAAGAGCATTTAGTACGCGAATTGAGATGAAACAAGTTGGCTTTAGACAGGAAGCTTCGCGTTTAGGCGGAATTGGATCTTGCGGAAGAGAGCTTTGTTGCTCTACATGGCTTACAGATTTTAGATCAGTAAATACATCCGCAGCCAGATATCAACAACTTTCATTAAATCCGCAAAAGCTAGCAGGGCAATGTGGCAAGTTAAAATGTTGTCTTAACTATGAATTAGATAGCTACATGGAGGCTTTAAAGGAGTTTCCAAAGATGGATGTTAAGCTTTTAACTGAAAAAGGAAAAGCCCAATGTCAAAAAATAGATATTTTTAAAGGGTTAATGTGGTTTTCCTATGAAGAACAAGCCATGGCTTGGCATGAGCTTTCAGTAGAAAAGGTAAACGAAATAATTGCCATCAATAAAAAAGGGAAAAAAGTAGCTAGTCTTGAAGAATTTATTGAAGAAAAAATTATTCAAGATGCAGAACTCTTCAACAATGTCGTAGGGCAGGATAGTTTAACTAGATTTGACCAACCCAAGCGTGCTAGAAATAGAAAGGGAAAGAGCCGTAATAAAAACAGAAATAAAAACCGAAAAAGAAATGCGTAGCATTTTTTGGACACTTGTAGTAGTCATAGCGTTTATAGCTTGTGATGGTAAAACTGTGGTAAGTGAAATGAAAACACTGCCGGGTCATTGGGGTCAACAGGATATAATTGAGTTTACAATTCCACAATTAGACTCTCTTAAAAAGTATAATATGTTTTTACATGTAAGAAACACGAACGATTATCCTTTTAACAATATATTTATTATTGCTAGTATAAATTTCCCTCACGGAAAGGTAGTCACAGACACCCTAGAATATCGTATGGCTGAATCAGATGGCACTTGGTTAGGAACAGGAATAGGGAGTATTAAAGAAAGTAAACTTTGGTTTAAGGAAAATATATCCTTTTTTGAAAAGGGGAGTTATGTATTGAGAGTTTCACAAGCCGTGCGCAATAATGGCGATGTTGGAGGCGTTTCTCAATTAAGTGGTATCACAGATGTAGGTTATAGTATTGAAGAAGTAATAGAGTAAAAAATGGAAGCAAAAACCATTAAAAAGAAAGGACAGCAGCAAGAAAACAAAAAGCACATAAAAACTTTTTGGAAGATTTTTGGTGTTGGAATTTTATTGATCCTTTTTATATTTCTTCTAGCCTCTTGGGGCGTGTTTGGAAGCCTACCCGATGAGACTAGTTTAGAAAATCCCGAAAAAGACCTTGCTACTCAGATTATTTCTTCAGATGGACAAGTGATCGGAAAATTTTTTAAGGAAAATAGAACACCAATACAATATGAAGATCTTCCCGAAGACTTAGTAAATGCACTTATTGCAACAGAAGATGCTCGTTTTTATGACCATTCTGGGATTGATGGTAAAGGAACTCTTAGAGCGGTAGCTTTTTTAGGAACACGAGGAGGAGCAAGTACTATTTCGCAACAATTGGCAAAACAGTTTTTTACAGATCAAGTAGCTTCCAATATGGTTGAAAGAATAAAGCAAAAGATTAAAGAATGGATTATTGCTACTCGTCTAGAACGACGGTATACCAAGGAAGAGATTATCACCATGTATTTTAACACCTATGATTTTCTGAATTTGGCTATTGGTATTGAATCTGCTTCAAATATTTATTTCGATAAATCGCCTCAAGAATTAAACATTCAAGAATCGGCTATGTTGGTAGGGATGTTTAAAAATTCTTCCCTTTATAATCCGAAGAGAAATCCAGAAGGAGTTATGAATCGCAGAAATGTGGTGCTTTCCCAAATGGAGAAGTACGACTACATCACTGAAAAAGAAAGGGACTCTTTGCGTCAATTACCTTTAGGGGTAAAATTTACGCCACAAGATCACGATAAAGGGATTGCAACTTATGTACGCGAATACATAAGAGGCTTTATGAAGCAATGGGCAAAGGACAACCCTAAACCCGATGGCTCTTTATATGATATAAATAGTGATGGGTTAAAGGTATACACAACCTTAGATTCAAAAATGCAGCAATATGCCGAAGAAGCCATAGATGCCCATATTGCCAACCTTCAAAAGCAATTTACAATTCAAAACGAAAAGAATAAAACAGCACCTTTTCGAGATATTACACAGGAAGAAGAAGATCAGATTCTTGAATCTGCCATGAAAAGAAGCGATCGCTGGCGAGAGTTAAAAAAGCAAGGAAAAAGTGAAAAGGAAATTTTGGAAAGTTTCAGAAAGAAAACACAGATGACCATTTTTTCTTGGGGAGGAGATATAGATACTTTAATGACTCCAATAGATTCTATACGATACTATAAATCTTTTTTAAGAGCATCTATGATGTCCATGACGCCTCAAACAGGCGAGATTAAAGCTTGGGTTGGCGGCATTAATTACAAACATTTTAAGTATGATATGGTGAAAACAGGGAAACGGCAAATTGGTTCTACTTTTAAACCGTTTGTATATGCAACGGCTATTGACCAAATGCATATGTCTCCTTGTGATACATTACCCAATACTCCTTATTGTATTCCAACAGGAAAGTATGGACTATTAAAAGATTGGTGTCCAAAAAATAGTGATGGTAGTTATGGAGGAATGTTAACCTTAAAAAGGGCATTAGCCAATTCCGTAAATACCGTAACCGCAAGACTTATTGACCGTGTAGGGCCACGACCTGTTATTGATTTGGTTGAAAAAATGGGAGTCGAGTCTAAAGATATTCCAGAAGCACCCTCCATTGCCCTTGGGACGGCGGATATTTCTTTATATGAAATGGTGGGAGCGTACAGCACCTTTGCCAATGAGGGTGTTTATGTGAAGCCTATTTTAGTGCAACGGATCGAAGATAAAAATGGAACCATTCTGTTTCAAAATGTACCCGAAACAAAAGATGTTATAAGTAAAGAATCTGCCTATGTAACAGTGAGTTTAATGGAAGGAGTTACCCAAGCAGGATCGGGACAGCGATTAAGACATTCTTGGGCTACCAATACAGCAACTTATAAAAATGCTGTAACGGGATATCCTTATGAATTTACAAATCCAATTGCTGGAAAAACAGGAACAACTCAAAATAATAGCGACGGATGGTTTATGGGGATGGTTCCTAATTTGGCTACCGGAGTATGGGTTGGTGGAGAAGATCGTTCGGTACGTTTTTCAAGCACGGCCTATGGTCAAGGAGCTACCATGGCATTGCCTATATGGGGAATTTATATGCGAAAATGTTATGAAGACCCCTCATTAGATGTTTCAAAAAACAATTTCAGCAAGCCGTCAAAACTTTCCATTGAGACAGATTGTGCCAAATATAGTGGTAATTCTGGAGAGGGGAATGAACTTCCAGATGACGAGTTTGACTTTACTCCTTAATCCTAAAAATAAAATCCATAAAACCCGAGAAATCGGGTTTTTTAATGCCTTTATTTTTTGTAATTTTAATAAAAATTGAAAAGCAAATGATTACTAAAACAGTTGCCCATGTTAAAGACGCTTGCAAAGGAGTGAAGGACGGAATGACCTTTATGTTGGGAGGCTTTGGACTAAGCGGAATACCAGAAAACTGCATCGCAGAATTGGTTCGATTAAACGTTAAAGAAGTGACTTGTATTTCCAATAATGCAGGTGTCGATGATTTTGGATTGGGGCTATTGCTTCAAAAGCATCAAATAAAAAAAATGATTTCCTCCTATGTAGGTGAAAATGCCGAGTTTGAAAGACAGATGTTAAGTGGAGAACTAGATGTAGAATTAATTCCGCAAGGAACCTTAGCGCAACGATGTCGAGCAGCACAGAGCGGTATACCTGCTTTTTTCACACCTGCGGGTTACGGAACTGAAGTAGCCGAAGGAAAAGAAGTGCGAGAGTTTAATGGGAAAATGCACATTATGGAACATGCTTTTAAAGCCGATTTTGCATTTATAAAAGCTTGGAAAGGAGATACAGCAGGAAACTTAATCTTTAAAGGAACCGCAAGAAATTTTAACCCAAATATGTGTGGTGCCGCAAAAATTACGGTGGCGGAAGTGGAAGAATTAGTTCCGGCAGGAGCGCTTGATCCAAATCAGGTGCATATTCCTGGGATCTTTGTACAGCGAATTTTTCAAGGAACCAATTATGAAAAAAGGATTGAACAATTAACTGTAAGAAAAAAGGCATAATGGCATTAGATAAAAACCAAATAGCACAACGTATTGCCAAGGAAGTAAAAGATGGCTATTATGTAAATTTAGGAATTGGAATACCCACCTTGGTGGCAAATTTTGTTCGAAACGATATTGAAGTAGAATTTCAAAGCGAAAATGGAATTTTGGGAATGGGACCATTTCCTTTTGAAGGGGAAGAGGATCCAGATTTAATTAATGCAGGAAAGCAAACCATTACTGCATTGCCTGGCGCTTCCTTCTTCGACTCTGCCATGAGTTTTTCTATGATTCGTGGGCAACATGTAGATTTAACCATTTTAGGAGCCATGGAAGTTTCTCAAGAAGGGGACATTGCCAACTGGAAAATACCAGGGAAAATGGTCAAAGGAATGGGTGGAGCGATGGACTTAGTGGCTTCTGCCGAAAATATTATCGTTGCCATGATGCATACCAACAGAGCTGGGGAGTCTAAACTTCTCAAAATATGTTCGCTTCCATTGACGGGTGTGCGATGCGTTAAGAAGATTGTAACCAATCTTGCCGTTCTAGAAATAAGAGATAATAAATTTCACCTTCTGGAAAGAGCTCCGGGGGTTTCAGTAGAAGAAATAAAAGCGGCTACTGAAGGTGAAATGGTAATCGATGGCAGCATTCCTGAAATGAAATTTTAAGTATTCTTCCCCAATTTTCATCTTGAGTTCTATAGTTTTTACGATTAAATGTTAAAGTATCATGCATTTCATCGAAAAAATATGTTTTTAATCGTGTTTATATAATTTTTTTTACAATTTAGCCTTCCCAAATTTGATTAACCACGCTTAACCAACTTATGTAATGAAAAGTGTAACCAACTGGATAAAAAATACTTCGCGGCTTATAAGAAGTTTGTTTTATGTTGCTAAAAAAGTATTCTTGTTGATGTAACTTATTTAAAATCCTTTTTCCCCAAATCTGCAACGATTCAGATAAAGGTAAACCCGTTCTTTGTGAGGTTAGAACGGGTTTTTTTATTGACTTCTTTTATAAAATAAAGTTAGCTTTTTATTACTGTTTTATAAATTTATATGAGCCCCTCTGAGACTCTGATACAACCTGAATGAAATAGGCTCCAGTTGTTAATTCTGAAACATTAATTTCTGTTTTATTTATTTGGATAGATTGGTCAATTACTTTTCTTCCCAATAAATCGTAAATAACAATTTGGTCAATGTTGTTTGTAGCAGAAATGTTCAAGATATCATTGGCTGGATTTGGATACATTGAAAAACCTTCTACTTGATTATCTGAAAGAGCTAAAGCATCTGTTTCCAATCTAAAATTGTCAATTCCTCCATGCCATCCCCAGCTACCAGTATTATCAAATTCTGGGTCATCCATAAAAGTAAACCTAAAGGTTAAACTTGAATTAACATAGGCTGAAACATCATAGCTTAATGTTTGAATATCTGGATCTAGATCCTCTTCAAAATGGGCAATAACAGCCAGTTGAGTTGTACCCCCTTCCCAAACTTCAATATCGAAATATTGATCCCCAGATTCTTGAAACGCAACATCAACTGTTAATACGGCCGTTGTCGCACCACTTAAATTAAAAGAGGCACTAATAATGGAAAGAAAGTTCACATCTGGAATATCACCACAAGCATCGTCATCATAAAACCAAGCCTGAGTTAAAAAGTCATCTCCGGTAGGCAAATCTGTTCCAAATTGGAAATCACAAGGACCTTCCCATACTGCCGTACCCCATCCTGCGGGAGCACCAGAATTAAAATCTTCATTAATTGTGAATTGTGAAAATCCACTTACAGAAAGTAATACTGCAAACAATAGTAGTGTAATTTTTTTCATAATTATTTGGTTTTAGTTAGTCTATTAAAGATAAAGTAATAAACCATATAATATTGAAATTCAATTTTTTATTCGTTTAACGACACATTCCGATGTCAAAGGGTATGGAAAGCATTTTTTTTAAATTCCTTTTGGAATCGCTTCGATAAGTTTTTTGGTATATTCTTTTGAAGGATTCGCATAAATTTCATCCGCATCCCCTATTTCTTCAATTTTGCCTTCATTCATCACAATGAGTTGGTCTGCCATAAATTTTACAACGGCAAGGTCGTGTGAGATAAAAATATAAGTAAAACCAAAATCGTCTTTTAATTCATTCAATAAATTTAAAACCTGTGCTTGTACTGAGATATCCAAAGCACTTACGCTTTCATCACAAATAACGAGTTTAGGCTCTAATGCAATGGTGCGTGCAATGCCCACCCTTTGCCTCTGACCGCCAGATAATTCATGCGGATATCTATTAAAATAGTTTTCGTCTAAACCTACTTTTTGTAAAAGTTTAGCAACTTTATCTTCTCGATGTTTTTTGGATGTTCCAATATTATGAACTTTCATGACCTCAACGATGGCTTGTCCAATAGTTAGCCTAGGGTTTAATGAAGAATATGGATCTTGAAATATTAGCTGGATATCCTTTCGTAGTTTTTTTATTTCAGTATTAGAAAGTTTTGTAATATCCTTTCCTTTGAAATAAACGCTCCCTGCGGTCGCTTTTTCCAACTGTAGAATTACCTTTCCTAAGGTAGATTTTCCACAACCAGACTCACCCACCAATCCTAGGGTTTCTCCTTCAAAAACACTAAAAGAGACCTTGTTAACAGCTTTAATAGAGCGCTTTTTCGTGAAAAGTCCTGTATTTTGAAAATATTCTTTTTCTAAGTTTTTAATTTCTAAAATAGGCTTTTGCAAATAAATTTGTTTATGCTGAAATGCCCTTTGAGAAAGGGTAATTTCTTTTGGAGTAAAAGACTTATCTGCTAAAGAAGCAATAGTTGGAAGTTTTTCAAAACGCTTATCTAGTGGTGGACGGGAAGCAAGAAGAGCTTTTGTGTATTCTTGTTTTGGTAATTTGAATATTTCAAAAACTGAACCTTCTTCAACGACTATTCCCTTGTGCATTACTAAAACGCGATCTGCAATTTCAGAAACTAAGGCAAGGTCATGGGAAATAAAAATTAAGCTCATTCCAGTTTCCTTTTGAAGCTCTTTTAGTAACTGAAGTATTTCTTTTTGAACCGTTACATCCAAAGCAGTTGTAGGCTCATCTGCGATCAATAATTTTGGCTTACAAGAAATAGCCATAGCAATCATAACTCGTTGCATTTGGCCTCCACTTATCTGGTGTGGGTATCTATGGTACAATTCTTTAGGTTGAGGCAGTTTTACCTTTTCAAATAGCGAAAGCGTTTCTTTTTTGGCATCCGAAGAGGACATTTTTTTATGTAGCTGAAGCATTTCAGAAACTTGTTCTCCGCACTTAATGGAAGGGTTTAAGGCACTCATGGGTTCTTGAAAAATCATAGAAATTTCATTTCCCCTTAGCTTTCGGTAATCCGTTTCTTTTAGAAAGGCAAGGTTTTTATTTTCAAACAATATGTCTCCAGAAAGATGGGAGGTTTTCTTTGGTAACAACCCCATAAGCGCTAATGAGGTAACCGATTTTCCCGAGCCAGACTCTCCTACAATCCCTAGAACTTCATTTTGTAAAACTGTAAATGAGATATGATGAAGGACTTCGGTTTTGGATTTCTTATTTCCAAATGAGACCAAAAGGTTTTTAATAGTAATAAGAGGTTCTTTTTTCATTAGCTCAAAGATACTTCAATTAAAATTTTAAATAAAAACTGTAAAGTCTACAAAATCAGTAGGTTTAGTTTTGTAGGAAAAAAATTGTTAATAAAATCTTAATGTAGTTCATCGAAAATAATTTTATTTATAAAAAAAAAGCCTTTGTTTTAAATAATTATTACAAATAAATACTAATCATTAACAAAAACACTAATCATTATGAAAAAAATTAGTAAAAATGTATTTCTTGTTTTTTTATCGGTCCTTACTTTCGCTTTTGGGACGATTGAAGTTAGTTCCCAGAACAAGTCCGATGAGCAAAGAAATATTAAAAGACCACCAAGCCTCAGAGTATTTGATGCTTCGAAAAATTACAATTCCCAAAACACTTCTCAATTACTGCAACAGGAATTTAAATTCTCCCCGCAAACTTCCTTTCAGTATGTAAATCAAAACCAAGATCCATTAGGTTTTACTCACGACAAATACCAGCAATACTATAATGGTATTAAAGTTGAGTTTTCAACCTTTACGCTTCACTCAAAATCGGGTGTTATAACATCTATGACCAATAGTCTAGCGGATATTAAAGAGTTAAATACTACGCCCGCACTTGGCGCAAATCAGGCATTTAATTATGCAATCGCCAAAGTAGGAGCTACAAGATATTTATGGCAAAATGTTCAAGAAAGTGAACTTGCCAATTATGAATTGCCTCAAGGAGAGCTTATTATTTTTCCAGTCCTTGAAAATGTAACCAAGGAAAATAGACTTGCTTATAAGTTTGATATCTATGCATCGGAGCCACTTTATAGAGCCGATGTTTATGTAGATGCTATAACGGGTGAAATTCTTCTAGAGAACAAGAAAATTCATCATGCCAATGTACCAGCTTCTGGGAATAGTCTTTATAACGGAAATGTATCCTTTACAGCAGATAATGCTTCAGGGCCTTATAGGCTACGTCAAACAGCAGATGGTAACGGTATCCAAACCTATGATATGAATAATGGCACCAATTATAATAATGCTTCTGATATTACTAGTGGTTCTACTAGTTTTAATCACCCAACAGGTGTGCAAGCACATTTTGGGGCAGAACAAACTCATAAATATTTCTTAGGTAAACATAATAGGAACTCCTATAATAATGCAGGAGCAATTATTCGTTCCTACGTAAGTTATTCAAACAATTATGTAAATGCATTTTGGGATGGTAGTAGAATGACTTATGGTGATGGAGACGGAGTAAATTATGGACCCTTAGTGTCGTTAGATATTGTAGGTCATGAGATAACCCATGGGGTTACAGAATACTCTGCTAATTTGGTTTATAGTTATCAGTCGGGTGCTTTAAACGAGTCTTTCTCCGATATTTTTGGTGAATCTATTGAAAACTATGCTTCGGGGAGTAATGATTGGCTTATGGGAGACCAAATAGGAGCTGGCGGAAGTGGTGGCGCTTTACGCTCCATGAGCAACCCAAATGCCTACGGGGATCCTGACACTTATTTAGGAACTAATTGGTATTCTGGTTCAGGAGATAATGGTGGCGTACACTATAATTCTGGAGTGCAAAATTTTTGGTTCTATTTATTAACTGTTGGTGGTAGTGGTACAAATGATAACGGTGACAGCTATACTGTAACTGGAATTGGAATGGATAAAGCGGCCGCTATCGCGTATAGAAACTTATCGGTTTATTTAAGTACAAATTCTCAGTATAGTGACGCTAGAACAGGTGCCATTCAAGCTGCTATTGATTTATATGGTGCAGGAAGTGCTGAAGAAATTGCCACTACCAATGCCTGGTATGCAGTTGGAGTTGGTTCTGCCTATGGCGGTGGTGGTGGCGGCGGCTCCTATTGTGCCTCTAGTAGTACTAATGTAAATGACGAATATATAAGTAGAGTTCAATTAAACACCATAGATAACTCTTCTGGCGCACAGTTTTATTCTGATTTTACTTCCGTTTCTACGAATTTAAGCGAAGGTCAGTCATATACTATTACAGTAACTCCTACCTGGACAGGAACTGTTTATGCCGAAGGGTACGCCGTTTGGATTGACTATAATGATGACAAAGATTTTAATGATGCAGGGGAATTAGTTTGGTCTAAAGCAGCTTCAACCAATACTCCTAATAGTGGATCTTTTACAGTGCCAAGTGGAACGTCTGGAAACTCAGTAAGAATGCGTGTTTCGATGAAGTACAATGGAATTCCAACTTCTTGTGAAACCTTTACGTATGGTGAAGTAGAAGACTATACTGTGAATCTAGGTTCTGGTGGCGGAGGAGATACCGAAGCCCCTACAAACCCTTCAAATCTTTCAGCTTCTAATGTTACAGATACAACAGTTGATCTTTCTTGGAATGCTTCCACAGATAATGTTGGTGTTACAGGATATGAGGTTTTTGAAGGAGGGTCAAGTTTAGGGACTGTTACAGGTACTTCTGCTAATGTTACTGGATTAACTGCAGGAACGTCCTATTCTTTTAATGTAAGAGCATTTGATGCTGCAGGGAACAATTCGGGATTAAGTAATACAGTTTCTGTTACTACTACTGGTGGCGGCGGCGGAGGTTCAACAGTGTTACACCAAGGATCCTTTGAAACTGGTTGGGATGGATGGATAGATGGAGGAAGTGACTCCTATCGTTACTCTGGATCAAGATCTTATCAAGGAAATTATTCGATTCGATTGCGAGATAATACAAACTCTTCTACAATGACATTAGGAAGTTTCAATGTGACCAGTTATAATTCAATTGATATAGAGTTCTATTTCTATTCTTGGAGTATGGAAACGGGTGAAGACTTCTGGGTACAATTCTACGATGGCTCTACTTGGAGAACTGTGGCATCATATGCAAGTGGAACGAGCTTCAATAATAATTCATTTTATGTAGCAACTGTAAATATACCTAGCACAAGTTATAATTTCCCAAGTAATGCCCAATTCAGATTTAGATGCGATGCAAGTTCAAATTCAGATCACATTTATATTGATCAAGTAACTATTACTGGTAATACTGGAACTGCTTTTGCAGGGAATTCAATTACAGCTATAGGAGGTGTTCAAGGATTTGGTATTGGAGACAGCGATGCTGCGTTTGAAGGGGATATGCTATTGTATCCTAATCCTACAACAACTTTCTTAAATGTAAGATTACTAGAGTCAATCGACAATACAACCTTCAAAATTGTAAATACACTAGGCCAAGAAGTAATGTCTGGTTTATTAACCCAACAACCTTTAAATGTTGGAAGACTGAAAAGTGGAATTTATATCATTGAAATTAATGATGGAGAAGAAATAATTTCACAACGGTTTATAAAAGAATAATATTCAATTTTTAAAAAGCCCGCCTGTTTGGCGGGTTTTTTTATACGCTTAAAATTTCACTTTCGTCTAAAATTTCTTCATTCCGGAGTCTTAAAAATATTTGAGCCACTGTGATAGTGTCTTTTTCGCAATACTGTATAATTCTATCCAAATCTTTTTCTTCATAAAATACGTCACGAACTTGACTGCCGTCAATATCGTCTTTTGGAGAAGGAATTTCTAGTACATGTGCCATTAATTTTAAAGAGGTAAAAGTTTTGTAATCACCAAATTTCCACAATTCAAGTGTATCCAAATGAGGCACTTCCCATGGCTTTTTACCAAAGAGATTTAACTTAAACGGAATATCCATTCTATTAATTATCATACGGCGAGCGATATAAGGAAAATCGAATTCTTTTCCGTTATGTGCACAAAGTACATGTTGAGGTTTATTAAAATGAGTTTCTAAAAGCGATTTAAAGTCTCTTAGAATTTTCACTTCTTCACCATAAAAACTGGTTACGCGAAAATTTCTTATATCGCCTTTCATTTTAAAATATCCTACCGAGATACAAATTATTTTTCCAAATTCTGCCCAAATTCCTGCTCTGTTATAGAACTCTTCAGGCGTGAATTCTTCCTTGCGTTGGTATTGTGTTTTTTGCCCCCAAAGCACTTTTGAAGTATCATCTAATTTGTTGAAATCATCAAATAAGGGGACCGTTTCAATATCCAAAAATAGGATTTGCTCCAAATTAATTCGGTGTAACATACTTTGTAAATTTAAAAAAAGGGGAGTTGCGTAAAATTACAAATTTTCTACAAACTATTGCCTTCAAGCATATTATATGCTTCTTCAATATAAACCGTAATGTCTTCGGTAAATACACCTACTCCTGCATCGGGACTTTTTTGATGCCCTAATCGAACGATAATAATATTATCATTGGGCTCAACTATTACGTATTGACCAAGGTGTCCTCGCATCATAAAATAGCTTTTGTCATCTGTGTTATATAACCACCAACCATAGCCATATTGTGGGCTTTCTGGAAATCTAGGGGTAATATTTTTTGCTACAAAAGAGGAATCTAATAGTTGTTTGCCATTCCACTTTCCGAAGTCCTTATACAATTTTCCAAACCTAGCAAAGTCCTTTGCATTACTCGCAAGACAACAAAAGCATTTTTCCATGCCTTCCCTTTCACTGTCAACTTGCCAAAGGGCATTGTGCTCTGCACCAAGGGGTTTCCAAAAGCTTTCACTTAAATATTTTGAGAGTGTTTTTCCAGTGGCTTTTTCAATGACCATGCCTAACAGTTCTGTATCGCCACTCGCATATTTAAAGACTTTTCCTGGGGTGTCTATTACTTTTAACCCTTTTATAACATCCCGTAAGTTATCATCAAAATAGGCCCTGGTGGTTATAGAAAACGGTGAATAATAGGCTTCGTCCCAATTGGATCCAGAGGCCATAGAAGACAAATCTCCAACGGTCATTTGAGCAGCCATCCCTTCACTAAATTCTGGAATAAAATCTCCCACAGATTGATCTAGGCTTTCTATATATCCATCCATAATGGCTTTACCAAGCATAGCCGTTATCATGCTTTTTACCATAGAAAAGGAATTGGATTTTGAATCTTCCGTATACCCATCGTAATATTTTTCAAACCAAATACTATCATTTTTAATAATTACGAATGCAACAGTGCCTAAGTCTGAATTCCATTGCGATAGTTTTTCAGTCTCCCAAGCGGTATTATATTCACGATGTTCTGGCCAAGGTTGTGGTACTCCATTTTCAACTGTGCGATTATCGAATTTTTGATAATCTTCAAGATAGGCAGTGGTGTGACCATTGAGATAAATAGTTCGGACCGCTTTTAGGAGGTAATCTGTATCTGTGATATAGAGTGTCGCAACTAAAAGTACTATAATAATTGTCAGCCATTTGAAGAATTTCTTGAGTATTTTCATTGAATTAAGCTAAAAAAGTTCACCTTGTTTTACGGGGTTTTCATGTTGAAGCAACCATTTCTTTCTATGCAGTCCGCCGGCATACCCAGTTAAAGAACCATCACTGCCAATAACTCGATGGCAAGGTATAATGATGGCAATGGGGTTTTTTCCGTTTGCAGAAGCAGCGGCTCTTATCACTTTTGGATCGCCTAATAAATTGGCCATTTCCTGATAACTGGTGGTTTTTCCGAAAGGAATTTGCTGTAATTGTTGCCAGACTTTTTTCTGAAAATCGGTTCCTTTTGGGTTTAATTGAAGATTAAAATGATTCCTTTTTCCTTCAAAATATTCGGTTAATTGGGAGACAGCATCTTTTAAACAATATGGGATTTGTTCAGAGGTTATTTCACTTTCCCGAAATACAACTTCAGAAATACCCATGGCATCCCCATAAATTGAAAGGGCACCAATAGGACTATTTATTGAACAATGATCCATTATTCGCTAGAATCTTCAGATTGTAAATCGATACCCATTCTTCTTGCGCGTCTTTCCCAGTTTTTACGGGCAGCAGCCTGCATGTCCTCTATCGCATCACTTTCATCCATAATTTCTAGACCTAAAAGCGTTTCAATGATATCCTCCATAGTTACGACACCTATAGTATTCCCAAAATCGTCCACAACAAGTGCTATATGGTTTCGTTGATGAATAAACTTATTAAAAAGCTCGGGGATAGGTTTTTGTGCCTCCACAACTGAAATTTCTCTTTTTATATCGGCAAGAGTTTTTTTACCCTTTTCCTCTACTATTTCTTCCAGAATATCGTCCTTTAAAACAAAACCTGTAATGTTGTGACTTTTTTCATTATACACAGGAATTCTACTAAAACGAAGGTTTTTATGGGACTCGTGAAAGGCTTCCAGTGTCACGGTTTCGTCTTCCATGGTTACCACTGGGAAAGGAGTCATCACGTCTTTGGCATAAATACTTTTAAAAACTAACAGGTTTTTAATAACGGCACCTTCATTATCATCGAAAACACCTTCTTGTTCAGCGGCATCCGTAAGTGCAATAAATTCTTCACGGCTCATTGTGCTCACGTGGGCAGATTTGCCTATAAGTTTGGTAACTTGTGTTAAAATCCAAAGGATTCCTGTATATTTTAATGGGAAAATCATTACACTTAGTCCTACGGAGGTAAAAGCGCCTAAATTTTTCCAATAGGTAGCGCCAATCGTTTTAGGAATAATTTCTGAAATAACTAAAATAAGAAGCGTCATGATAGCCGAAACTATTCCCACGATATTTATCCCAAAAACTTCAATTTTATAGGGTAGTTTTTCGGCTTGAACACCCACTAAAATGGCCCCCACAGTGTGTGCAATGGTATTTACTGTTAATATAGCAATAAGGGGTTCGTCAATATTTCTTTTAAGTTCTGCCAAATGCGAAGCATACGCTTTTCCTTCATGTTTTTTCATTTTAATAAAGGATGGAGTGTAGCTTAACAATGCTGCTTCTAATATGGAGCATAGAAATGAAAATGCAATGGAAAGTACTGCGTAAACAATAAGCAGTGTCATAGGCTAATTTTTCTTAAAGGTACTAAAGTATGCTTGAAGCAAATTTCAAGCACTAAAATACTTTATTTGAAATAAAAAAGGAGGCTTTTTAGCCTCCTTTTTTTACGATGCCTTAAGTAAAGGCTTAATTATATTTTGCCATTTTTCGGCCTCTTTTAAACATTTATGTGGATCAACAACAGGAGCATCATCTTCATCTTCTTGATAAAATACGATTTCTTTTTTTGAAGTATTATTGGCAAGCTCAAGCCCTACCCATTCCAAGTGCTTTCCATGGGTTCTTAGGGTTTTTATTTTACAATCAGATTGTAGATTCAAATCTATAATTTCAAATTTTTCAGAAAGTTGCTTTCTTTGGGTACAAACTAATTTTTTATTCGTTTGATCAATTCCTAAAATTAGGTCCCCATTTATATCCAGTTCGCTTAACGTAAGCTTATTCAATTCGCATAATTTTTGAATTGACTTACGGATTTTCTTCTCTTTACCAGAGGTTTGAATAACTAAATAAATTAAGGGTAAAAAAATAGCCGCCACAAGTATAGCGCTAATAATAAAAGTGCTTGATTTCATTTTGTAAAGTATTGATAATTAATATGTTTTATTTAAATTTTGATTTAAACAAACATGCGTTACCAAAATAAATGAAAGGGGAAAATTTGTTGGGTAAGTAGCTTTTTTAAGTTCTTTTTAAATAAGAAATTGTCTTTATTTTCTGAAAGCGAGCTAACAAAAAAAAGTGTATTGAAACGTGAATTTTTATTAGAAAGGAAATGTATTTGAGGATAGAAATTCTGTTCAAAAGTTTTTACTGTGGCAAGTTCTTCAACAAAAAGGGCTTGATGATTTATCGGATTTTGCAAAAACGAACCCTCATCTTGAATAGTAGAAGCCTCAACCTTTATAGAAAAGGCAAAACTTTCTGAAGTCAAAAAGATGGACATCAGAAGTTGAAGGAATAAAAATATAACCGTCCTTTTCACACAACAAATGTATAGGAAAAGGAATCACGAATTGATAAAGTTTTACTAATTTTTTTCTATTCCTTTTACGAAATCAATTTTACTACATCTTTCGCAAAATAGGACGCAATAATATGAGCACCTGCTCTTTTAATAGCGGTAATTTGTTCCATCATCACTGAGTCATGGTCTAACCATCCTTTTTCTGCAGCCGCTTTGAGCATGGCATACTCTCCACTCACTTGATATACTGCCACAGGAACTTCTACATGGTTTCTAATTTCCCGAACAATATCAAGATAACATAAACCGGGTTTTACCATGACGATATCAGCTCCCTCGTCAATATCCATTTCCACTTCACGAATGGCTTCGTCTCTATTGGCAGGATCCATTTGATAGGTTTTTTTATCCTTCGGGATGTTTTTCATATTGACAGGGGCACTATCCAATGCATCGCGAAATGGCCCATAAAATGCCGAAGCATATTTGGCACTGTAACTCATTATTCCGGTATTGTAAAACCCTTCGTCTTCCAAGGCTTCACGAATGGTTAGTATGCGACCATCCATCATATCACTAGGTGCTACAAAATCTGCCCCAGCATTGGCGTGAGAAATGCTCATTTCTGCTAAAACCTCGGAGGTTTCATCGTTTAGAATAACTCCCTTTTCAATAATTCCGTCATGTCCGTATTCTGAATAAGGATCAAGAGCCACATCGGTCATGACTAGCATATCTGGAACGGTGTTCTTCACCGTTTTAATGGCTCGTTGCATGAGTCCATTAGGGTTTAAAGCTTCTTTTCCAGCATTGTCTTTTAGGTTTTCAGGAATTTTTACAAACAGCAAGACGCTTTTTAAGCCAAGCTTCCAAAGTTCTTTTACTTCTTGTTGAAGTAGATCCAAACTATATCGATAATAATTAGGCATGGATGGAATTTCTTCCTTGACCCCTTTTCCTTCTACCACAAAAAGGGGCACTAAAAAGTCGTTAGGAGAAATTATAGTTTCTCTCACCAAGCTTCGGATGGCTTCACTACTGCGTAATCTACGATTTCTATTTAATGGAAACATGTGTTTATTTTTAAACCCAATCTTTGGGTGATTTTAATATTTCGATTAATTTTTCTTCTTCGCTACCTTTTTCAGGTTGATGGTCGTATCTCCATTGTACGTGGGGAGGAAGACTCATTAAAATGCTTTCAATTCTTCCATTGGTTTTTAACCCAAAGAGCGTTCCTTTATCGTGTACTAAGTTGAATTCCACATACCGTCCACGTCTAATTTCTTGCCAATCACAATGTTCTTTCGTGTATTGGATGTCTTTTCTCTTTTCCACAATGGGGAGATAGGCCTCCAAGAAACAATTGCCTACTTCAGTGACAAAATGATACCAATCTTGCATTGACATTTTTGGAGAGTTTTTCAAATAATCGAAAAACAAACCTCCTATGCCTCGGGCTTCATTTCTATGCGAATTCCAAAAATAGGCATCACACTTCTTTTTAAAAGCGGAATAAAATTCAGGATTATGCGCATCACACGCTTTTTTACAGATGTTATGAAAGTGAATGGCATCTTCCTCAAAAAGATAATAGGGCGTAAGATCTTGTCCACCGCCAAACCAACTATCGACTATGTTTCCTTCTTTGTCATACATTTCAAAATAGCGCCAATTGGCGTGGACTGTGGGGACAAAAGGATTTTTGGGATGTAGTACCAAACTCAATCCACAAGCAAAAAAATCGACATCACCCACACCAAAATACTGTTGCATGCTTGCTGGAAGTTTTCCAAAAACTTCACTAATATTCACTCCTCCTTTTTCAAAAACAGCACCGTTTTCAATCACTCGCGTACGACCGCCGCCGCCTTCGGGTCGATCCCAAAGATCTTCCCGAAAGGTCGCTTTTCCATTGATTTCTTCCAAAGAAGAAGTGATGGTGTTTTGAAGTTCTTTTATATAGGCAACGAACGCTTCTTTCATTGTTTTTTGTCTTCTGAAGGGATGATAATTTCGAGTGTTGTTGTACTTGCGGCAGTCACCGAAAGCGGAAGCACTAAAATAATTCCCAATACAGGGATGAGCAATAATAACATAAATACGGTGCCTATTCCGGTGGCAATGCCACTCTGTGCTCTTACAAATGCATTGCTTTTTGAATAGCTAAAATGCCTTTCTAAAGTATAATCCATATTTCCGTAGCCCGCATAATATGCCTGAACTAAAAATAAAAGAGGGGTGGATAAAAACCCAATAATTGGGATAAATCCAAGGAGAAGAATAGGAATGGTGAACAGTAATTCCATTAGTAAATTTCGAATGTTTACTCGAATTCCTCGCCATAGCAATGGTAAAAATAGGGAGCGCTCCTGCTTTACTTCCTTCCCTGTAAGATGCTCTTCAATTTTTTCTGAAACAGCACCCATAAATGGTGCGCTTAATGCCATAATAATATGCTTATACAAAATTAACCCCACAGCGATGATGGCAATTCCAGCAATGAAATCACTAATGGTTTTAAAAGTTTCTGCGCCCCATTCCCAAACCCAAATTTTGGCAATCCATTGACCTATGTTATCTGATAACCCCCAAGCTAAAAAACCAATAGAAAAAGCAGTTACAATACTGATTAGAATAGGAACAAAAAAGTACTTCCAGAGCCCTAATTTTCCTATTAAAGAAAAGGCGCCTCCGTATGCTTTTATTCCGATAATAAAGTTTCTAAACATGGTTAATCTGAAATATACACTAATTGATTATCGAAATGTTGTATTTCTTCAATATTGGCCATTTTTTGAGCATTTTTTGTCATATTTTGGAAAAACTGGACAGAGTTGAATGATTTTTCTTCAAAATGTATCAAAAATTGTTTTCTTCCAATTTCGTTATTGTGAAAATCCATTTCAGAATCAAAAATGTCATTTTTTGTCACTTTTTCGTAGTAATTGACCACTTTTTCAGTCCAAATGACACTTTTTTGCTCGTTTTTAGTAAAATTCAACGTTTTTTCACAAATAAAATAATTCCAATACGCATGTCGAAAAGCATTTGCTTTTCCGTTGGTATTATGAGCATTCCCATATAACTTTTGGCTCACTTGTAACGCCTGTTTTGTTGCCTTCAAAATGGGTAAAATTAACAGCGGTTTTTGAAGCAATAAAAAGCTAAATTTAACCAGCTTTATTAAACTTATTCGCTTTAATTTTTTCCACAAATTCATTCTGCTTTATACTCTTTTACGGCTTCAATAAAAGTGCCTGCATTTTCCAAAGGAATATTGGGTAAAATACCGTGGCCTAAATTTACGATATATCGATCTTTCCCAAACTCATCGATCATTTGTTTTACCATTTTTTTGATTTCTCTTGGCGGACTGAATAATCGAGTAGGATCAAAATTCCCTTGCAGTGTTATGTTACCACCTGTAAGGTATCTCGCATTTTTCGGGGAACATGTCCAATCCACTCCCAGTGCGGAAGCTCCACTTTTTGCCATGGTATCCAAAGCAAACCAACAACCTTTTCCGAAGGCGATAACAGGGGTGATGTCTTTTAGTGCGTCTATAATTTGCTGAATATATTTCCAACTAAACTCCTGGTAATCAATGGGTGAAAGCATTCCTCCCCAGCTGTCGAAGATTTGAACAGCATTCACTCCAGCTTGTACTTTCTCTTTTAAATAAAGGATAGTCGTATCGGTTATTTTCTGAAGTAATTCATGGGCCAATTCGGGTTGTGTAAAGCAAAATTCTTTGGCCTTATCGAAGTTTTTACTTCCTTGACCTTGCACACAATAACATAAAATAGTCCACGGACTTCCCGCAAACCCAATCAACGGAATTTCATTGTTGAGTTTATCCTTTGTCATTTTAATTGCTTCCAACACATAGCCTAACGCCTCTTCAATGTTTGGAACTACAACTTCACTTAATTCTTTTCGACTTCTAATAGGCTTTGGTAACCAAGGACCCACTCCAGCTTTCATTTCTACTTCAATATTCATGGCCTGAGGTATTACCAGAATATCACTGAATAAAATAGCTGCATCCATACCGTATCGGCGAATGGGTTGCACTGTAATTTCACTAGCGAGTTCTGGGGTTTGACAACGCGTAAAGAAGTCGTATTTGGCCTTTATTTCCTGAAACTCGGGTAAATACCTTCCCGCTTGGCGCATCATCCATACGGGGGGTCGGTCTACAGTTTCGCCTTTTAAGGCTCTCAAGAATAAATCGTTTTTAATCATTTTTTAAAGTATTAATAGCCTTTTTAATAACGCTTTCAATAGTAGTGTCATCAGCTATAAAAATAGGACTCTTTATATGTAATTTTGCTTCCTCTGCGGTGGTTTTTCCGATACAAAAAACTGAGGTAATTCCAAGTGAATTTTTAATGGTATAACTTTGCACCCCGCTTGGACTAAAAAATAAGATTCCGTCCCATTTTTGATCAAATTTTACTGAATTTAAGTCGGTTTTGTATGTTTTTAGCTCAAAAAGTGTGTTTTTTGAGTTTTTGAAAGAAGAAGGAATCTCCTCTTTTCTTCGGTTGCCACAAAAGAAGTAAAATTCCTCATTTTGGTAGTTATTTTGGATAAATTCGGTTAATTCTGAAGCATATTCGTGCATTTTAACAACATTTTGCCCATTTTCTTCCAAAAGTTGCTTTGTTTTTTCTCCTACACAAAAAGCATTGGAAATTTGGATATTTTTATCCAAAATTGACCTTACTGCGTTCTGACTTGTAAAGATTCCATTTTTCACAAACTGAGGTGCTTCAAAATCTAAAAACTCGATAGAAATAGCATCGTAGTCAATGACGTTCATTCCTGAATTTTGAAATAATTCTTTCTGTGTATCCGTCAATATTTTAGTGGAGAGCACCGTCATTATTTTGACATCTCATTTTTGATTTGTTGCATCAGTGCTTTTCCGCTATTAGACAGAATATACTTCGCACATTTTCGCCCAAAACCTTCTATTTGGTTTATAGAAGCAGTTTCTTCAATCTCAATTTTTTCTTTTCCGTCTAAGGAAAGTAATATTCCTTTAAATAGAATTTTGTCTTTAATTACTCCTGCAAAGGCGCCTATGGGGGCAGTACATCCGCCTTCTAGAACACGTAAAAATTCTCGTTCAATTCCTGTACAAATTTGTGAATCTTTGTGGTTCAATTTACTTGTGGCTTCAACACAAAAGGTATCTTCTTCATTGGCTACAACCACCATGGCACCTTGCGCCGGAGCAGGAATCATCCAATGTAAATCTTGATAATTTTCGGGGAGTAAATCGATACGCTCTAAACCTGCTTTTGCAAAAATAGCACCTTGCCAGTCGCTATCCGTGAGGCTTTGCAGCCTCGTGTTTACGTTACCACGTAAACCCACCACTTTGTGGTGCGGATAGCGATTAAGCCATTGGGCTTTTCGGCGTAAACTTCCTGTAGCGATGGTACATTCTTCTTCATAATTAAACAATGCTTTGGTAACTAAAATGTCATCATGAGAAGCTCTTTTCAAAACAGCCGTTTGAATAATTCCCTTAGGAAGAAGCGTTGGGACGTCCTTCATGCTATGAACGGCAATATCAATTTGCCCCTGAATCATAGCTACGTCTAAGGTTTTTGTGAATATGCCCGTAATGCCTAATTCGTATAAGGGTTTATCCAGGACTATATCTCCGGTTGAGGTAATGGGAATGAGTAGCGTTTGATAACCCAATCTTTCTAGTTGTGACTTAACAACATTCGCCTGCCAAAGGGCTAAAGGGCTGTTGCGTGTTCCTATGCGGATTACTTTGCTCAAGGGATTTAGTTTTCAAGTTCAAAAACTTGTTTTAGTATTTCAATGCTATCTTGAGAAGTGCCGTTAGCATTTTTTAAGTGACCAACAACCTGTGTAGCAATTTTTTGAATCAATCGATCGGCTAAGATTTCGGCGTGTTCTTCGTGAAACCCTTCAATTTTCTTTTTCTGAAAATCTATCTCTCCTGCTTTAATTTCTGAAAGCTTTTCTTTAATAGCTTTTATAGTTGGAGCAAATTTTCGATGAGATGCCCAGGTATTAAATTCCTCCTTGGCTTCTTCAATAATTTTTATAGCCTTTGGAAGATCTGCTTTTCTTTGTGAAAGGGTTTGATCAGTCATTTTTGAGAGCTCATCCAAATGTACTAAGGTCACCAACGGGTTTTCTATAACATTTTCAGAAACATTTTTTGGTATAGAAAGATCTAAAATTAATAAGGGTTTTTTTAAGTAAAGCAGTTCTTTATTTATGGTGGGTTGTTGTGCACCTGTGGCAACCACAAGGATATCTGTTTGGGCAATCTCACTTTGAATATTGGAATAATCCTTTACCAACAGGTTAAATTTTCCTGCTACCTCTTCTGCCTTAACCTTGGTTCGATTAATAAGGGTAATGTGCTTATTTCTAGTGTGCTTTATTAAATTTTCACAGGTATTTCTGCCAATTTTACCTACCCCAAATAGCAAAATATTTTTTTCAGAAATATATGGAACACGAGCCATGATGTACTGCACCGCTGCAAAACTCACCGATGTAGCTCCCGAAGAAATTCCTGTTTCATTCTTTATGCGCTTACTAGATTGAATCACTACATTAATAAGCCGCTCCATATAAGCGTTTAGTAATCCAAGTTCCTTTGCAAAGCGAAAACTCTTTCTTAACTGACTTATAATTTCGAAATCTCCTAAAATCTGGCTGTCTAAGCCCGTTCCTACTTTGAAGAGATGCGAGACGGCATCAGAATTTTTATATGTATATCCAACTTTTTCAAACTCCGCCACCGTTCCAACAGTGTGTTTACATAAAAGTGCAATAATATCATTTTCATTTTTTGCAAACCCGTAAAGTTCGGTGCGATTGCAAGTTGAAATAACGCTTAAAGACTGAAAACCAATTTGTTTTGCATTTCGCAAAAGGACTTCCTGTGATGCTTCTGAAAGACTAAAATGCCCACGAGTTTCAGCATCGGCCTTAAGGTAATTAAGACCAATTACAAAAAAATGTTCTTCAGTAGAAGGTGAAAAATGTTGATTCTGGCTTCTCATCATTGAATTACAAGTGCAAATGTAGTAGTATGCGGTAATAAAAAGTAACGCTAAAAGTATATATAGTATCGTTAGGTGTTAATTTGCTTTTTTCAATGATAAATATCAGTTTTTTGTAGTATTTTCGGTGTTTAATAGAGTCTTTATTTGGAATTATTCTAAATAACGCCAAAAGATTATCTTTATGATTTCTGATAAAAGTATCGCTCAAGGTATATATGAAGAGACACAAGTAGAAACAGGATTTTTTATTTTAAAGTTTACAAATGATTCTACTGAAAATCAATATTTTAAGCGTGAAGTAAATTCTAATTTTATTCAGTTTCACTTTTGTGTTAAGGGGCAAGGAGCCTTTGTTTTTAATGAAGGAAGTTACAACTTACCCATTCTAGAAGACCACGCACTACTACTATATAATCCGAAATTGGATTTACCCATTGAACTGTCCTTGCAGCCAAAAAGTTGGCTGATTTCAATATTACTTCCCATTAAAAAACTTCACGAGTTATTTTCTAAGGAGGCTAATTATATTTCTTTCTTGAGTGGTGAAAACAAAGAACGTAAGTATTATAAAGACACTATTTTTTCTCCTTCTATGGCGATTGTATTAAATCAGTTGTTACAATTTAGTTTGCATCCCATGGTGAAACCACTTTATTTTAAGGCAAAAACCTATGAATTATTAAGTCTTTATTTTAATACTCCGCAAAGTGTAGATATTGAACAATGCCCTTTTTTAGTAGATGAAACCAATGTAGCTAAAATTAAAAAAGCAAAGGATATTATTATTGAAAGAATGTCCGAACCCCCTACTTTACAGGAGCTGTCCAAGGAGATTGGTTTATCCTTAAATAAACTAAAAGAGGGTTTTAAACAGGTGTATGGTGAGCCCGTGTTTAGCTTTTTATTCGATTATAAAATGGAGGTAGCAAGACAATTATTAGTTTCTGGTTCCTATAACGTAAATGAAGTAGGACTTAAAGTTGGGTATAGCACAGCAAGCCATTTTATTGCAGCCTTTAAAAAGAAATATGGGGTGACACCCAAGAAATTTGTGATGAGCTTAACCCAATAGAAATATTAAATATGTAAATGAGGAAGTTTGATACTTTTTTAAGAAAGTTTCCACTAATGCATACTATTTTTGTTTTGTAAAAAAGAATTATGAAAAAAGGAGTGCTCCTTGTAAATTTAGGTTCCCCAGATAGTACCAATCCTAAAGATGTAAAAAAATACCTCGATGAGTTTTTAATGGACCCTCGTGTTATTGATGTCCCAAAATGGGCTAGAATTTTGCTAGTTCGAGGAATCATTTTAAATACACGCCCAAAGAAATCGGCAGAAGCCTACCAAAAAATATGGTGGGAAGAAGGGTCTCCATTAATTGTTATTTCCGAAAGACTTAAAGAAAAAGTACAGCAAAGCACAAACATTCCGGTGTCCTTATCAATGCGCTATGGAAGCATGACCTTGAAAAAGGGGCTGCAGGAATTGGTTGATAAAGGAGTGAATCAAGTATTGGTGATGCCATTATATCCTCAGTTTGCCATGGCGACTACTGAAACGATTAACGTAAAAGTTGAAGAACTTCAAAAAGAGTTTTTCCCGAATCTCGAGGTAGATACATTTTCGGCATTCTATAAACGTGAAGACTATATCCAAGTACTTTCAAAAAGTATAGCCGAAGGCCTCAAAGGAAAAAACTATGAGCATGTATTGTTCAGTTATCATGGGGTTCCTGAGAGACATATTCGAAAAAGTGATATTACACAAAGCCACTGTAAAATCGATGGGCAATGTTGTGTAACACCTTCTGAAGCACATACATTTTGCTATCGACACCAATGCCTTAAAACTACTCAACTGGTTGCAGAAAAGTTGAATTTACAAGAAGGCACCTATTCTTCCTCGTTTCAATCTCGATTAGGATTTGACCCTTGGTTACAACCCTATACCGATAGAACCATTGAGCGTTTTGGAAAGAAAGGAATCAAGAATATGGCAATTGTTACCCCAGCTTTTGTAAGTGATTGCCTTGAAACATTAGAAGAAATAGCCATGGAAGGGGAAGAAATATTTCACGAAGTGGGTGGAAAAGAGTTTACAACCATTCCGTGTTTAAATGACCGCGATGATTTTGCACAATTGCTAGCCAATTGGATCGAAGAATGGCAACTTACCGATGTCAAAACAGCCATCGCTTAATGAGTAAAAAATCCACTTTATTAGGAACTTCACCCATTAGCAAATTACTTGTTCAGCAGGCAGTCCCTGCCTCGATAGGAATTTTGGTTATGTCCCTTAATATGATAGTGGATACCATTTTTGTAGGCCGTTGGATTGGTCCACTTGCCATTTCTGCTATTACCGTAGTAATACCAGTCACCTTTTTTATTGGAGCTATTGGGCTTTCCGTTGGGATAGGAGGTACTTCAGTCCTTTCACGTGCATTGGGTTCTGGAAATCATGAAAAGGCGCTAAAAGTTTTTGGGAATCAGATTACATTGACTTTTTTCACTTCAGGAATTTTGGCACTTTTGGGATTGATTTTCCAACACCAACTTATTGAATTTTTTGGAGCCGATGAATCATTCAAGGAACTAGCATTAACGTATTATCGAATTGTTCTCTACGGAATTGTCATGCTTGCCATGTGTATGATGGGAAACAATGTGATTCGAGCCGAAGGAAAACCCAAATTTGCCATGTATGCCATGATGCTTCCAGCTATTGGGAACATATTCATGGATTGGATACTCATAAAAGTGTTTGATTTTGGGATGGAAGGTGCTGCTTGGGCAACCTTTATAAGTTATGCCATCTGCTTTTTGTTTATTTTTTGGTTTTTTGTTGCTAAAAGCGAACTAAAACTAAAGATCTCGTCTTTCCTTTTAAATGGAAAAATCGTAAAAGAAATCAACGCATTAAGTTTTGTTACTCTAGCACGACAAGGAACCATTGCGGTACTTACAATTTTATTGAATAATGTACTAATCACTTATGGAGATTCGCTTGACGTAGCTTCGTACGGAATTATTAGCCGAATGCTCATGTTTGCATTATTCCCAGTAATTGGGGTAAACCAAGGATTTATGCCTATTGCGGGATATAATTACGGGGCACAAAACTTCGGAAGGGTGAAAGAAGCAATCAATATATCGATAAAATATTCCGGAGCCATAGCACTGGTAATTTTTGCTAGTATAATGCTTTTTCCTGCTGATATTGTATCAATCTTTATTAGTAATTCTGAAAGCTTAGATGCGGCAACCTTAGCGAACAATGAAGAATTATTAAGGAGAACCCCATCTGCACTTCGTTGGGTATTTGCTGCTACTCCAGTGATTGTAATTCAATTGATTGGCGCTTCATATTTCCAGGCCATAGGGAAGGCAATTCCTGCATTATTATTGAGTTTAACAAAACAGGGTTTCTTTTTAATTCCTTTATTGTTAACACTCCCTCCTTTTATAGGTGTTTTTGGAGTTTGGATAGCTTTTCCAATTGCCGATGTACTTTCCACTTTAGTAACTGCCTACTATTTAAATAAAGCGGTTAAAAAAGATTTAATAGAATAAAAAAAGGAGCCTATTGGCTCCCCTTTTCAGTTTATTTATTAAACTACCAGATCCTCACTCGGTCTTCTGGTTTTATATACATTTTATCCCCTTCTTGAATATCAAAAGCTTCATAAAAGGCATCAATATTTAATAAAGGTTGTGTCGCTCTATAACGCCCTGGTGAATGTGGGTCGGTTTTAATTTGAGTTCTTAAATAATCTTCGGTTTGTTTGGTTCTCCATACAGTTACCCAGCTCATAAAGAAACGTTGCTCTGGGGTAAATCCGTCAATATTTTCGGGCTTTCCATTTTCTTTATAAAATTTCTGAAGGCCATCATAGGCGCCTAATAGACCTCCTAAATCTCCAATGTTTTCACCCGATGTGAATTTCCCATTAATGAAAACACTATCTAACACTTCAATTTGGTCGTATTGTTCTGCTAACTTACTCACCCGTCCTGTAAACTGATCTAAATCACTTTCAGTCCACCAGTTTACTAGATTCCCATCAGAATCGAATCGAGAACCACTATCATCAAAAGCATGTGAAATTTCATGGCCAATTACAGCGCCAATTCCGCCATAATTAACAGCTTCATCTGCTAAGTAATCATAAAATGGAGGTTGCAGAATTGCGGCTGGAAATACAATTTCGTTATTAAAAGGATTGAAATACGCATTAACGGTTTGTGGAGACATGCCCCATTCGGTGCGGTCTACTGGCTCATCAATTCTGTCTAAGTTATCTTTTAGTTGCCATTGATTAACAGCCACCATATTTTGATAATAATTGTTATCTGTCTTCACTGCCATGGTAGAAAAATCCTTCCATTTATCTGGATAACCAATTTTAACAGTGAATTTATCTAGTTTCTGAATAGCCTTCACCTTTGTGGAATCACCCATCCAGTCTAGCTTTTGAATTCTTTCTTTAAAAGCTTCAATGACGTTGGCAATCATATCTTCGGCTTTCTTCTTTGCTTCAGGTGGAAACATTTCATCCACATACAATTTTCCTAAAGCTTCTCCCACGGTATTATTTACAGTGGCAAGCGCACGCTCTTCTGCAGATTTTTGTTTTTTAGCTCCACGCAACGTTTTGCTATAAAAATCCCAGTTTGCTTTTTCAATATCTGTAGAAAGCATTCCTGCTGCATTATTAAGTGTTGCCCAACGCATCACCGTTTTCCAAGTTTCAATATCACCTTTTTCTAGAGTGTTTTTTACTACATTCATATAGGCAGGTTGCATCACCATTACTGTATCTACTTTTTTGGTAACACCCATGGAGGTAAAAGCATCTTTCCAGGAAATTGACGGAACCATTTTTTGCACCTGCTCCAAAGAACGAGGATTGTTGAAATTTCTGAAATCTCTTCGTGCTACCTTATCTAATCGAGGAATGGCTAAATTAGTTTCAAAAGCAAGAATAGTCTCAGCTTGTTTACGAGCATCTGGTTCTGTATCTCCTAAAAACTGAAGCATTCTAGTGATGTGGTCAACATATTGTTGTCTTATTTCAATAGATTTTGCGTCGGTATTTGTGTAATAATCACGATCTGGCAATCCAAGTCCGCCCGGTATAATATAACAGGAGTTCATGGCACTATTATTAGGATTTGAAAAAGCGGCAATTCCAAAGAAGGGTTGCGAAACCTCTGCTGCATTTTCGGTCATCACTTTTTGAAAATCCTGAACTGATGTTATGGCAGCAATTTTATCTAAAATAGGTTGAAGTGGCGCAATTCCTTCTTTATTTCGAGATAGAGTATCCAACTCGGTTTGGAATATCATAATTGCTTTTGCTTGATCTGTATCGGGAGCATATTTGTCGCTTTTTTGGGCTTTGTCCAAAATAGCAAGCATGTCTTGATCCGTTTTTTTGCGCAATACATTAAAACCGCCCCAACGTACTTCGTCTTCAGGGATTTCTGTATTTTTCATCCAAGTTCCGTTTACATAACTATAAAAGTCATCTTTTGGACTTACAAGTGTATCCATATTAGCCAAGATAATTCCTCTTGGTTCGTCCTCTATTTGGGCAGTTTCTTTTTCCTTACATGAAGAAAAAGTAACAGCGAAAATTCCAAATAAAAGAAGGGATTTTAAAAGTATTTTTTTCATTGTTTTTTAGTTTGTTATTATATTTTTTGGTGTAAAAGTGATTATTGATCTTCTAATTCTAATTCAAATATTGAATCTCTTGCTTTTTTTTGCTTTTCGAGTTCTTTCTGTTCGTCATCTTTTCGTTGAAAGTCTATTTTGTCTTTGAGTACTTTCTCGTTAATTTGAATGATAAATGTTTCAATCGCTTTTTGCGCTTCTACAAGATTGTTTTCTATTTCTTCAGGGCGAGTTTTCCCCCTGTTTACTTCTTGCTTTAATAAATGTATTCTCGTTTTTACAATAGTTAATCTTGATTGAATTGCATTCGAATACAGAGTATCTGGAATATTTTTTGAAAGCGAATCGGTATGCGCCAATAGTTTTTCAGACTTTATTTTTAGATCTTCTAATTTTATGTTTTTTAGCGTCAAAGCTTCACCTCTAAAATCCTGAAAAATAGGCCAATTATCTACCAAAGCATTTGCTTGAGGGATGAGTTTGGGAACCTCAAAATGGGTTTTTCCATAGACAGATGTATCAACTACAACTTCTTGAGAAATATTTTCTTCAGAAGTAGCATCACCACAAGATAAAAACACTAAGAAGAGGAGTGTAAAAAAAGGTAAATAATTCATTGTAAATCTAACTGTACAAATATAAAGGACTTACAGTAAACTTCTATTAAAATTTAATTAAAAAGAACCATAGAGATATCCTTATATTTACGGTCAAATTAATACATAGATGAAAAAAAGAATTCTTATTATAGGGGCTTGTGGTCAAATAGGGACAGAGCTTACGGCAAAACTAAGAGAATTGTATCCTGCACATAAGGTCATTGCATCGGATATTGTAGTAGGTGATGAAGAAATGATGAAAAGTGGCCCTTTTGAACTCTTAGATGCAACAAGTTATAGTGAAATTGAGGATATTGTAATAAGACATGAGATTTCTGAAGTCTATTTAATGGCAGCTATGCTTTCTGCTACGGGAGAAAAGTTCCCCATGAAAGCTTGGAATTTGAATATGAATTCTTTGTTTAATGTATTAAACTTAGCTAAAGAAGGAAAAATTGAAAAGATATTTTGGCCCTCTAGTATTGCTGTTTTTGGTCCAACAACCCCCAAAGAAAATACCCCGCAGCGCACTATCATGGAGCCTAGCACCGTATATGGAATTAGCAAACAAACGGGAGAACGTTGGTGTGAGTATTACTATAATAAATATGGAGTAGATGTGCGCAGTGTACGCTATCCAGGATTAATTAGCTATAAAACTATGCCTGGCGGTGGCACCACAGATTATGCAGTAGACATCTACCATAAGGCCTTAAAACATAAAAAATATATTTGTTTTTTGAATGCTGAAACTACGCTACCCATGATGTTTATGGATGATGCTATTAATGCCACTATCAATATTATGGAAACTCCAGCCAAAAAAATAAAAACGCGAAGCGCTTATAACCTTTCTGCTTTTAGTTTTAATCCTGAAGAAATAACAGAAAGTATAAAAAAACACATTCCAGATTTTACTATTTCTTACGAACCAGATTTTCGACAAGCTATTGCAGACTCATGGCCACAGAGTATAGATGATAGCGAAGCTAGGGAAGATTGGGGTTGGGAGCACCAATTTTCTTTGGAGGATATGACCCAGATTATGCTAGAGAATTTGAAAGGGAAATATTAATAAGTAGCCTCGCCAAGAATCCCTTCGACAAGCTCAAGGTAAACTTCTCATCTTGTCTCGTAGCCTCGCCAAGAATCGAACTTGGATCTAAAGTTTAGGAAACTTCTATTCTATCCATTGAACTACGAGGCCAAAATGTTTAAAATAATTACTATAAATTATTCTGAAAAATTAATACTTTTAAATTAATTCAACTTATTGTAGATATTTATATTTATCAATACAATATTTTAATTTAAAAATGGTACGATTTCTTTTAGCAATATTTTTATTATTTAGTTCTTGTCTGTATTGTTTTTCTCAGGATTCCATCCAAAAGTTAATACCATTGGACGTAATGTTTAAACAAAATAATCGAAGTCATTTTACTATTTCGCCTAATGGAAAATATTATATAGAAGTTATAGATAAGAATGAGGATAGCTATTTATTTAATCGTTCTACAACCATTAATATTATTGATATAGATAAATACGAATTAGTCCATAGAATACCGTTAGATTTTTTTGGAATTGACGCTGTATATTGGCTTACCAATGAACGTATTATCTATGAATCGAAAGGAGCAATTAAAGCAGTTGATATAGATGGAAAAAATTTAGTTGAAATAGTAAGTAGAATAAATTATAAAAAGAAATCAACCTATTGGAACTGGCAGGCAAACCTCCGTTATAATTCAATAATCAGCCTTTTATACAACAAAAGTCATCAAATCTTAGTACAAACTTATGACAGTAATCTTCATGCTGCCATCAAGGAAATTAATATATACACTGGAGAAGAGTATGTTATAATGAATGCAGACACTCATAAAGTAAATCATTGGATTACGGATGCTTTTGGAAATATTAGAATGGCCGTTAAAATATCGGACAAGGGCATGAGCTATTACTACAAATATGAACCAAAAACCAAAACATTGAAGCCCTGCATAATTAAAATTGGTGGAAACCAGTATTCTTTTACAATAGACCCAAGAACTCATTTAAAACAATATTTAACTTTTGAAGGTTTTGGATATAACCCAAATATAATATACATAACGTCGAATATTTTTTCTGATAAAAGAGAAATGTTTAGTTATGATATTGAAAAAGAAGAAGTTATAGAAACTTTTGTTGCTGATGTTAATTGTGATGTAAAGGATTTAGACGGTGAAGGAATTAAATTCATTTTCGATTATAATAATGCTGAAATTGCGGGCTTTAAATACACCTGTCTCACTCCAAAATATAAATGGTTGTCTTCTAGTTTTTCAGAAAAAGTAGCCAAGCTTAACAGCCAATACCCACAATTTTTTAATGAAATTATCGATTTAGATGTTTCAGGTAATAGATTATTAATTCATCAATGGAATGATTCTTCAACCGGAAACATTGGAGTATTTGATGTTCGAGAAAATTCTTATGCCGTAATGTTTCATTTTAATGAGGAATTAAATGAGTATGCTCTTTCAAAATCAAAAGTGGTAATAGCTAAGACAAGAGATAATTATAATATTCCTTGTTATTTTAATCTGCCTGTTAACATAAAAGAAAACGAAAAAATACCACTAGTTGTGTTGCCCCATGGCGGGCCATGGGCGAGAGATTATTGGCGCTTAGACGATTTCTCCCAGTATTTTACATCGAGAGGCTACGCTACCTTACGCATTAATTATAGAGGTTCGACAGGTTTTGGAAAATCCCACGTATTAGCTGGGGTTAGTAGTCTTGATGAAGTTATGGTAAATGATATTGCCGATGCTACCCAGTTCGTTTTAGAAAAGTTTCCATTAGACAAAGAAAATGTTTTTATGTTTGGACATAGTTATGGAGGCTATGCAACTTATTTTTGTTTAGTTAAATATGCCGAATTATTTAATGCAGGAATTTCTATCGCGGCCCCAACAGATATTAAGGCATGGATGAAAAAGCAAAAGGATGATGATAACTATTATTCTTATGAGTTTTGGAATACTGCTCTAGGGTCTAATGAATCTTCGTATTTAAAAAAAATATCTCCCATAAGTTATGCAAATGATATAAATAGTCCCCTGCTAATAATGCACGGGGGCAACGATAAAACAGTTCCTGTAGATCAAGCTGAAAACATGATTGAAAAGATTAAAAAGCATAATAAGAATCTTGAGTTTAGAATTTGGAACTCTGCCGACCACTCCTTTACCGATATAGATGATTTCAAAGAAATGCTTGAGGAGTCCAATCAATTTTTTAAGAATCATACAAAATAGTACTGTACACTGCGTAACACTTGCATTTTTATCAAAAGTGTGATTTTTCATTCTTAGTCACAGCGATTGCTTAACTCTAAGAGTTTTTTAATTCATTATCTTGTTCCTTTATTTAAAACAAAGGGAATTTTATGTCCGTTTTAAAAAATAGATTTTTAAAGCTGTCAATTTTACTAGCTTTTGGATTGATTTTTATTAGTGCAACCATAGACCTGAACCATCTGTTTAATTATGCTAATCAGGACATTCCAGAATACGTAATTCAAGATAATAGTGGGAATAACCCTATTAATAATAAGACGGCCACGCTGGGACGTGTGCTTTTTTATGATAAAAAGCTATCTAGTAATGGCTCCATCGCATGCGCTAGTTGCCATGTTCAAGAACATGCATTTGGAGACCCAAATGTTCAGAGTCAAGGAGTCAATGGGCTTGCAGGTAGACACTCTATGCGCCTTGTGAATGCTCGATTTTCTAATGAAAATAGTTTTTTTTGGGATGAACGAGCCGAAACCCTTGAAGAACAAACCACCCAGCCTATAAGAGACCACATTGAAATGGGATTTAGTGGAACAAATGGCGATCCGACGTTCGATGATTTAATTAACTACCTTCAAAGTGTCGACTATTACAACACGCTGTTCGAGTTTGCCTATGGCGATTCTCAAATAACCGAAAACCGAATGCAATTAGCCCTTGCTCAATTTATTAGAAGCATCCAGTCATTCGATTCTCGATTTGATGAAGGATTGTTACAAGTGAACTATGCAAATGAGCCATTTCCTAACTTTACCTCGCAAGAGAACAGGGGTAAAGACTTATTTCTGAATATAGGTTGCGCAGACTGTCACATTCCTTCGGGCTTTGCTTTACATATTAATTCATTTAATAATGGAGTGATCACGGTCGCAGGAATGCCAGGTGAAATTGATATCACGAATATTAGGGCTCCGTCACTTAGGGATTTGGCAAAACCGGATGGAACATTAAATGGACCTTTTATGCATGATGGTAGTTTTGCGACCCTTTTAGAGGTTATTAATCATTATAATCACATTCCTAATAACCCTGAAAACACCAATTTGGATTCAAGGTTAAGGGATCCTAATGGCGAACCACAACAGTTGAATCTTACGGAAAGTGAGAAACACGAACTTGTGGCTTTTTTAAAAACATTGGGAGGCTCAGACATGTATACCAATGAAAAATGGTCTAACCCTTTTGAACCCGATGGCTCCATAAAAATTATTGAGGAGGGATTAACTATTTATGATGAAAGCACAACACCCACTATTTCTATCTTTCCAAATCCTGTAATTAATACAGCAACCGTTAAAACCAATCTGGGAGTATTTAAATTATCAATTTATTCTAGTACAGGAGGCCTATTGTTTGAAAAGGATGCTTTTTCGAGGACTGAAATAGATTTAACTTCGCTTTCTACCGGATTGTATTTTGTGAAAATTACAAGCAGCGATGGTACACAAATCAACACGCGTGTGATAAAAGAATAAAATATCCATTTTTTGTTAATTAGTTAAAGAGATCAAATGTATTTGACTTCTTTAATCTATTAATTAGTACGAAGGTATTTTTCTTGCATAAATTCGAAATACATAAATCCAAAACGATCGAACCAATTTTCCACACCAAATTGCTCTTCGCATAAATTTAATTCCATCATTCCGTCACGTAATTCTTGCATTAAATAGGTATATGTTTTATCATATTCTTCTTCCATTTTTTGGATATCCTTCATAATCTTGGCTCGTTCTTGCTGCCATACAATGCCTGTTACGGCATGAATACCAGAAGTATTATCACCCAAAGCCAAAGCCGCGTCCGTATATGTTTTAGCGCATTTGTAAATTCCGCTTAATTTTTCAAGTTTATACCGTGTTTCATTAAATGTACGTCTAGCAGTTATATAACATCCTGCACAGCTGCTCGTATCTTCTGAACCTATTTCGGTGGGAGGAGCACTACAAAATGAGGGAATACGTGGTTCATTAGGTGGGGGCCCAGACGGAACGCAATTCCTATAAGTAGTGTAGCTTCTATCAAAACTTCGAATAGCATTCCATGTGGAGCGAATTTCAATTAAACGAGACACTAGATTTTGAGTGGTGTTTGACCTAAAGTCTCTACGGGCTTGATTATCATTTAGATCTTCTTGTTGCTGTGATTCCAATATATCCAGAGATTCTTCAGGAATACTACTACTACCCATTTGAGCTGAAACGGAAAATGTAAAGAATAACAACGGTATAAATAGGTTAACAGATTTCTTTTTGCCTAATAACTTGCCTCCCAAAAAAGCAATAATTAATAAAGCAACTCCTATTATTATATAAAGAATTGTGTTATTACCACCTTTTGAAGCACCTCCCGCATCATTTTTCCTGGCATTCGCTTTCATTTGATTTTTTTCAATAGAAACAAAGGGTGTTCCTAGATGATCTTGTTTGGGAGGACTTGCCATTGCCACTATTATATAATTTGCTGCGCCACTTTTAGGGGGGGATATTTTTATTCCAATAGCGCCATGATCTCGCAATTTAAAATGGACAATTCCATCTGGTGAAGATTTTGTGTTTTTGCTGTCTGCAACCTTCTCCCAAGTATTTGTCATGAGCTCGACTTTAAGGTTTTCATCACTATCATAATTTGCAACCATTATATCGACAAGTTGGTACATGTCGTAGCCCTTTATATAATGATAACTTGCCGAATCTACTACTTTACCAACAAAAGTGATGCTTTTTTCTCCTTCATGCCCTTTTCTTGTATCTTTAAGAAGTTCTAATTTAATGGGCTTTATTTCTTCTTTTAAAGAATAGGGTTGAGCATTTGTAAATTGTCCAACCAAAACAAAAAGAACTACGGCTATAATTTGGGTTGTTTTCATGTATTTGTGCTTTAATTATTTTTCTTTTATGCGAGTCATTTCTCTGCCACAACGATCGGATCCTATGTCTTGGTAAGTATTTTCATGTATTGAAACTTTTACAGCTCTCCAAGTAGGTTCTTTAATATTAATAGCGCGCCACTTAACCTGACCAGTATAGGAACCGACACTTTCCCTAATAAGTTTATAGCCAATTTCATTTTGGGTAAACCCAAACCGTTCTAAGCCATTTAACTTAGTATAATGCCCCAGAATCGAATCGCCTTCTTGGGTAAAAGTAATCACCCTACCGTCGCAACCTTCCCAAGAACCAATGATGCTATTATTTATAACGGTTTGCTTTTTTACTCCGCAACCAACCATTACCATGGTTAATATTAGGAGGGACAACAATAGGTAGTGCGTTTTCATTCTTTATATTTTGTGATGAGGTATTCTGCTGCTTGATAAGCTTTATTCTCGACATATTCTCTCTGAGTCTGTGTAAGGCCTGACGCAACCATGACCATATATTGAATTTTAATCTCATTTGCATAGTTTGGATGTGACAAAACCAAATATCCTTGATTAGGATGTTTAAAGATATAATGCCCTCCATGACTACTTGATTTCACATACTTTTTTTGGGTTGAACTGGAAAGTCTATTTTCGATTGCTTTTTGTACTGCATTTTGTGGAGTTTTTATTACTCGAATTGAAAATATTCCTTCCGATCCATCGCGATAATTAATATTAAATCTACAGGGAGCCATGACTTCAATATGAGTTTTAGTTTGACTAGCTGATAGAGAAAAAAGTGTGGCAACCTCTTCTAAATTTAGCTTACATTCTTCATCTATTAAATAAAGTCTTGAGTAATTATCATTTTGCTCCTGCTTAAGCTTGTTGTTTGTGCTGGCAACAACTTCTTTTTTTTCAGCTTGAACTAAATCATTATTAGAATCAGCCTCATTATTTTTTTGTGGATTGTTACAACTACTAATGAGAATAACGATAGAGATAATACTTCCTAGTTTCATGAATCTCAGAATTTATTGGATTGTTTATTCGAAGTTAGGAAGAATTGCAACGCTACTGATGTATAAACCCGTCCATAAACTATTACTATTGAGGGTTTATCGGGGTAGTTATTTGTGCTTTAAAATGACAGGAGCATCGATCATGGTTTCCTTTAAAAAGTGAAACTTGTCTATAAAAAATTTTGAAGGAGACTCTCCACAATATCTTTTAAAATCTCGTGAAAAGTGTGAAAAGTCGTAATAATTATACAAAGCACTTATTGTTTTAAGATCATGTTCAACCTTGGGATTCATTTCAGAAAACATAAAATTAAATCTTACAATTCTTGTATATAGGGAAGGGGGTAATCCTACCATTTTCTTAAATAGTTTCTGAAAATATCGTTCACTTATGTTCAACCTTTTGATTAATTGAGTGACCGAAATACAACCTCTTTTTTCATAAATTATGCCTATAGCTATATCAACAGCATTGGGAGATTGTACTCCACTTCGGATTTTTTCAATAAGAATTTTTTCTAAAATGGACATTCCTTCTTTGGGAGATTTTATTGTATTTAGGGAGTCTTGGAACAAGTCTTTACTAATTCCAAGTAAATTCCAAGCACTTTCTGCTTTATTTACTAGTGCCGGCAGATTTAGCCCAAATAGATGCCACAATCCTGTAGGTTTAAAGGCTACACCAACAATTTTAATACTATTTGAGTTTGATTTAAAAACATATTTACTGGCTTGTTGACCTGTTACATAAAAATTGGGAAGAGGAATTTTTTCACTATTTACATATACTGTAAATCCCCCATGAAACAAATAGGCCAAAATACAATATCCAGTTGGGAGACAGAGCTCATTAAATATATCGATATCTCTTTCACCCTCCCATTCTATGGTATATAATGTTGCTACATAGGGTTCAAGAATCTTATTGGGAAAGTATGTTGTGAACATATCTAAAGATAATATATCAATTGGACTTTTGAAATACAATTGACATAATAAGAAGGTACTTGGGTTGCTTTTCTATGTTAAACAAAAACCCACTCTTATTGAGTGGGTTTTTAATTTTGCTCCTCCTCTTGGGCTCGAACCAAGGACCCTCTGATTAACAGTCAGATGCTCTAACCAACTGAGCTAAGGAGGAAGGTATTTTTCCTTTTAAGCGGATGCAAATATAAAGTATTTTTTATCTGAACAAAAAAGAAAGGTTATTTTTTTTATTTCCCTGCTATGGCCCTGTAAATATCATTCCCGTTGGCAAAGAGTACTAAGGCAATTAATAAAAAGAAACCAATCATTTGTGCATACTCCATAAACTTATCTCCGGGCTTTTTACCTGTAATCATTTCCCAAAGTAAAAACATTACGTGACCACCATCTAATGCTGGAATAGGGAGCAAGTTTAATACCCCAAGCATAATAGATAAAAAGGCCGTAATGCTCCAGAATGCCTCCCAGCTCCATGTGTCTGGGAAAATATCAAAAATGGCTTTAAATCCTCCCACACCTTTGTAAGCTCCCGTACTAGGATTGAATATTTTTACTAATTGATCCCAATAACCAGACATTTGAGCACCAAATTTTTTCGTACCTACTCCAAAGCTTTCAAAAAAGCCGTATTCTTTTTTAACCACTTTGGCAAGTCCAAGCTCGTCCATTACCTTAAAGCTTTGAGCTGGGAAAATCCCCATTTTTCCGTTCTCATCAATCTTTAAAGGAATTTTAAGGGTTTCGCCTTCCCTTACAACAGTAGCGGTTACCGTTTGTCCTTTATAATTTTGAAGTTTTTCAACAATAACATCGTAATAAGGAACTGCTTCTCCATTAATTTCAGAAATATAATCTCCTTTTTTAAGTCCAGCATTTTTATTGGCCGATGAATCAACTACCTGTCCTACCAGAAAAGGAATTCTCAACTGAAACAAGGTGCGATCATCACTGTCGCTTAATTGTCCTAAAAAGTCTTCAGGCAATTGATAACTTATTTCTTCACCATTTCTTAAAACAGTAATTTCATTAGCTACAATGATACTTTTTCGTAAATCTTGAAAGCTTTCATACGTTTCCCCATCTACAGATACTATTTTATCCCCCGTTTGGAAACCAATATTCTTCAAAATAGGGTTTTCTACACTATAGCCATCTTTTAAACTATTGGTGGCAATATCGGTATCACCATAGTAAAAGGAAGCAAAAATATACACAAGTAAGGCAACAATAAAGTTTACGATGACTCCTCCAAGCATAATAATTAAACGTTGCCAAGCTGGTTTACTTCTAAACTCCCAAGGTTGAGCAGGCTGTGCCATTTGCTCCTTGTCCATGCTCTCATCAATCATCCCCGCTATTTTCACATAACCCCCTAAAGGAAGCCATCCAATTCCATAAACGGTTTCACCAATTTTCTTTTTAAAGAGGGCAAATTTTATGTCAAAAAAGAGGAAGAATTTTTCCACTTTGGTTTTAAACAATCGAGCTGGTAAATAATGACCAAATTCGTGTAATATGATAAGTAGGGAAAGACTAAGTAAAAACTGAGATATCTTTATAAAAAACTCCATAGATTCCTTTCAAAAAATTGAACTGCAAAAGTAGTGCTTTACTCTTTGCAAAAAAAATAAAACAAACACTGGCTGTTAGTATTACAAAACATTTAACTGTTACAGTTTTTTTGCTCTCTTTTTGAAGAGTAAATTTGCACTATATTTAAAATCTCATGCTTCAGTTTTTTTCAAAATATAAATTCTTCGGAATAGTGCTCTTAGTACTTTCAGTTGTTATTATTTTTTCTATTTATCAGGTGCTTGTGCCTAAAAAAAGGCTAAAGATTTATCAACCAAGCGACGTAAATGCAGCATTGGTAGATAGCACCCTTCAGTATAAAAAGAAATATCATTCCATTGGGGATTTCAGCTTGATTAATCAAAATGGTGATACCATTACCCAAGAAAATTATAAAGATAAAATTTATATCGCCGACTTCTTTTTTACTACCTGTGTAACTATTTGCCCAGTAATGACAGATCATATGGTGCAAATTCAAAAGGAACTAAAGGACAAGCAAGATATTTTGTTATTGTCACATACGGTAACTCCAGAAATTGACACCGTTGCACAATTAAAGCGATATGCTGTTAAAAAAGGAGTAGACGATAGTAAATGGAACTTAGTAACGGGTGATAAAAAGCAGATTTACGACTTGGCGCGAAAATCCTATTTAGCCGCCAAGGATGTTCCTTATAATGAATACGATTTGGTTCATACCGAAAATTTTGTGCTGGTGGATAAAAAAAGGCGCATTCGAGGTTTTTACGATGGTACAAAACCAGAAGCGATTAAACAATTACTTGAGGACATAAAGATTCTTGAAAAAGAAGAATAACAGCCTTTTTATACCCCAATATTTTCCCTACATTTGCATTGTTTAAAATCAGTCTAAATAAGAACAATGCCCACCATTGCATCACTTCAAAAAGGAGAAAAGGGAATAATTACCGAATTTTCGGTAGATTTAATTCCGCTAAAACTTTTGGAAATGGGCTGCCTTCCAGGCAATGAAGTGACCTTAGTACAATTGGCACCCTTTAGCGACCCCCTTTATATTAATATTAATGGGAGTCATTTAGCCATTAGAAAGGAAACTGCTTTACAAATTGAAATAGAATTGATTTCCTAAACTATGGCGAAACAAATAAATGTAGCTCTTATAGGGAATCCCAATACTGGAAAAACATCTGTTTTTAATAGACTTACGGGTCTCAACCAAAAAGTGGGAAATTATCCAGGGATAACTGTCGAAAAAAAAGAGGGGATTTGCAAATTAGAAAGAGGAAAGAAGGCACATATTCTTGATTTACCAGGAACCTATAGTTTAAATGCTTCTTCCATTGACGAAAACTTAGTCATTGAACTGTTGCTCAATAAAAATGACAAAGATTTTCCAGACGTTGCCGTTGTTGTTTGTGATATTGAAAACCTTAAACGAAATCTGTTACTTTTCACTCAGATTAAGGATTTAGGAATCCCAACAATTTTAGCCATTAATATGGCCGACCGAATGAAGCGCAAGGCCATTTCGGTGAAGATTCCAGAATTGGAAGAACGTCTTGAAACTAAAATTGCTCTAATAAGTTCCAGAAAAAATGAAGGATTTGAAACATTAAAAGAATTTATTTCCAACTATAAAGACATTTCTACAAAGCCGTGTTTAGATGCATCGGTGATTGCCCCTGAATATTTTGACAGACTTCGAAAAGCCTTTCCAAATCAAGATTTATACAAGCTGTGGCTAGTCATTACCCAAGATGTAAACTTCGGAAAATTAGACAGAAATGAATTTAAAGGAGTACATTCTTTTCAAACCGAATCTAAAAGCAATCTTAAGCGACTTCAGCAAAAGGAAACCATCAAGCGGTATCAATTTATAAATGAAACCCTAAAGGAAACGCTAGAAATTGATGCCTCAAAGGCCAAAGATTTACGCAGTCGTTTCGACAGGGTGTTAACCCATAAGTTTTGGGGGTATTTTATTTTCTTCGCGATAATGCTCCTTATGTTCCAGGCAATTTTCGATTGGAGCAGCTATCCCATGGACTTTATCGATTCTTCCTTTGCTTCGTTAAGTGATTGGCTAAAACATTCGCTTCCAGCAGGAGATTTCACTAACCTTTTGGCCGAAGGAATTGTTCCAGGGTTAGGCGGAATAGTCATTTTTATACCCCAAATAGCATTTCTGTTTTTGTTTATTTCGGTGCTTGAAGAAAGCGGCTATATGAGTCGTGTGGTGTTTTTAATGGATCGGGTCATGCGACGCTTTGGACTTAGCGGTAAAAGTGTAGTGCCGTTAATTTCTGGAACTGCCTGTGCCATTCCTGCTATTATGGCTACTCGTAACATTGAAAACTGGAAAGAACGATTGATTACCATTTTAGTAACACCATTTACCACCTGCTCAGCACGATTACCTGTCTATCTAATCATCATTTCTTTAATTATTCCTGAAGGTCGAGTGTTAGGAATTTTCAGTTTGCAAGGGCTTACTTTAATGTTTTTGTATTTATTAGGATTCGGCTCAGCCATATTTTCTGCGTATTTGTTAGATAAGATTTTAAAGATTAGAAATCGTTCTTTCTTCGTGATCGAAATGCCCAATTATAAGGTTCCCATGCCTAAAAATGTATTGATCACTGTTATTGAAAAAACGAAGTCGTTTGTGCTGGGGGCTGGGAAAATTATTTTGGCTATTTCCATTATATTATGGGTATTGGCTTCTTATGGACCAGGAGATTTTAATGATGCAGAGCAAATTGTACAAAATAGAAATCCAGAAAAGGCACTTTCCGAAGAAGAAATGGAAACAGCAGTTGCAGCGTTTAAACTTGAAAACTCCTATATAGGAATCATTGGGAAAGGATTAGAACCTGTGGTGAGTCCGTTAGGGTACGACTGGAAAATAGGAATTGCTATTGTAAGTTCTTTTGCGGCACGTGAAGTATTTGTAGGAACCTTAGCAACTATATATAGTGTGGGAAGTGATGAAGAAGAAACGATTAGAAACCGAATGGCCGCTGAGGTAAACCCAATTTTAGGCACCCCTCGTTTTAATTTTGCGAGTGGAGTTTCTCTTTTGCTGTTTTACGCATTTGCGATGCAATGCATGAGTACTTTGGCCGTAGTAAAGAGAGAAACTAATAGTTGGAAATGGCCTTTCTGGCAATTGGTAATTATGTCGGCTATTGCTTATGTTGTTGCTTTGAGTGCGTATCAATTTTTAAAATAATACCTTTGTACTATGCAAACAATTCTAGTTATTATCACCTTTAGCATAGCACTATTTTTTCTTCTGAAAAAATTTGTGTGGAATCCTATATTCGAGAATAAAAAGAAAGTGTTAGGCACGCTCGATGGTGGAAAAACAAAATGCGGAGATAAAGATTGTGGTTGCCATTAGATTAGATGCATTCACAAACCAAAAGCGTATAAGGAGCCTTTTCTTTTCCATCTTCTGGATAGGGGTTCAAAGCAACTACTTCAATAAAATACCCGTCTTTGGAGTACAGGGTTTTACTTGTTGGCTCATTATTGCGAGTTTCTCCTAGGTATATCTTTTTCTGTTCCTTCTTGCCATTTACCTCAATTTCAACCAATACCACAGCTCTTCCTGCCCAGATACAATTTGTGTATTTTGGACAACGAGAATCTTCAATAACATCTATAAACGTTAAGGATACTCCTTGAAAAGAAATGGTTTGTCCTATTTCCATTTTAACAGCAATTTTTGGAGTTTCCACTTTTTCATTTTGAGTCATAAAGGTAAATGAAACAAAAAATAGGGATAAAAAAAGTAGCTTTTTCATAGGATTACTTTATTGGTTTAGAAATATATGAAAAAATGATGCCAAAACTTTCAGTAAGTTATTTTATCCCCTAAATAGAAAGAAGTCATCTTTCATATATTCAATCTTTTCGTCTTTGTTGGTTATAATATATTCCAGCGCCAACTGGGTGAATTCTTTGCCTTTTTCGGTTAGTGAAACAATATTGTTGGATATGCTTACCATATTATTCTTTAGTGCCAAATCAACTATGGTCTTTGAACGCACTTTTTGCCAATTAATATGCTCGTTGAGGTGATTGATGTGGCGCTCGTTTTCTTCAGAATGATTATTCAAGTGCAATAAGAAAGTTATTAATGAAACTTCAGTCCTTTGTTGTTTTTGACGATATAGTACAGACAATAAGCCCTTATTTGGGGCAAATAAATACACTCCTAAAAACAAAAGTCCTAACACAGTGGTCATCGAACCAGAAATAGAGGCATCAAGAACATGCGCTAACCAATACCCACTTATGGCTGAAAATGCTCCAAAAAGTATAGATAGGAGTAACATTTTTTTCAAATTAGCAGTCAATAAATACGCTGTGGCTGCCGGGGCAATCATAAAGGCCACCACCAAAATGGCACCAACAGCATCAAAAGCACCCACTACCGTAATGGAAGAAACAGACATAAGTCCGTAATGCATCAAAAATGGTGAAAATCCTAAGGCGGCAGATAGTCCTTTATCAAAAGTGCTCACCTTTAATTCTTTGAAAAACAGAAACAATAAAAGGAGGGTAATGATAAGTATGATTCCCATAACCCATAAAGATTTAGGCCCCATGTCCATTCCTGAAATAAATAACCTGTCAAATGGAGCAAAGGCAAGCTCTCCAAGCAATACGGCATCCACATCCAAATGCACATCGTTGGCATTTTTTGCAATGAGAATTACTCCAATACTAAATAGAGAAGGAAAAACCAACCCAATGGCTGTGTCCTCCTTGACTAAACCCGTTTTCTGGATAACTTCTACTAAAACTACGGTTATCACCCCAGTTAAAGCAGCCAATAATATTAATAAAGGTGAATTGAGATCTTGGGTAATAAAAAAACCTATCACAATACCTGGTAGAATGGAATGACTAATAGCATCGCTTATTAATGACATTTTTCGTAACACCAAAAACACCCCAGGAATGGCACAGGCCATTGCGACAACCACTCCAATTAACTGTATTTCAATTTGTGGGTTAGTCATTTTTTTGCTGATTAAATAGATTTTTGGCTTCTTCAAAACCAACAGGTGTTAACGACCATTCTTGACCTTTAAGCTGAATCCATTCTTTCTCTTCCATGGTTCTTAAGGAGCCTTTTGTAAAGCCCTGGAAGTTGTTTAGTATTCTAATGGCATGTGGATGCGAAATGTTTTCGTGGGTTTTGGCAATGCCATACATAAATTGAAGTGTCTTTTTGAGTTGAAGGTCATTTCGATTTTTTCTGAAACGAATTTCTCGAAAAAGAATACCTCTTTCTGGTGAAAAAATAAAGGAAAACAAAACAAAAACCCCTGCCACTAACACAATGACTGGACCTGTGGAAAGATTGTTGTCACTTGCGCTTATCGCTGTGCCCAAAACACCAGAAAAGGCACCAAAAATCGCTGCTAAAATAATCATCACTTTTAGGCTATTGGTCCATTGACGAGCCGCAGCCGCTGGTGCCAGAAGCAAAGCACTCATTAAAACAACACCAACCGTTTGTAAGCCTAACACAATGGCTAAAACAATAAAAAAGGTAATAAGTATATCAATAAATTTTGTGTTGAAACCAAGTGTTTTGGTATAATCGGCATCAAAAAGGAGAATTTTAAACTCCTTCCAAAATAGCAACAATACTATAAGACATATCCCAGTGACGAAGACCATAATAGTGACGTCTTTTTCAACCAAGGTAGCCGCTTGACCAAATAAGTACTTATCTAATCCTGCTTGATTCGCATTAGGCTGTTTCTGAATAAAAGTGAGTAATAACATCCCAAATCCGAAGAATAAGGAAAGAATTAACCCCAAAGCTGTATCACTTTTTAAATGGGTTTTTGACGTAATTCCCCTAATCCAAAAGGTACCTATTAGGCCGCTCACCAAGGCACCCAACATCAAAACATTCGAATCTTTCGCTCCTGTAATAAGAAAAGCAATGGCAATTCCCGGTAACGCCGCATGCGAAATGGCATCACCCAACAAACTTTGCTTTCGCAATACTGCAAAACTACCTAACATCCCACAAATTGCACCTAATACAGCAGTTCCCAACGTAATGGTGCGAAGGGTGTAGTCTGTAATTACCAATTCGAAATATTCTGTAATAGACATGGTAGTGCTATTTATTGATCGCTACTTTATAATTTATTCCGTAGGTTTTGGTGAGGTTGTCATCATTAAAAATTTCCTTTACAGGTCCCGCAGCTATCTTTTTCACATTCAGAAACGTAACCCAATCAAAATATTCTGGCACCGTTTGTAAATCGTGATGTACCACCACAAGGGTTTTTCCCGCTTTACGTAATTCTTTTAAAATATTGATGATCGCAATCTCTGTAGAAGCATCTACTCCTTGAAACGGCTCATCCATAAAATAAATGGAGGCGTTTTGCACTAAAGCTCGTGCTAAAAATACTCTTTGTTGTTGTCCGCCACTCAACTGACTAATCTGTCTGTTTTTAAATGGAAGCATACCTACTTTTTCCAAAGCCTCTAAAGCTGCCTTTTTTTCTTTCTGCCCTGGACGTTTTATCCAGCCTAGGCTTCCGTAGGTTCCCATCATAACCACGTCGATGGCTGTCGTTGGGAAATCCCAATCTACGCTTCCCTTTTGAGGAACATAGGCTACTAATTTCCGTTGCTCCTTGTAAGGTTTATCATAAATAGAAATACTTCCTGCAATGGGTTTAATAATGCCTAATACTGCTTTTATTAGAGTCGATTTCCCAGCACCGTTAGGGCCAACGATTGCCATTAAAACACCTTCGGGCACGGCTAAATCAATATCCCACAAAACAGGTTTGTAGTCATAGGCTACCGTAAGGTCATCTACTTTTATGGCAAATTTTTGTTTCATAGGCTTATTTTAAAGCATTTACGATGGTATTTACATTGTATAAAAACATCCCAATATAAGTGCCTTCCACAGTATTAGCATCTCCCAAAGCATCACTATACAAAGAACCTCCAATGACTACTTCGTGATTTTTTGAAAGTACTGCCTGTTGCAAGGCTTCAATGGTGCGTCTTGGCACAGAACTTTCTATAAAAATGGCTTTTACTTTATTTTCAATTATAAAATCGGAAAGCTTTTGAACATCCTGTACCCCTGCTTCGGTAGCTGTAGAAAGTCCTTGTAGGCCCACGACATTAAATCCGTATTCTTTTCCGAAATAATTAAAGGCATCATGCGCGGTAACCAATATTCTTTTTTCTTGGGGAAGTGTTTCAATAATGTCTTTTACTTCAGTTTCCAAGTCGGTTAATTTTTTTTGAAACAAATTGTTATTTGCTACAAATAGTTCTGAATTCTTAGGGTCTGCTTCCGATAATACCTCGGTAACTGTGTTGGCGAATTCCTTAAAATATTGAATATTAAACCACACATGAGGATCGTAATTTGAAGCGAAATATTCTGAACCAATTAAGCCGTTTTTATCAAGTTGCTCACCTAAGGCAATGGTTTTTTTCTGTTGAGACTCCATCTTTTCAAAAACTTCTACCAATTTTCCTTCTAGGTGCAATCCATTGTAGAAAATGACATCTGCATGGTATAGTTTTGACACATCCCCTTCGCTTGCCTTAAATAAATGGGGATCTACTCCGGCACCCATTAAACCATTTATTTCGATAGCATCACCACCAATATTTTTAACTAAATCGGTAATCATCGTAGTTGTGGTGACTACATTTAATTTTTCAGATGTCGAAGAAGGATTTTTACATCCAATCAAAACAATACTTAAACCTATATAGAGTATTTTTTTCATATTATTTCTTTTTTGGAATTCTATAACTGAGTCCTGCACTCAAAAGGATATCCTGTCCTTTCGTAATACCGCTCCCAACCGTTGCATCCAATTGTAAATTAGGATTCACCAAATAGGTAACCCCTGCATCCCAAAAATGATTGGCTTCATTATTTTCTGGAAAATCACCGTATACTTCGGCATAAAACCCAAAGCAATCTGTAATTGAATATCCATAAGCTAAAGTATAGATATAGGCAATTTCTGAAGAATCATCCCCCCATTGTGCTCCAATATTGTAACCTAAACTCGATTTTTCGCTAAGAGTGTGTGAGAGCGAAAACCGAAAGTCGGCTCCAGTGGTTTCTGGTTTATAATCTTCTCCCGCTGTAAAAGGCAAAAACACATGTCCAATCAATGCTATTTCGGGTTTCCAACCATTCTCTTGGGCAATATCTATTTTAGCACCCGCCAGTAAAGGAGAAAAGCCACTTAATACATTCGGGTTTTTAGTGCCATTTGATGAGAATCGAATCTCTTCAAAATTCCATCCAATTCGGAGTTCCAAATTTTCTAAAATCCCATAACGAACTAAAGTAGTATTGTAACCATAGGTTTCACTTTTATTGTTGTTTTCTTCATAGGAAGTGTAAAATCCTCCTGCTTCTATTTGAAGGACGCCAGCCCCTACAGTAGATGAAGCGTCAGTCGCATCGGGTCGATCAGTAACTAATGGAGTAGTAACTTCAGTTTCTTGCGCATTTATTCCAAAGGAAATTCCGATAATAAAAAATAGTGAAAAAGGGGATTTGTATTTCATTAGTTAGCTCATTTGTACGTATAAATTCTCTGCAATTTTTTTTGTAATAAAGTAGGTTTCATCCAAAACCTGTATGGTCATCGAGTCATCAAAATCATCTTTTTCTAAAACACTAATTTCAACGCCAATACCGATATGTCTTTTGTCCAGATATTTTAAAAAATCGCTAGCCGATTCTTTTACGCCTACGCAGATTCCTTTTTCATTTTTTGAAAGTTTGGAAAGCAATTTCTTTTCTGTTTTTTTGAAATTTCCGTTACTATCCGGAATGGGATCGCCGTGCGGATCTACCGAAGGATACTCTAAAAACTTATCCAATCGAGAAATTAAATCTTCAGAATGAATATGCTCTAATTGCTCTGCAATTTCGTGAACTTCATCCCACTGAAAGTTTAATTTTTCAACCAAAAAAACCTCCCAAAGACGATGCTTTCTAATAATATTTGCTGCAATTTTCCTTCCGTTTTCAGTAAGGGTAGTGCCTTTGTATTTTATATAAGTGAGTACTTCCTTTTCGGCCAATTTTTGAACCATATCTGTAGCCGATGAAGGTTTAGTCTCTAGTTTTTCCGCAATAGCATTTGTACTTACTCCTTGTGGAGAAAGCTGTTGAAGATGAAAGATGTTTTTTAAATAATTTTCTTCTGCCAATGTAAACATAAGGCAAAGGTAAAAATATTTTTAGATTAGCCTAAAAAATATACTAAATTTTTTAATTCATCTTATTAAAAGCCACGTTCTTTCTGAAGTTGTTCGTAGGCTTCTTGTACTTTTTGAAACTTTTCTAAGGCACCCTTTTTGTACATTTCATCCATACCTTGTAGTTTATCGGGGTGGTATTTTTTCACCATTTCTCTGTAGGCTTTTTTAATTTCAGAAACGGAAGCTGTTCTTTCAATTTCTAGGATTTTGTAGGCGCTATCTGGGTTTTTAAAGAACATCGCTTTAATACTTTCAAAATCGCGCATTTGAATTCCTAAATACCCTGCTATTTTTGAAATTTCATTGACTTCTGGCGTAGATACAGTGCCGTCTGCTTTAGCAATGCTAAATAAAAAATGGATTATTTGGAGTCGAGACTCGTAACGCATTCTCGAGCGTAATAGTCCTCCAATTTTTTGAGCAGAAATTTCACGCTTTTTAACTACTTCATTAAACACTTTAAAGGTAGCATTGGCTCGTTCTTTTCCATAAGCTTGGACGAAATATTGCCGAACGTAATCCAATTCATTCTGGCTTACAGTTCCATCGGCTTTTATGACCAAAGAGGCTAAGGAGAGTAGATTGAGCTCGAAGTCGGCTGGACTCACCGATTCTCTAGGCTGCTGAAAAATAGTTCGTCTAGTAGATTTGGTTTTACCTAGATTCATATTATCGAAAATGCTTCCTAAAATAAAGCCAATAACAGCACCTGGAAATCTAAAAAAAGAATAGCCTAAAATGGCCAATAGCCAACGAATCATGTGGTGTAATTAAATTAATAGAAAAAGAAATCAAAGATAACTATTTCTATAAAAGTGTTTAGATAGTTTTAAGAACTATCATCTTAAAATTGGTTATCTTTGTACCTTAATTGTTACACTAAAAACAAAAATTATGTATCCAGCAGAATTGGTAAAACCGATGAGAGAAGATTTGACCAGAATAGGTTTTACCGAATTATTTACAGCAGATGAAGTAGACGATGCAATTCATCAAGACGGAACGACCCTTGTGGTTGTCAATTCGGTTTGTGGTTGTGCTGCAGCCAATGCGCGTCCAGGAGCGAGAATTTCACTACAAAATGCTAAAACGCCAGACCGATTGGTCACGGTATTTGCAGGAGTAGATTTTGAAGCCGTGGATGCCGCAAGAGCCTTAATGGTTCCTTTCCCTCCAAGTTCACCTTCTATGGCTTTGTTTAAAAATGGAGAATTAGTTCACATGTTAGAAAGACATCACATTGAAGGAAGAAGTGCCGATATGATAGCAGAAAATTTGAAAAGCGCTTTTAACGAATACTGTTAATATTATTCAATTAATAGAAAAGTAAAACCGCTTCGCATTGAAGCGGTTTTTTTATTTTTGATATTCATGAAAGCCTTTCTTAAAATACTAAGTTATCCCTTTTCGGTAGTATTCTATCTTTTGTTTGGGATATTATTATTGCTATTTGAAGTCATTCAGCGAGTTTGTTTAAATGTTTTCGGGTACCAAGCGCATAAAACTAGTGTTGATATAGTTAACGGATTATTTTTAGTGATTCTTCATGTGGTTGGGACGACCTTTAAGTTTGAAATTTCTTCAGAAATTCCAAAAAATACCCCGATTATCATTGCATCAAACCACCAGAGTTTATGGGATATTCCGCCTATCATTTGGTTTTTAAGGAAGATACACCCCAAATTTATTTCAAAAATTGAATTAGGGAAAGGCATCCCCACGGTTTCTTATAATTTACGAAAAGGAGGTTCCGTGTTAATCGATCGCAAAAACCCAGCGCAAGCTACCAAAGAAGTTGAAAAAATTGCTAGATACATTTCAAAAAACAATAGAAGTGTGGTGATTTTTCCTGAAGGAACCCGAAGTAGGGACGGAGTTCCAAAAAAGTTTTATAGAAAGGGACTCATTACCTTATTTGAGCACGCACCTGAAGCCTACGTGCTCCCAATTTCTATCAATAATTCGTGGAAATTACAACGCTACGGTATGTTTCCCATTCCGTTGTTTACGAGACTTACCTTTTATGTACATCCTCCTTTAAAAGTTTCAGATTTTGAAAAGGAGGCATTGGTCAATACTATTGAAGCTCAAATAAAATCGAAGATTGTCTAAAACAATTTAGTTTGTGGATCTTTTAACTGAAGGTAATGGCTTCGGTCTAGTTTTGGCATTCGGCTATCCTTTAAATATCGTTTTTTACCCAAAATAACAGTGTCTGCAATTTGTTGAGCAATAATCCCATCGCCTTTTATTCTTTTCCCCCATCTACTATCATTTAATTTTCCATCGTGGCATTCTGCAATTTGATTTAGGATTCTTTCGGCTCTATCGGGTAGTGCCTTTTGTACCCAATCTTCAAAAATGGTGGTAATTTGACCGTTTAATCGAACCACTGTATAGGCTACGCTTTTTGCACCCAAGGAAGCCACCGTTTCAATTAAAGGTAAGATTTCGTGGCTATTTAAAGAAGGAATAATGGGTGCCATCATCACATTTACAGGAATGTTATGTTTTGAAAGTTCTTCTACCGTTTTTAACCTGTTTTTAATGCTGGAGGTTCTAGGTTCTAACAATCTTCTGGTATCCTCCTCTAAGGAAGTAATAGAAATATTAACGGCAATGATATTGTATTTTGCCATTTCTTTTAAAATGTCTAAATCTCTTAAAATTAGTGCGTTTTTGGTGATAATTCCCGTTGGATTTTTCCATTGAAATAGTTTCTTTAAACAGCTTCTAGTGATTTCTAACTTTCTTTCAATAGGTTGATAACAGTCTGTATTTCCCGAAAAAACTATAGTGTCTCCTTGCCAATTTTTACTTTTTAATTTTTCTTCTAACAGTTGTGAGGCATTTTTTTTCACAAGAATATTTCGTTCAAAATCGAGTCCTGCTCCGTAGCCCCAATATTCGTGACTATTACGTGCGTAACAATACACACAACCGTGCTCACAACCCTGATAAGGATTGGCAGAATAACCCATCCCCACATCGGGGCTATCTACTTTATTGACAAAGGTTTTGGGGAATACATCGATGTATTTGGTTTTGTTTTTATCGGCAAGTTCCCCTTCTTCCTCACAATAATTGAGGAAGTCATCCAAGGGTTCGTGTTGGTGTTCAAAAAACCGATTGTGGACTTGTTTTTGGGCACCACGGCCCTTGATAGGTTGGGACATAAAAAAAACGTTGAAGAAAAGTATCCTTCAAAGTTAATTTAAATATGGAAATATTCCAATAATAAAAGGAAATACTCCAAGTTATTATTTTCCTGGAAAGTTGGGTTTTCTTTTTTCTAAAAAGGCTTGTGTTCCCTCAACAAAATCGGCAGTTCCAAAGCATTTTCCAAAGGCAGTAATTTCGGTATCAAATCCATTTTCACCCGCTTCAAAGCCTGCATTTATGGCTTCAATGGCAGCAGCAATCGCTACAGAGGAATTCCGTTTTATTTTTTCAGCTAACTTTTCAGCAAATGGGAGTAATTCTTCTAGGGTTGTAACATGATTTACCAAACCATATTGTAGGGCTTGTGAAGGATCAATCATACTCGCTGTCATGATAAGTTCCATCGCACGTCCTTTGCCTACCAGTTGAGGTAATCGCTGAGTACCCCCGTATCCTGGGATGACTCCTAAGGACACTTCGGGAAGTCCCATTTTCGCATTGTCACTAGCTATACGGAAATGTGCTGCCATAGCCAATTCCAGACCACCTCCCAATGCAAAACCATTTATGGCGGCAATGACAGGAGTAGAAAGATAGGCTACAAAATCAAATAGTAACGCTTGTCCTTCGGCAGCTAACTTTTCTCCTTGCGATACCGAAAAATCTGCAAATTCGCTAATGTCTGCACCTGCGACAAAGGCTTTTTCTCCACTTCCAGTAATGATTACTACTTTGGTGTCTTTGTCTTTTTCAGCACGTTTAAAGGCTTTATGAAGTTCCTTGATTGTTTCAAGGTTTAAGGCATTTAATTTGGAAGGACGATTAATGGTTATGGTGGTAATCCCATTGTTATAATCGACCAATATATTATCGTAAACTCTAGCTTTCATTTGTTGAAAAATTTGAAATCTAAAGGTACTAAAAACCTATTAGTTTTGTGGAATAGAAACGGTAAATGTGGTTCCTTTTTCTTCGATAGATTGAAGGGAAATGCTTCCTTGGTACGTTTCTACAATATTTTTCACCATGGCTAAACCTAAGCCCATGCCACTTGATTTTGTAGTAAATTTTGGTTCAAAAACCTTCGATTTATTCTCTTCAGAAATACCTGCACCATTATCTGAAACTGTTATGTAGGTATGTTTATTTTCTGAAAATACCCTAACTTCTATTCTTGGGTCTTCTGGGGTTTTCTTTTCAATGGCTTGAATACTATTCTTCACCAAATTGGTAATCACTCGAATAAGTTGTGTACGATCGAATTTTGAAATAATCTCTTTTTCTTCAGAAAAGAAATAAATGTAATCTTCATTAAAAATATCCAAAGCCAACTTTGTGATGGCTACCACATTTAAATTTTCATCCTGCTGTGCGGGCATTTTTGCATAGGTTGAAAATGCGGAAGCTATAGAACTTAAGGTATCTATTTGCTGAATAAGAGTATTGGTATATTCGTTTACTTTTTCGGTAATGTTAGAATCATTGGGGTCAAATTTCCGTTGAAAACTTTGAACCGACAATCGCATAGGCGTTAACGGATTTTTAATTTCATGCGCCACTTGTTTTGCCATTTCCCGCCACGCAGCTTCACGCTCACTACTTGCTAATTGTGCGGCACTTATTTCGAGTTCGTCAATCATCCCGTTATAGGCTTCCACAAGGGTGTAAATTTCTTGGGAAGTATCGTTATCTAGTTTAATTTTTTTGTTCCGCTTGTTGAGGCGTGTTTCGGTGATTTTATCACTTACGGTTTTTAGAGAACGGGTGATATATTTAGAAAGAAAATAAGCCAGTCCTATGGCAATTAATAACATAAAGCCGTATACCATGGCAACGCGCTTTATGTTTTCCATAAGTTCTTTATTAATAAAGCCATCATCCTCTATATACGGTAAATTGAGTATCGCCAACGGTTTAAAGGAAGCATCTGTGATGTAGGAGTAGGAAGATTGATATTCTTGCCCATCTTCTTCAAAAGAATAGACGTAACTTTTGGTAGGAGAATCTTCAATGTGTGTTAAAATATCTCTCGAAAGCTTTGCGTAAGAAGTATCTCGTAAAAAAGAGGCTCGGGAAGATTTAAGCAGAGTACCTTTTAAATCGTATAAATGAATTTCAAGATTGTGAATGTCTTTAATTTCATAAATTTTACTTTTAAAAATCAACGGAATAAGTTCTGTTTCCACAGGATAGGTCGTGTTTTTTAACACATAATTGATATTCTCTTTGATATTTGCTTCTTTACGAAGCAATCGCTCGCGGTGGTAATCTTCTGCTTCTTCTTTGTACTGAATGGCTGTCACTATCGAAAGTGAAATAAAAGTCATCACTAACAACAATAGCATCGATAGAAAAATCCGAAAGCGTAACGATTTGTAAAACTTCATACGTTGAAAAGGTTACGGGAAGATAACAATAATTGCACCAAAATTTCCAATTAATAAAATTGAAAATTTTGACATCCCCCTAACCCCCTTCAAAGGGGGGAGTTATTTTTTGCCTTCGCGAATACGTTTATATAATTTATAACCCAGCATAATGAGGATAGAAAATAATATAATCCCAACGGTGCCATAAATCCAATTAAAGGCATTTTTTAAGATGACCAAAAATACCACCGCAAACAGAATGATGGTTGCTCCTTCATTAAAAATACGCATAAAATTGGAGGAATACTTCACCCTATCATTTTGTAAATCTTTGAAGATGAGGTGACATTTTATATGATAGGCAATGAGCAATACCACAAACACCAATTTTACCTGCATCCATCCATCGGTGAGGTAAAAAGTACGCATGGCCAGCATCCAAATGGCAAATCCTGTGGCTAAAATCATGGAGGGCCAGGTAATAATATACCATAGGCGTTGTGCCATGAGTTTAAGTTGTGTGCCTAGAATTTCTTTGTCTGGTGAGGGTTTTTGGGAAGCTTCAATTTGGTATACAAACAAGCGCACAATATAAAAAAGCCCAGCAAACCAAGTAATCACAAAAATAAGGTGGAGGGATTTGAGGTAGTAGTATAGCATTGTTATTTTTCTTCTTCAATAAATAAATAATTCAATTTCAAGGCATTAAACTGCTCGTTAAATGCCTTTATTTCGCTAGAAACCAAAATTTCAAAATGCATTAATTCTTCATTTATTTTATCGGTTAATTCATTTTTTACCAAAATGTCCTGCTGGGTAGGTGGGAAGTCGTCCATACGCACCAAGCTATTTAAATGCGCCAATTTATTAGTAAGCTTTATGGGGAAGTTTAAGGGATCTTGACCGCTTCGGTTTTTAGTTTGGTATAATGCTTTTTCAATTTCGGAAAAATCTTCACTTAATTTTTTAGCCTTTTCCACCAAATCTTTCACATTGTCATTGTCTTTGTATTGCTTCTGAAAATCTTCTAACTGGGCATTAATCTTTCTAATTTTTTTGATGCTTTTATGCGCTTTATCCACCGTTTTGTTAATGTCTGTAATAAAATCGAATTGTCGCTGCATCCCTGCGATATCGGTTTCTGCATTTTGGTCCGGAAGAATAGCAAAGTTTTGTGTAAGTGTTTCTTCTCCTACCTTTAAAACTACTTTATAAGTG
>NZMG01000038.1 GCA_002694465.1 Flavobacteriaceae bacterium | reverse complement strand
TTATGCCCGCCTGCCTCAAAACCCTCGGCAACCACTGCATCTACACCCGCTTCTTGCGCTTTAAGTGCAAACTTTACACTACTTACTACGTGAACAACAGTGATTCCGTTTTCTTTTAAGTGGGCAGTATACGTTTTCGGATTTCCCGCAGAAGTAAATACTATCTTCACCCCTTCTTCAATAATAATATCGATAATTTCCTGAAGGTTGGGGTATAACATAGGTACATTGACCCCAAAAGGTTTATCGGTTGCTTTTTTACATTTCTGAACGTGTTCCCGAAGTACTTCGGGATACATAGAGCCAGCCCCTAACAAGCCTAATCCGCCCGCATTACTAACTGCACTGGCTAATCGCCAACCGCTATTCCAAATCATCCCAGCTTGAATAATGGGATATTGGATTCCAAAAAGCTGGGTAATATTATTTGGCACTATTGCTTAATAATTTTGAAAGAGTTTTTTGTTTCTTCTGCAATAACAGTAGCAATATAAATCCCTTGTGGTAAAGAAGAAAGCATCACTTGGTTGCTAGAAGCCGTTACTTGAGTCCTCATCACTTCCTTCCCTAAAATATTATACAACGTAATTTCAGCATTGGTAACATTTTGTGGGAACGAAATATTTAAAATATCCTTTACTGGATTTGGATATACAGCGAAATTATCATTCAAAAATTGGTCTTCGATTCCAAGGTTATGCAGCGCATTATAGGCATCTCTAAAATTGGCTATACCATAACCCATTTCATCTGTTGGATTATTATAAATGCTAGCTGTTTCACGAACAATCTGCATAATTTCATAATTTTTTGCATCGGGTTTGGATTGCCATAAGCAGGTTACTGCCCCTGCTAAAATAGGAGAACTAAAAGAAGTTCCATTGCTAAAATCGACAGTCCCATTTTCCCGTATTACAGCTGAACCCTGCCCTTGAGCCATCACATCGGGTTTAATTCTGCCGTCCACAGTAGGTCCTCTAGAACTAAAGGATGCATAATTGCCCGCGGCATTTACCGCACCGACAGCTAATAATCCAATGGCGTCTGCTGGTGTTGCGACAGTTCCAAAACCATTGCCAGCATTCCCTGCAGAAGTAACTAAAATCATCCCTTTTTCAAAAGCTATGTTGGACCCTCTTGCTGCAAAAGTGGTTACACCGTTTAAGTCTTCATAGGTGTGCGTGTAATTAGGATTATCGTATTCTTGATATCCCAAAGAGGTATTGATAACGTCCACCCCTAAACTATCTGCTCTTTCGAGCGCCTCTACATACCAAGCTTCTTCACGAGGATTTTCGTCGGGTCCATATTCAGTTCTAAAAAGATAAAGTGAAGCATTAGGTGCAGTACCCACAAATTGATTTTCTAAAAAACCAACAATATCACTAGTTGTATTAACACCATGTTGTCCTGTACCCTCTACATTTGTAGTTCGGCTAAAAAAATCGAAAGTCCCTAAGAGTCTGTTATTATTAACTACATGGGAAAATGCCGGATTAGTTGCAAAATTTGGAAAACCAGAATCTGTCACTCCAATAATCATCCCTTCTCCTGTAAAATCTAATTCGTGCAGGTAGTCGCCTTCTATCATTTCAATCTGATTTGCGGCTGCCCCATAATTATATTCAATTCTTGAGGTTTGATTTTCAATTGCAAATTTATCTTGAGCGGTTCCTACTGGGTGGGGGAAATTTAAATCTTTATCTGCCCATTCAATATCTGTGACAAAGGAAAGATTTAAAAGAGCTTCAATATCTGGCATAGTTCCCTGTACATACACGCAATTCATCCATTTAGATTTTGCCCAATAAGTAATCCCAGATGCATTCTTTATTTGAGTGATATACGTTTCTGTAACAGGCACGTCTCTTTCATCAATGGGCACCTCATGCAAAGCTTTTCTATCTACGGACTCTTGAGTTAAAATCGTTAAAGGATTATCGATCGAAAATTGCACATTTTCTTTATCTGCAAAAAACACCCATGCATCTTGAATCTGTGCATTCCCAAATTGAAAAACAAAGACCAAAACTAATAATACTACTTTTTTCATATACTTTTTTTTTAGGAAATAACCCCACTACCAACTAATTCATCACCTTGATACCATGCAACAAATTGCCCTTCGGTGATAGCAGATTGTGGCTTTTCAAATATAACATATAAACCTGAAAGCGTTTTATATAATGTTGCTTTTTCAAGTGGTTGACGATACCGAATTCTAGCTTTTACGTCCATAGTTTCATCTATTTGCAATGCTAAATCCTCTCGAATCCAATGCAACTCATCATCTTTTACAAAAAGACCTCTTCGGTATAATCCCGGATGATCTTTACCTTGCCCCGTGTAAATGATGTTTTCATTAACATCTGTATCAATAACAAAAAGGGGTTCTTTGGTTCCACCAACGGCCAATCCTTTGCGTTGTCCTTTTGTAAAAAAGTGCGCTCCTTGATGTTTCCCAATTACTTTCCCATCCTTCAATTTATAGGAATATTTTTCTGAAAGAAACCGAATTTGCTCTGCTTTAGAAGTAAATTCTGGCGTTGTTTTTCCATATTCCGAAAACGCTGAAGGTACCTCAACTATCAACCCTTCTTTGGGCTTCAATTGTTGTTGTAAAAAATCTGGAAGACGAACTTTCCCTATAAAACACAAGCCTTGAGAATCCTTTTTTTCTGCTGTTACTAAATTTTGTTCTGTAGCTATTTTACGTACTTCAGGCTTTTGCAATTCACCAATAGGAAATAAAGTCTTCGCCAATTGTTCTTGTGATAACTGACACAAAAAATAAGATTGGTCTTTATTGGGATCTTTTCCCGAAAGTAATTGATAGACTTCTTTTCCCTCTTTTTCAATCGTTCCTTTTCTGCAATAATGTCCTGTAGCTACATAATCTGCACCCAAATTAAGGGCGATTTTCATAAACACGTCAAATTTGATTTCTCGATTACACAACACGTCGGGGTTGGGGGTACGCCCCATTTCGTATTCGTGAAACATATAATCCACTATACGTTCTTTATATTGCTCGCTTAAATCGATAGTTTGAAAGGGAATTCCGAGTTTTTCGGCAACCAACATAGCGTCATTGCTATCTTCTAACCAAGGGCACTCGTCTGAAATGGTCACAGAATCATCATGCCAGTTTTTCATAAACAAGCCAATAACCTCATATCCTTGCTCTTTTAAAAGATATGCAGCAACACTGGAGTCCACACCTCCACTTAATCCTACGACAACTCGTTTTTTCATCTTGATTATAGGACGGTAAAGTTATAAAATACTTACGCGATTATCCTTTTTTGAGTGGTTTAGGGTAAATTTCTTCCATTTCGAGTTGGCCATTTTTGTAGTATTTCCAAAGCCCATGTTTCTTTCCTTGCTTATAATTTCCTTCAATTACTACAACACCAAAAGCGTCATAATAAGTAGCAGCACCTTCCAATTGATTGTTACGATACTGAAGTTTTTTAATCAAAACCCCCTCTGGAGAATAGTATAAATTTTCACCTTCCTTTATTCCATTGACATAGGTAATTTCTTCAGTTACTTTGCCGTCTGGATAATAGGTTGTTTGTTTCCCGTGGAGTTTTCCGTCTTTATAAAACTCACGACTCATGACTTGTTTGGACTTTTCATGATAGGCAACCCACTCTCCTTCACGCTCTTTATTAATCATTTTTCCTTCGCTCACCAATTTCCCTTTTATGGTAAAATATTGCACCCAAGCTGAATCATCTTTGTCATTAAAAGTGCTTACCACTGATGGCTGTTTTCCACATTCTTCGCAGTAGAATTTGAAGACACCCACTTCCTTTCCATGTTTAAAAGTACCTTCATATCGAATCTGTTGTGTTCCAGGAAAGGTTTTTTTCCAAACCCCATGACGCTTCCCATTGGCATCCATTTGATTTATTGATTCTTGTGCGCAAAGTGAAGAACCAAATAAAATAAAGTAAATATAAAGGGTGTATTTCATTGTTATTACTTTTAATTAGCTAACGAAATGCCCCTAAAGAAATTTTATAAATCCTCCGAAGATTTATAAAGAAGGCATCCCATCTTCCCATTTATCAAATGTTTTATACAGATGAAATAAAACTTTCAAAAATTGTACCGAAGCATTTTCAATAAAACTAAATGCTTTACTACTTTTTATTTTTTTGTTGTGCTTTTTTCTGAGCTTCAGCTTGCTCCATCATTTCAGCCATTTTTCGCTGAAAACGATTTTGCTTTTTAGGCTTTTTCTTGTTTACCTGAATCTTCGCGTGAATCTTATCCTCATCAATAATAAAATTCTTAATCACTACCATAATTCCTATGGTAATCAAGTTGGAAGTTAAATAATACACCGAAAGTCCACTCGCATAGTTATTGAAGAAAACCAGCATAAACAGCGGTGATAAGTACATTAAAAACTTCATATTAGGCATCCCTGGTTGCTGCTGTTGTTGCATGGTAGATCCCATACTCATCATCATATACACAAAGATAGCTATGGAAGCTAATATTGGGAAAAGACTAACATGGTCTCCATAAAAGGGAATATGAAATGGAAGTTCTGCCACCACATCGTAACTCGCTAAATCATCTGCCCAAAGGAAACTTTTTTGACGTAAATCGAATGCCGTAGGGAAAAACGTGAACAAAGCATAAAAGACTGGAATTTGTAATAAGGCGGGTAAACATCCCTTTAACGGACTCGCTCCTGCTATGTTTTGAAGTTTGAGGGTTTCTTGCTGAATCTTCATGTTATTGCCTTCGTACTTCTTCTTTATTTCATCCAATTCTGGTTTTAGCACCTTCAATTTTGCTTGAGAAACATACTGTTTGTATTGTACAGGTGATAACAATAATTTGAATAAAATAGTCAATACAATAATCGCAATTCCAGCAGGGAACCAATCACTTAACAAACTAAATACTGGAATAATAAGGTATTTGTTTAAGAATCCAAATAGCCCCCAACCTAAGGGCATCGCCTCATCTAGATTTCTATCGTAGGTTTTAAAAATTTGGTAATCCGTTGGTCCGTAGTACATATTCATATCGTACGCCAACGCCCCGCCTTTAGGTTCTAGCAACATTCTAGCACCGTATTTTTTGGTGAAAAGGGTATCCACTTCTTCATCCTTCACTAAGTCTTCAGAAGTTAACTTAACTTCTTTAAAAGCCGTATCGGTTAAAATCATAGAGCTAAAAAAGTGTTGACGGAAATTTAACCAAGTGACATCAACTTCGGTCTCTTCATCCTCTCCAGTGGGAGAAAGTTTACTGTGGTCATCGCCATTTTCGAACTCGTAAGTAAGGCGTGTGTAGCGGTTTTCGTAGGAGATACTTTTCGCCTGGCGGTAGCCTTTATAATTCCAATCCAAATACATGGGTTGTGAAGCATCTATCACTCCGTCCAACCCTTGTGTTCTAAGATTAAAATCAAGCATATACTCGCCTGGTTTTAACTCGTAACGATACTCTATATAAGCACTTTCGGAAGTTTTTAACTTCATAGAAAGTACTTGATTTTCTCCATTTTCGGATACCGTTGGTTCAAAAAATAAATCGCGCGTATTTAGTAATCTATTTTCTGCCGAAAACTGAAGATTGAAATCGTTATTTCCATCTTTTATAAGATATACAGGCTCGCCACGGTATTGTGTTTGGTCTTTTAGTTTGGCCTCAACAATGTACCCTCCTTTATTACTTACGGTTAATTGTAAAACATCATTTTCTACCACGGTAGTTCCTTCTTTTGCTGAAGGTAATGTGCCAGAATACGCAAAAGAGCCAAGTCTGTTTTGCAATTCTGAAACGGCTAAAGAATCTGTTGTATTTACTGTATTTTCTGTTGTTACTGAAGATTCAAATACAGGAGTATTTTGAATATCTGAAGTTGTGGATTCTTCCACTACCTGTTCGGTCTTTGCTTTTTCGGCTTCAATCTCTTCAGGGGTTGGCTGATTTTGATAAAGCATCCATAAAAGGATTCCTCCAATCAATAAAAATCCAATTAACGTATTGAGGTCAAATTTTTTTTCTTCCATATAATTAAAATTAGAGGTTGATTGACATCCCCCTCAATCCCCCTTCAAAGGGGGAAGTTTTATTTTGTTTTACAACAACCTCGCCTAAAAAAGAGTTCAGACAAATTGTCGCTATTTTTTTGAATGTTCATAAGCCGCTGCCACAAATCCTACAAACAAAGGATGCGGATTGGCAACCGTACTTTTATATTCTGGATGGTACTGTACTCCTACAAACCAAGGATGCGATGGTATTTCTACAATTTCCACCAAACCTGTTTCAGGGTTTATTCCAGTAGCAGCCAGACCAGCATTTTCTAAAGCTTCACGATATTGATTATTATATTCGTATCGATGACGATGACGCTCCATGATGGTATTTGATTTATAAATACTCTTTACAATACTGCCTTCTTTTAAGTCACATTTCCAAGCACCCAAACGCATGGTTCCCCCCATATTTTTAATATGCTTTTGCTCTTCCATAAGTGCAATTACTGGGTTGGTTGTTACAGGATTCATTTCGGTGCTATTGGCATCTTTTAATCCTAAAATAGTTCTAGAATACTCTATTACTGCCATTTGCATACCTAGACAAATACCTAAAAAGGGTAAATTATTTTCGCGAGCATACCGTACGGCTTCAATTTTACCTTCAATACCGCGTTCTCCAAAACCGGGAGCCACAAGAATACCGTCCAGTCCTTTCAGTTCCTTTTCAATATTTTTTGCATCAATAAATTCGGAATGAATAGACACCACTTCCACTTTTACTTCATTAGTTGCGCCCGCATGGATAAAAGATTCTAAAATTGATTTATAACTGTCCTGAAGCTCGACATACTTCCCAATAAGACCAATTTTTACTGAACCTTTTGGGTTTTTATGTCGTTGTAAAAACTGATTCCATTGTGTTAAATCGGGTTCTTTGGTATCGTCCAAGTCTAACTTTTTTAAGGCTACTTTATCTAAGCCTTCTTCCAACATCATATTGGGCACATCGTAAATGGTAGAGGCATCTATAGATTCTATGACAGACTCTTTTTCCACATTACAGAATAAGGCCAATTTTGCACGCAGTTCGTCACTTAATTCATGTTCGGTACGGCACACTAAGATATCTGCTTGGATACCACTTTCCATTAAGGTTTTTACCGAGTGTTGTGTAGGCTTTGTTTTTAATTCACCTGCAGCCGATAAATACGGAATCAAGGTTAAATGAATAAACAAGGTATTATGAAATCCTAATTCCCATTTTAATTGACGCACCGATTCGATGTATGGCAACGACTCAATATCCCCTACCGTTCCGCCAATTTCGGTAATCACAATATCGTATTCCCCATTGTTTCCAAGGATTTGGATACGTTCTTTTATTTCATTGGTTATATGCGGAATAACCTGTACGGTTTTTCCAAGAAATTCGCCACGACGTTCTTTTTCAATCACACTTTGGTAAATGCGTCCTGTGGTAACATTATTGGCTTGCGATGTGGATACATTTAAAAATCGCTCGTAGTGTCCTAAATCAAGATCGGTTTCTGCACCATCGTCGGTTACATAACACTCCCCGTGTTCATACGGATTTAAAGTACCGGGGTCCACATTGATGTACGGATCTAACTTTTGAATGGTCACACGATATCCACGCGCTTGCAATAGTTTTGCTAGCGATGCAGCGATGATACCTTTCCCTAAAGATGATGAAACCCCGCCCGTAACGAAGATGTACTTTGTAGTGTTCATAAAGTGTGCGTGTTACCTATACGGGATGCAAAGATACAGTTTTTGTGCGGAGGTGGCTAAAGAATTTTGGAATTATTAGAATGATAAATTAAATCTGAAGTGATTCTTAAAAAAACATCGTAAGTTACTTTTTAACCAAAGGCTTCAACAATCCCTCCAACCCATTAATTTTAATCTCGTGCATTTCTTTCATCATCCGTCCTAATTTGCCATCAGGGAAGCCTTTTTGAGCAAACCAAGCAAAGTAATATTCAGGGATTTTTAAAAGATAGTGGCCTTCGTATTTTCCAAAAGGCATTTTGTAGTTAGCAAGTTCAATGAGGTGATTTTTATCTATTTCCAAGCGTCCAAGGCATTAAGTTCTTGTGCAACTTTGGTTCGCCATTGGTATTCCATTTCTTTTACATTAGAATGGTCACTCTCTTTATCGTATTGCGTTTGCATGGCGCGGCGTTCGGCTTCCAATCTATTGTAAATCGCTTCGGCTTTCTCTTTAAAATCCCTATCGTGACTTAAAGAAGAAAGCGCATTCCGAAGTTTCCGTGCGTGCAATTCGCTTATATCAAAATGGGTTTGCTCGTGTTCTAAAATATATTGAGTCACTCGCTCTGGGCGATACCAAGAAAGATCTGGGTAAAAATTACTCACCACCGTATATTGAATGTTTGCAACGCCATTTCGTTCGCTAAACGAAAAAGAAAAAGAAATTCCAGAATTGGTACTCGCCACAAAGCTATCGGCTCGATTGGGAACGCCTCTAAAATCTTCCCAAGTAAGCGGTCTATTTGCATCCCAAGCGATTTTTTCCTCTTCAAAAGAAGAAATTATTCCGAAGAATGGAAGCAACAAAAGGATAATAATATTCATCATTTGAATAACGATGGATTTTTAAAAATATTGAACGTAGCTATCCCCAGTTAAACTGAACAAGGCGTTCAATATCTGGATGCAAACTATAATCCACAGGGCAAGTTTTTGCCGTATGTTCTAATATCTTTTGATTTTTATCGGAAACTCCAGCAGGTAGCTGCATCTCTACTTCAATTTTTGAAATCCTACGCGGATTGGAAGCCATCGTTTTAGTTACCGTGGCTGTGGCGCCATCTAAGACAACACCTAAGCCTTCGGCTTTAATGCCCATAGTCGTCAACATACAATTTGCCAATCCCGTGGCCACGGTATCGGTTGGTGAAAAAGCTTCCCCTTTCCCTTGATTATCGGTAGGAGCATCTGTGATAAAGGTGTCGCCCGATTTTAAATGCTCATTGGTAGTGCGAAGATTTCCTAAGTAGGTAACTTTTGAGGTAGCCATTATTTTACAACTTCTATTTTAAGTCCTTCCCCATATTTTAATATATAGAAGGCTTGATTGGTGTATCCAGAAAATAACTTTTTATCGTAACGAAATTTATTTTCAACATATTCTGTTTCCGATTCACTATCCACAGCATCATAAATAGTATCTGCTGCGGCTAAACGCAACAACACGTCATACGTTAAATCGAATCCACGCACGGCATATCGATTAGGCAATACACCGTATTTGTTTTCGTAACTCACAATGAATGCATCTTTTTCTTCAAAATCATAGCTTTTACTTACCGAGGGAAATGTAAAATTAAGATTGGCCAAATGCATATTAGAAACATCATCGTATTCAAAATTGTCATTCTTGTTCGTTGTTAACAAACGCACATTTCCATCGGTATTCATTCCATTTAAAATACCCACCACATTGCTAATAAGGACAGGGTTATTCGATTCTAAAATCACCCAATTCTCTAGGGTCTTATCTAGTTTTCCTTGAATATCCGTCACATATAAAAATCCTTTTTCTCTTGGCGAAAGTGTGGTAGCAGATGGAATGGCTGCTAGAACCCTCTGTTTTGTTTTGCTATCACTATCGGCAATAAGAATTACTTTTTTTCCTTCGTAATTGTCCTTTAAAAACTGAATCATTTGCTGAGTGAGCAGTTCTTCATCGGGAAGCGTCTGAAACAAATTGGAGGTGAGTTTAATATTTCGATTGCTTAAGGGTGAAAAAACAGGCACATTATCTCCCTTTAATTCTTGTGCGACAAACTCAACACTCTTACTTAATAGTGGCCCAATAACAGCATCCACTTCTGAAAAATCGTTTTGAGACAGGATCGAGTTTAGTGTGGTTTTGCTTCCCTCAGAATCATACACTTTTAAATCTATCGAGATCCCTTTGTCTTTGGCAAAGTCTGTTGCCATAAGCACTCCACTATAAAAATCCAACGCAATACGAAGGGTTCTATTTTTCTTTAAAATATCCTTTTGAGAATCTATAGAATCTGAAACCACTTCAGGTAATTGAAACGGAAGAAAGACCACCACATGTTTCTTCTGTTTATTTATAATCGTATTCTCAAGGTTGATTTTGTTAGCATTTATTGATATCGCTTCTGAAGCTTCTCTCGGAATTTTTAAAACCATTCCTTCTTTTAAACCGTCTTTTGCATACGGATTCAAAGCAACAATTTCCTCTTCTGTAAGACCTAATTTTACTTTTAACCTATAAAACCCTTCTTTGGGTTGGACTTCGTAAAAATCGAATTTTGATTCTTCAATGGTAGCCGATTCGGTCACGGAGGATTTAGGAACATTCAATTTTGTTCCAATAGGCAAACCTTCCTTTAATTCTGGGTTTAGTGCTTTTAACTCTGCGACAGAAATACCATACATACGGGCAATGCCGTAGAAGGTTTCTTTGGGTTGCACCTCATGAATTTGAGTGTCTTTTATAGTCTCAGTTTCTGTAGTAACTTCTGTAGTGGTTTCAGAAATAACTACTCTTTCAAACTGCGGAATTTCAAGTTTATCTCCTTTTCTTAATCCTTCAGAATATAAAAACTTATTATATTTCTTAATGTCATCTATGGTCACTCCATACTTTTGAGAAATACTGAAAAGCGTTTCTTTTCTTTTTGTTCTATGCGTTTTAAACCCTGTTACTTTTAATTCATTTCCGCTTGCGGCAGGAATAATTAAAACACTACTGGAAGTGATTCCATTTTTAGCATCTGGGTTTAAACGGTAAATTGCCTCTTCGCTTACGCCGTATTTTTTTGCAATGCTGTACACGGTTTCACCTTTTTCAACTTTATGGGTTTTATAGGTTTCTTGCGAAGGAATTTCGGCATAGCTAATGCAGGAATGCAGCAGAAGAAAAGAAAAAATGATGATTAGATATTTCACTTAGCAAATAGTTTTAATATTATTCCCACTCAATGGTGGCTGGCGGCTTAGAGCTAATGTCGTAAACTACTCTATTAACGCCTTTTACTCGGTTTATTATATAGTTTGAGGTTTCTTGTAAAAACTCATAGGGTAAATTTACCCAATCTGCCGTCATTCCATCAGTGCTTTCTACTGCTCGCAACGCCACTACTTTTTCGTAGGTACGTTCATCTCCCATTACTCCTACACTTTGCACAGGCAATAATATGGCTCCCGCTTGCCAAACCTTATCATACAAATCCCATTTTTTAAGTCCGTTGATAAAAATAGCGTCTACCTCTTGTAAGATACGCACTTTTTCTTCTGTAATGTCTCCCAAAATTCGAATCGCCAATCCAGGTCCTGGAAACGGATGTCTTCCCAATAATTCTGGGTCGATGCCCATTTGGGCTCCAACGCGACGTACTTCATCTTTAAATAACATTCGTAACGGCTCTACCACTTTTAATTTCATAAAATCGGGTAATCCTCCCACATTATGATGCGATTTAATAGTGACCGAAGGCCCATTCACCGAAACACTTTCTATAACATCGGGATAAATCGTTCCTTGTGCCAACCAATCGACATCTTCCACCAAATGTGCTTCGTGATCAAATACTTCTATAAAGGCATTTCCAATGGCTTTTCGTTTTGCTTCAGGATCACTCACACCCGCTAATGCATTCAAGAAACGTGCCGAAGCATCCACTCCTTTTACATTAAGCCCCATATGCTCATATTGGTCAAGCACATTCTGGAATTCATTTTTACGTAGCAATCCGTTATTTACGAAAATACAATACAGATTTTTCCCAATGGCCTTATGTAAGAGTACTGCTGCTACGGTAGAATCGACGCCTCCACTGAGTCCCAAAACAACTTTATCATTGCCCAATTTGTCTTTTAATTCCTGAACGGTGGTATCCACAAAGGCAGCAGGCGTCCAATTTGGTTTTACTTTGGCAATTTCTATAAGGAAATTTTCAAGTAATTGTTTTCCGTGGGTAGTATGATAGACTTCTGGGTGAAACTGAATGGCATAGGTTTCTTCCCCTTCAATTTGGTAAGCGGCATTGGCAACGTCATCGGTACTGGCTAGCTTAATCGCTTTTTTGGGAAGTACTTTTATACTATCACTATGACTCATCCACACTTGTGCACCTTCTGGGATTCCTATAAACAAATTGGACGTGTCTAAAATGGTATTTAGCTTGGCTCTTCCATACTCTCTGGTGTTGGAAGGAGCTACTTCACCTCCAAAAAAATGTGCCAAATACTGGGCTCCGTAACATACGCCTAACAGCGGTAATTTTCCTTTAATTCTTGATAAATCGGGATGGGGCGCATCTTCAGCACGTACCGAAAAAGGACTCCCCGAAAGGATGACTGCCTTAAAGCTTGACAAATCTTCTGGAATGTGGTGGTAAGGGTGAATTTCGCAGTAAATGTTGAGTTCTCTTACCCGTCTTGCAATAAGTTGGGTGAACTGCGAACCAAAATCTAAAATAAGGACGTTGTTTTGCATAGGCAAAAATAGGGTGTTTTTTGTTTTTGGCTAAGATAGAATAGTAACTTTTTTATTAAAGTTTTAAACTTTTAAAACTGTAAATTCATTTACCAACGGCTCCAACTCCTTTTTCAAAATAGAAAGCAATGCGTCTCCCAACTCTAAATACATTTCTGAAAAATTCTCGTTACGCTCCTGCAAACTTCCCTTGGGGAATAGTTCGTCCTGCATAGCAGTCAGTCGCTCCAAATGGTCTGCCAATTTTCGCTTTTGGGCTTTTAACAAACGTTTTTCGAGGTTATATAGTCCGTTGAGCTGCTTCTTTTCTTGCGCTGCGACCGCCCCCACAAAAGAGGCATCGGTTTTTTTAGCCAACTCGTATAAATCCTTGAATTGCTGTTGTAAATGCTCACGCTGACTTGAAAAATCAATCTCAATTTCTGAAAGCTTTTTGGTGTACCACGTTTTGAGTTCGTGTTGCTTTTGGAATACTTCAGAAATAGGAACCTCAAGTTTATCGAGCTTTTCGGAAAGTTTTTCTGGCACTAACAAGGCCGAGTTTCGTAATAATAATACTGGAAACGGAACAGTAACTGCTTCAAAATAATCCTTTAGCTGAAACCAATACGCCAATTCGCCGCCACCGCCAATGTAACAAAGGTTAGGCAATATCACTTCTTGGTATAAAGGTCGCAACAATGCATTGGGCGAAAATCGTTCGGGGTTGTTTTGAAGTTCTGTAAGGATTTCCTCTTTTGAAAAAGCGATTTCGGTATCGTTTACATAAAACATTCCATCTTTCTCAATAATGCGTTCTCGCAATCCTTCCTGCAAATAAAACAAGTTAATCTCCCGCGGATGGACTTGCTCACCAAACCCAGTTTCAATCAACTTTTCAGTTGTTTCCGTTACTTTTTTGAAGGACAAATGCTCTGTCAATTCCTTTTCAGCATAGGGAATAAAGGCTTTTTTTAACTCTACATCATTTCCGTCAATGATGACTAACCCATAATCTTTAAACAATTCATTGGCTAGATTTCGGGTAGCGTCTGCAAGGTTATTGTGCTTTACATAACTTTCTGAAAAGAGTTTCAGCAGTTCTTGTGCATTCTTAGACCCACCCCATTCTTTTTTCAGAAGTTCATACACTTCTTGCAATCCTTCCGTAGAAAGTTCGCCCACAGCCCCTCCACTGTTTCTATCCCAAGCGATTTTTTTCCCTTTAAAATTGAAATAATTGATTTCATCAAAATCGTGGTCTTCCGTAGCCATCCAATACACGGGTACAAAGTGATGTTTAGGATAGGAGGCATTGAGTTGTTCGGAAAGATTAATGGTATCAAAAATCTTGTATAAAAAATACAAAGGCCCCGTAAACAAATTAAGTTGGTGGCCTGTGGTAATGGTAAAGGTGGTATCGTTTTGTAATGCTTCAATATTTTGTAAGGTCGCTTCCGATGGAGTACAACATTCGTATTGCTTTTTGAGTTGATGCACTAAGGTAGTTCTTGACTGCGCTCGAACGGACAATTGCTTCTCCTCTAGCTGAGGTTTAAAATTTTCAAGGTTCGGAAATCGATGATAAAACGCGTTTAGCTCCTCTTTTTGCGCCAAATAATCACAGATGAGTTTAGAAAAATAACCCGTTTTGGAGTAGGAAATATATTGTTTTGGCATAGTTGCGTTTCAGAAAGCTTCACAAAAATAAACAGTTTCCCATTTATGAAGCCTAAAGATACGTTAATGTTAAAAAATGAAAAGGGGTTTTGCTATCTTTAACCCTTCAAAATTTTCTAACCGATGAAAAATATTTTCACTCTCCTTCTTCTTATTTCCTCAACCTTTGCTATTGCACAACTTCAATCACCTGCCGAATTTTTAGGCTACGAAATCGGGACCGAGTTTTCTCGCCATGCCGATGTGGTTCGCTATTTTGAACACGTAGCAGCCAATAGCAATATGGTAACCTACCAAACCTATGGAAAAACCAACGAGCGTCGTCCGCTTACCTATGCGGTGATCTCTTCTCCTAAAAATCTTGCTAATATTGAGCAAATCCGTACGGATAATTTAAAGCAAACGGGAATCCTAAGTGGAAATGCTACTCCCGAAATCGCCATTGTGTGGTTAAGCTATAATGTACATGGAAACGAAGCTTCCAGTACCGAAGCCTCGATGCTTACCCTCTATAAACTCATTACCGAGAAACAAGCATGGTTAGAGAATACGGTCGTTATCATCGACCCTTGTATTAACCCAGACGGTCGCGATCGCTATGCCAACTGGTATAATCAAGTAAAAGCCACCCCTTACAATCCTGTGCAGCTTGCCACCGAACACAACGAACCTTGGCCAGGAGGTCGCCCAAATCACTATCTGTTTGACCTCAACCGCGATTGGGCATGGGCAAGTCAGGTGGAAAGCCAGCAACGAATAAAAATTTACAATCAGTGGTTGCCACACGTACACGTGGATTTCCACGAGCAGGGCATTAACGAGCCTTATTATTTTGCTCCTGCTTCAGAACCCTATCACGAAATTATTTCGTCTTGGCAACGTGATTTCCAAACCCAAATTGGGAAAAACCACGCCAAATACTTCGACAAAGAAGGTTGGTTGTTTTTTACCCGTCAGTTTTTCGATTTGCTATACCCCAGCTATGGTGATACCTACCCTACCTATATGGGTTCCATTGGAATGACTTACGAACAAGCGGGTCACGGACGTGCAGGTTTAGGGATTTACACCGATGAAGGCTACGAGCTTACTTTAGTAGACCGAGTGGCACATCATACCACCACAGGGCTTTCTACTGTAGAAATCTCTTCCATGAATGCCAAGAAATTGAATACCGAATTCAAAAAGTTCTTCGATAATAGCGCTTTAAAGTATAAAAGCTATGTGTTGAAAGGAGATGCCGATAAAATCAATGCGCTTACCCAATTGTTAGACTTACACGAAATAAAATACGGCTTTGCCACGGGTGGAAGCGTTAGCGGATTGAATTATCAAGGAAACAAAGGCAGTATGAACGCTGCGGGAGCCTTGGTAGTGAGTACCAATCAGCCTAAAGGGAAAATGGTAAAAGTACTTTTTGAACAAGACGCCAAATTAGACGAACCCCTCACTTACGATATCACGGCATGGAGTCTTCCGTATGCCTATGGATTGGATTGTGTGGCGAGTACCAGTTTGGTTGCGGCCAATGGCAGTAATCCTAATATGAAAGTGATGAATCAAGTAGCTCCAGCGAGTAGCCTAGCAGGCTATATTGTGGAATGGCATAGTATGCAAGACGCTGCCTTTTTAGCCGATTTACTCCAGCAAGATATTAAAGTGCGCTTTTCGGAAAAAGACTTGAGCATTCAAGGGCAGAAATTTAGTAAAGGAAGTTTGGTAATTACAAAAAGTGATAACCGTACCAACGAAAAATTCACCGAAATCGTCACCAAAACTGCCAACAAACACCATAGAAATCTGAATGTGACCACCACTAGTTTTAGTGATAATGGTACCGATTTTGGCTCGACCGATGTTAAAATCATCAACAAAAACCGAATTGCCATGCTTAAAGGTAGCGGCGTGTCCTCTTTAAGTTATGGTGCGTTATGGCATTTTATGGAACAGCAACTTAAGTATCCTGTAACGTCAATCGATACCGATGATTTTAGTGTAGAAGCCCTTAGCAAAATTGATGTTTTGGTATTGCCAAGCGGTTGGTACAATCGTTTATTAAACGACAGTACTTTGGGCGATTTAAAAGCCTGGATACAAAAAGGAGGGAAAGTCATTGCTATCGATAATGCCCTAAAAAGTTTTGTAGATAAGGATGGGTTCGACTTAAAGAAAAACGCCAAAGACGAAGCCGAAAAAGAAGAAGATAAGCCCAAAGGCAATCTTACTCCTTACGACCAACGTGAACGCGCCAGTGTCACCAACTTTATTACGGGGAGTATTTACAAAGTGAAACTAGACCCTTCCCACCCTATGGCGTTTGGCTATGGCGACACCTATTACAGCTTAAAATTGGGGAACGATTCCTACCAGTTTTTGGAAAATGGGTATAATGTAGGCTATATCGATGGCAATGCCGTAAGCGTTTCTGGATTTTCAGGAAACGATGCCAAAGCAGGACTTAAAAACTCTTTGGTCTTTGGGGAAGTCCAACTAGGAAGCGGTAGCATTGTCTATTTGGTAGACGATGTCATGTTTCGTTCTTTTTGGGAAAACGGAAAACTATTTTTTGTAAACAGCCTTTTTATGGTGAATAGCAACGTGTACGTATTGGATTAACGGTCTCTTCGATACATTTCGCTAAAGCGAAACACTCAGAGACCCAAAACGATGACTGAGTGTTCTGAAAGAACGTATCGAAGTCATAAACTTGAAAACAAATACATGCTAAAAGCAGTTCTTTTTGATATGGATGGGGTGATTGTAGATACCGAACCCCTGCACCGTAAGGCCTATTTTAAGATGTTTGACGAAATGAATCTTCCCGTTTCTGAAGCGCTTTACACTAGCTTTACAGGACAAAGCACCCTAGAGATTTGCCAAACATTAGTAAGCAACTTTTCGCTTACCCAAACCCCACAAAGTTTAGTAGCTTGTAAACGCAGACATTTTAAATACTTATTTGAACACGACAACTCCCTCCAACTACTCCCCGAGGTGTTGGAGTTAATACAGGACTATTACCATAACGGACTTACCCTCGTACTCGCCTCCTCGGCGTCGATGACCAATATTAACCGAATTTTTGAGCGCTTTGACCTCAATAAATACTTTGTTGCCAAACTAAGCGGTGCCGACCTTGCCAAAAGCAAACCGCACCCCGAAATTTTTATCAAGGCTGCCGAAGCCTCGGGACACCCCAAAGAACACTGTATGGTGATTGAGGACTCTACCAACGGCATTGCGGCTGCCAAAGCCGCAGGGATTTTTTGTGTGGGCTATAACAGCCTCCATAGCGAAGACCAAGACTATTCCTTAGCGAACAAAGTGGTGGGGGATTTTAAGGAGTTGAGGTTTGAAAAGGTGAAGGGGTGGGTTTAAGACTAACATGTCACTAGACTTATGCAATAATCTAATAGCTAATTATGTTTTCGTAAATTGTTATTTCTTATTATTCCTTATAATTAACCAAAGGACTAAAAAAATAATTAAACCATATACCGTGTATTTTCCGATTAGGTAACCAATATTTTTTAGATTTGGTTTTCCTAGAAATTGCGAAGGTGAATTAGTATTGTCAATATTTATTGAATCAAAAAAGCTAGAAGAGTTGATATTATCGAATTCACCACGAGCAATATATCCAAAAGAATATGAGTATTCATTCAACATAACGTGAATAAATTCCATATTTTTCCTTTTTGTATCTGAATTAATAAATGAAATCTGACGCGCGATAAATCCATCAATTTTTAATTCTTTAGAATTTGAAGGTATAAATCCAGACTCGGAATTTCTATCTTTCTGTCCCTTTATTAATTCATTATAGAAGCTATTTAAACTTTTTTCATCGTACGGTAGACTCGATGGGTTTTCTAAAGATCCAATTTTGGTTACTGATGCTTGATAAGTGTCTAAACCATAATTTACATAAAAGGATTTTATTTCCATCCCTTTGAAAATTGTATCCAGCTTACTTGGTTCCATAGGGAATGAAACGCTAACGAATTCATCTATTTCAGTTTGAGAAGAAACAGTAAAGAAACCCATTAGAAACAAAATTATTAAGACTTTTTTCATAATTGCCTACAACGTGTTTGTATATGATTAGTGGCGTGTTTTAAGCACGGAATTTAGCAATAAAAAACTCAATTGAAAATCCTCGCGGATTTTCAGAAGTAAGCGAGAACCTGTCTACAGACAGGCAAACTATTCCTTATAGGCCTTTTATATAAGTTTTATCCGTTTAATCTTTAACGTATGTTTGGTTAAAAGTTTTTACTCTATTTACATCCTTTTGATTTAAGGTATAATAAATAAAAAAGGGGATAAATAATGTTGATGAGAAAATATATGTGCCCATAGAAATTTCATAATTCAAAATCATATCTCTCACATAGTATAAAATAACGGCTGTTCCAATAAGGAATATGAGACTGGTTATTATTAATGATGTTTTGTCAGATTTCGCAAAAACGCTGTTTATATGAATTGAATTCTTCTTAGAGCAATGGGTACAATTTAATTCCATGTTCTTACCATGTTTCATCGCCAAATCAACTCTAGTTATTGAGTTAGATTTGAATTTGGCTTCACACTTACAATTAGGACATTTAAAATATAAAATCAAGGTTTTCTAGATGTAGTTCTACGGTCTTGGCTATTTTTTCTTTGCGCCTGCCCGCAGTAGGCAGGTGTTTTAGCAACTAATTTAGCAAATACAAACCAAATAGCCACAGGCAAGAAGTAAGACTTTACCTTGAGGACTATTTTTTAAAAAATCCTTGGTGGGTTTTTCCTGTTTTTTTGGGGTAGCGAAAAAAAATAGCGTCCCGAAAGACGCTATTTTTTATAGGCTAAAAAAGAAGCCATGTTTTAACTCCGCGATGGAAAAACACCTTGTATACAAATAATATAGGTTAAGCCCAATGTCGGTTGTCCATCATCCCCATAGGCACTCGTAGTAACATTTTGCCCCAAGTAGACTACTTCTTGATCGGGAGCCTTACCTACACCTACAGGAACCCGACCTCTAAGATCTGGCAATGCAAAAGTAGTTCTTCCGTCTCCACCATAGGCAGTGCCCAATATACTAAAGAGAGCCATGTGCTGGTTAATGGGAAGCAATTGCCCTTCGCACAGAGCCCAACCTCGAGGAGCAAAGTTACCAGCAAAAATTTTTACTTCGCCCAAGAAAGCCTCTTGAGCCTTTGTTTCACTTATACTGAACATCGCTAAAATGGCCAGTACCAAAAAAAATTTTTTGTACATAGTAGTTAGTTTTATTGTTTCATACTAATGTAATGAATAAAACCAAATAGCCCCATATGTAAAGTTAGACTTTACCTTGGCTAGTTTTTTTAAAGTGGATGGACTTTTGTTTTATTTAATGCTAACGCCCGTTTTTTAGGGTTAGATAATCATTTTCAAACATCAATAAAACTTTTGCGGGAGGGGGTTTCATTTCATAATCTGGATCACTGTTCATAAGAATTTCGGTCATACTCTGAGCTTTTTTGTTTTTCCAAAATCCAGCTTTCGTGAATCCTATGGCGCATATTTGGTTATTTTGCTTAAAGGTTTGTCTATGATATACCCATTTGTCATCGGAGCCTTCTAATTTTAAGGTGATGTCAAACTTTTTAAACATTCTTAGGGGCTTTTTGTATATAATTTTTTGGGAAGCTAAAACTCCAAACATGCCCTTTTTTATAGTATTATCATAAAGCTTCGACCGAAAAACTACTTCGTATCTAATGAGGTCCATATAGTAGAAATATTTTGAATTAGCCATAAACCGAAAGGATTCGCAATCCAAAATATTGACTCTTCTTGTCCGAGTTAACTTAGAAGAAGGTTTGATTTTTTTCCAGAATATTCTTGATCCTATGTAGATATAGATCATGTGTACCCAATAATAAATCATTGTTTAGAATTTTAGTTTTGTAGGCAACTTATTTATCTGGGACTAATAGTGTATAGCGCTCCTTATTTAATATTTAGGCAGGTTATCTGCCTTCAATATACCAAATATTAAACTAACCTATTTTTAACTCCTCTCTCCCTTTTCGGGAACAGGTATTGTCCTGTTCCAATATCATACAGCACTGTAATTAGTGCATAGACAAGATTGATCTCGGGATTAAGGGGATTGCAACTTCACCTTTTGTGAGACGGCATCCAGCCATATATAACTTAGGTTCGCACCTGCTGTTCCATGACAACTCATACAACTTCTGTTGCTGAATTGTTGGGGAGCACCCTCACTATCACAATAGGTGGCCATATAGGATTCTATGACACTGTTTCGTAAAAATCGAGGTTTCATCGTAAAGCAATCGGTGCCCATATCATTGTCTTTACAATTCAATTTGCTTACGGCTCCTTCCCCATCAGTGTTTTGCTGGCGACCGTTTAAGGGCCATTGGGCATTCACCAAAATATAATTGGCAAAGGGGGATTGCTGCTTCGCCAAGACCTTTTGGAATTGGGTATTTATCTGCTGGGCTTCTTCTGGGATAGGCACTAAACGGGTAAGCTGATTGGGATGGTCTTTTAGCTCCTTTATAAAACGATTGATATCCACATTGGGACATCCAGCCACGGTAGGGTCTGGATATAAAAAGGGCAATTGGTAGCAATAGTCGGGCTCCTCCAATTGAGGGTTGTAAAAGGTGCCCGTCCCCTCTTTATCGGTTGCCAAAGGCACATTGTCTTGATGCTCAAAGGTCATCCAAATCCATTGGGGGGCGTAATAGGTTTTTCGGGCAATGTGTAAGCCCACCAACGCCATGGGCGCAGGACGGCAAGAACCAGTTTCCTCGTTATAAATTATGGCAGTACGCACCAAAAATTTCTTTCTAGCAGCCTCCATCGTTTGGGTATCGGGACTTTTACAGTCGGGTCCCACACATAGTTCTTTCCATGCCGATTTAATTTCCATTGCACCTTCTTTGTATTGGGTGTCATCCTTAGTGTCTGGAAAATTGACTTTATTGGCTTCGCCTTTGGGTCCGCTGGGGGTTAGGTTTTTGGTAGCCGCGCGGTCGTTGCTTATAAGGTATTCAAACTCGGTACGATTAAAAAGCACTTCGTAGCGTACTTGTTTTCCTTCTTGGTCTATTAAATTTCCGAAGCTTCCCGCAAAGGCCTGCCCTGTTTCATTGGCAATATCTCGTGTTTTGGAGGTCATGGTCACCACAAAATCATGGGGTTCACGTGCACACTTAACCCCTGCAGGAACGGGCATAGGACTATTCCAAGCTTGATTGATGGGGTTCCAATCGGCTATTTCTGGCTGAAACACCTCAAAGGTGGGTTTAAAGGTTTCCCACACCGTAGCTTTGGTTTCGTTGGTAGTAAAAGGTAATTGTGTATCTGCTTTTCCTCGTTCTCCAATTTCATTGGGCCAATTAAGTGCCACAAAGGTTTTCCACGCATAGGCATCGAACATTAGCTGGGTGGTTTTTGGGCCTAAATACTGAAACACCTGCGTAGGGTCTGCGGGCACATCCCCCGGAATTTGATACGAAAGGGTGGCATCGTTTATGTATTGCTCTAAACTTTCTTTAAATGCTTTTTGATTCTTAGGTGCTGGCGCGTTGTAAGGCACGGTATTGATTAGATTGGTTTCTTCAAATCGGTCGCAGTAGGCCGTGAAGCTTTCTTCGGAATAGGGATTCACTAGGTTATCTAAAGTCCGCACATAATCTGTATTATACCCGGGTGCGTGGCAGTTCACACAAAACGAACCAATATGGGCTCGAACGCTATCTTGAACACTTATAAAAGGTTCTTTAAAATCGCCAGCGATATCATCTTGAAAGTAAAACCCGTAAAACCAATCGCCACCCAAACAGTCTTCTCCGTTGTAGGTGCCTTGATGTTCGGTAGCACAGTATTTTTTATTGGGCTTGTATAAGAGGGTTATCACTCCAAGTGTGGTAGTGGTACTATCTGCCTTAATAGGTACCGTTCCTGTGGTATCAATATTGGAACGATAATTTTGTTTGATGATAAAAGATCCATTTGGAAATTCAAGAGGTTGGTCGACTTCTCCCTTTTTTGTTTTGACAATAAAATCATACGCAATATCATTGACATAGGTTTTCACATAGCGCCCATGTACAGGTAATCCCAAACGTTTCATTTGATTGGGAGAGTTGAGCATCAACGAATCGGGAAAGAGTTTCCAATTTGTATATGTGTCCTCTTTGAGGAAACCTAAGAGGGAATCGGTTAGATGTTGAGTGTTACTCTCATTTACTATAACATATTCAGCATCATCAGAATCACAAGTAGCTACTAAAAGGATGAAAATAGAAACGATAAAAATCTTCATAAGGTTGGTGTTTTATATTCTCAAGATAACTATTTCACACAACTTAATGGGGAAGCACCTAACCATTTTAAATAATGATTGTGGGCATGCTGCTGCCCTACTTGCTCAAACCATTGCTCCAATGCGTCTTTTCCTGTAACAGAGAAAATCTCTTTTCCCGTATTGAGCGCAATACTTCCTCTATGCTGATTTACAGGCGTGTACCAAGATTTATTTATGGCTTCACTTATATCTAATGATGCTTGAATAGCATCACAAGCTTCGGCTAGACTAACTGTAATTCCATCGTAGGTAACAGTAATATTGTGTGCATTTGGTGCTGGAGATGGGAATAAATTCCCTACGCCTATAATATTGGTTGCCGAATAAGGCACGACATCAATTTCGTTATAATAACGCCAAGTATGTGTTAAGTTGGCATCAAATTGTTCTGCAAAACCTGCATTCCATGAACAAGGGGCGGCAAAAGTGAGAATCGAAAAAATGGTTGGCATTGTGTATCCACCTTTTAATAATTCGTATTGTAACCAAGGCCCTACAATTGTTGCAGAATTGGCGCCTAGGCTATGTCCTGTTATGCAAATCCATTTTTCTTGAGGAAAAGCATTCTTTTGTAGAAAACTTAACATGGTATCACCATTATTATCTACCAACTGCATTAAATTGGTAAGAGATTCGCTTGAACCTTTCGAAATCTTAGGATTATTGCTAGTATCATCGGTATACGTCCAAGGAACCTGTGTAAATAAATTAAAGTCTTGTTTAAACCAATTATCGAATGCGCCCCACGAAAAATTTAAAATCGAGCCTCGAATGGCAATTACATATTGAACACCATTATATGCTATAAAGGCCCAATCTCCCTGAATAGCTTGAACAGGCTCCCAAACAAGTTGCCAACTAGGCAAATATTGTTTTAAGGTATTTTTTACGGAATTGGAACCGTTTAATGAACAATAAGTAATAGATGCCATTTGCATGGCAATTACATCGCCTATTGCTCTTGAATTTGTATCTTTTGTATTTTGAAATCCGCTACCAATACTTTCTACTTCTGTTTTCATAATGTTTAGTTTTATGGAATTACCGTAGCAATTCGTGAGTTAATTTTAATATTACTAGAATTTAAACCCGGTTTTTGATCATGAAAGTCAAAATCAAGTTTTACATGAGGTTGAAAAATTAAGCAATGCGTGGAGCCTCCAAAATGAAACATTCCTATCTCCTCTCCTTTTTCTACGTGTTGTCCTTCGTACACGGTAATGTCGCAAGTAGATACTTCGGCCATTCCTACGGGCATAAAACACATGAGCCCAATGGCGGGATTATCGGCTTCAATAAAGATCAAGGCTCTTGTAGCGACTTCGGTAATATACCCTTGCGATTTGTTAGGCCCCGAAGGGTCGTAGCCTTCCGCCAAGGTTTCCGAATAATAGGTGCCGTCAATCACATAGGCTTTTTTTATAGTGCCGCTTACAGGGCTATGCCAGCGATGGTAACTCAAGGCGCTTAAAAAGGCTTGATACACAGTGCCATTTTCAAATAAGTGGGTGTAGGGGTCGTGATTGAGCATATGCGACAAGGCATAGGGTTGCCCTTTAATCCAAAAGGTGTTTTGTAGTGGTACATTTACACTTTTTCGGTAGGGTGCCGACTCACACGCGTTTACAATCACGTTGTCATCGTCAGGACCCGCCACAGGACGTATTCCCTCTCTAAATTCACGCGTAAAGAAATCGTCCCAAGAGGTAAATCCGTAATGCGGTAGCGTGGGGTCACACACAAAGTCTTCCACAAAGGTGGGCATTGCTTTTTTGGCATCTTCCCCAAACCAACCACTACGCGGATTTTCATTCAGCACATAGGCAGAGTCTTTTGAATCTAGAAATTTTCCCCATTCGTTAAGTACCTTTTTTAATTGTGCGTTCAGTTTGGGGTCTAAAAAGGCTGCAAAACCAGCCGAGGTTCCCATGCTATAATCAAAAATGGCATTGATGGGGAATCCTACCAAACCCGTTTCGTTATATTCGGGGGCTTTGGTCATAATGGTATTGATGAGTTCCAAAGCATGTAGATAATTACGCACTTGCGGACCTCCTGCTGGATTGTGTTTGTATTTCTCTGGCACTTGCTCAAACATAAGGTTAAAAAGCATATACAATTTGGCATCGCCTTCAATTAAATTTTTTAAATCCTCTACGACAGGATGCCACTCTTTAGGGGTATTGTCTACCTCTACAATAAGATCCTTTAACCAATTTTGAAGAAATTTTACATCACTGGGTAACCATTCGCCTACACGATAGGGAGTATTCATTTGCACATCCATACTACTGTTTTTTTGTTATACTCAAAGCTAAATGTAATACGCTACAATTCAAGTAAGTACAAATACGTAATTCTCGAATTCAAATTTTCTACTTAAAATTTAAAGTCAAAAATGTATCTTTAGCCTCATGCAAAAACTCCTATTTTTATTCTGCGTTTTAGGCTTTTTAGGGTGTAAAAATCATTCTGAAGAAGTTGAAATCTCCAATGATTGGAATCTTCCCTATCAAGCCATTGCTCAAAGTGGCGATACCCTATTTTCAGGGTTACCAGATGAAAAACTTTCGGCTCAATACCTAGAAAAGAAAAAAGCCTTCGAGAAAGACCCAGACAGTTTAGAAAATTTGATATGGTATGGTCGCTTTCAAGCCTATACTGGAGATTATCGTAAGGCAATTGCGATTTACAGTTACGGATTGGAGCAGTTTCCTAACCAACCAAGATTGTTGCGCCACCGTGGCCACCGATATATTACGGTACGCGAATTTGACAAAGCCATAGCCGATCTTTCTCTTGCAGCTGAACTTATAAAAGATACCGAAAATCAAATTGAAGAAGATGGCATGCCCAATGCACAAAACATCCCTGTGAGTACGTTGCATGGTAATATTTATTATCATTTGGGATTGGCCTATTACCTAGACCGCCAATTACCTAAAGCCTTGGAAGCCTTTAAATCCTGTTTATCAACTTCAAATGCTCCAGATAATGTGGTTTCGGCAACGCATTGGATTTATATGATACAAAACCGAATGGGTCGCAAAGAAGCAGGGGATAATTACCTTCGGAATATAAAACCAGGTATGAATGTAATTGAAAACACCACCTATTATCAGGCATGTCTTTTTTACAAAGGGGAAATTCCGCTAGAAGAATTATATCCTTTCCCTACAGAAGAAAGTGCTTCAATCAGTGCTCTAAAATATGCCGTTGGAAATTGGGTTTGGTATAACGGAAACCCACAAAAAGGAATGGAAATTTTTGAAGAAATCACAAAAGGTAATGATTGGGCTTCCTTTGGCTACATCGCCGCCGAAACAGATTTAGCGAAACCGTATATCCAAAGGTAAATAGTAATAGGACTCTTTATTTTTCCTCAAGATAATTTTATTCAATAAAAAAAGGTAATTTAGGTATGTAAACAAACAACCTAACATTATGAAAAAAATTATTTTTAGTGTGCTTTTTTGCCTTATTGGCTTCTCAGTACTTTCTCAAACTACCGTAAAAGGAGTTATTAAAGACAACAACAACATTCCTCTTTCAGGTGTGAATGTGGTAGAAAAAGGAACTTCCAATGGAGTTACAAGTGATTTTGACGGTAAATATTCTCTTCAGGTTTCTGAAAATGCCGTGTTAGAATTTAGCTATGTAGGTTTCGAAACCCAAGAAATGGCTGTAAATGGGCAAGGCGAGATAAATGTTATTCTTACGGAAGGATTTCTGCTGGATGCTGTGCAATTAGTGGGTTCACGTAGCTCCAAACGCACCGCCACAGACACCCCTGTTGCGATCGATATAATAGATGTACAAAGTGTTACAACACAAGCGGGTAAAATAGAAATTAATGAATTACTTCAATACGCAGCTCCTTCTTTTAATGCTAATAAACAATCTGGATCTGATGGAGCAGACCATATAGATCCTGCTTCACTGAGAGGGTTAGGTCCCGATCAAACATTGGTGCTTATTAATGGTAAAAGAAGACACCAATCTTCTTTGGTTAATATCTTTGGAACAAGAGGTCGTGGTAATACGGGAACCGATTTAAACGCAATACCAGCATCGGCTATAAAGCGTATAGAAATTTTAAGAGATGGTGCTGCCGCGCAATATGGCTCTGATGCAATTGCTGGGGTCATTAATATTGTTTTAAAAGATACCACGGATGAGGTAACTGGGTTTGTTAATTATGGTGCCTATAGTACCAATGCCGATGTAGATACTAGTGCATTTGCTGAAGACGATTATGGAGTTTGGAATACCGATGGTTTTCGTTTAGAAACTGATACTGACGGAAATAAAATTGGATCGGATCAAAGTTTTGATGGAGGTTCTGTGAAAGCAGGTGTTAACTATGGAGTGGCATTAGGTGAAAAAGGAGGATTTGTAAATTTCACAGGAGAATACCTAAAGAAAAATAAAACACTACGTCCTGCATTCGATTTTAGAAAAGGATTTGGAGAAGCAGCTATTGAAGGGTTTAATTTTATGGGAAACCTTGTTCTTCCTGTTAGTGAATTTACAGAAATCTATGCCTTTGGAGGAAGAAACTATAGAGATACCGATGCCTATGCTTTTACTCGAAATGGTGGAGCTCGTGTGATTCCTTCAATTTATCCTAATGGATTTACACCTAGAATTACCTCAAATATTATAGACAATTCTATTTCTTTTGGGGTAAGAACCGATTTAGGAAACGAATGGAAAGCCGATATTAGTAATACTTGGGGAAAGAACAACTTTCACTATTTTATAAAAGGCACCCTCAATGCTTCCTTGGGAGCAACTTCCCCTACCGATTTTGATGCTGGTGGGCACTCGTTAAGTCAAAATTCATTTAATGTCGATTTTTCAAAATATTTTGAAGATGTTGCCAGTGGTTTAAACCTTGCATTTGGTGCAGAATACCGTACCGAAAGATTTACCATTTTTGCTGGAGAACCTGGCTCTTATGGCACTTTTGATGAGGATGGAATTATTATCACCAATCCTGCAACACAAACCCAGCCGGTAGATCCTATTTCTGGAGATCCTAGACCAGGAGGGTCTCAAGGCTTTCCTGGGTATAGCCCAGCTAATGAAGTAGATAGAAGTAGGTCTAACGTATCGTTATATACAGATGCCGAAGTAGATATTTCGGATGCATTTTTATTAAGTGGTGCTGTACGTTACGAAAACTATAGTGACTTTGGAAGTACGTTAAACGGTAAACTAGCTACTCGAATTAAAGCGTCTGATGACGTTAATGTGAGAGCTTCCATAAGTACTGGTTTTAGAGCCCCATCACTCGTTCAAATTTATTACAATTTAAGATTTACCAACTTTGTTGGAGGTGAAGCCTTGGAGTCTGTATTATCTCCAAACAATAGCCCAGTAACTAGATCTTTTGGAATTGGACCGCTACAAGAAGAAACTGCCTTTAATGCTGGATTAGGAGTTACAGGAAAATTTGGAAGCTTTACCGCTACAGTAGATGGTTATTTTATAAGTATTAAAGACCGTATTGTATTAACCGGAAATTTTGATGCTACCAACATTCCAGGGGTAGAAGCTGCACAGTTTTTCGCTAACGGAGCCGATACAGAAACTTTAGGTTTGGATGTCGTTCTCTCTTATAGAACAGCCCTTGGTAATGGAACCTTTAACGCTGCATTAGTAGGGAACTTAAATGATATGGAAATTACCAAAGTAAAAAATGGAAGCTTAGACGAACAGACCTTTTTTGGAGAAAGAGACAAATACTTTTTATTGGCTTCTGCTCCTGACAGTAAATTTGGTCTAAACCTTATGTACGCCATCGACAAATGGAATTTCGCCGTTTCTGAAACTCGCTTTAGCGAAGTACAACTTTTAGATTTTCAAATGTTTGAAGATCCTGCAGATTATGGTGGTTTTAATAACCTAATTGCAGCAGCTACAGATACCTACGAAGCAAAATTTGTAACAGATTTAACCATTGGATATCAGCTTTCAGAGGGTGTTAAGTTAAGTATTGGAAGTAACAACTTATTTAACGTTTACCCAGACCAACAAGATGACTGGACCGAAGCAGGAGGATATTGGGATTCTGTACAAATGGGATTTGGCGGAGCCTATTACTTTGGACGCTTGGATTTCAATTTTTAAAAAACAACTCAAATACAACAAAAAACCCTCTTATTAAGAGGGTTTTTTTATTCAGCCTTGTTTTTATGTTTTTCCTCAATCCACTTACTCATAAACTTGGTGGCGTGTAGCGATTGATGCTGCAATATTTGCCCTATGAAATGAGCTTGTCGATGTTGTTTCAATTGAGTTTGTAGTCGGTTTATTTTTTCAATAAAATCTTCTGAAAAATGTTCCCGTTTAAAATGCTTTGCTACCACTTGAAAGGCTTCTTTTTGCTGTGCTTTCCAGATTTTTTCTTGAGTGTAGAGTTGTACCGAAGTGTCCACAAACACTGGAACATCCACTTTTGAAATGGCCATCGTATACATCCCTTCTGCGCCAATGGATTTAGTGACCGCAGGGGTTCCGTTTAACGCGGCATCCAATAGTTTTCCTTTTAATCCCGCACCAAATCGCAAAGGTGCTAAACACACTTTTGCTTTTTGCATCACTTCACTTACTGCTTCTGCCCAGCCTTTTATGATAAAGCCCTCCTTTTTATTATGCATATCTAAAATATGTTTGGGCGCATACGCTCCATAGATATGCAGTTCGGCTTCGGGAAGTTGTTGTTTTATTTTAGGCCAAATGTCATATTTCAGAAAAACAACCGCATCTACATTGGGTGCATGAAGAAAATTACCCATGGAGATAAAGTCCTGGCGTTCTTGAAAGGAAGGAACATTTTCTGAATTTTCTTCGACTAAAAAAGGGAGATAGTATAGTATTCCCGGAGGAATTTGAAATGTATCATTCAGTAGTGTCATTTCAGCTTCCGAAATGATTAACGACAGATCGCTTCTTAAAATGCTTGCCAATTCTCGTTTTGCCGTTTCTGAAAACAAATCGATTTTCTTATTTTTTTTAAAAGCCTCTTCTCTCGCCTTTCGTAGAAAATGCAAATCTTCGGTGTCTAAAATGCGAAGTGCCTTTGGACAGTTTTCGGCCACTCGCCAGCCAAATTGTTCTTCGGTGATATAGCGATCAAAAAGCACGATGGAGGGGTTAAGTTCTGTTACAAATGAATCGAAGGATACATCGTTTAGCACAATGGCGGTTGTAGTAATTCCTCGATGTTCCAACACTTCAGAATATTCCGTTTTAGAAGCCGTAGATGCAAATGTGATGGTATATTCAGCCTTTTGAAAAAGTGAAATTAATTGCATCATTCTATTACCCGCAGCCGTAGTAGTAGGCTCGGGAAATGTATGGCCGATAATAAGAAGTTTGGATTTCAGAATATAATGTTACAATACATTCAAAGATACGGATGCCATCTCAATTTTTGAACTTTCTTTGGCAGTAACCGTCCAAGCAACAAACAAGGTATCTCCTACTCTTTCTAATTGTGGGAAGCCGCTAGCACGTTCCCGACTGGTTTTTGAAATCGTAATGGGTACTCCTTTAGCCCCAAGGGAAGAAACTTTTATCAATTGAATGACCTCATCCTCTCCTTGAGGTTCCATCCATAAAACAGCAGCTTCCGTTTCAGAAAGCATCACCAGATCCACCCTTCCTGTTGCATTCCCAGCATCTACTCGAATTGGGTTTTTATAGTTTCCTGAAAAAGCGACATTTACTTTTCCTTCATCTCCCACTCCCGTAAACCATGCTACTGCTGTGGCATTTTTATAAGTATCAATGGCAGGTCCATTGACAGGACAACCTGCTATTTTCCATTGGTCATTGCCAATAACCTTAGTTCCTGTTAAGTCATGTCCACTTCGTCCACTAATAATTTTCAATGAAATATCGCGTATTTCATCTTCGGTTCTATCCCTATATGCTACAAAAATATTGTTTGTCCAATTGACCGCTGCAGCAGTATTACAACAATCGCAAACACGATTATCTAGCTCTACTTCATTAACTATTTCACCATTTAATGTGACAAGTGCCCCTCTTAAGGTCATTGCTCCAGACCCATGTTCATTATGATCTTCATGCCCTCCAATAGTGTTTCTACCATCCAGCCAAGACACAAAAAATGCATTATTACTGTAAGGTTGTATGGAGACAAATCCGTGTTCACTTTTTGTTCCATCGTTATGCAGAATAAAATTACGTTTCCACGTTTTGGTGGAATCGTTGTAAAGATTCAGTTTTACATCGTAGGTATAGGTTCCATCTGCCGATTTTTGAAGATAACTAGTGAGAATGTTTCCGTTATTTTCGGCAATTTGAGGGAAATCTGCCCAGTTAACAAACCAATCGGCCCCCGAAATAATCTCTTCGGAAGGCGACCAAACCCCATTACTATATTTAGAATAGTTTAAAATAGAAAGGGAATCTTTTTTTGAAACCCAAGAAAGAAATAATTCTTCTCCATTACTGAATAATCGAGGCAGTGAGCTATTTTCAGCAGAAGGATTTTTTATGGAAACAACAACCTCATTTACCTTTTGGGTTGTTTCTTGCTTTTCAGAAGTTTCTTTGCAACTCCAAAAAAACACTACCGAAAAAAGGAAAAAATATTTCATTATAAAATTCTAGCTTTTTGCGAGTTCTCCGTACAAATCAAAGTCGGAAGCATCTGTTATTTTAATTTGGAAAAAATCACCGGTTCTCAAATAACCTTCTTCTGCATTTATCAACACCTCGTTATCCACATCTGGGCTATCAAATTCAGTTCTTCCCACATAATAGCCCCCTTCTTTTCTATCGATTAGGACGCGGAATTCCTTTCCTATTTTCTCCTGATTTAACTCCCAAGATATCTGCGATTGAATATCCATAATTTCATTGGCACGCTCCATTTTCACTTCCTCTGGAACGTCGTCTTCTAGATTGTAAGCGTGTGTATTTTCTTCGTGGGAATACGTAAAACAACCCAAACGTTCAAAACGCATTTCTTGAACCCACTGCTTTAAGGTTTGAAAATCTTCTTCGGTTTCTCCAGGATATCCAACAATCAAAGTCGTTCTAATGGCCATTTCAGGTACCGCTTCACGGAAGTCTTTCAACAACTTGGTCGTTTTTTCCTTTGTTGTTCCACGACGCATGGATTTCAAAATAGGATCTGAAATATGCTGCAAGGGAATGTCGATATAATTACAAATTTTAGGCTCTTGACGCATCACTTCCAAAACTTCCATAGGAAAGCCTGTGGGAAAGGCATAATGCAAACGAATCCATTCAATACCTTCTACTTTAACAAGCTCCTTAAGCAATCTAGCTAAATCTCTTTTTTTGTATAAATCCAACCCATAATAAGTTAAATCCTGTGCAATAAGAATAAGCTCTTTTACACCATTTGCAGCTAATTTTTCTGCTTCGATTACCAAATCTTCAACAGGGGTGCTTCGGTGTTTTCCTCGCATGATGGGAATGGCACAAAACGAACACGGACGGTCGCAACCTTCGGCAATTTTTAAATATGCGTAATTTTTAGGGGTTGTGGTAAGTCGTTCTCCAATAAGTTCGTGTTTGTAATCGGCACCAAGGGCTTTTAGCAAACCGGGTAATTCGGTAGTTCCAAAATACTCATCAACATTTGGGATTTCTTTTTGTAAATCGGGTTTGTATCTTTCCGAAAGGCAGCCAGTCACAAATACTTTATCGACCAATCCTTCTTCCTTTTTCTGAACAAATTCCAAAATGGTATTCACACTTTCTTCCTTGGCATTAGCGATGAATCCGCAGGTATTAATCACTACAATATTGCCTTCCTCTTCGTGAACAACCTCTTTATTATTGGCACGTAGTTGCCCCATGAGCACCTCACTATCGTAGACATTTTTAGAGCACCCTAAGGTGACGACATTAATTTTGTTCTTCTTTAAACTCTTAGTCCGCATGGATTCATTGATTTGAAGCTGCAAAGATACTTTAAACTATGGAAAGGAAACCTATTTAGGCTTGTAATACAATTCTAAAATGGAAGCTAGTGGTTTTTTTCCTGCCAAAACAGCATCTATTTCCTTTTGAACATTTTTAGAAAGTAAGGGGGCTAATGGTTGTGACACTTTTGGAATTTTAGGAAAATTCTCTTCCAATTTTTTATCCCACTCTGGATAGTATTTTTCCAAATCGTCTGGATAGACCATTTTTCGCTTAGTACCTTCGTTTGCTGCTTTAAAAGGAGTAGAAATATTTAAATAGCCGTAATCATCGGTAAGTTGCTCACTAGGGTGAATATCACGAATGGCAATTTCAAAATCGTAGGCAGTAGAAAGACAATTGGATTTAAAACTATGATTCACAAAACGCCCATGATCCCAGCAAAGTACAAAATTACCGCTACTATTTCGGAAACTATAGGTTTCCAAAATGTCTTGGTACAATTCGTTCATTTTCTGAAATTGCTTTGGAGTAAAAGTTCTATCTAATTCGTCTAGTACCCAAGTAATAGTACCAGCAGGAATAAACTGAGTGGCTACAACACCATGACCAATTTCGTCGTTTATAAAGCTCAACTCGGTATGAGGGTGAATCATAAAGTGAATTAATTTTAAGCGAAGTTACTTAAAAAAAGAATCCACAAACTCAAACTTATTAAAAACTTGAAGGTCTTCTATTCCTTCTCCCACACCAATATATTTTACTGGTATTTGAAACTGATCACTAATACCAATTACCACACCTCCTTTGGCAGTTCCATCCAATTTAGTGACTGCTAGGGAGGTTACTTCGGTAGCTGCAGTAAATTGTTTCGCCTGCTCAAAAGCATTTTGTCCCGTAGAACCATCCAACACTAATAATACATCATGGGGTGCATCTTCTACCACTTTTTGCATCACCCGTTTTACCTTAGTTAGCTCGTTCATTAAGTTCACTTTATTGTGTAAACGACCAGCGGTATCAATAATTACCACATCAGCATCTTGATTCACCGCACTTTCCAATGTATCGAAAGCAACACTTGCTGGGTCACTTCCCATACTCTGTTTTACGATGGGAACTTCGGTTCTATCTGCCCAGATTTGAAGTTGATCAATGGCAGCCGCACGAAAGGTATCGGCAGCACCTAACACTACTTTTTTTCCTGCTTTTTTAAATTGATAGGCAAGTTTTCCAATGGTCGTAGTTTTTCCTACACCATTAACACCTACCACCATAATTACATAGGGTTTTTTCCCTTCAGGAATTATAAATTCTGTCGCTTCTCCTGTATTGGTTTCACTTAAAAGTCCCGCTATTTCCTCTCTTAGAATTTGGTTTAATTCCTCAGTTCCTAAATACTTGTCTTTAGCTACTCTAGCTTCAATACGCTCAATCACTTTTAGCGTTGTATTTACACCAACATCGCTAGAAACTAATACTTCTTCGAGGTTATCAAGAACATCGTCATCTACTTTACTTTTACCAGCAACAGCTTTGGAAAGTTTATCGAGGAAAGTGTTTTTTGATTTCTCTAGACCTTTATCAAGTGTTTCCTTTTTTTCTTTGGAAAATATCTTTTTAAAAAAACTCATGTATTTGAAATGAGATTATGTTTTGTTAAAGTAACCATCAAAAATACAAAAAGCCACCTTCGTAAAAAAGTGGCTTCAGGTATATATTGTACGGTTGATTATTGTTTGTTCAACCAGTCGTTTACTGCTTCTGGTGTCATAATAGCTTCAACAAATGTATAAGCTCCTGTCTTAGGAGACTTAACCATTTTAATGGCTTTTGTTAAACGCTTAGATCCTGTTTGTAACGATGCTACTGATTTCTTTGCCATGACTCTCTATTTTTACTTAATTTCTTTATGAACAGTCATTTTCTTCAAGATGGGGTTGAATTTCTTCAACTCCATTCTATCTGGAGTGTTCTTTTTATTTTTTGTAGTGATATAGCGAGAAGTTCCTGGCATACCACTTTCTTTATGCTCTGTGCATTCTAAGATTACTTGAACTCTGTTTCCTTTTTTAGCCATTGTAAATAGACTTTATGGTTATGCAATTACTTAGTAAGATGTCCGTTTGCACGAGCTTCTTTAATAACTGCAGAAATTCCTTTTTTGTTAATATTTTTCATTGCCGAAGTAGAAACACGTAGTGTAATCCACTTATCTTCTTCAGGAATATAAAAACGCTTCTTAACCAAGTTAACGTTAAACTTACGCTTGGTTTTGTTCATCGCGTGGGATACGTTGTTTCCAACCATCGCCTTTTTTCCAGTTAGCTCACAAACTCTTGACATAACCTAATTTTTGATAGATATTTTTAAACAGGGTGCAAATTTAATAAAATTAATTGTGGTGTACAACAAAAGAAATTTAGTTTTTTGAAATTTCTTTTAGAAGCATTTCAAAAGCCTTATTTACCGACTTTCTAATAACACGTTCACGCGCTTTCCCAAAGAGAAACTTTTCCGAAACAACACCGCTAGGACCAGCAATAGCAATACATACCGTCCCCACCTCAGCATCGCCATCGCCCTTGGTGGGTCCTGCTATACCTGTAGTCGCCACAGCGTAATCACTTTTAAATATTTTTGTAGATTGTATTGCCATGGCCTCTGCAACAGGAATACTTACCACATTATGCTTTTTAATTAAGGCTGCATCTACACCCAAAATTGAAGTTTTTAACTCGGTGGCATAGGGAATGATGCTTCCCCTATAAAAGCTGGAAACTCCTGCCAATTGCGTAATTTCTTCGGCAATGGCCCCTCCCGTACAGCTTTCGGCTAAACTTAAAGTCTTTCCTTGTTTGATTAATAAAGAACCTATTCTATCGACTACCGAAGTTTCTTCTTCAAAACCAATAGCAATATCCTTTAATTTTTCAACAAGTTCGTCCATTAATATATCAACGTCCTCTTTTACTTTTACCTCATCATTACTTTTTGAAGATAATCTAAGTCGGACCCTTCCCATAGAAGGCAAATACGCTAATTTTATATGTTTTGGCAAACCATCTTCCCATTCTTCGATTCTTTCGGCAATGGCGCTCTCGCCCAATCCATAGGTGAGTAAGGTTTTATGGTAGATAAAGGGTCGCTGAAAATGTTCTATTACTTTCGGAAAGACTTTTTCGATGAGTAAATATTTCATCTCATAAGGCACCCCTGGCATCGAAACGAACACCACGCCGTCTTTTTCCATCCACATCCCTGGAGCGGTTCCGTGTTCATTCAATAAAATGGTGGCTTTTGAAGGGACCAATGCTTGGTCCAAATTCATTTGAGTAGGTGTTTTCTGAAAATACTTATCGAATAAATACTGAATATGCTTTTTAGTGACAGCATCTTCCACCAATGTATCCTCGAAAAATTCGCAAAAACATTGTTTTGTTATGTCGTCTTTGGTAGGGCCTAATCCGCCCGTAACTAAAACTAAATCGGCTCTTTTTGAAGCATCTTTAAAGGTGGAAAGGATATGCTCCCTATCGTCTTGAATGGAAGTAATTTGATGTACTTGCACCCCAATTTTATTGAGTTGCTGACTTATAAAAGCCGAATTGGTATCAACAATTTGGCCTATGAGAATTTCATCACCAATGGTAATTATTTCGGCAAGCATTTATAGGTCGAAGTCTTGTTTAAGCTGTTCAAAAACTTGGTGCAGGGTGGTGTTTACTTTTTCTACCGTATCTTGGATAGCACTCTTATTTTTGGATGATCGTGTCCACGCTTCTATAGCGGTGATATCCTTTAATAAATCGATGCCAAACATTTCGATATTGGGCTTCATTTTATGTGCAAATTGATATGCCAACTCTCTATTGTCATTATCCACTGCTCCCACTAGCGCTTCTAAATCTGGTGGAATTTCAGTTAAAAAAGTTTCGGCAACGACAGCCATAAAATCCTGGTCGTCACCAGCTATTTCTTTTAAACTATCTACTGAATATATCTTACTCATATTATTTAACTTTTATTGAAAAAAGCTCTTTGCTTTCTATGTATCCTTTTAAAACATCATTGGGGGCTACCCTACCAACACCTGCGGGCGTACCTGTAAATATAATATCTCCTATCTTTAATGTGAAATATTTTGAAACATATTCGATTAAGTCATCAATTTTCCACAACATAAAGGAAGTATTCCCCTTTTGAACCACCTCGCCATTCTTTTCGAGATGGAAATTTAAATCGTTACTATCCTTAAACGAATCTTTAGGTAAAAAATTACCTATCACGGCAGCACCATCAAAGGATTTTGCTTTTTCCCAAGGCAGGCCTTTTTCTTTTAATTTACTTTGAAGATCCCGCGCGGTAAAATCAATACCCAATCCTATTTCATCATAATACTTATGCGCAAATTTTTTATCGATGTACTTCCCAATCTTATTAATTTTCACCAAAATCTCTACCTCATGGTGAATGTCTTGCGAAAATTCTGGAATTATAAAAGGGTTATTTTTTAATAATACTGCCGAATCTGGCTTGATAAACACCACGGGCTCTGTGGGCCTTTCATTTTTGAGTTCAGCAATATGTTCGGTATAATTCCTACCTATGCAAATAATCTTCATTATTCGGAAAATTATTGTTTCGTATTCAGTTTACGTAATTTCACTCGTGTAAGCACTTTCTTTGTGTACAATGGAAAATCTGCATTTAACAACCAGCCAAAATAGCCTGGTTCTTTTTCCAACACCTCTTCTACCAACGTACCTTTATGCTTTCCGAAGTTAAACACCTCTTCTCCATTCTTGTTATACCCAATAAATCCTGCAAAATCGGCAAATTCACGATGTGAGCTGAAATCGGCTAAAAAATTAATATCATTTTCAAGTTCCTCATACTTTGAAAGTTGCGCTTTTAACACTTCATAGGTTGCCATGGTATCGGCTTCGGCACTATGCGCATTATCTAGGTTTTTATCGCAATAAAATTTATATGCCGCTTCCAAGGTGCGCTTTTCCATTTTATGAAAAATAGTCTGCACATCTACCGAAAGTGCCTTTTTCATATCAAAATCAATATCGGCGCGAAGCATTTCTTCCGCCAATAACGGAATATCGAATCGGTTGCTATTAAATCCGCCTAAGTCGCTATCCTTTATTAATTGAAACACTTTGGGCGCCAGTTCTTTAAACGTAGGTTCGTTGGCTACCATTTCGTCTGTAATTCCGTGAATGGCACTCACCACTGGGGGAATGGGCATTTCGGGATTTACGCGCCAGGTGTGGCTTTCTTTATTTCCGTTTGGGAACACTTTTAAGATGGAAATTTCCACAATGCGGTCGCTAGCTACATTAACTCCAGTGGTCTCAAGATCGAAAAAGCAAATAGGTTTGTTTAATTGTAACTCCATGGTATGATTTGTGTTACAAAAATAGGAATACTATCTTCGTTTTTTGGTATGAACAGACAACTAATTCTATTTTTTACGCTATTCATTTGTGCCCTTGGGTTTTCACAACAAGACAAAGTTGTGATTACTGAAAAGAAAAAAGGAAAACGCGTGGTGCTCATGGCTGAAAATAAAACAGCCGATACGCTAAATGTGTTTATTATGCTTACCGCACAGGGCTACCGACGAAGTGCAGACCGTCCGGTGGTGATGAACATCCCGCCTCGCAAAAAGGTGCACGTGATGACGCTTATTGAAATGGACGACCAAGAATCTAATTATACGTACAACCTTATTGTAAACGAAAACCTAGACAACAGCCTCACCCTTGAACCCGAAGAAGATGTTGTGGATATTGAAAATGTGATAAAAGGAAAGGTGGTGGTTTTCTCTACTACCGATTGCAAAAAATGTGATAACCTGTCTGCCTTTTTGTTTAGAGACCAAGTGAATCATCGCAATTTTAATATTGATGATGACCCAAAGTTGTACCGACAGTTTATGAATTTTATTGACAAGGAATTACAGGAAACGACCAAGATTCGGTTTCCAGTGATTTGGAATAAAACCTATACCATTTTTGGCTACGACGATTTGGAAAAAACCGTCGAAGAGATTTCCAAAAACAATTAATCTTCTTGGGAGGGCTGAATATGAGTAATGGTATTCACTCCCCGCACCTCATAAAAAGCAGTTACTTCTTTTCCGTTGGCTTTTACGGTTTCGGCATCGATAAATAAACCAAATTCCATAGCGTTTCCATTAGTATCGGTCACGGTCACGGTATCGGGAAGATCTCCTGCAGTGACTTCTGCTGCGCCGCTTAAAATTCCTGTTATTTTTTTCCAACTTGGATCTGTTTTTTCTGGAGCGTATTCTCCAAAAACCGATTCACCTTTATACTGCAAATCGTAGAGAAAATTTTCGATATTGGCAGTGTAATAAATCGTTGCCCATTGGTCTGTAAGCGTTGCGAGTTCTTCCATATCCATATCGATGGCCTCGATATTAAGGTTAAAATCGTGCTTGATGTTGCGCTCAACAAAATTGACCGTTACCACAAAAAACGGATACCCTCCGTCCTCAATGGTTTCGATGATGCCAAACTCCTTGATTTCCTCATCACCCGCTTCATAGTCCTCTTCCAAGACATCGTCGATGTTAGAATAAATAGAGTCTGTAGCCGTGTCGTCTTGTACTTGTTCTTTTTTGAGGTCGTTTTTACAGGCGGTAAACACAAATACAAAGAGCACTAAAAAAATAGAGGTAATACGATTTTTCATGTGGATAATGAGATTAGTAATCGTAGGTAAAGATAGCATAAAAGCGACACTTTATAGGCTAGCGTTTTTGTGGGAAAATTTGAAGAGTTTTGTATGTTATATACGGGTGTTGAGAATTTAAATTCGAATGAAAAATTTCTGCTTGTTAAAAATCCTATGAATGAATATCTGCAAGTAACGTTAAATCCTTCCAAAAGCCACAATAATTAGGGAATAACAGTCTCTTCCATTTCAGGATAACAAGTCCTAAAAAACGATAGTCTTTAATTGTAAGCATATAGATATCACGCCTGTATTTGACGCAAACTAATTTAATGCTTCGAGTTGCAATTGATCCACTAGATTCCAAACGGTTTCTATGCTTTCAGCATTTGATTTAATTGAAACACCATATTTTTCTTTGTATAAAAATTTGACCATATAATCACCCGTCACTTTAAGGAATTCTTCTTTGGTTTTTATACCATTATGCTCCATAATTTTTTCATAACCGTAGTCGCTCTCATTATTGATATTTTGAGTGGCGATCTTAAAATGGTCTCTAATTTCAGATTTACCTTTTTCGGTACTACCATCTACGATCTGAACCCTAAAAACGGTCTCTCCTTTTTTATAAACAGCTAAGGCAGAGTAGAGGTCTGCATTTTTATAAGGGTCTATAACAAGCGCATCTAGCTCAAACTCCCCAACACTGGAAGGAGCTTGCCAATTCATCCATATATCTCTTGCAACCTCCTTTATTGTTTCGGTGTTAGCAGACTCGGTAGTTTCTGAAGTTTTATCTTGATTTGCAGATTCTTTATTCCCAAACCCACAAGCCTGGAGGGTAATAAACAGGACAATTACTAGTAGTATTCTCATAAATGTATTTTTTTAAAAGATAGTATTATTTACTCTGGACAGTCTAAAGCCTGCATATGCCTTTGAATAAACAATAGTTGGTTTATAAAATATTCGGGCTTGAAATATCTTTCAAATAATTCAGGCAAAACTCCCCCATCTAAATGGCCGACAGGGAAAACAGGACCAGTTATTTTTTCAAACTTTTTTAACCAGTCAGCTACAAGTTTATTATCATCCACATTTTCAAGGATGGGTACTAGGTCTTCATGATATATACGATGTTGTTCAAGCGGAATTAGATTTAAAAAACTTTCGGGACAATACATGATACTCGTCGAGGCAGTAAGAGCCATTAGTTGTAGCGCATATCCATCACATTTCGCTTCGATCTCACTAGTTTCGTTAGTACTTTTCACTAAACTCTCATATAAATCAATATAAATAACCATAATAAAGATACATCTTAACTCTGGCGTATTGAATTTATCCATACCATCCTTAAAGTATGCCATTTGTGCTTCAAACAAGTATTCCCATTGTTCCCGGATTGCATCATTCTCTTCAGTTGTTCGATTATTATCTGGGTACTCATATCTACTGCTATTCTCCCCATTTGCTCTTCTTTGAGGAGTGCTCTTGCCGTCCAGTTCATCCAATCGTCTGGCTGTTTCTTCAGCAGATTTCATCTTGTCCACTTGTGCATTTACAGAATAACTGCCCAAACACACAAATACTAATAAGAATAATGACTTGACTTTCATAACGTCTTTGGTTTTAAGGTGAGATATAGTATTGATTACCACTAATGTACCTTTTTATTCGATTACACGGAAACGCGACCTTATAATAATTGTGGCAAACGAGTGCGGCTATGGTGCGGTGCGTGAAAATCCGCGAGGATTTTCCGCCATAAACCGAAGATAGCAAATTTGCGAGGACTTTCCGCAAGTAAAGTCAGAAGCAATTAATTATACACGTTGTTGTAACCAGTAATTTTTGCTAGTGGATTCCCTGTCAACAGGGAATGACAAAGGGGTCAAGAAGGGAATGACAAGAGTAAATTAAAACTCGCGTTTTACATCCCAAGCCTCTAGGTAATCGGCAACTTGTTTTACAAACTGTCCGCCCAGTGCGCCATTGACCACACGATGGTCGTAACTATGCGAGAGGAACATTTTGTAGCGTATGCCAATAAAATCGCCTTCTGGAGTTTCAATCACCGCAGGCACTTTACGGATGGCTCCTAAGGCTAAAATCCCTACTTGTGGTTGGTTAATAATGGGTGTTCCCATAATGCTTCCAAAAGTTCCAACGTTGGTGACGGTATAAGTGCCACCTTGGATTTCGTCGGGTTTTAATTGGTTGTTTCGTGCACGGTTGGCAAGGTCGTTAACAGCTTTGCTCATCCCTACTAAATTGAGTTGATCTGCTTTCTTTATGACAGGTACAATCAAGTTTCCGTCACCTAAAGCAGCTGCCATCCCTAGGTTGATGTCTTTGCGCTTAATGATGCGATCGCCATCTACAGAGATGTTCATCATTGGGAAGTCTTTAAGGGCTTTTGCCACCGCTTCCATAAAGATGGGGGTAAACGTAAGTTTATCGCCTTCACGTTTTTCAAAGGCATCTTTTACTTTGTTTCGCCAGTTCCAAATGTTAGTAACATCACACTCCACAAAACTCTGTACGTGTGCCGAAGTAGACACACTTTCTACCATATGGTGGGCAATGAGTTTGCCCATACGGGTCATTTCTATAATTTCGTCGCCGCCGTTCACACTCACAGGAGCTTTGGATTTTTGCTGAGACCCCTCGACTGCGCTCGGGGAGACTGATGGACTCGAAGTGACAGAAGCACTTGCCGTTGCAGCAGGTTGTTTGCCTCTATTTTCAAGATAGGCAAGCATATCGTTTTTAGTGACACGTCCGTCTTTTCCAGTACCAGGAATGGCATCTAATTCTGCTTGCGAAATCCCCTCTGCCGATGCCATATTACGTACCAGCGGTGAGTAGAATCGGTCACCAGTACTTTCAATGGCGGGCTGAATTGCTTCTTTTGCTTTTACCACAGTTTCTTCAACTTTCGAAACCACTTCGGGAGCCACCTCAACAGGGGTTTCTGCCTTCTCCTCCTTTTTGGCAGGAGTCGCATCGCCTTCAGTTTCAATAATAGCAAGGGTTTGTCCTACTTGCACCACATCATCCACATTAAACAGTTGTTCTACCAAAACACCTTCCACTTCGCTGGGAACTTCGCTATCCACCTTATCGGTAGCGATTTCCAATACCGCTTCATCCATATCAATGGTATCGCCAACGTTTTTAAGCCAATTGGTTACAGTTGCTTCTGCAACGCTTTCTCCCATTTTAGGTAATTTCAGTTCAAATCTTGCCATAATTTTTTAGTATGCTTTTTTCCAAAAGGACGATGCAAAATTAATTAAAATTGGATGTTTTTGTTTTATATTTTCTAAAAGGTTTGCTAAAAATTTGAAATTCGTTGAGAATTCTTCAACTAAAGTAGCACAGTGCCACCTTTTTGGTCGCTTTGGTCGCTTCCAATAATGAATTGCGATTTGGGTGGTTTTATACGGAAAGAATTCCCTCTGTTTTTCTGCTTTTCCATCAACTGAAAAATGTATTTGTACGGTAGATATTGCGAATCGAATACAATCATTTTATTGGAAACTAAATCTTCCTCCACCGCTCGTTTTGCAACCGATTTTACAGGAATTTCAAAAATTTCTGAAAGATTTTTTAGGAGGGATAAATCTTCCGTTAGCACCCAAACTTCTTCGGCACTATGTTCACCATTCTTATTTCGATTTGATCGTGTCTTTTTAAAGGCTTTAGTAAGCTTTACCCCAAAAGAGACAAAGACCGTAGTTACTTTATTTTTACTGAAATGCTTTTTGTAAAATATTTGCATCGCACCGTAAAAACGATCTAAATAGGCTGCATCTTTTTGAGTGCTTTCGCCTTTGTAATGAAGCACGTAGTTACTTCCGTCATAGTAATTGGTGTAACCCGCTTTCATCAATTTATAACAAATATCAATGTCTTCCCCATACATAAAATAGTCTTCATCAAACCCGCCTACTTCAAGATACACCACTCTTTTCAGAAACATAAACGCTCCTGCTAAAATCTCAACCTCTCCCGTTTCTTTTTCATTTAAATATCTGGCGTAATAGCCCCTTCTTCCGCCTGCAATTCCCAAAATTTTAAGAAGTGATCTGGTTGGTGTAGGAAGGTTTCGTTTGCTTTCGGGCAGGAAATTTCCAGTGCCATCGAGGTAGTAAATTCCTAATGCTCCTAGGTTTTTATTCATTTCTGCAAAAGAAATGCATTTGGCAAAAGTATCTTCGGCAACTGCGGTATCTGGGTTTAGAATACAAACATATTCGCCTCGCGCCACTGCGACAGCCTGATTGTTTGCTTTACTGAAGCCTACATTTTCTTTGTTTTCAATGAGTATGACCGAAGGAAAATATTGTTTCACCATGGCACAACTATCATCTTGGGAGGCATTATCCACCACAATAATTTCGGCACCCAAATCCCTCATAGCACGCTGCACCGAAAGGATACATTGTTCAAGGAAATACCTCACATTGTAGTTGAGAATGATGACGGATAGTTTCAAAGTTTAGGAACTTTTTAAGGATGTTTCAAAAGGAATACGGTGTAAGATACTTCTTCCTAAGGTAATTTCGTCTGCATATTCCAATTCATCGCCCACAGAAATTCCACGAGCAATAGTGGTTGTGGTTACTTGAGTACCTTCAATTTGTTTAAATATATAGAAATTGGTGGTATCGCCTTCCATAGTAGAGCTGAGTGCAAAAATGATTTCAGAAACTTTTCCGCTTTTTACCTTTTCAACTAAAGTAGGGATGTTTAGATCCATAGGCCCTACCCCATCCATAGGGGAAATTTTTCCACCCAAAACGTGATATTGCCCACGATACTGACTGGTATTTTCAATTGCCATCACATCGCGAATATCCTCTACCACACAGACCAAGCTTTCATCTCTATTAGGATTGGCACAAATTTCGCAAAGTGCTGTATCTGAAATATTATGACAGTTCTTACAAAAATTTATTTCCTCTCGCATCTGCTGAAGACTTTGCGAGAGCCGTAGGGTTTGACTCTCGGGCTGCTTCAACAAATGCAATACCAAACGCAAAGCAGTTCTTTTCCCAATACCTGGTAATTGAGAGACTTCATTCACCGCATTTTCTAATAATTTTGAAGAGAAATCCATGGAATATTTGTTGGCTGAAAGATATAAAAAAAGCCTCAGAAAATACTTGACTTTCTAAGGCTTTCTATTTTAAAACTACTTTTTTTAGTTTTTAATAAAACGTTTTGTAACAACCCCTTTACCACTATTCATTCTTACAAAATAAACACCCGTATTTAAATGGGAAACATCCAAAGAATGCATGCTATTAAGAATTACATTAGGCTCAAAAACAACTAGTTTTCCAGTGGTATCGAACACTCTAATATCCATCTCTACTTCCCCTTGATATAAAATCTTTAAGGTTCCAGAAGTTGGGTTAGGAAATAAAGTAACTACCTCTGGAGTTAAAACATCATTTGTTTCTAAAATAACACCGTACTTAGGAGAAACCCAAAGACCTCTACCGTAGGTACCTGCATAAATTTTGCCTTCGGCTTGATTAATTTCCAATTCATTTACAATCACATTGGGAAGATTTGTATTAAAGGGTTGCCAATCTGCAAATGTATTATCGATATAATAAATACCATAGTCCATCCCAACATACAAACCATCCTCTCCGTTATCATCCCATACCACAGCCAATGCACTAAAATTAGGTAAATTAAGTGCGTAATCTTGCCAAGTGGCACCCCCGTCATCTGAAACTTTGACTTTGCCTGCTCCAGAGATTGCAACAGCAATTTTATCCGGGTTCGATGGGTGTACTGCAATTGAATTAATGACACCTCCCGGTGTTGTCATTGCTATCCAATCTGTTAATCCTCCATCTGTAGTTCTGTATAAAAAATTATTTCTTGAAGCATATAAAACCTGATTGTTTGAAGGGGCTATTTTAAGATTATCAAGGTTACTAACGAAATCTTGAGAAATAGGAATCCAAGCACCGGGGCCTCCAGAACCATTATTTAAATGTTTATAAACAATATTATATCCACAATAAATTACGTTTGGCAACACTGGGTCTTGTTCAAAGGGCGACACCCAATTTCCTGAACCAGAACCAGGTTCAGATAAATCGTTAAGCACGGTACCGCCATTGGTGGTGCGATACATTGCTCCAAATTGGATCATTGCAAACATGAAATCTATATTATCCTTACTTACAAATCCTTCCATACCATCGGCCCCTACCCAATCTATCCATTGTCCAGTCCCTTCATCGTAAAATGAACTACCATTATCCTGAGAACCACCCGTTACGCGAACTTGAGTTGTTTGAGAAACACCTATTTTATAAAACTGACGAATACCAATACCTGTACTTAAATCTTCATAATAGTCTGCGTTTAAATTTCCTGTATCCGTTGCTTTAAAAAAACCTCCATCAGTGCCCACATATAAGGTAGAACCTACAAACTCCATTATGTCTACATCTGCATGGCAATAACCAATATTGGCTCCCTCGGCAGCATCTGGAATCCAATCGGCAGTGCAAAGGAAGTTAGCTCCTCCATCCAAAGATCTCCAAGTTAAAACTCCTGCAATATGTACCTCGTTTACATCGTTTGGATTTACAGTAATATCCATATCCCTTGGTGCCTGTCCACCTGGGTCAAAACCTGCAGTATCATATCCAAAATAATTTCGCCCAGCGTGATTTAACTGTGTAAAAGAAGCGCCGCTATTGGTTGATTGATAAAACCCTCCAAATTGCCCTCCAGCAGCTTCTACTACATAGACCACAGAGTCATCGTCTGCAGATACGCCAATCATTTTAGCACCATTGCTAAATCCTGATATAGGTGTAAAATTTACACCTCCATCTGTAGAAACATAAAACCCATTTCCTGAGGCATACACTGTATTCGTATCTCCTGGTTTAAATTCGATATCATATCCTCTATTTTCGGTAGTAATAAGTTTGGTCCAACTAGTTCCCCCATCTGTAGAACCATATATTCCGCTATTTTCGGAAGTGGCAAAAAGAATATTCGGGTCTGTGGGGTGCAACAGAATTTTATTCACTAACGAATTTCCAGCATTTCCCAATAAGTTCCATGTCGCACCAGCATCGGTAGATTTATAAATTAACCCACTATAAGACCCAAAATAATAGGTGTCTGAATCGAATGGATCTATTGCAACCGAGTACACATATAAATTTGAAAAATAATCCCCTAGCGGTGTCCACGTTGCAGCTCCATCGGTCGTTCTCCAAACGCCTCCTGTATTGGCTCCTACTATAATGTGGTTGGTATTGGTTGGGTCTACTGAAAAACCAGTAATCCTACCCACACCTGGGCTCCAATGGGTAGTAGCATTCCAATAATCTGGACCAAGTTCTTGCCAATCATCAAATAAACTTTGTCTTTGATTGGACGTTTCATTTAAGTAGGCATTGTATTGTTCAAGTTCGGCAAGCCGTTCTGTAAATGGAGTTAAATACCCATTGTCATTTTGCAGACGATTTGCCATATATTCCCATCGTTTAAATTGCTTGTAACCAGATCCACGTCCTTTATCTTTATCTTCAAAATAGGCTTCGGCACTAGTAACAATTTCTTCAACACTGTATGTGCCAGCATCGATCATTTGTAAATATTCTTGCGATATTCCCTGATAACTAATTAGAACGGTAACAATCACGGTTGTGATAAAAAATAATTTCTTTTTCATAGTGATACGATTAAGATTCAAACTTACAATTCAAATTATTGCAAATCAAGTTAAATAAATGTTTTAAGCTAGTTTTTTTCTCGTTTTTTTTGAATGACGAGTAAATTTAGCTTTTTTGAATTTATAAGTTTGTATTTTTATCCAAATTTACCTAGCTATTCTATTATGCAGCCCATCTATATTTTAATTCTCATTGCAGGTTATTTCGGGGTTCTTATGCTTATCTCCTATTTTACTGGAAAAGAGGACAGTAACGAAGTTTTCTTTAAAGCATCAAAACAATCCCCTTGGTATTTGGTAGCTTTCGGAATGATTGGTGCCTCCTTAAGCGGAGTTACATTTATTTCGGTACCGGGATGGGTAGAAGCTTCAGGATTTAGTTATTTTCAAGTAGTACTAGGATATTTGGTGGGATATTTTGTGGTAGCCTTTGTATTACTTCCTATTTATTATAAGCATAATGTCACCTCCATATATCAATATTTGGAAAGTAGGTTTGGTGTGGTTAGTTACAAAACGGGTGCTTTTTTCTTCTTTGTTTCGCGTGTTTTAGGGGCTTCCTTTCGGCTTTTTTTAGTTGCCATTGTGCTCCAGCAATTTGTGTTTGATGCCTATGGCGTTCCGTTTGAGATCACGGTGGTAATTTCCATTTTATTAATTTGGATTTACACCAATAGAGGGGGTATTAAAACCATTGTTTGGACCGACACTTTGCAAACACTTTTTATGCTCGTTGCGGTTTGCCTTTCTATTTATTTTATTACCAGTGAACTAAATTGGAGTTTTTCAGATTTTTTACATTCTGAAGAACTAAAAAGCTATAACAAAATCTTCTCTACCGAAAACTTTTTTGCTAAAAATCATTTTCTGAAATCTTTTTTTGGTGGAATGTTCATTACCATTTGTATGACAGGACTAGACCAAGATATGATGCAAAAAAACCTAACGTGCAGAAACCTTAAAGATGCACAAAAAAATATGGTTTCTTTTAGCATTGTACTGGTTGGGGTCACCTTTTTATTTCTTTTATTAGGAGCCTTGTTATTTATCTATGCAGAAAGATTTGATATTGCAATTCCCTTAATGGATGGTGCTCCAAAAACCGATTTGCTTTTTCCAGAAATTGCCCTTAAGAGCGGTCTTAGCATAACTCTTGGGATTACCTTTTTGTTAGGGTTAATTGCTGCTGCCTACAGTAGTGCCGATAGCGCATTAACTTCTTTAACTACTAGTTTTTGTATCGATTTTTTAAACATTGAAAAACGACCTGAAGCGAAGCAAAAAAGAATTAGAAAAATGACCCATATTGGAATGAGTTTTCTTTTAGTTTTGGTCATAATAGCCTTTAAATATATTCTTACAAGTAATGTAATTGATAGTCTTTTAGTGGTGGCAGGATATACTTATGGACCGTTGTTAGGACTTTTTGCCTTTGGAATCTTCACCAAGTTTAAGGTGAGAGATAAATATGTTTGGATTGTTACTTTGGCTTCGGTTGTAATTATTACCATTATTGGAAATATACCTGCCGAAAGTCTTGGAGGTTATCAAGTGGGCTATGAACTTTTACCCATAAACGGTCTCATTACCTTTTTAGGATTAATATTGATTCGTAGAAAGTAATACCAAGGTACAAGCAACCTCAACTTCAATATTATTTTCTTTTAGAATGGTGTAAAACTCCGGATTTTCAGTCCCTGGATTAAAAATAACTCTTTTAGGTTGTAACGAAACAATATAGTGATAGTAATCGGGCTGATGCTTTGCACCAATATATAATGTTACCGTATCAATATCTTCAAATGGAAGTTTTTCAGTTTCAAATTCTACTCCTTCAACAACTCCTTTTTTTAATCCTATAGCAACTACGGGTTGTTGCGCATGGACTAATCTTTGAATTGCGAGATATGAATACCGATTGGGGTTTGTACTGGCTCCTATTACTAAAGTTTTCTTCATAGTATTTTTTAAAATATCGAAGTTACAATCCTTGCCTAAAAGAAAACCTAAAACTTAGTTAAAAAAATAAGTTACTGTAACATAAAACTATTTACATCGTCTATATAAATGAAATATTTCAAGACTTTACTGTGAAAATTTTACGTTGATGGTTAGTGTTAATAATAGCAGTAAAGACAAGGCCCGAGGTTCTAGACCTCGGGTTTTTTGTTAATATTAGGTTAAAGAAAAATTTAATTGTAACAGAATTTTGACATCCTCGTCTTATGGGTGTTACTTTTTTGTAACCATCAATCAAAAATCAAAAACAACCAAACCACAAATCATGAGACAAATTCTCTTTCTTTTAGCCTTAAGTATAGGCTTAACATCTTTTGCAGGCGTTGGCCCAGAAGACGAAAAACTAGGAAAAATTACAGGAACTGTAATAGACAAAAACCTTCAGCAACCCATACCTTATGTTGCGATTGTAGTAAAAGATCTTCAAGGAAACATTATCACAGGTGGTGTAACAGACGATAACGGTCAGTTTGCCATAGAAGAAATTCCTGAAGGAAAAAGCAATGTATCGATACAATATATAGGATATAAATCCTACAACACCGAAATTGAAATCACTCGAGGAAACCGAAATATAGATTTGGGTAATATTCTTTTAGAGGAAGATATCGAGGCCCTTGGTGAAGTTACTGTGACGGCAGAACGCACTACCATTCAGCAAAAAATGGATAGGAAAGTGATTACTGTAGGTAAAGATTTAACCACTTCTGGACCTACGGCTTCAGATATCATGAATAACTTACCCTCTGTAAGTGTAGACCAGCAAACAGGAGAACTTTCCTTACGTGGTAACCAGAATGTACGGGTCATGGTGGACGGGAAACTTTCAAACGTTCCAGTGGCGCAATTACTAAAACAAATCCCTTCTGCTTCCATTAAGCAAATTGAACTCATTACAAATCCTTCGGCAAAGTACAATCCTGAAGGAATGAGCGGTATTGTAAATATCATACTCCATAAAAATGTAAATGTTGGTTTTAACGGAAACGCCAGTGTAGGTCTTACCTACGAAAAGCAGCCAAAATTCACTTCAAATATTGACATGAATTACCGCAATGGAAAATTTAACTTTTACGGAAATTGGGGACACAATACCTCTTTGAATGAAAACTACGGAAATGTAAACAGACCAGATGATAACATTGAGCAAATTTTTGAATTCCTAGACGATAGTCAATCCAATCTATTCAAATTTGGAATTGATTTTTACCTGAACGATAAACATACCTTATCTGTCTTTACCAATCAAAATTTGTATGAAGGAAGCACCACAGGGATAACCGATATTAGATATAGCGACAACCCAAGTTTAGACGAACTTCAAGACTTTTTAAGCGACAATGACAATATTTCTTCTCAATATAATTTCAACTACAAAATAGATTTTGAAAAGGAAGGACATAACATAGAATTGGAAGCAGATTATAATGATTTTGAAAATGATGAAGATGCCGATTTTAGATTTTTGGGGGCCACTTTTGGAAGTGATTATATGGACTTTGTCGATACCGAAAGAGACCAACTTACAGTAAACTTAGATTATGTAAATCCATTAACAGAAAGCACAAAACTCGAATTAGGAATGGAGGCTAGGTTATTTAATTCTGTAATTGGAAGAACGTCTACGCAAGAGGTGGTAAATCCTTTCGACATAACAGGTCCTTTTATCATGGCACCAAGCACCAATTTTGATTATAGTCGTGACATCTATTCTGCCTATGCCACCTTTGGTAAAACCTGGGAAAAATTTAGTGTACAAGTAGGTGTAAGAGCCGAAACGGTAGAAGAAGTTGCCGATACGGAAGAAGCCTATGGCCCTGGTGTGGTTACCGAAGATCTCACTTTTGTTAATTCAGATCCGTTAGTAGATGTTACCACAGATGGGGACAGTGTGCTTAAAAAATTTACAAATGATTATTTCCAGTTGTATCCTTCGGCTTTTGTAACCTATACGCCTTCTGAAAAAAATCAGTTTCAGGTAAGTTATAGCCGTCGTGTGGATCGCCCAGGGGTGAGTCAAATTAACCCAATTCGCGAATGGAGTACCCCATTGATTTCTTCTTTCGGAAAAACGAGCCTCTTACCTCAATTCACCAATTCTTTTGAAACCAATTACACGCGTAATCTCGAAAAAGGAAGTATTACAGCAGGTGTGTTTTATAGAATTATTGAAGACGAAATAAACAGAGCACTTTTTATAGACAGAACCGATCTTAACAAAGTGATTCTAACGTATGATAACTTTGATAATACAACTGCGTATGGTGTGGAATTATCGGGTAATTATCGTCCAACTAAGTTTTGGAGCTTTAATGCTAGTTTCGATTTATTCAATCAAACCCAAAAAGGGATTTCAGAACAATTGGCAGATGTTGAAAATCCAACCGTAAGTGATATTACATTAAACGAATATCAAGTAGATAACATTCAGTATAATTTCAGAATGTTTAACAACTTTAGAGTTACAGAAAAATTAAGTTTATCTGCCTTTGGTTTTTATAGAGGAAAATCGAGAAACCTTCAGTTTACCATGGAGCCTATGTACTTTGTAAATGTAGGTGCTCGCTACAGTCTATGGGAAGGTCGTGGTACATTCAGTATCAATTACAACGATATTTTCGACACCATGCAATTTGCCTTTGAAGGGGAACTTCCTTACGCCCAAGTGGGTGCCTTTAATTGGGAAAGCAATACCATTAATGTAAATCTTTCCTACCGATTTGGAGGCGGTAAATACCGTGCTAAATCTAGAAAGAATCGTGACGATAGAGAAAAAGAAGGAAGCGGCGGAATTTTTTAGTCACAAAAGATTTAAAATGTTATAGTGACGTTAAATTTTAAATTTCACTGAAACATTTTACAAGAAGTATAGTCTATATATATAAACCTTTAAACTTGTTTTATAATTTATTTGGATTAGCCTCTTAAAAAATTTATAACTTGTTAGGTAAACCCTCTCTCTGAAATTAGTAGGATTGAGGGTTTGTTATTTCTACCAGCGAATAATAACACTTCCCCAAGTAAACCCACTACCAAATGCCGCTAACACCACTAGGTCTCCTTCTTTTATTTTTCCCTCTTCCCAAGCTTCAGTTAAAGCAATAGGTATCGAGGCGGCTGTAGTGTTTCCGTATTTTTGAATATTATTAAATACTTGGTCATCATTCAGTTTAAATTTCCGCTGAATAAATTGAGCAATCCGTAGATTGGCCTGATGCGGAATCAACATATTAATATCACTTACAGATAGTTTATTTTTTTCAAGACCCTGCATAATCACCTCAGAAAATCGAACCACTGCATTTTTAAATACAAATTGTCCATTCATATACGGGAAGTAACTTTCGTCATTAGGGTCATTTTCAGAAATAATATCGGTAACCCAACGTGTGCCCATTCCAGGTGCTTTTACAACCAATTCTTCGGCAAACTCTCCTTGAGAATGTAAATGTGTAGATAAAATTCCTTTACTCGTATCCTCTTCCCTACTCACCACTGCTGCTCCTGCCCCATCGCCAAATATTACCGATACTCCTCTACCTCTTGTTGTTTTGTCCAAACCATGCGAATGTAATTCACTACCAATTACGAGAATATGTTTGTACATTCCTGTTTTAATGTAATTATCTGCTACCGAAAGGGCATACACAAAACCAGAACATTGGTTTCTTACATCCAAGGCACCAACAGTTTTTATGTCTAGCTCCTTTTGTACTTGGACTCCCGGTCCCGGAAAATAATAATCTGGACTTAGGGTGGCAAACACTATAAAGTCAATATCGTCTTTATCAATCCCTGCCCTTTCAATAGCTATTCTGGCTGCTTTAACACCCATGGTGGCAGTCGTATCATCACTCCCTCGTTTTACCCATCGACGTTCCTTGATACCCGTTCGTTCCTGTATCCAGGCGTCATTAGTGTCCATCATTTTTGAAAGATCATCATTCGTTACAATATTGTCGGGTACATAGCGCCCTAATCCTGAAATTTTTGAAGAATACATAAAATAGTTGATTAAAAACTGAGAACAATATAATGAGAAGTATTGATTATTTAGAAAAATATAATTACAAAAAAGCTAAGGTACCTCACGAGCACCTTAGCTTAAAACAACCTAACCAATAAATAGAAATTAATGCAGTATGTATTGGGAATTTCTATTTGCTCAAATATAAGAATGTTTAATCTTTTACCAAATTTATTAAACATTATTTAACATTTTATTTTTATGTCATCTCAAAATGACACCTTGTCACATTTCTCATAATGGTATTCTATTTGAAATAAGCCTACTATAATTTTAAAGTTAAAAAACCATGAATAAAGGAACTATAAACGTATCTGTGGAAAATATTTTTCCGCTTATTAAAAAATTTCTCTACAGCGACCATGAAATTTTCCTTCGTGAATTGATAAGTAACGCAACCGATGCAACCCTTAAACTAAAACATCTTACCAGTATTGGAGAAGCCAAAGTAGAATACGGCAATCCTATGATTGAAGTTAAGATCGACAAAAAGAAAAAACAACTTCATATCATCGATCAAGGAATTGGGATGACCGCTGAGGAAGTTCAAAAATATATCAACGAGATTGCTTTCTCTGGTGCCGAAGAATTCATAGAAAAATATAAAGACAAAAAAGCTGAAGATGCCGGAATTATAGGTCATTTTGGACTTGGATTTTATTCGGCCTTTATGGTGGCTAGTAAGGTTGAAATTATAACCAAAAGCTATCTTGATGAGCCTGCTGCCCATTGGGTATGTGACGGATCTCCCAACTACACCCTAGAGTCGCACGATAAAAAAGAGCGCGGCACAGAAATTATCCTACATATAAGTGATGATGAAAAAGCGTTTTTGGAAGAAGCAAAAATCCGTGAACTATTGGTGAAGTATAACAAGTTTATGCCTATTCCAATAAAGTTTGGAACCAAAACCGAAACCCTTCCAAAACCGAAAGAAGCTAAAGAAGAGGATCCTGCTCCTACCAAAGAGGTGGATAATATCATTAATAATCCAAACCCAGCTTGGACCAAACAACCTACGGACTTAAAAGACGAAGATTATAAAAACTTTTACAGGGAGTTATACCCCATGCAATTTGAAGAGCCACTCTTCAACATTCATTTAAACGTAGATTATCCATTTAACCTCACGGGAATCTTGTATTTCCCAAAAATGACAAAGGATCTAAATATTCAAAAAGATAGAATACAACTCTATCAAAACCAGGTGTTTGTAACCGATAATGTGGAAGGCATTGTTCCTGAATTTTTAACAATGCTACGTGGGGTAATTGATAGTCCAGATATCCCGTTAAATGTATCGAGAAGTTACCTTCAGGCAGATGGAAATGTAAAGAAGATTTCAAGCTATATCACTCGAAAAGTAGCCGATAAACTGAAGAGTCTGTTTAATGAGAGTCGCGAAGATTTTGAAAAGAAATGGGATGATATTAAAATCGTGATTGAATATGGGATGTTGACCGAAGATAAATTCTTCGAAAAAGCTCAAAACTTTGCATTGTATCCTACCGTGGATGGCAGCTATTTTACATTTGATGAACTTTCAGAAAAAATAAAAGATCTTCAAACCGATAAGGATGAAAAACTTGTGATTTTGTATGCTTCAGACAAAGAAGCACAGCACAGCTATATTGAAACGGCAAAGGAAAAAGGTTATGCAGTATTGTTGTTAGATTCACCAATTATTTCGCATTTAATTCAAAAATTGGAAAGTGAAAAAGAAAAAGTTTCCTTTGTAAGAGTGGACAGTGATCACATTGATAACTTAATTAAAAAAGAGGAAGAAACCCTTTCTAAGTTAAATGACGAAGAAAAAGAAACATTAAAAACGACGCTCGAAGAAATTATACCTTCTGAAAAGTTTACGGTACAATTGGAGGCTATGGATAGTAACGCCAATCCTTTTATCATTACCGAGCCAGAGTTTATGCGTCGTATGAAAGAGATGCAGCAAACAGGTGGCGGCGGTATGTTTGGCATGGGAGGATTCCCTGAAATGTACACCTTGGTAGTGAACACAAACAACGAGTTAGTGTCTGAAATATTAAACACAAAAACTCAAAAGAAAAAGGAACGTTTAGTAAATCAGGCGCTAGATTTAGCAAAATTGAGTAAAAATTTACTAAAAGGTGAAGAACTTACAAAGTTTATTAAACGTAGTTATGATATGATAAAATAGCACCTTTTATCGATAAAAAGTAAAACCGCCAATTTTGGCGGTTTTTTTTGTTAAAAACCTAAAATTAAGCCAACTATTTGTTTCAAAAAGTGATTTTTTGAACTACATTTGAGATAACTAATATTAATCAAATTAACTAAATTATGAAAAAAACTATTTTTCTGCTTTTGCTGTTTTTAGGGTTTACGACCCTCCAAGCACAGGAGTTAAATTCTACCCCCACGCTATCCACTAGCTCCAATGGGGTAACAAAGAAACAAATGTCGGCTTCAAATGCTGGTATTTTTGCTTCTAGACAAACCGTGACGACGGCATCCACACGTAATACCGAAACAATTTATTTTGCGGTAACACAATCAACTCAAAATTGTGACTCACAGGAAAGCAATCCTGCACAATGTGGTGCTACTACCACGATGATGTCTGTGGAAACCAACCCAAGTACTAATAGAGCACCCGGTGCTAAGTATTACATTAGAAGTAATACAAACAATCCTTGGGGGCAGGTTACTAACGAAGCGGCTATGGATGCTGCTTTTGGTGCGGGTAACTGGACCCAGGCATTTTTTGAAACTTTGGTTATGGGTACGGTATTCTCTCCAGGCACTAACTTTGTTTTTCTAGAGGGAAGCGATGGTGGTGCTAATGAATTAAACACCTTTTTAACTACCAACCTTGCTGCTATTGAGGCATGGGTAAATGGCGGTGGGAAACTAATCTTAAATGCGGCACCTAATGAAGGTAGCAATATTAATTTTGGATTTGGAGGGACAACCTTAGTCTACACAGATTTTAGTAGTAATGTGGCTGCTGTAGACCCATTGCATCCTGCCTTTGTAGGCCCTTTAACACCCACTGCAACCGCAATGTCTGGTACTTCGTATGGTCATGCAACTATTTCTGGTACAGGCTATACCAATATTCTTTTAGACACAGGTGACAGTGGTGTTGTATTAGCTGAAAAAGATTGGGGAGCGGGTCATGTTATTGTGGGAGGTATGACGACTACCAACTGGCATTCTCCTGCAACGGAAGCCTTTAACTTTAGAGCCAACTTATTTACCTATGCAGATGATTATGGTGGTGCTGGCTGTCCTCCTTTTGAAATTGCAGGGCCTTATTGTGACCCATGTACTACGCCTGGAACAAATTTTGCCTTGGCCTGTAGTACTGGTCCAAACAGTATTATTCAAGGAATAGATGTATCCGGTGTACCTGGAAATGTGAATGTACTTTCGTTAGATTTTATGCAAGATTCACAAGGAACAAACCCTGGTACCGCTACTGTAAATTTATTCTGTGGCCCAGCTGGAGCAAACCCTCCTCCTTATTCCGGAACTGATGTTCCGTTTTATACAGAAAATTTCCCTATAAATGGAGCAAATGACGGTTCGTGTGTTACATTAACATTCACAACACCTCCCACTATTGATGGCACATGTGACACTATGTGGGTTGAAGTACTTGTAGGTACAGGTAGATTACTTTACACACCTTCAAGTTGTGATGGAAACGCCGCCACAGGAACCAATTCTTGGATCCAAGCTCCTGCTTGTGGTATAAATAACCCAACCACTTTTGCAGCTCTTGGATTTCCTAATAACGACGTGGGCTATAGTGCATCTTTCGAGTGTAATTTAGGAGCCCCCCCTGTTATTTCATGTCCATCAGATATTGTATTAGACAATGCTGCTGGTCAATGTAGTGCTGTTGCTAATTATGCAGGAACTGCCATTGACCCGGAAGATGGAGATATCTCTGGTGATATTGTATATACTCCAGCAAGTG
>NZMG01000037.1 GCA_002694465.1 Flavobacteriaceae bacterium | reverse complement strand
TGGCTTCAACCTTCGATAAAGAAGCAGCAGAACACGTTCGTGTTGCTAATATCGTAATTGATAAAGCAAAACGATTGGTAGAATGTGGTCACGACGTAGTGATTCTTTTAGATTCCATTACGCGTTTGGCAAGAGCGTATAACACAGTACAACCTGCAAGTGGAAAAATATTAAGTGGTGGTGTGGATGCCAATGCATTACACAAACCAAAGCGTTTCTTTGGTGCTGCTAGAAATATTGAAAATGGAGGTTCCTTAAGTATTATTGCAACGGCACTTACTGAAACTGGTTCTAAAATGGACGAAGTAATTTTTGAAGAATTTAAAGGAACTGGAAATATGGAACTTCAGTTGGATAGAAAAATATCGAACCGAAGAATCTTCCCAGCGATTGACTTAACATCTTCTAGTACGCGTAGAGACGATTTATTACTTGATGAAAACACCATACAACGTATGTGGGTGTTACGCAAATACCTAGCCGATATGAATCCTGTAGAAGCTATGGAATTTATTAATGATCGAATTAAAAAGACTCGAAATAATGAAGAGTTTCTTATTTCGATGAACGGATAAAAAAAAGCCCCGCCAATAGCGGGGCTTTTTTTTATTGCTTAATAACTTTCTTACTTATAATTCCTTTGGAAGTTTCAACGGTTAAAATATATACTCCAGTAGAAAGTTGTGAAGTATTTATACTGCCATTTATAAGTTTTAAGCCCGTATTTTTTCCTAATATATTGTGAAGTGTGATTTTTTCAATTTCGACACTTGAAACAATATTAATATTCAATTTCGTAGTAACAGGATTTGGATAAATAGCAATTTGGCTTTGGGTAAATTCAGTCGTATTCAAAATAGAATCACCAAATTCTAAATTCCCAATAAGGTCTCCTCCCCCGTTAGCTTCTTCAATTTCAACTCTGCTTATGGGTTCATTTGCAAGGATTCCGAAAAAATTTTCAGCTGAAACTGTATTGGTCAACGTATATACTTCTAGTAAATCCCCCAAAGCATCATACACTCTAAACGTAGTTGTAGGATCAGATTCGTTCCAAATATCCATTCCAGCTGCATACACCCCTGGATCAAAATTGACAACGGTACTCTCAGCAAAAGTATTTGCCCCAACCAAGTGAATAGTATTTCCTACATTTCCAGGAGAAATCGAAATAGTAGATCCACCCCCTGCATCTACCGTGGACGTCACCGTAAAACCGTCTTCAAGTTCACCTGGTAAAAAACAATCGTCGCCATTAGAGCTTATTACAGTACCACAGTTATTAATTCCAGAAGGTCCTGTAGAAAAATCTTCAGAAGTTAACCCTTGCCCCGTTTGTAATATATAATCGTTTTGAAATGCTGCTCTATCTGTATAGGTTGCAAATACAGGCTGTTTGTTGTTAGATGTTGTAAATGTTGTGGGTTTCACTATCACATTTACCTTACTTTTATTTGCCGAAAACTGTGTATAACTTTGACCTAGACTAGGCGCAATGACAGCAATAAGTAAAATTGAAGAAAGTAAAAAATGTTTCATAGGTCTATATTTGAGGATGTTCAAGACTAAAGATAATAGATTGTTATTTAAAATTTAAAATAAAGTTGATTAATTTTAACAACTTGAATACATCCTATGAAAAAATTTCTCACGATTTCGTTTGTTTTATTTTTCCTTTTTTCCTGTAATAAAACCGAAAAAAAAACGGCTATTGATTTTACTACAAGGTTTGAAACATCAAATGGGACAGAAACTCCAACCTATGATGAAGTTATTTCCTACTATAAAAAATTAGCAGAAACCTACCCTACTATTGTAATGTATAAAATGGGAATGACAGATAGTGGCGAGCCATTGCATTTAGTTGTTTTTAATCCCAACCGTAAAGTTGACACTAGGCTAGAAACTGAGTTTTCCAAAACTGAAAATAAAAACATTCTCTTAATAAATAATGGTATTCATCCAGGTGAAAGTGACGGTATTGATGCTTCCATGCTACTCCTAAGAGATTTTGCTCAAGGAAAAATAGCAACTCCAGAAAATACCATCATTGCTGTAATTCCAGTCTACAATATTGGTGGTGCACTTAATAGAAATAGTGGCACTCGAACCAATCAAAATGGTCCAAAAGAATATGGCTTTAGAGGGAATGCACGCAATTTTGATCTCAATCGAGACTTTATAAAAGCTGATTCCAAAAATGCCAAGGCTTTTGCAGAAATTTTTCATTTGGTAAATCCGGATATGTTTATTGACAATCACGTTAGCAACGGTGCAGATTATCAATACACGCTTACTCATCTTTTTACCCAACACAACAAATTAGGTGGCGAATTGGGGACTTATTTACATACTTCCTTTATGCCACAATTGGAAGATTCATTAGTTCAGAAAAAATGGGATATCACTCCTTATGTTAATCTTTTTAATCGAACGCCAGAAACTGGATTTTCACAATTTATGGATTATCCCCGTTATTCCACAGGGTATACAACCTTATACAATACGTTAGGGATGATGGTGGAAACGCATATGCTTAAACCGTATAAGCAACGAGTGGAAGGCACTTACGAATTAATGCAAAGTTTTATAAATATTGCCGAAAAAGATGCTTCAAAAATAAAAGAACTTCGGAAGAATTCATTCAATAATTTCAGTGTGGGAAGCTCTTACCCTCTTACTTGGACTATTGATAGCAGTAAAGCGGCGACGCTTCAGTTTAAAGGATATGAAGGCACTATGGAGCCTAGCAATGTTACTGGAGCAAGCAGATTAAAATACCACAGAGACCAACCTTTTACAAAACCAGTAATCTATTACAATGAATTTAAGGCAGTGGAGAGTATAAAAATTCCATCTGCGTATATTATCCCTAAAGGTTATTGGAATGTTATTGACCAATTAAAAAACAACCAAATCACTTTAACTGAAGTTAAAAATGACACACTTATTTCTGCCGAAGTTTATAAAATTAGAAGTTACGAAACCTTTAATAATCCTTATGAGGGCCATTACCCACATTACAATACGCAAGTAGAAACTTTTGAAGAAGAAGTGTCAGTAAAAAAAGGAGATTTTATGGTCTCCACACAACAACCTGGGGTTCGGTATTTATTAGAAACTCTGGAGCCAATGGCGGTAGATTCGTTTTTTAATTGGAATTATTTCGATACCATTCTACAACAAAAAGAGGGCTTTTCACCTTACGTTTGGGAAGATTTAGCCGAAGCTTTTTTGAATGAACACCCAGAAATAAAAAAAGAATTTGAAACTAAAAAAAGTAACGAACCCAACTTTGCCGCCAATTGGTTTGCTCAATTAGATTGGATTCATAAACAATCTTCAAATTACGAAAAATCACACTTGAGATATCCTATCGTTAGGGTGCGAGGTTAGATATTCCTTTGGAAAAAGAAGTTTAATATTTTCGTAAGAATCCTGAAGTGCTTTTTGTGATTTTTCAAAATTTTTCCACTTTACTTTTTTAATTCCTTCGGAAGGTTCAGGAATTAAAGGACCGTTGTAATCACTAAACATTTCAAACCAATAGGTAATCTTTAATTTAAATTTTCCATTACGTTTAAAAACGTGGTAGGTCTTGGTAAGAAACTTTCTTACCTCGAGATCTTTTACACCCGTTTCTTCAATAGTTTCTCTTATCGCCGCTTCTTCATAAGATTCGCCTTTTTCTACTTTTCCTTTGGGCAAATCCCACTTTTTATTGCGATAGATAAAAAGAATTTCCTTTTTACTGTTATAAACCATCCCTCCTCCTGCTTCCACAACAGGTAATTTTTTCCGAAGAAATTTTTCCAATTTCTCAGCATTTTTATGGTATATATTTACATAAAGCAGTTCCCCATTATTAATCTTATTAATAAGTTTTTTGAACTTTACTTCCTTTAAAGGTATGGAAGTGTATTGCTTACCAATTTTTTTCTCGGTAGTGAGAATTATCGGAATCTCATTGACAAAAACTTTATACATTTGCAGTATGGTCTTAAAAAAAGAAACAGCTCAAAAAACAGCCGAATTACTTTTACAAATAAATGCAATTAAATTGCAACCACAAAACCCTTTTTCGTGGGCTTCTGGCTGGAAATCTCCAATTTATTGCGATAACCGCTTAACCCTCTCATATCCAACGATAAGAAACTATCTAAGAGAGAATATTGCCAACCAAATTGAAGAATTGTATGGCAAACCAGATATGATAGCAGGAGTTGCTACAGGGGCCATTGGTATTGGTGCCTTGGTGGCGGACTACCTCAACGTACCATTTTGCTATGTGCGTCCGGAGGCAAAGGCACATGGAAGACAAAATAAGATTGAAGGCCATCTAGAAGAAAATCAGAATGTGGTGGTAGTGGAAGATTTAATTAGCACTGGAAAAAGTAGTCTTATGGCAGTGGAGGCATTGCGTGAAGCCAAAGCCAATGTAAAAGGAATGATTGCTATATTTTCTTACGGTTTTGCTGTGGCAGACGAAAATTTTGAAAAAGAAAATGTACAATTACACACACTAAGCAACTATGAAAATCTCTTAGAACAAGCTGAAAAAGCGAATTACATCACGCAACAAGAGGCTGAAGCACTTTCCGAATGGAGAAAAAACCCAGCAGACTGGAAATAGGCATACATTTTGAAATACCCAAATCTAATTATTATAAAAAGCTATGGAAATTAAAAGCAAAAAGGTAACCGTAAATAAAAATGCCGAAGGCTTATTCAATTTTTTAAAGGATGTAAAAAATTTCGAAGTCCTTATGCCAGATAACATCAGTAAATTTGAAGTCATTCGTGATGATGCTTTTGTTTTCGCCTTAAAAGGAATGCCAGAAATTGCCTTGGAAACAAAAGAAACAGAGCCCTATAGCCGAATTGTACTGGGTGCCATAAGCGATAAAATTCCGTTTACCTTAGAGGGAACTATTCAAGATGTTTCAGATAGTAAATCTGAAATTGAATTGCTTTTTAGTGGTGATTTTAACCCCATGATGGCAATGATGATTAAAAGTCCCATTACCAAATTTCTTGAAACCCTAACTTCCAAAATGGAAGCGCTTTAGTAGAGTAATTTTAGTTCCTTTAGTCTAAATTCTTTTACACTATCATCTTTTAGTTTTACAAGTAACAGTCCATTATTAGAGACCCCTTCAATAATTCCGTTAAATTTTATTCGTTCTAAATTTTCGAACGTTGAAATCTCTCCTTTCCTAAACAGACAGGCTTCATATTGCTTTTTGTATTCTTCAAAATTAGCTTCGTGAATATTTCTTAATTCAGAAAGGATGGCTTGCGTTACAGTATCAAAAACTTCATCCATAGCATATAGAATTCCTGTATTAAGTCGTAAGGAACTAGCTTGAGGATATTTTGAAAACCCTGTGTTATTGACGTTAATTCCTATACCAATAATACTGTGTATGGTTTCGTTATGCTTAAATTGATTTTCTACAAGAATGCCACATACTTTTTTTCCGTCTGCCAATATGTCGTTAGGCCATTTAATTGCAATTTTAGGAATTCCTATAGCCACCAACCCGTTTTTAACCCCCAAACTTACTGCAAAATTGACCAAATATTGGTGCGAAATAGGCAATCCTTCAGCCTTTTTAAAGATACTAAAGGCAAGGCTTTTACCTATCTCAAACTGCCAAGAAGCGCCCATTTGACCCTTCCCGTGAGTTTGGTGTAATGTTTGCACCACCGTTTCGTCTTCTAACGTTGAAGATTTAGAGAGTTTTTTTAAATAGTCATTGGTCGACCCAATGGCACTAATTTTGATTATTTTCAATGGAATTAATATTGTGTTAATCTCAAGAATTAAAACGTTTCAAGAAACAAAAAAGTAATAACTTTGCCCAAATAAAAAGTTTTTAATGCAAAAAAAGGAAGCTGGAACAGATTTACTCGTCGCAGAAATAATTAGAGGAATTGAAGAAGTTAAGGGTCAAGACATTCAAATTTTAGACCTAAGAGAAATAGAAAATACCGTTTGTGACTACTTTATCATATGTAATGGTACATCAAACACCCAGGTGAATGCTATTGTAAATTCCATTCAAAAATTAGTTAGCAAAGCCTTAAAAGAAAAACCTTGGCATGTCGAAGGAAGTGATAATGCCGAGTGGATATTAATGGATTATGTTCACGTAGTAGTTCACGTATTCCAAAAGCACATTCGCGAGTTTTATGACATTGAAGGCCTTTGGGGAGATGCAAAAACAGTATTAATAAAAACTTCATATTAAAAGAAAAGCCACATGGCAAACGATAATAATAAGCCTGAAATAAAAAAACCTAAGTTTAATGCTTACTGGATTTATATTGCCATCTTTTTGGTATTTATAGGGCTTCAGTTTTTTGGTGGAAATTCCCTTTCGGCTCCCGAAAAAACGACACAAGTCGATTTTCAGAAAATGCTTAGGGATGGTGATGTAGAGAAAATTGAAATCATTAACAAAAAAGTAGCGAAAGTTTACCTTACCGATGAAGCGCGCGAAAAGCAAATTCATTCGAGTAAGTTTAAAGATAAATTACTGAAACCAGGTCCCAACGATCCTATCTATCAGTTTGAATTTGGAGATCTTCAAAACTTCGAAAACAATACCACACAAATTATTAAAGACAATGGTTTAACTACCAAAATTGGTTGGACAACAGAATCTAATTTGTGGGCAGAATTCCTCCCTTCTATCCTGTTTTTTGCAGTCATTATTGGTGTTTGGATTTACATCATGCGTAGAATGTCTTCTGGCGCTGGTGGTGGGGCTGGCGGACAAATATTTAATATTGGAAAATCTAGAGCCAAGCTTTTTGATGAAAAAACCGACGTAAAAACATCCTTTAAAGATGTTGCTGGACTGGAAGGTGCTAAAGAAGAAGTTCAAGAAATTGTAGATTTCTTAAAAAATCCAGAAAAATATACTTCCCTAGGAGGTAAAATTCCAAAGGGGGCATTATTGGTAGGACCTCCAGGAACGGGAAAAACATTATTAGCAAAAGCCGTTGCAGGTGAAGCTAAAGTTCCTTTCTTTTCCTTATCGGGATCGGATTTTGTGGAAATGTTTGTGGGTGTGGGAGCTTCGAGGGTTCGTGACTTATTTAAACAAGCCAAAGAAAAATCTCCTGCCATTATCTTTATTGATGAAATAGATGCTATTGGACGCGCCAGAGGGAAGAATAACTTTTCAGGTTCTAATGATGAGCGTGAAAACACATTAAACCAACTTTTAACCGAAATGGACGGTTTTGGAACCAATACAAACGTCATTGTTTTGGCTGCCACCAACCGTGCCGATGTTTTGGATAAAGCCTTAATGCGTGCTGGACGATTTGACAGGCAAATTTACGTGGATCTTCCCGATGTACGCGAACGTAAAGAAATTTTTGAAGTACACCTTCGCCCTATCAAGAAAGATGAAAGTGTCGATATGGACTTCTTAGCGAGACAAACGCCTGGTTTTTCTGGTGCCGATATTGCAAACGTTTGTAATGAAGCGGCGCTTATTGCGGCGCGTAAAGAAAAAAAGGCCGTAGGGAAACAAGATTTTCTTGATGCTGTTGATAGAATTGTTGGAGGACTTGAGAAGAAAAACAAAATTATTACTCCTAGTGAAAAGAAAGCAATCGCATTCCACGAAGCGGGTCACGCGACGGTAAGTTGGATGCTAGAACACGCTGCACCTTTAGTAAAAGTAACTATTGTGCCTAGAGGTCAATCCTTAGGAGCGGCTTGGTATTTACCTGAAGAGCGATTGATTGTTCGTCCAGAGCAAATGCTAGACGAAATGTGTGCCACTATGGGAGGTCGTGCTGCTGAAAAGGTAATTTTTAATAAAATATCTACCGGAGCCTTAAGCGATTTAGAAAAAGTAACGAAGCAAGCCCGTGCCATGGTGACCATTTATGGTTTAAATGATAAAATAGGAAACCTTACCTATTACGATTCCAGTGGGCAAACCGATTACAACTTCAGTAAGCCGTATAGTGAAAAGACGGCAGAAATGATTGATAAAGAAATTTCTGCTATGATTGAAGCACAGTACGAAAGAGCAATTAAAATCCTTGAAGAAAATAAAGACAAACTTACCGAGTTAGCTAATGAGCTTCTTGAAAAGGAGGTGATCTTTAAAGAAAGTTTGGAGCGTATTTTTGGCAAAAGGCCCTTTATTAAAGAAGAACCTATCAACGGAATGAAAGAGGGTACGGAATCAAAAGTAGAGGATTCGATAGAAGAAAAGGCTACAGATGAAGTCTCTGAAAATGAAGTAAAAGAAGGCACCAATCCTTAAAGAATTACCCTTTTAGTTAAAAAAAATGTTATCGTAGGATAATTTCCCACAACTTCGTGGAAGATTTATTATATTTGAGGTTTAGCCCATAACTCCTCAATGTTAGTATAAATGAGTCTATTTAAAAGACTTTTAAAAAATAAATCAAAGTCAGAAGTTAAACAAAATGACGCTGACCACAGTAAATATTATCCCGAAGAAAAACTTCCCATCGACGAGAAATTTACGTACAACTTCAATAAAAATGGAGGGAAATTTTTGTACTGCGAAAATTGGGATGAAGTAAATGAAGCTTTCGACAATATTCTTTTAGAAAATGACTGGTACGAAAAAGAAGCCTTTTGCTTCGACGAGCAGCTTATTTCAAAATTTAATGGTTACAATTTAAGCTTTGGCACTAAAGGAAGCTCACAATTTTTCCTTACACGTTGCGAATCTTTAGTTGCTAACAACGGTTCTATTTTACTTTGCTCTCACCAGATAAAAGAAAAAAAGCTTCACGAATTACCCTTTAACATGGTCATTTTTGCTACCACCAGTCAACTTGTTGAAAATATTAGCGAAGGGCTTCGCATTATAAAAAGTAAAAGCAAAAAACACATCCCTACTAATATTACCACCATTCAGGATTTTGAGTGTGACAAGGAAAAAGATTTTATGAGCTATGGAAGTAGTACGAAAAACCTATATTTGCTCCTACTAGAAGACCTTTAAACCAACTCATGAAAGAACTCATCGTTCGGGGAATCTCGGGAGTATTATACATTACCATCATCGTATTTGCCATGTTCGCTTCGAGAGAATGGTATTTGGTTTTGTTCTTCATTTTGGGGTTATTAACCTTAAACGAATTTCAGAAATTGGTTCGATTAAAAAGCTTCCTCTCTTTTGTCATTTTTGCTGTATTATTTTACTTTTTGAGCTACAAGGTCATTGACCAAAACCCTATTTCGTTATATGCCATTTTAGCCATTTTTGTCAATCTCTTTTTACTGAAAGACCTTCTGGTCACCAGCAAAATACCTATGTTCGAAAAAAAGAAATACATCACTGTTATCTTTTACATCATAGCGGGATTTATTTTTCTTGCCTTAATCCCTTTTCGAGGAGGCGTCTTTTTCCCAGAAATCATTATTGGTATTTTTGTATTAATTTGGGTAAATGACAGCTTTGCTTACCTCATTGGGAAAAACTTTGGGAAACGAAAATTACTGGAACGCATCTCCCCAAAGAAAACCATAGAAGGCTTTTTTGGAGGCTTTTTTGCCACTCTTATTGCGAGTTTTATTATTTCCAAATATGTTACTAACTTAAGCCTTACCTATTGGATTTTTTTGGGTTTAATCGTTTCGGTATTGGGGACCTTTGGAGATTTAATCCAAAGTAAATTTAAAAGACAAGCAGGGGTTAAAGACAGCGGCGTATTAATGCCTGGGCACGGAGGAATTTATGATCGATTGGACAGTGTGCTGTATGTAAGCCCCTTTATTTATTCATTTTTAGAAATTGTAGACTATGTTTCATAAAGAAGGATTTAAAATTATTTTAGTTACATTCATATTGGTAACCACTGTGGTTTTGCTTACCAAGAATTTTATCACGATGGAATGGCTTCAGTATCTTATCTATGCTGTAGCTTTAGTTTTTTTAATTCTTATCCTTCAGTTTTTCAGAAATCCAAAACGCCCTATTTCATTAAATGAAAACCAAGTACTATCTCCTGTTGATGGCAAAGTAGTAGTGATTGAAGAAGTGTTTGAAAAAGAATATTTCAACGAAAAACGCTTGCAAATCTCTGTGTTTATGTCGCCTTTAAATGTGCACGTAACACGGTATCCTGTGGGAGGCGATGTCGTCTTCAGCAAATATCATAAAGGAAAATATTTGGTGGCTTGGCACCCTAAGGCAAGTGAAGAAAACGAACGCACAACCGTAGTGGTAAAAAGTAAATCTTTTGGCGATGTGTTACACCGCCAGATTGCAGGGGCTCTTGCCAAACGTATTGTTAATTATGCCAAAGAAGGACAAACGGTAACACAAGCAAGTGAAAGCGGATTTATAAAATTTGGCTCACGGGTAGATGTCTTTTTGCCTTTAGACGCCAAGGTGAACGTTTCCCTAAATCAAAAAGTAACAGGAGGTCTTTCTATTTTAGCTTCAACCCATGACGCCTAAAGAATTGGATATTGCTTTTCAGAATGCCGTTAACAGTATTACCAATCATGTGGAACCCTTTCCTGCCGATGTATTACTAAAACTGTACGCCTATTACAAACACGCTACCAACGACCAAAACTCCCCAAGCAGTAGCAATCCGTTAATAAATGCCTTTAAAACCAATGCTCTGTTTCAGGCGCAAGGCCTCACACCCCTAGAAGCCAAACAAAAGTATATAGAAACCGTACATCAGTATTTTTTATATCGCAAATAATCCATAAAGTTTTCCTATTTTAGGGCTTATTCCAAAAACATCCTATGCGCAAGAAAATTAAGGCCAAAGGCACGCAGTTAGTAGCACAAATTGTCTTACAAAGAAACATTAAGGATTTTGTTTTTATTGTAATAGGAGTTATTTGCGCCAGTATTGGGTTAAAAGGATTTTTACTCCCCAATAATTTTCTAGATGGTGGTGCTATGGGAGTTTCGTTATTGCTTCAAATACAAACTGGGCTAGACCTTTCGTTATTAATTGTTTTGGTCAACCTTCCGTTTATTTTAATAGGGATTAAGCAGGTATCGTTATCTTTTGCTATTAAAAGTGCCGTTGCCATTATTGCCTTGGCATCCTTAGTTCATTTAATAGAACTTCCTACCATTACAGACGACAAACTCCTTATTGCCGTTTTTGGCGGATTCTTTTTAGGAGCGGGTATTGGGCTTTCCATTAGAGGCGGTTCGGTAATAGATGGTACCGAAGTCCTTGCCATTACCGTAAGCAGAAAATCCAGTATGACCGTGGGCGACTTTATTGCCGTGTTTAACATTGCCCTATTTGGTATTGCCGCCTTAATGATAAGTGTAGAAACGGCTATGTATTCTATGCTCACCTATTTGTCGGCATCAAAAACCATCGATTTTATTTTAAATGGTATTGAAGAATACATTGGTATTATGACGGTGTCTGACCACGGCGAACAAATTAAAGAAACCATTACCACCAAACTTGGTCGTGGCATTACCGTTTTTAGGAGTGACGGGGGTTTTGGAAAAAAAGGAAACGCCCACCCAGACCGAAAAATCCTTTTTTGTGTGGTGACCCGTCTGGAGGTCACCAAAGTGCTGCTTGAAATTGAAAAGATAGACCCCAGTGCCTTTGTAATACAATACCCCATACGCGATACCAAAGGGGGAATGATAAAAAAGCGCCCATTGCATTAATTCCCAACAATGAAAAACCCCAAAATAGAAATTACAAATACCAAAATCTTATCTAACAATTGGTACACCCTAAAAAAAGTAACCTTCAATTATCAAAAAACCGATGGCTCTTGGGAAACCCAAGAACGGGAAGCCTACGATAGAGGCAATGGCGCAGTTATTTTGCTATACAACAAACCCCAGCGTACAGTTATTTTAACCCGCCAATTTAGGCTCCCCACCTATATTAATGGCAACGCAAGCGGGATGATGGTAGAAGCCTGCGCAGGCTTACTAGACGAAGACAATGCCGAAGACTGCATACGGCGCGAAACCGAAGAAGAAACCGGCTACCAAATAACCCAAGTAAAAAAACTCTTTCAAGCCTATATGTCCCCTGGCTCTGTTACCGAGGTGCTTCACTTTTTTAGTGCGGAGTACGACAAAAGTATGAAGGTAAGCGATGGCGGTGGTGTAGCACACGAACACGAAAATATTGAGGTGCTAGAGCTGGACATAGACCAAGCTTACGGTATGATTGCCACAGGCGAAATTAAAGACGCCAAAACCATCATGCTCTTGCAATATGCAAAAATTAATTCCCTAGTGTAATGCGGTGCCTCCAGCACCAAGTTTCTACATCCTTACACAAGAAAAACCCTGTCTAATCTTACAAGAAAAATCCTGTATAAAAATGGGGTAAATACCCCTTGACTCAAAAAACATTGATTTTTTATTTAGTGGTGTACTAATCATTAAAACAATCAATTATGAGTAACGTAAATCAAAATCTACTCAATCAGGTGCTAGATGGCGCCACGATGACCCAAATTATGGACAGCCTAGCGGTGGTAGAAGGCGCTTTGCCAGACAGCACCCTCACGCCAGAACAACGCAGTAGCTTAAATGCTATAAGCGTAAACAACAAAGTCTTTGCAGAAGAAGTGCTGGATGAGATGACCACCAACCCTAATGCTGCCATTAACACTGCGTACAACAAAGACTCGCTTGCCAACGACCTAGCCTTTTTTGAGCAAATAGAAACCGTAACCAGCCGTATGCTAAACATTGTGCAAAAGCTAGACGATTTAAAACGTGTGGCTGGGCACGAAGCCTACGGCATGGCAACCGGTGCTTATGCACTTTATGAAGCCTTGGCAAAATCTGGAACGCCCGGCGCACAAAATAGTTACGATAGGCTTAAAGTACGTTTTGCAGGACAGGGCGGAAGACCCGAAGACGGTGAGGAAAACGCAAGTTAACCTTGCAAACTCCCCAATAAGGAACGGTCTTTTATGGGCCGTTTTTTTAGTCCCTACAAAAATGAAAGAATAACAGCATAAAGCCTTATTAAAACAGTTAGAAAACTTAATAAAACAGTCATAAGACCTATTAAAACAGTTGTAAAATGTATTTAAACAGTTATACCTTTTATTAAAACACTCTTTAACCTTATTTAAACAGGCATAAGCCTTAATAAAACAGGTTTTAAACTTATAAAAACAGGTTAGAACCTGATAAAAACAGTCATTAACCTGTTAAAATCAGGTTGCAATCTGATATTTTTTAAAAACGATTCATCATGAAAAAAAGAAATTATACTATACAAAAGCAGAGTCCTCATATAGGCAACATGCTACAAGCACGAATTAAATTTCGAAGAATTTCTAGAGCTTCGGTGGCTCGCCTTTTAAAAAGAGCACCACAAACATTTAACGAGTTTACAAAAAGGCACACCCTACAAACCGAAATTTTATGGCAAATCTGTAATGCCATGAAACACAACTTTTTTGCAGACCTTGCCGCACAACTGCCCGCAGACTTTACCACCTATGCCCCAGACCCTACGCTTGCCTTGCAAGAAGCACTGGAACAACTACGGGAGGAAAATAAATTACTTAACGCACAACTAGCAACACTTAAAGAGGTGATGCGCAAGGGGTAATTTTATTATCTTTGGGAAAGTCGATCTGTATATCGACTACAAAAAACTGTCGATATCATAGCTATATTTCCGTATATCGACGACAAAATAGATTATATAACGAGTTGGCAGTAATGTAATCCGAATTCACACTACACACGAACTGAATTATTTTTAAAGGACTTATCGCCAAAGATTTTCTTTCTGTGATGGATACCCCAATTATGTAATTCAAAAATGACTTTTTCCAGCGTTTTGGAATGCTCTGTAGGCATATATTCTGTTCTGACAGGAAAACCATTTAAAACAGTTCTTGTAATCAACTGATTTTCTTCCAAATCTTTCAATTCCTTTGACAAAACTTTGGTACTTAACTTTGGAATACTTCTCTCTATTTCCCTAAAGTGCTTATTTCCTTCCCAAATTGAAATTAAGATTAAAAGTTTCCATTTTCCACCTATTACATCTAAAGTGTCCCTTACAGGTAACAAGGCGGACATACACTCTTTATGTTCCTTTTTTTTCATATCTACTAATTTAATGATTACCTTGAAGTAACTGATTACCTACAGGTAGCTGATTACTATTGGTAATCAAAAATAGTTAATTTTGCCATATTATTAACAACAACAATTGAAAAATGAAAAACAAGATTTTTACAACTTTATGTATTCTATTCGGATTAATGATGATTAATTCAGGATTAAACAAATTCTTCAACTATATGCCTATGCCCGAAATGTCTGAAGAAATGATGCAAATTATGGGCGGATTTATGACAATTAAATGGATTTTCCCACTTGTAGCAATTATTGAAATCATTGGAGGTGCTTTAATAGCAATCCCAAAAACAAGAGCATTGGGAGCGCTAGTAATTCTTCCTGTTATGGTAGGAATATTTGTTCATCATTTAGTACACGACCTATCAGGAATTGGAATCGCATTAATACTATTCGCAATTAATATTTGGGCAATTGTTACTAACTGGAATAAATACGAACCAATCATAAAAGGTAAATAGAAAAAAAAAATTCTTTTCTATGAGCAGGAAGTAATTAAAACACTACTGCCAACATTGTATATAAGCCATAGCGGAGTTAATTCTTCACCAATGGCTTTTTTTGTATATTTATTGTCTGTATTAAACCGAAGAAATAGCATATAAATCCGCTACGGCTCATATACGAGACCGTTGCCTACAATTGCGGAAATCACTCAAACGCAAAGAATTCGGAATTGAAAAACAACTGATTTTTAATAAACTTTTTGCTGAATTTCTCACTCTAAATCTGAATTGAGCAAGTTTGCGGAATTGCCACTCAAACGGAATTTATAAACATTGCGGAAAACCGAACTGAACGCTGAAAATCACTCTTGCGGAATTGAGCAAGTTTGCGGAATTGAATTTCTGAACGGAAAAAATAAAGCGGAATTTTTTGCTAGTTTGTTTTTCGCGATTTTTTTTTTGATTTTTAAGAAAGTATAAACGAAAAAACAACAGTAGGCAACAATGGCTATAATTCATTGTGGCAGAGAGTTAAAACAAAATTTAATCTATAAATCAAAAAGGCTGGATTTCGGCGGAATAATCCTGCGGATGATTCCACAACGAAATCATAGCCGAGACCGTTGTGCTTCATTATCAGAAACCAACAAGATTCCCGCTTTCTCGGGAAATAAAATATGATAAAATTCTTTAGAAAAATTAGACTAAACTTACTTTCGGATGGAAAAACTGGAAAGTACTTCAAATACGCTATTGGTGAAATTTTCCTCGTTGTTATAGGTATTCTCATTGCATTGCAGATTAATAACTGGAATGAAAACAGGAAATTAGAAAACAATAAACAAAAACTATTGCTTGCATTAAAACAAGAACTTCAAATTAATAAAGGAATATTAGAAAATTATTTAATTGGACTTCATAAAAATAATTCTCAAGTAAATAAGCTTATCAATTATTCGGCTGGAGCTCAAGAATTACCAATTGATAGTGTTAGAATCTATGCTTCTACTCTATCTTACCCAATAAAACTATCCTTATTAAATTCGGTTTTCGAAGAGGCTGTTTCTGCAGGTAAATTTGAGATTTTAGGGGATAGTCTAAAACAAACTCTTTCTTTTTTAAAAGATTTTACTAAATCCAGAAATGATATCAATGATAAAGGTGATAATCTTCATTTTAATAATAATGGAAATAACACCGATTTAATAATGATTCTAGATGTTTATAATTTGGATAGTAATGAAAATTACAATTTGCATCCACCAATAACAAAGCATCCAGATTTTGTAAAAAACGATGAGGATTTTATTAAGTATATAAAATCTTCAGATACATATGCCAAAATAAGCAAAGTCCATTATTTTAATGTTTTAGATGAAGATTGGATTAAAAATGGTCTATTATGGTTAACAACTGAAAACATTAGACGGATTGATAAAGAGTTAAGTAAATAGAGAAAAAAATGAAGTTATTCAGAAAAATAACGAAAGCACAACAACGTATATAGCTCATAGCTAAGTAGTTGAATAACCAAAGTTAAGGCATATTTAGAAAGTCGCCAAATTTTTAAATTTGACGATTTTCAATAAAAAAGGTAAATAGTAAAGTTTAAAAATCTGGCGTGGGCTTAACCGAATAGTTATCGCTAATTTACACGCTACGAGCCATATACAAAACCGTTAGCCACCATTTGAAATCAGGACTAAAAATATTATTCCTCTTTATATTAGTAGTAAGTTGCAATCTTTCTAATAAGAAAGAATTGCCGAACACTGATGAGTATAAAAAACTAATTGGTAAATGGAATGTTGTAGAGTCAAACTTTCTTCCCTTTGATCATATCTCATTTTGTAAAGGCTTGGATTTGGGAACAATATTTTATTTTGACAAATTTGGGGTATTAAAAGTGTATGAGTCAATCGATGAGAAAGATTACTGCAACGACAAACAATCTTATTGGATTAAAGATGACGACTTGGTAATATTTGAATGGGATATAGCATGGAGTTACGAAATTCTGATATTGACATCTGATACTTTGAAAGTAAAAATTGATAAAATTCCATTCTATCTTGAAGAAGAACTTTTTGTAGGTGATGGTAACGATTTTAATGATGATCCAAGAGTCAAATTTATTCGTGAAGTTGGTATAATAGTTACGATGAAAAAAATAGAAAACGGTGGGTAACACCGTGTATAATTAATTGCTATGGTAAGTGCTTATTTGGAAAATTCCTCCGGAATTTTCTCGGGTTCGTATTTGTTTACTAAATTAGTTGCTTAAACACCTGCCTACCGCAGGCAGGCGCAACGAGCCATACACAAACCGTTGTATGCAATTTGACCAAAACTTAAAGTAAATATAATTGACCTATTATATAAACAT
>NZMG01000036.1 GCA_002694465.1 Flavobacteriaceae bacterium | reverse complement strand
CGATGCTTGGTTTGGGTGTTTCTGCCATTAGTGATAGTTGGTATGGTTTTGCGCAAAATGTAAAAGGTGTAGAAGAATACACCCACTTACTCGAAAATAATATTCTTCCTGTTTTTAGAGGTCATATTCTCAATGAGGAAGATTTAAAAATAAGAACCCATATTCTCAACCTAATGTGTCAATTGCAAACTTCATGGAAGGACAACCATTTATACTTTAATGAAATCCCTGAATTGTTGATACAGTTAAAAGAATTGGAAAATGACGAGCTCGTTATTTTAGAAAAAGATACCCTCACCGTTACAGAAAAAGGACGTCCTTTTGTTAGAAATATTTGTATGGCTTTCGATTTGCGATTACAACGCAATAAGCCGGAAAGACAACTCTTTTCTATGACCGTATAAAAGCAGTTTTTTAGTTGTAAAAAAGCGGGTTATTCAAGAAATTGAATGCCCGCTTTTTGAATTGGAATCAGCAAAGTTTCTTTTAATCTTTAGGATCTTCCTTTTTACTGCCACTACTCATAAAGTTAATGAGCATGATTATTAAAATGACACAAACAAGGGCAAAGACACCAATCATAATGACGCCATTACTCCAATTAACTAAGGGTATATTATTAAGTATCATAAGGATATAATTTTAAATTTAGTATTATTTTATTCGTTTACAGAAACTGAATGACAATTGTAATTGGCATCCACCATTTCTGTAACAGGTGTTGGTGATACATACGGAATTCCTAATCCCATTCCGCGCAAAATAAAGAAACAACCTACAATCACTACAAATACTGGAATGACTTTGCGAATCTTTTGTCGTAGCTCTCCTTTCAAAAAATTACCCAAATAAACTGCGGTGGTCATTAAAGGAATGGTTCCTAAACCAAAGCCCAACATATACAAACTCCCGTTGAGTAAACTTCCAGAGGCTATAGCTCCAAAAACAGCAATATAAACCAATCCGCAGGGTAAAAAGCCATTTAAAAAACCTATGGTGAAAAATGTATCCGGAGTTCTCTTTTTTAACTGACTACCCAAAGCACTTTTAACTTTGGAAATGGCTGAAAAAATAGGTTTTGAAATGGAAAATCGTTTAACATGTTGCTGCGGAATGATAATCACTAAAATCATGATAATTCCAATAGCAATGGATAACTTTTGCTGAAATCCAAACAGGTTAAGTCCTTTTCCTAGCAACCCAAAGAGCAATCCTAAAATGCTATACGTAAAAAGTCGTCCAAAGTGATACAAAAACAACTGACTGTATTTTTTAACTGAATTGGTTCTATCTAGAGGCAATAAAAAGGCAATGGGACCACACATTCCCACGCAGTGGAAACTTCCCAAAATACCTAAAATGAGCGTCGTTATAAACATATTAATACACTATTGCCTTTTTAAAAAGATACTGTTCCCCATCCATTTCCCAAGCTATGGTTACTTTCCAGCTTCCTCCAACTAACTTTGAATCTTCTATAAGCATGGTTGAATTTTCAATTTGTAAAGGAATTTGAAAGTCTAGTTTTTCATTGGATGGGCGATACATTTGGATGAATCCAATAACATTCTTTTCCTGCAGTTCCTCTGGAAAATAGATGTGTAATCCTTCAGACGATTTTTCTATTTTAATTTTTGAGGTTAGTGAATTCGCTTTCTTTTCAGCATCAATTTCATTTTGATACACTAAATCCTTTGCATAATAATTTTCGGTAACCATATCGTGGTCATATTCTTTATCGGTCATCATGGTGATGACCATAAACATGATAAATCCCATAAAGGCAACCATTCCAATCACTATTCCCGTACCCCAGTTAATTTTCATAGTTTGTTATTTAAAACTTCTTGGTCCCAAGAATGTCGTTTTTGTGGTTTCTATTAATTTATCTCCTTCAAACACGCCTATTTTCACTTTTGCCTTATCCCCTTTTATGGCACTCGCATTAATTTCGATAAATAGGGTTCCTTCTTCTATATCCTGCTTTGCGACACTAAATCGTTCATTCTTAACCAGTTTAATTTCTCCATCATGAGACAACAATTTAAAATGAACATCATTAATATCCTTGGTGGTCTTATTAACAAGCTTGTACGTATACACATTACTAATAATGTTGTTTTCCTTATGCTCATATAATTGTCCTGGTAATCGCAACACACGAGCTTCCACATCATTTCGTAAAAATAACATCCCAGAAAACACACCAAGTAGTACGATAAGTACTGCAGAATACCCCTTTAACCGAGCATTAAATTTAAATTTTGCCTTCTTTTCTATATTGTCTTCGCTGGCATATCGAATAAGTCCTTTAGCTAGGTTTACCGATTCCATCATATGGTCACACGCGTCTATACAGGCGGTGCAGTTAACGCATTCTAACTGTGTTCCATTTCTAATATCAATACCTGTGGGACACACATGAACACATTGAAAACAGTCGATACAATCTCCTTTTCCAGTGGTGGCACGATCTTCTTTTTTATTAAATTTTGCTCTTCCTGCTTCTTTTTCGCCACGTTTATGATCATAGGCTACCACAATAGATTTATTATCAAGAAGTACGCCTTGAAGTCTACCATAAGGGCAAGCAATGATACATACCTGTTCTCTAAACCAAGCAAATATGAAATAGAAGACTGCTGTAAAAATGAGTAATGAAATTAGAGTACTCACATTTTCGGCTGGACCTTCAGAAATATATTCTAGTAGTTTGTCGCTTCCAATTAAATAGGCTAAAAATACATTGGCTATTAAAAATGAAATAATAAAAAAGACAAACCATTTTAATCCCTTTTTCCTAATTTTTTCAGCATTCCAAGCTTGCTTTTGTAATCGAATCTGTTTTCCTCTATCCCCTTCAATCCAATATTCTATTCTTCGGAAAACCATTTCCATAAAAATAGTTTGTGGGCATATCCAACCGCAGAAAATTCTTCCAAAGGCTACCGTAAAAAAAATAATAAACACTACCCCAATGAGCATCATGATAACCACTAAATTAAAGTCTTGTGGCCAAAAGGGATATCCAAAAATATTGAAGCGTCTTTCTAATACGTTTAAAAGTATAAATTGGTTCCCATTAATCTTTATAAACGGAAATGCAAATAGCATAGCTAATAAAACATAGCTTACTAACTTTCGGTATTTATAGAATTTTCCGGAAGGCTTTTTGGGATATATCCAAGCGCGTTTGCCCTCCTCATTTATGGTGGCAATACTATCACGGAAAATTTCGTCTTCTGGGGTTTCCAAAGCTATATTTTTATATAAAAACCCCCTTATATGGACCTTAAGGGGGTTTAAAGGTTAGTTAGTCCCTCATTGTTAAATCTACACTCGTAGAGTCAACAATAATTTCTAAAGGGATTTCTTGATTTTGTAAATTAGGGTCTTTCCATATATCACCTTCGGGGGCTTTGGGCTCTGCTGGAGTCGTCCCTTGGAAGGTTAATAGATAACTTGAAACTTGTGCTATTTCAAGAGGAGAAAGTTCAGTTTTCCAAGAAACCATTCCTTTTCCATCGCGTCCTCCTTCTGAAACGGTGTTAAATACATTTTTAATTCCACCACCCAAAATCCAATACTCATCGGTTAAGTTTGGTCCAATCCCTCCTCCACCATCAGCTTTATGACAGGCTACACAATTCGATTCAAAAATGGCTTTACCTGCGGCTAAATCTGAAGCTTCTGTCAATAATTCAACGGTACTTGCATCAACCAATCCTTTTGCCGTTTTTTTATACTCTTCCACAGCAATACGAGCTTCTTCCATTTCAATTTCGAATTCTTCAGTTTGTTTTACGCCATCAAATACGTGATATTTAAGCAAATAAAATGCTGCGAAAACAATCGTAATATAAAAACCATACAACCACCAAGGCGGTAATTTATTATCTAATTCTCGGATTCCGTCGTAATTATGGTCGAGAACAATTTCTCCTTCCTGTTCAATTGGCTTGCTCCCCAGTAATTTTTTGTAAACTCTTTTAATTCCTGAAAATTGAGCTTCTTTTCTTTTCTCTTCTGAAGCGAGATATTTCTCTTTGGCTTCATCTGAAAGTCCTCTATAAAGGATACTTTTTAAACTTTCGGCAATGAGTTCTATTGCAATAGCAAATAAAAATACTAGGGCTAATATTCCCCAAAGTATGGGGTACTTTACAACCGCCATTTCTTCACCAGAATCTATAGTAAATTCTAGTAATAAAAAGGCAATAATGATAAATCCTATGACTCGTAAATAAGATGCTAGTGACTTCATACTATGGTATTGTGGTTAGTATTCTCTTCTTTTTCTAAGGGTAAATTACTCACTTCTTTTATGTATGCTTTCTTGGCTGTAAAAACCCACCAGAAAAGCAATAGAAAGAAGATGAAAAATATAAGTAGTGATATAATGGGGTAGATGGCTACTCCATCTATATTTTCTAAATTTCCTTTTACAAACTTTAACATAATAAATGGTTTAGTTGTTGGTTATTTCGTCGTTTGTCTTTACTTTAATATCGGTGCCAAGACGTTGCAAATAAGCTATCAATGCTACTACCTCTCGGTTTTTCATTTCAATAAAAGCTTCCCCATTATCTTGAGCGTACTTTTTATCGGCTTCATAGGTTTTGGCAAAATCTGGGTCACTAAAGAGGTTTTGTTCAATGGTATTTCCTTGCTCATTCATCCATTCTTGTGCTCTCTCAATATCTTCTTCGGTATATGGAACCCCAAGAGTCACCATGGCCTCCATTTTCTTTTCGGTTAACGATTTGTCAAGTTCATTTTTAATAAGCCATTTATAGGATGGCATGATTGATCCAGAAGAGGTGGTTTGTGGATCGTAAAAGTGATTAAAATGCCAATTATCACTATACTTACCTCCCACTCTAAATAGATCGGGTCCCGTACGTTTACTTCCCCAAAGGAATGGATGATCGTATACATATTCACCAGATTTTGAATATTCGCCATAACGCTCTACTTCACTCCTAAAAGGACGCACCATTTGTGAATGACAGTTATTACAACCTTCTCTAATATAAATATCACGGCCTTCTAATTCTAGTGGTGTATAAGGTTTAACACTACTAATCTTAGGTACGTAATCATCTACCATTAATGAGGGAATAATTTGTACAATTCCACCAATTAAAATAGCGATGGTAGCATAAATGGTAAGTTTTACTGGACGTCTTTCTAACCAAGTGTGGTAGCCTTCTTTTCCTGTTCTATGTTTGGTTACTTTTTGAAGTGGAGCAGCTTCAGCCAGCTCGTCTGTAACATTACTTCCTTGACGAATCGTAGCTACAATGTTATAAAGTAACATAATCATACCCAAAATAAACAAGGTTCCCCCAATGGCACGCATCCAATACATTGGCATTATTTCGGTCACTGTCTCTAGGAAGTTACCATAGGTAAGTGTACCGTCTGGATTAAATTGTTTCCACATAAAAGCTTGAACAAATCCAGCAACGTACATTGGTAATGCGTACATGATAATTCCTAAGGTTCCAATCCAAAAGTGCGCATTCGCTAATTTAGTAGACCAAAGGGTGGTCTTAAATAATTTTGGAACTAACCAATACACCATTCCGAAGGTTAAGAAACCATTCCAAGCCAGCGCTCCTACGTGAACGTGCGCTACAATCCAATCGGTAAAGTGTGCAATAGCGTTTACATTTTTTAAGGATAACATAGGGCCTTCAAAAGTTGCCATACCATATCCTGTAATCGCCACCACCATAAATTTTAATACGGGACTCGTACGTACTTTGTCCCAAGCGCCACGCAAGGTTAAAAGTCCGTTAATCATTCCACCCCAAGACGGAGCAATAAGCATGACCGAAAATGCAACACCCAAACTTTGCGCCCAATCTGGTAGCGCTGTATATAACAAATGGTGTGGTCCTGCCCAGATGTAAATAAATATTAAGGACCAGAAGTGAACAATAGATAATTTATAGGAATAAACCGGTCTGTTTGCTGCTTTAGGAACAAAATAATACATCAATCCTAAAAAGGGTGTTGTTAAGAAGAATGCTACTGCATTATGTCCATACCACCATTGTACCAATGCATCTTGAACCCCAGCATAGGCCGAATAACTTTTCATAAAACTCACTGGCAACTCAATACTATTCACAATATGAAGCACCGCCACGGTTACGAAAGTTGCTAAATAGAACCAAATAGCAACGTATAAGTGCCGTTGTCTTCTTTTAAGTATAGTTCCAATCATATTCACCCCAAAAGCCACCCATATTAAAGCAATTGCAATATCGATGGGCCATTCTAACTCTGCGTATTCTTTTGAAGAGGTATAACCTAATGGAAGTGTAATTGCAGCGGCCACAATAATAAGTTGCCAACCCCAAAAATTGACTTTACTTAAAAAGTCGCTCCACATTCTTGCTTTTAGCAAGCGCTGCAAAGAGTAATACACCCCAGCAAAAATGGCATTACCCACAAAGGCAAAAATTACGGCGTTGGTATGCAAGGGACGCAAACGTCCAAAGCTTAACCAAGAGATGCCGTCGGTTAGGTTAGGAAACAAAAACATAAAGGCTAATAAAAGCCCTACACTCATCCCTACAATACCCCAAATAAGGGTAGCATAGAGGAAATTTTTAACGATTTTATTGTCGTAATAAAACTTTTCTACTTCCATAATTATTTGTTATCGTTTTCGGTTTTAGGTTTTTTAGTAGAAACTTCTTTAATCACTTCATCTTCAAAAAGCATACGTATAGAAGGTGTATAGGTGTCTTCATATTGACCACTTTTTACTGAAACAATAAAAGCAATGAAAAATACGATAGCAACTATAACGCTGATTGCCAGAAGCATGTAAATGATTGTCATTTCTGGTTAATTAAGTTGTAAAATTAGACCGACTTGTATTCTCAAAATATGATATATGTCAGTTTGCATTTTTTATTTATTAAAAAGTTGTTTCCCCAAAAAATAGGTAGCAATGGTTGTGAAAACAACAATACTTATAGAACTCAACGGCATTAAAATAGCAGCCACTACAGGGGAAAGATTTCCAGACACGGCAAAACCGAGCCCTACAAAATTGTACAATAAAGAGAGAATAAAACTCCATTTAATAATCTTCATCCCCTTTTTTGAAATCTTCAAAAAATGAGGTAGCTCTTCAAATTTTGAAGCATCCAAAATGCCATCACACGCTGGGGAAAACACATTAATATTTTCTGAAACTACGACTCCTACATCACTCTGGGCAAGTGCTCCGGCATCGTTTAAACCATCTCCAACCATCATCACTTTTTTACCCTTCTTTTGCAAGTTTTTTATAAACTGAAGCTTATCATCAGGCTTTTGATCAAAATACAATTGTGCATTTTTAGGTAAAATCATTTCCAACCTTCCGCGTTCTCCGTCATTATCTCCACTTAAAATAACAATCTCGTTATTTTTGGATATCTCACGAAATACATCTGAGAGGCCCTCTCTATAGGTGTTCTGAAAAACATAACGCCCTTTAAAACCATATTTACTACTTACATAGACAGAGGTTTTATTTTCTTCATTTGAAACGGTATTCCCTTCAACAAAAGAGGGGGAACCAATTTTTATTTGTTGATCTTTATGAATGGCTAAAATTCCCTTTCCTGTGACTTCCTCAAAATGGTCTAGAACAGTAATGTTATTTTTATTCAATATATCGTATAAAGCCCTGCTCAACGGATGATTTGAGGCCCGAAGCGAACTTGTTAACAATGTAGATTCTTCTTCGGAAAGCGGTATTCCTTCATAATAAATTTGGCTTTTAGCATTGGTCGTTATGGTTCCGGTTTTATCGAAAACCACAGTATCTACTTGCTCCATTTGCTCAATGATATAGGCTTCTTTTACATAAAATTTATTCCTTCCAAAAATGCGCAATAAATTACCCAATGTAAAAGGAGAAGCCAGTGCAATGGCACATGGACAGGCCACAATGAGAACCGCCGTGACTACTTGAAATATTTTTGAAGTATCCACAACAAACCAGAACATGCCTGCCAAAAAAGCGATACTAAGAACGCTAATTGTGAAGTGTTTACTAATCTTATTAATTAAGGGTTCGAACAAATGTTGTTTATTATGTGTAAAAACTTCATTACTCCATAATTGGGTTAAGTAGCTCTGTGCTACTTCTTTTACCGCTTCAACTTCTATAATAGTTCCTTCATGTCTTCCGCCAGCAAATAATTTATCGCCAGAGGTTTTAGGAACAGGCACCGCCTCTCCTGTTACAAAGCTATAATCTATTAGTGCATTCCCTTTAAGCAAAATAGCATCTACTGGGAGTAATTCTTTATTCCGAATTAACAGTCGGTCGCCTTGTTTTACTTCATAAATAGGAACTTGCTCTTCAGTATTGTTTTCAGAAAGTCTTGTAATAGCAATAGGGAAATACGATTTGTAATCACGTTCAAAAGAGAGGTATGAATAAGTCTTTTGCTGAAAATACTTTCCTACCAAAAGAAAGAAAACCAATCCTGTTAAACTATCAAAAAAGCCCGTTCCCCAATCCATGATTATTTCAAGGGTACTCCTAACAAACAACACAGTTATTCCCAGTGCAATAGGAATATCAATATTTAATATTCTTGAACGCAGTCCTTTATAGGCTGAAATAAAATAGTCTTTACCAGAGTAAAACACTACCGGAAGTGAAAAGGCAAACATAAGCCAACGAAACAAGTGCTTAAATTGATCGAGCCAAAATTCTTCCACCTGAAAATATTCGGGAAAGGAGAGAAACATTACGTTTCCAAATGCAAATCCCGCTACGCCTAATTGGTATATAAGTTTATTATTGGTCTTTTTTGTTTTTGAATCTAAGCTGTCCAAAGAGATGTATGGCTCATACCCTATTCTTGCTAAGAGGGTTACCAAATCTTTAAGAGAAAGTTCTTTGGAAGAAAAAGTAATACGTACTGTTTTTTTAGGAAAATCGACTTGTGAGGTCCGTACAGCTGGGTTTAATTTTTGAAGGTTTTCCAAAACCCAAATACAAGAACTACAATGTATGGATGGAATTAAAAAAGAAACTATTTGAGTATTTCCATCGGTAAACTCAATAAGTTTATCTACAATAGATTGATTTTCAAGAAAATCAAATTTACTTGCAATTTCATTAGGGGATATTCCTGGAGTTTTTTCTAAATCGTAATAATACGAAAGATCATTATCGTTTAAAATGTCAAAAACCGTGACACAACCTTGGCAGCAAAATGTTTTTTCGTTATGTAAAATGGCTTTACTCTCACATAAATCGCCACAATGGTAGCAATGCGCCATAGTTTTTTAGTTACAATTTCTAGGCAAAAATGCTTTCAAATAAGGGATTAAAAAATGATAATTATCAGTTATAAAGTTTTCCTAAAGTGAGTAAAATCATTAAAAATGAACAAAATCCAGTGTATCTTTAGTTATAAATATTATTGAAATGAAACGTATTTTATTGCCTACCGATTTTTCCAAAAACTCTTTAAATGCCGTGAATTATGCCATGGCGCTTTTTAAAGGAAAGACGTGTGAATTTTATTTTTTGAATGTTCAAAAACCTTCCGAATTTGTTTCTAGTGATATTTATACGGCGTCTCCTGTAGACAGTACTATTTACACTGCTATTGCTGAAGACAACAAGAAAAAATTGAACAAATTGGTGGCAAAATATTCAAAAAAATATGCATCAGAATCTTTTACTTTTGAAGGCATTTTTGATTTTGATGTCTTTGTAGATTCGGTACAACAAACCATACATTCAAAACATATTGAATTAGTTATTTTGGGAACTAATGGTGCCACAGGAGCCGAAGAAGTAATCTTTGGCAGCAATACTCTTAAGCTAATTCGCAACCTACAACACCCTATTCTAGCAATTCCAGAAAACTATAAATTTTCTACATTTTCTTCTTTACTTTTTACTTTAAAAGAGGAAGACGATTTTCACCCAGATGCATTATTGCCTATAGGAGATATGGTTAAGGGAAATCAAATAACATTACAGGTCTTACAACTCGATACTAAGAAAAAAATGCCTAAAAGTCCCATCTTAGCCCAGTTTTCTGAAATAAAATATCATCATATTGAAGATGTACCAACACCTGAAGCGGTAAGTAGTTTTGAGCAGTTATACGAAGTAGATATGCATGCTATTTTTATTAAACCTAAATCATTCTTTGAACGAATATTCTCGGGCACAGACACTCCTCAATTAAGTTATGAAAGTAGAGTACCGCTATTAGTTTTAAAATAATTAGTCTACAATAACTATTTCATTTTCTTTTAATGCATTTAGCAATACTTTTACGTATTGATTTATAGATTTATTTCGCTTTTCTGGAGCTACTAAATCTATATTTCCTTTCCATAAAAGTTCGCGTTCCTTTCCGGCACAAATACAAAAAACAGAGGTTTCAGTATGATACACTTTATAACTTTCTGTCTGTCGTGAATTATAGACCTCCTGATTTTCGATATAATACTCTTTAAAGTTTAGAAATTCTCTGTCAAAATTTTTGTAAGCTTGTACTAGGGTCACTTTCTCTTCAGAACCAATTACTTTAGAAAAAAGAACGCTATCAAAACCTGCCTCAAGCAAAGAGTTTTCAATTAAATCCATTTCTTTTTCGGTCTTCTCTTCTACTTGAAACACATTCTCAAAAAAGTCGATACTGCGTACGGCTACAACGCCTTTACTTTCTAGAGATTTTGATAGCTCTTCTTCAAAACTTCTACGTACTTCTATATCTGAACTCATCCCAACAACGAGTATTTTATTGGCTTCATACACAGGAGTATCTTGACTTTTCCATTGATTGACTAGTTTTGTTGAGGAACAACTAGACAAAATGAAAATGAGTAGTAACATTACAATGTTTTTCATAACATATATTTTTAAATAATTAACTAGTAAAGTAGCTTTTTACTAAATCATTTTCAATGACCAAAATCAGTTTCAGGTTATTTTATAATAATACTTCGGTTGTTTCATACAATTTTGGAAGATTTACATTCCAACCCAATGTTTCTTGAATTTTAACCCTTAGGGCATCACTAGCCGTGGGTTCTCCATGAATTAAAAATACTTCTTCAGGTATGTTTTTTATCTCACTCACCCATTCCAATAAATCGGCTTGATCCCCATGAGCCGATAGACTTTCCAAATGATGAATCTCTGCTTTTACAGGATAATAATTTCCGAAGAACTTAATCTCGTGAGCACCTTCCAATAGTTGTCTACCACGTGTTCCTTCCGCTTGGTATCCAACTAAAAGAATACTTGTATTGGGTTCATCTATAAGTTGCTTTAAATACGTTAAAACACGTCCTCCTGTAACCATTCCGCTCCCCGCAATCACAACTTTAGGTCGAGGGTCATCGATGGTTTCCCAAGTTTCTTTGTAGGAAGTAATAATATTCATTCTGCTTTTAAGCGCACTCACCTCTTTATTTGATAGTTTATGCCATTCTGGAAACTGTTCAAAAACCGATGTTACGTTATTTCCCATAGGACTATCCACAAAAATGGGAATGTTTGGTATGGCGTTTTTTTGATACAATCGCCAAAGCAAGTACATTAATACTTGTAACCGTTCTACTGCAAAGGAGGGAATGATAAGGGTTCCTCGATTGTGGATAGTAGTATGAATTAATTCGGTTAGCTTTTCTGAAACACTTTCCTTGGGATGCAACTTGTTTCCATAGGTGCTTTCCATAAATAGGTAGTCTGCCCATTGTGGTTTTTCGGGTGGAAATAGTAAATGATCCTCTTTTCGTCCTACATCCCCAGAAAAGACAAACGTTTTTTCAAAAATCTGTAGTTCGATAAAAGTTGATCCAATGATGTGGCCATTATATATAAAGCGACATTTTATATGATCTGAAAGTTCTACCCACGTGTCTTTGGGTGTGTTTTTAAATTTTGGAAGCGTTTTTAAAACATCTTCCAAAGTATAAAACGGCAATGCAGGTTTATGAGAAGAATAGCCTTCATCATTGGCTCGTTCTGCTTCTTCTTCGTGAATTTTGGCACTATCGCGTAGAATGATTTCAGCAATATCTAATGTAGGTGCTGTACCTAAGATTTTACCATGAAATCCTTGCATTACTAATCGAGGTAAAAAACCTGTATGATCCAAATGCCCATGAGTAAGAAGCACATAATCTAGTGTAGAAACATCAAAAGGGATATCCTTCCGATTATGATTTCTCGATTCTTTTAATCCTTGAAATACACCGCAATCAATCATGAGATTAATTTCGGGAGTTTCAATAATAAATTTAGATCCTGTAACGGTTCCTGAAGCTCCTAAGAAATGTATTTTAGCTTTTTTCATCTTTTAAAAATTACAAAGCATATCTACTTCTTTTAATATTCTTTCTTTTCTGTTTTCAGAAATTCCTAAATGATCCAAATAAAAATTATCCTTATGTAGTTGCCTACACAAAACGATATCCCTACTTAACAGAAAGGTTTTTTCTCTATTGGTTAGCAGCGTAGAAACTGTTATAGGATAAAGGCCTAATCTATCAATCCTATCCTTTAGCCCATCATTTTTAGGAAAATCCCAACTTAACAAATACAAACCTGAGCAAGTCCCATAATCTAAAGCATCTTTTGTGAATTGCGTATTGGTTATCACCCAGCCTTCATTAGGGGTATCTTTTCGCTTATAATTTAGAATATCTTGATATCGAGAATGAATATAGAGTGGCACTTTAACATCACACTTTCTACTAGGGTCGCTATGAAATTTACATTCGGCTACAATATGCTGTCCATTTTTGTGAGCTACAACATCTACTTCGTGACTCACACATTTTCCTTGCATAACTTGCCCTACTTTTACATCGTATCCCGAATATTCTAGTAAAGCTCCTACAAAGCGTTCAAAAGGAAAGCCTGTGGGACCCAATTCGTAAATCGCTCTTTTCAACTTGTATTTTGAAGCAAAAATGGATTTCTTTTTTTTCAATAATGCAAAGGCTCTATTATAAATCTCCTTGGTTGAAATACCTTGATATAGTTCGTCTCTTACGGTATCTATGATTTGCTGAATTGTTTTTTCATCAGATCCACTTCTTCTTAAAGAACTGCGAAGTTTTTCGATAGAAAACTTTACCACATTCCCCGAAGATTTTATAACATCAAAATTGGTTTCTTCCATAGATTAATTTCTAAAGTCGTGAAGCGCTAGTATAGGTATTTTTGCATTGAGTCCTAATTCCTTTACAAGAGGTTTTGAAAAAAGTGTCGAAAAAAAAGTGTGCTTTTTATTGATAAAGGCCACCATACCACTATCTCTACTTTGAATAAACAACTCTACACCTTCATTTATGTTTTTACTTTCTAAAAAATGAAAACTAAATTCTAAAACATCAAAATATTCTTCAAGTAAAGATTTGTAATTGAGTTGCTCCTCACTTAAATCTCCTCCTTCATTTATATGAAGCACTCGAATGGGAGCATTGGTGATTTTTGCAATATCTATTAAGTAATCCAACTCTCTCTTTTTAAAATGGGTTTTAAAACTAGTAGGGAAAACAATTTCAGAAACTGAAGTATATATTGTCCCTTTGGGAATCGCCAACACTGGGCAATTACGTATTTTTTCCATCACGGTAACGGTATTACTTCCAAAGCTAATGTTGAGTGCATCGGTACTTCCTTTGGTACCCATGACTATTAAGCCAATGTCTTTTAATTCCACAATTTCTTTTAAAGCTACAATAAGGTCATTTTGCTGTGAAAGAGTGACAAATGAGTGCATATCACTTTCATCTCTAAAAGAAAGGCGCTGCAAAACTTTTTCGAGGCCTTTTTCAGAATTCTCCCTAAAGGTATCTACAAGTGTAGAGTCTAATTGAGGCACCATAAGATTGTCTGTGGCAAAATCTGCAAGACTATACACGTTTAAAATGTAGAACTCACAGGGTTCATTTTTAAATAAATCCACCGCATAGGCAATGGCATCCCAAGCATTTCTTGAAAAATCTGTTGGAATTAATACTTTTCTCATGGTATTGGATTTAATTTATGGGTAGTAATAAATAAGGTATTTCCATTTTGTTTCCTACTCTTTTTATAACTGCTTCCCTAAATAACTTATTTAAAACATTGTGTTTTCGATTCACTAAGATGAGTAAATCCAATCTGTTTTCTAAAGCGTATTTTGCCAGAGATTCTGAGATACTATTTAGTGTTTTTAGATGATGGAAATGTACATTCAGGTTATCCAAGCTATTTTTGAAAGTACTACGGGTCTTCAATTGCTCTTCACTTAAAGTACTTTCTTCTCCAACATAAAGTATCTCGAGGGTAGAATTAAAATTGAATATTAATTCATTAATTGGGGGTACTTGTTGAAGAGGATAATAGGTACTAAAATCTGTAGCAAAACCTACTTTTAGCGGTACTTCAAATTTGGATATATTTGGAACAATAAGTAAAGAACATCCTTTAATTTTAGTTATCATTTTTGAAGTCGTGCTTCCAACCAAAATATTTTCATCTGCAGTTCTTCCTTTAGTTCCCATTACAGTAAGTGCAATTTCTTCTTCTTTAATAAGCTTATTTACTGCTCTAAAAATCCCCATCCCTGTGGAAATAAAACGAAATGTACTTTGAGTCTTTCCCAATTTCTGTTTCATCTTATCGATAAAACTATTGCCTTCCAGTATAGAATCATCATACAGTTTGTCTAAAACATATTCAGATTTGCCAATATCAACCCTACTGGTAAGGTTTGAAGCTTCATTTTCAAAAGAATAAACTACAATAAATTCTACTTTTTCACCTCCAAATACTTTAGCTGCATAGAAAAAGGCATCACTAGCATTTTCTGAAAAATCTGTTGGGATTAATATTTTTTTCATTGTGTATAGAAGTAATAATGAATTCAAACATATAAGTTACTTAGAACAAAAAGAATGATAATTATCAGTAGCAAATAATTCAATTACAACAACAAGCTACTCGTGAAGTACCAAAAAAGGAATCCTAGAATGGTAGCTTATCTTTTCTACCTTGGGTTTAAATAGTAGTCGCTGAAAGAAATTTAGGTTTTTTCCCACCATAGCAATAATATTAATATCCATAGAATCGATAAACGATTGCAAACCAGACTCCAGTTCTGGGCTTTGTATCCAATGGAAGCTATGTGCTGTTCCTTGAAGGACGTCACTTAAATATTCTCTATTTTTTACTTGTTCTGTTTCTAGGTTACCACCTCTCCTAACCACTCGTAATATTTTAATTGTAGATGTATGATAACTTGCAAAAGATTGCAGAGTTTTTATAACTCTGTTTTTATAAGGCATATTAAAATCTGTTGGGAATGCTATATTCGCTGGGTTCTGAAAACAAGCATTTTCTGGCACTATGAGGGTTGGGCATTTAACTCGAGTAATCACTGCACCAGAGTGAGATCCTACAGTAACTTCCTTTAAGCCTGAAGCACCTTTGGTTCCCATAACAATTAAATCTATATCCCATTTTTTTGAAGCCTTTCTAATACCATCAACAAATAGCGAATTTTCAAAATGAGTATACAAACTATGTTTATGGTTTGGAAAATTTAGGTGTATTCTATCCAATAGATCATCTAACTTTGTTAAAGCTCCTTTAGATGGAGCAGCTGTAAAGGCAAGGCCATTTGTATGTAAATCTTCATCTAAATTATCTGCAATTCCTTGAAAACCTAAATGCAAGAAATGAATATCCAGCATTTCACCTTTAAAAAAGGCAAAAGCATACGCTATCGCATTCCACGAGTTATCAGAAAAATCTGTTGGGACGAGAATTCGCTGCATATCTTCTACTTTCTGGTCCAAAAATAAAGTGGACAAGGAGTAGAAAGAATGATATATATCAGTTTATAGAATTATTCCATTTTTTGAAGTGATTCAATGTCTAAAACACGAATATTTCTACCTTCAATTTCGATAAGACCTTCTTTTTTAAAGCCGGAGAGTGTTCGGATTAAACTTTCGGTTGCTATACCTGCAACATTAGCCAAATCATAGCGGGAGATTTTTATGCTCTCGTTGGGTTTTTTGTTAAGTATTTTTACGAATTGCAATATCGTTTGTGCTGTTTTTTTTCGTACAGAACTATATGCCATTTGGAGGAGTTGCTGTTTTATTTCTGATAAATTTTCGGTGAGCACATTCACTAACTCCAAAGTAACGTCCTTACTATTCCCTAAAATTTCTTTTAAATCTTGCTTTGAAATGGCAGCCACTTCAACATCTTCCACAGCAGTGGCAGATTCTTGATACGGTATATTTTCTTCAAATGAAGTAAAGCCTAAAAAATCATCTGGCTTGTAAAGTGTGGTAATGAGCTCTTTACCGTTTTCATCCATTTTATGAGTCTTCACAATTCCTTTTAGGATTAAATAGACATTGTTGGAATGTTGCCCCTCAGAATAAATAATTTCTCCCTTTTCAATTTTCAGCATTTCTCCATTATCATCGAAAAAGTTCTTTAACTCATTTAGATTTCGTAAGGAATCGTCGGCAATAGTTAAATCGGTTTGACTTTGGTTGGCTTTTGAAAGTAACTCGGCCTTTGCAAGTCTGCTTTCAATAGCACTCATCAATTCTTCCTCTTCATAAGGCTTGGTGAGGTAATCATCTGCACCAAGATCCATGCCTTTTCTAATTTCTTTATGTTCTGTTTTTGCAGATAAAAATATAAAAGGGATATGCTGTGTTTCTTTTTGTTGTGATAGATTCTCTAATACTCCATAGCCATCTACTTCGGGCATCATGATATCACAAATAATTAGGCTAGGAAGTTCTTTTTCGGCTTTTTCAATCCCTATTCTTCCATTAGGGGCAGTAATCACATTATATCCAGAAAGCTCCAGCAATTCTGCCGTATTCTCACGCAATGCTATATCATCTTCAATTATAAGTATTGTATTCATAAATTTATTTTGACGTAGGAATTTCTATCGCAAAAGAGCTCCCCTCATTTTCTTTGCTTTCAAAAGTAATACCACCACCAAGATTTTCCAAATGGCTTTTGGCAATATTAAGTCCTATTCCTGTTCCTTGGTTTAGTAAGGCATTCTCTGCCCTAAAATAACGATTAAATATGAATTTTTGCTCCTTTTTTGGAATTCCAATACCTTGATCTATAATTGTAATTTGAAGGCTCTTTTCTTTTTGAAACACCTTTAAATCTATGTTCGTGTTTTCTGGTGAATATTTAATGGCATTATTGACCAAATTAGACAAAACAAGTTCCAATACTTTTTCATCGAAATTAATTTCTATGTCATCAATACCTTCTGGATAATTAATAATTTGCCCTTCTTTTAAAAGCATATTGGCATTGTAAATTACTTCGTTAATTACTTTACTTAGGGGAAACAGCGTTATTTTATAATTTACTTTACCAGTCTCCAGCCGTTCTACCGAAAGAAAATCGTCTAGTATATTATTAAGATACTTTACCTTACTGGTTATTGTTTTTATATGTTTTTCACGTTTTTCTTGTTGTTCCGTTTGGGTGTATTTACCAATGAGAGATGTTGAGGATAATATTCCACTTAAAGGAGTTTTAAATTCGTGAGATACAAGTGACAAAAACTTTGTCTTTAACTCATTTAGCTCTCGTTCCTTACGGAGCGATTCCTTTATTTTATTTTCGGCATCCTTTCGCTTCTCTATTTCATTCTCAAGCTGTAAAATAGATGCTTGAAGTTCTTGGGTGCGTTCATTTACTTTTTGTTCCAATTGATTATTTAAATCCTTTAATTCTTGTTCATGTTGCTTTCGCAAGGTTATGTCTATGACCAGCGCCATCACATTTATTTCTCCGTTTGATTGAAATGGTTTTAACCCAACTTCTAATGGGAACTGAGAACCATCTTTTCGAATACCAAACAACTCTCTTCCTTGACCCATAATACGCTTTTCCGAATTCTTCAAAAACGTTTTTACATGAGACGAGTGGTTGTGATGGTACCGCTGTGGAATTAGTATTTCTAAGGGTTGACCAATCAATTCTTCCTTGTTATACCCAAATAATTGGGCCAAAGTTTCGTTAAGTGTCACAATCGTTTGCTTTGCATTTACGATAACAATTCCCTCCGAAATTGTTTCGGTTAAAAGGTCGAATAATCCTTTCTCTTTGCCGTAGAAATCCATTTCTCAAATGTAGCCAATTTTATATAAAATTGAGAACTGATTTTAATCATAAAAAAAACTATCAGGGAGTTTTAATTTTATCCTATTAAATATTTTCGACTATGAGCGAACTAAATAAAAGCCAACTTGAATTCTATCAAAAAACCGGGGAACTCTTTTTTGCCGTGGCTGCAGCAGATAAAGTGATACGTAAAACCGAGTATGATAGTTTACACAACATGATAGTAGATCATTGGAAAAATCTTGACGATTTTGAAGATGAATTTGGGGTGGATGCCTCGTACCAATTGGAAATTGTTTTTGATTGGCTTGATTATGAAAGCCTTGATGCAGATACTTGTTTTGAAAGTTTTGCCTCCTTTTACAAAGAGCATCCCAAATTATTTACAAAAAAAAGGAAAGACCTCATAATTAAAACAGCCCACGCAATTGCGGACGCCTTTGCTGGCAAAAACAAAAGCGAACTCATGCTTTTGGGAAAACTACAATTACTCTTTAAAAAATAAACTATTTGATATGAAAAACCTACTTTTTCTTCTCTTTCTTCTATTGTTAGTTTCTGCTTGTAAAAATGACGCAATGAACGTCGAACCTTTACTTGATCCAGAGATAAAAGAATTACGTCTTAATGATTCTATTAAGGTAACCCAAAGGGATAAAGACATAGAAAACCAAAAAAAAATTGAAATAAAAAGGAAAGAACTTATAGAGAAACCAGACGAAAAAAAGGAATTAGATAAATTACTAGTCGACAAAGATTTTTTTAAGGAAACAGATTTCTATGTGTTGGATTTCAACTATCCCTATCTCAATCAAAACTTGAAACCCACACACGTAAATTTTAACGAATTTATTTTACAAAAATACCTCAACATTAAAGAAGTGGAAGCTCAAATTCTTGAGGACAAAGAACTACTGTGCGATACCTTACGAATCCATCAATTACGCGAAAAACGCATCGTAAATTATAAAGTTTATAATGTAAATGAGCGACTGGTGAGTGTGCTTTTTTACAAAGAAAACTACTATTCTGGTGCCATGCACCCATCGTTTACGTTCGATTGTTTAAATTTCGATTTGGAACGAGGTGTCTTTATGAAATATGAAGATTTTTTTAGCCAGGGAACCGAAGAAGAACTCAGAAAAATAATAAATGAGCTTATCTTTGAAAGAATAAAATCTGGAAATATGTATTATGATTGTTGGGAAATTACCCAAGATGACTTTTTTAGATATAAAAACAACTTTGTGGTCGATGACAAATCGGTTGAATTTTACTTCGAAGATTGCGTTATTTGTCCAGCTTACACGGGAGAATTTTCAATTATTGTTCCCATAGAAAAACTAATGCCCGTATTACGCCGTTATAACTTAAACCCACTTAAAGCCTAAAAATGAGTAGTTTTAATGAAATAATTGCCTCCCAAAAATTAGTGTTGGTAGATTTTTCTGCAGATTGGTGTGGACCCTGCAAAATGCTCGCTCCCATATTAAAACAAGTAAAGGATGAAGTAGGAGATACAATAAAAATCATTAAAATTGATGTAGATAAAAACCAAACGTTGGCTTCTCAATACCAAGTTAGGGGCGTTCCAACCTTGATTCTTTATAAGGACGGAAAGCAAGTTTGGAGGCAATCTGGAGTGCTTCAGAAACACGAGTTGGTACTACTCATTCAAAGTCATTCATAATTTATGCTACTGAATCAATTTATAGATCATACGCTGTTAAAGCCTACAGCAACACCTGAAGAGATTACCCAATTATGCAACGAAGCCATAGCACATCAATTTTATGCCGTATGCGTAAATAGCGGGTATGTTCATTTGGCTGTAAATCTATTAAAATTTGAAAAGGTAAGAGTAGCAGCTACAGTGGGATTTCCGTTAGGTGCCATGAGCGCCGATACGAAAGTTTATGAAGCAAAAAAATGTATTGAAGAAGGTGCCGATGAAATTGATATGGTTATGAATATAGGTTTCTTAAAATCTGGGCTCATTAAAAGTGTACGTGAAGAAATTTCAGCAGTAAAAAAAGGGATTGGCACTAAAGTTTTAAAGGTGATTCTTGAAACGTGCTACCTTACCGATGAAGAAAAAACACTTGCCTGTTCCATTGCTGAAAAGGCGGGCGCAGATTACGTAAAAACCTCCACAGGATTTGGGACCGGAGGTGCTACCTTAGAAGATATTCAGTTAATGCGCGAAGCCGTTAGTATGAAGGTAAAGATTAAAGCCTCTGGCGGAATAAAAACGGGAAAAGAAGCCATAGAATATATTGCCCATGGAGTAAGTAGAATTGGCACTTCTAACGGAATTCAACTTATACAAACACAATAACAAAAGCCGAAACTTTCATTTCGGCTTTTTTTACCAAAAAACTAAACATCGTCATTACATTTTAAAAGTAACAACGGGTAATTTTGAATGATTTACCAAATCTTCACTAATACTTCCAGAGAAAAAGTGTGCCAATCCTCTACGGCCATGGGTTGGCATCGCTATGGCATCTGCATTAATAAGGGTACTATAACCATAAACTCCTTCTTCTACCGTATATGCGTTGTAGGTAGAAATATCTTTTAAAGTATAGTCTTGGTTTACTTTTGCTTCCATTAAAAACTGTAGCATTATTTCATTCATTTCTTTAGTACTTCTAAATCCATCTCCAGGAGTATTAATAAAGACAAGTTTTAATTTAGCTCCAAGAACATCAAAAAGCTTTTTTGCTTTTCTAAATACTACAATGGCTTCTTTATCAAAATTGGATGCAAATACAACAGTATCCATTTTAAATTCCTTGACTTTATGCTTAATAACTAGAACAGGTATTTCTGAAGTACGTACCACTTTTTCGGTATTAGAACCCACAAAAACTTCTTTTATGCCGCTACTGCCGTGGGAACCCATAACAATTAAGTCGCAATTGAACTCCTGAGCTACACTGTCTATTTCGTGAAATTGCTTATAATTTTGAACCGTAGTATGCACTGTAACACCTTTTAAGTATTCTCTATCTAAAAATTCATTAAATCGTTTTTCGGCAAGTTTCATATAAAACATAGCCTCCATCATATCCTTAGAGTCTTCTTTGTTTATTACTGCTTGGGATAATCCCATCATATGTAGCGCAACAAGTTCTGTATTGTGTCTTTTTGCTAAAGTTACCGCAACTTCAAGGGCATATTCAGAATGATCGGAAAAATCGATTGGTACTAATATTTTTTTCATAAGATTAATTTTAATGGTTAGCTCTAAAAGTGAGCTCTTTACGTTTTTTTAGTTGTTTTTGTATATCTGAAATGGTTTCTTTTACAGCCATTTCAAAATTTTTCTCTTTGGAAGATGCAAATATCTTTGGCCCTGGAAGGCTTAATTCCATTTCGCAAATTTTTTCGCCCAAAGCATCATTTTCTATTTTAAAAAACACTTCAGTATGTATAACCCAGTTATATTTAGTTTCTATTTTTTGAAGCTTCTTTGTGGTATACTCTTTGAGTGCTTCACTTACAGGAATTTTTACAAATTGAAAATCTACAGTCATTGGTTTACTTTTTTTATTATGAAGTAAAAATAAAGCCGTTTATTAAATTAAAATATGACGATAGTCAGTAACTATTTATTCTCAATAAATCCTGTTAATTTCAAGAAAACTTTTGTATTTTACTAAAATCAATTCTTACCTATTTGATGTCTTATGAATGTAAATAGAATTCTTTTTTTTATTGCGCTGAGCATCCTAATTTTAGGACCAGCTCAAGCTCAAACATTAAGTAACGATGCATTAAAAGCGCAGATAAAAGGCTTTAAAGCAGACGAAAGAGGTCCTTATCGCGATATACGATGGTTTTGTGAAGATGGAAGTATTCGTCAACCCAAAGACCCTTGTCCAGCAAATATTGGTCCTGGAGTTCAGCACGCACGATATAAAGAGGTGGTTGAAAAAATAGGTAAAGAAAATCATATTTTTTTAGCACAAATCTTGGCCTATACTAAAAAGGAATCCCTTTGGGATGAAGCCCGTAACAACTCTAGATTAAAACAATATCAACTAGGGAAATACCTATACGGAATTGACAATGGATGGATTTTGGAAAAAGCACAATTTTACCGCGGTTCTATTCAATATGAAGATGAACAAGAAGCGGGTAGAGATTTTTATAAATGGATTCTGGCTAACGATAAGAATATTGAGCAAAAGTTTTTTCTAATACGAGAAAGTTTAAAGGATGTGCCACATAGTGGCGATGATAATCTTGCACAATTAATGCGCAGTCAATCTAAAACCATTAGTGATATCGAACCTCGATTTATGAATTTACGGGTGAAAATTCACAGCCAACCTGAAGTTTCAGATGTTGAAAAAGTAAAGTCTTTTAAGCAACAAAATCAATCGCGACTCTCGGCCTCTGTTTCAAAACAATTAGATGAATTGGTGGAGACCATGGTTCAGTTTTACCAACCCATAGACCTTTCAAGTCTTTTGTATAAGGACACCTTACTTAAAGGCACTCCCCTAGGAAATGCCATTCAGGATTTTATTTCAAAAACAAACGTGCAAAATGCTTCAGAGGTGGTGAAAAATAGTTCGGAGTTATTACTACAAATACGAAAAGGAATTCTTTCTGAAAAACGGGTAATCACGAGATTAAAATTAATGGATATTTCTTTAAAGTTGGAAACGGTCATTTTTAAAGAATCTCCAAAATGGGAACCAAAAACACTCAACGAATTACTTCAGAAAATTTATTTCTTAGGAATGGCTAACGTAGGTGCAGGAAATATTGAATTATGGGAATGGAGTCAAATTGAAAAAATCCTAAAACCAAAAAATAACGGTACAACAACGCTAGCTGAGTTGAATAATATTTTAATCGCTGCACGTGGGGAAGTGGAATGGAGCGCATCCATGGTAAAAGCATATTACCAAGAAGTTGTCAATATGTATACTGCATTTGAACCTAAGGCCTATGGATTTATTGATGATAGAATTAGGGGTTCCATCACCTTGCATTTGGGACAAAGTGTGGGTGAATTGGGAAATTATCTTGCAGAAGCTTCTAATTTTAGTAATAAAGTACTCGATTTACAAAACACAAGCTCTCTTCGCGGTCTTAACCCTGGATATGCTTTTGGGGAACTGGTGGTGGTTTCCGAAGATCCAGAAAGTGTTGAGGTGTCTTCAGACAAAATATATATTTTTCAAAGACCACCCGCCGACCTAAAACCCGTAGCAGGTATTGCGACAGTAGAAGAAGGAAATATGGTGTCTCATGTACAGTTATTGGCGAGAAATTTAGGGATTCCGAATGCTGCGCTTTCTTCAGACAATTTGAAAAGCTTAAAAAAGTACGAAGGTAAAAATGTGTTTTACGCAGTATCCAATCAAGGGACAGTGATTCTTAAATTAGAAGCAGAAATGAGTGCGACCGAAAAAGCTCTTTTTGAAAAAAAGGAGCGTAAAGAAGATAAAATTGAAGTACCTGTAGATAAAATTCGATTAGACCAAAATGCTATTTTAAATCTTCGTGATGTGGATGCTACTTCATCTGGTAACATTTGCGGGCCAAAAGCAGCCAATTTGGGGCAACTTAAAAAAATGTTTCCAGATAACGTGGTGGAAGGCCTAGTAATTCCCTTCGGAATTTTTAAAAGTCATATGGACCAGAATATGCCCAATCAAAACACGACCTATTGGGGGTTTTTGACGGCTATGTTTGAGCAAGCCGAATCAATGAGAAAAGCTGGAACTTCTGAAGCCGAAGTGGAAGGCTTTCAACTAAAAAAATTGGAGACCTTACGAGCGGCCATCAAAGACATGCCCTTAAAAAGTGATTTTAAGAAATCGCTGGAAGACCATTTTAAATCGGTTTTAAAAGCACCTATGGGAAATATACCTGTATTCTTGAGAAGTGACACCAATATGGAGGATTTAAAGGACTTTACAGGGGCAGGGCTTAATTTAACCTTGTTTAATGTAGTGGAAAGTCAGAAAATTTGGGACGGAATTAAAGCGGTGTGGGCCTCTCCCTATACCGAACGAAGTTTTAAATGGCGTCAAAAGTATTTATTAAACCCCGAGAATGTTTTCCCATCGATTTTAATTATCCCAAGTGTCGATGTAGATTATAGCGGGGTGATGATTACCAAAGGAATACAATCTGGAAATGGAGCCGATATCACGGTCGCCTTTAGCAGAGGAGCTGGGGGCGCTGTTGACGGGCAAATTGCCGAAACGTATCTAATTAGAATGGATGAAACCTACGATTTATTAGCACCGGCTAGAGAGCCCTATTTCAATTCGTTGCCAAAAACCGGAGGTACTCAAAAAAATATGGCCACTTTTGAATCGCGTATTTTAACCGAAAAAAACATCACTCAAATTTGTAAATTAACAGAGCAAGTGAGGGAGTTAATGGATCAATTACATCCCGATTATACAGGTGCGTATGATGTAGAATTAGGCTTTAAAGATGGGCAATTATGGCTGTTTCAAATTCGTCCTTTTGTGGAAAATAAAAAAGCGCTTAGTTCGGATTATTTAGAATCTATTTCGCCAAAAATAGACACCAAAAAAGAAATTTCACTTAATGCCACTTTATAAAATGAAAAAAATAGCCTATTTACTTGCCTTTGTTTTTATTGCTTCGGCTTTTACCACAGCTACCATCTACCCCATTGATGGATATGAATACACAGGAATTAAAAGATTAAAACGCCTTGAACGTATTAAAAACGGTGAAATAAAAGATAATACTGTCATTCCGCCAGGAGCGATGAAATCTATGTTGGATATCCAGTTAAATCTACTAACCAATGTGGAGGACAGTGTTGGGTATTTTCTGAAACCCAATGAAAAATTTCAGAAGGAAATAAATGCCCTTTTCGGCAGTTTAAGTAAAAATTACTCTATTTCGGTATTAGATATTACTAATTTAGATTCTATTCGCTATGCCGAAAAAAATCCGCTGGCTGGGTATCAACCTGGTAGTGTAGGTAAAATTGCCGTTTTAGTGGCATTGTTCGAACAATTAGCGAACATTTATCCCGATTCTTATGAAGATCGAGTAGCCCTGTTGAAAAGTAAACACGTAAAATCTGGTGTTTGGGGTTTAACCGATACGCATACCGTTCCAATCTATGATGTAGAAAAGAATGTTCTTGTGAAGAGGCAAGTTATTGCAAGTGATGTATTTTCTTTATTTGAATGGGCAGATCATATGATGTCTGTAAGTAATAATGGAGCGGCAAGCATTGTTTGGCGTGAAGCCTTATTAATGGCTGCTTTTGGTGACAAATATCCTGCATTAACCGAAGAAGAAGCACTCAACTATTTTAAAACAACTCCAAAGAAAGAACTTACCGATTTAGGAAATGATGTGGTGAATCTTCCATTACGAAAATTAGGAATTTCAAGCGATGAATGGCGCTTAGGAAGTTTTTTTACCGGTGGAGCTAACACATATGTTGGGGATAAAGGAGGAAGTACCGGAACGACACGTGGTTTAATGAAGTTTTTAGTGCAGATGGAACAAGGCAAGGTAGTGGATACAAAATCGAGTCTCGAAATGAAACGCCTTATGTATATGACCGACCGAAGGATTCGATATGCACAATCCCCTAGTTTAAAAGAAGCTGCAGTTTATTTTAAATCGGGGAGTTTGTATAAATGCGACCGAAGTAAAGGAGAGGCTTGTGGAAAATACATGGGAAATGTTACTAATTATATGAATTCCGTTGCCATAGTGGAACATACCGATAATACTTGTTATATGGTAGTGCTTATGAGTAATGTACTGAGGAAGAATTCGGCGTCAGACCATATGGCGTTGGCCAGTAGTATAGATAAAATTATAAGAAAGTAGACGATTCATTTTGATGTTTGTTTAATATTTCTGAAGCTCTATTGCTTACTTTTTCATTGGTGTCTTTTGAAATAATTTCCAAAAGTGGGATAAACTTAGAATCATCTGTTTGCTCTATTAAATATAGTACAGCAAGTTTTAGCTTCACATCTTTGCGTTGAAATAATAACTGATAGCATTCAATTTCACTGTAGACTTTTAGGTTGAGTTTTTTGATTTTTTCTTCAGATATATCTTGTGTTAAAAATGACTCAGCCACAGGGATTAGTTCTCGCTTTAATTGAGCATTCAATATATTATCTAAAAATTCAATTGCGTGTATGCGTTGTTCTTCTTCCCCATGGATGATGTTATTTAAAATAGGGTCTATATCGTCTGGAGGGTATTTTATTCCTAATAAACTAAAAATTCTTTGCAGTTGACGGTCCAATCGTTGCTCCAGCAACAACATTAATGCATTACGCGCTTCAGTAATTTTATCATTTCCTAAAGAGGCACGTTTATGTTGTAGGACAATTTGGGAGTGAATTACCGAGAGTGTATTTTGATACAAATGACACTCATCCAGCACTCTATTCACAATAAATCGATCGTTTATTTCAAGATTGGTATTTGCCCATTTAAGTCTTTTTATCGCCTCAATAGCTTCCATTTTTATATGATGTTCTGTGCCATCCGTAAGCCCAATTAACACATTAATGGCTTTTTGCGAGCTAAATTTTTCAATAACAAGTAACGCTTGTGATGCTTCGTCTAAGTCTATTTTTTCATTTTTAATTTCGGAATAAAGTCTTGATATAATAGGATCTCCATAATTAAACAGTCCTTCCAGGGCAACTTGTCTTGTATCTCTGCTAGGAAGATGTTTTATTAAAACATCAATAAATTCTGGTGCTAAGGACTTCCCAGCATTAAGCAATGCCGAATTCTTAATGGTAATTTCAAAAGCTTCAGTTTGCTGTAATAAATAGGGATAAAAAGCCTCTAACCTCGCATTTCCAATAGTCTCGGTAATGGCAATTATTTTATTTTCTTTTTCAGAAGGTGTTTTTAATTGTAAAACAGAATCGATGGCATGTTGTACCCTTGAGGATAATTGATAAGCTTCTTGCAATTTTGGTTTGTTTCTAAGTTCAATAGACAAACTTATAAGTGCCGCATTTGATATCGTTACATCATCACTATTGAGGTATTTATCAAATAAATCGAGTGTATTTCCAGGATAAAATTTAGTTAAATATCGAAAAGCAGCCGTAGTTACTTCTTGATTACTATCTTGGATAAGAAGTTCCATTTCATGACTTAAGTTTTCGGTTTTCAAAAAATATAAATTCTCAATAGCTAAAACCCTCACTTTAGGAGAAACGTGAAGCAATAACTTTTTAATCGATCTAAAGAACCGTTCATCTTTAACTGGCAATGCTCTTTGTAGCATATGCAATACTTGAGATTCGGTACCGTTTTCAAGCACCCTATTAACTGTTTCTACAATAGAGGTTATGGGTATTTCCTTCTTTGTGGTTTTTCCTTTTTTGTCCGCAGAAACATCGAGTAATTTCTTAAAAACAAAAAGGTATTCTTGTCGCAAATAATAGATAAAAATCAACCAAACAACAATTAACACCGAAATAATTAAGCTTATGTAGGTTGAAGAAATATCTAGCCCATTAATAAAGAAAATTAATATGAAACCTGCCAAGCCTGTAGCAACACTATCAATTACAACATCTGTAAATGTTTTTGTCTTTTTCTTTATTTCTATTGGAATAGGAATAGAAAGTAACTCTGTAGCGGCTTTGTTTACGGATTGTTTTAAGCTTCCATCTATTAATTTTATAAAAACTATTACCCAAAGTTCTGGTATAAATAATAGGAGAATTGACCCAAATAATATTCCAGAAGGCAACCACAATAACGATTTTCCTACTCCAAAAGTTCCCACTACCCGCTTGGTTAAAAAAAGCTGAATAAGTAATGAAATTACACTAAGTGTTGAAAACCAAAACCCAAAAAAAGCAGCTAGCTCGTCAGGATCTTCAAAAAAGAGTGACGCATAATCACTATACTGATAATCAACTAATTTGGCCACCAGGACACTTAATCCAACAACAATGGCAATGAGTGATAAAAGCTTCGATTTTTTTATGAGCTTAAAAGGAGAAGAATCTTTAGGATCTTTTCGTTTCGAAACTTGAAATTCATTAAGTTCCTCGACTTCATTTTTCCAAATATATCGAGTAATTGGTAAGCAGAAAGCGAGCAACACAGGTGCCACAAACAACAAACTCTCCGCTGCTAAAATATTAGTTAAAAGTGAAGTAAGATACCCACCAAAAATTCCTCCTGCAATGGCGCCTGCACCTATAAAGCCAAAAACTCTTTTCGCTTCACGTACATTATAAACCAAGTTGGCAAGAATCCAAAATTGGGAAGCAGTTAATAACCCAAAAATAGCAACCCATACATAGGGAATGTAAAGGATAAAACCTTTCGCAAGATGAAACTGAAATAAAAACCCAAAAATCAATAAACTTAAGATGGAGCAAAATAAGGTCATTTCTATCACTTTATTAAGTGAATAGATTTCTAAGGCCTTATTGTAAAAATAAGATCCTAAAAGCGCCATAATAGCAGTAAGGACGTAGCCAAGAGGTAACGCATCTGCACTTAATTCTGAAAGAAAAAGAGAATTAATGGTAGGCTTTACAATTAAAAGACACGTGATAAGTAAGAATATATTAAGCTGAAGCAACAGCGTTTTATTTAACTCGTGCTCTTTTAAATCAAAGACTTTTAGGAGATAGGACTTTATTGTTTCTATAGCTACCATAGTATTAATGAGACCTCCAAATTATAAAATAAAAAAGGAGATATAAATATCTCCTCAAATTATTTTTTCTCAAATTAATAGAATTTAATTTGCACTAATTAAGTTTTTTTTCTTTAAAATCTTTTCAACTGGAACTACAAGATTTCTAATTATTTGTTCTCCATTTGGATCATCTATCAGCGCAACCAAAATATACTTTCTATTTTCCTCTTTTCCCCAAACTAAAATAGAATCTGAATGGAAAGTAGACCACGATCCAGATTTTCTAAAAAGCCTTGCTGCAGGAGCAATCCGGTCCAATGTATTAACAAATTTATGATGCAATTCTGGGTTTTCAAAAATGTCTAACATTTGTTTTGAACGCTTTTCATTGACAAGTTTACCGTGAGCCAATAAATAATAATAACGACATACTTGTGTAACTGAAGCAGCGTGGCTTAGATTTTTCAAAGGTTCTCTATTAGTTTCACCTCCTTTACCATAACGCTTACCCACCCAGATACCTCCACCGTATTTCTTACTGTAAAATTCATATTTTGGGCTAGTCATTACTTCTTCAATCTTTTCGTAACCAAGTCTATCTATCATACGAGTTGAAGCAGCATTATCAGACTTACTTATCATAAGTCTCATATCCTTTTTAATTTCTGCAGTCTCTTTAAGTTCTTTATTTTCTATTGCGTCCATCGCAGCAAGTAAAATGGCAATTTTAGGCAAACTTGCAGCATACATCATATGGTTTCCATTAATTCTGGCAAACCGCGCCTGATTTGGATTACTTAAATCAACCACACCAACTGCCATCTTTTTTTGATTTATTAACTTCTTCCAATCTGGATGAGACATAAGTTCTTTCTCAAGTTTCACTTGTAAGTCTTTATCAACAAGTTGTCTCAAGGATTTAATTTCAGAATCTGGCATTTTAATTGGTAGTTCTTGCGACCAAATAAAAATGGAAGTAATAAAAAAGAAGAAAAAGAAAAAACTTGTTTTCATCTAGGTATCAGTTGTTTATAATCAAGCAAATGTAATTCATTGAGGTATTCATTTTAGTTAAAATTTTATTTTAATGAAAAATAATTTTCTCATTAAAAACAAGCCTTCTCTCTATAATAACGCTGAAAATATGTTAAAATTATGGATTAAGAATTCTAAAAAATATCTCTATAAAATACTTACGCTTTCCTTCTTGAACCAATTCTTATATTGACAATTTCAACTAAAACAGCAAATGCCATAGAGAAATAGATATACCCTTTTGGAATATGAAAATCTATCCCCTCTGCAATTAAGGCCGTACCAATCATTAACAGAAAGCTAAGAGCTAGTACTTTTATAGTTGGATTTCTATTTACAAAATCACTTAAGGACTTAGCAACCAACATCATAATAATCATTGATACTATTACGGCAGCAACCATTACACTAATATGATCTACCATTCCCACAGCAGTTATTACAGAATCCAAAGAAAATACTATGTCAATGAGAACAATCTGGGTAACAATTCCATTAAATGTTACCTTTTTAACTTTAGGAACTAATTCTTCATCCTTATGTTCCATTTTTTCATGAATCTCCTTGACACTTTTGTAAATTAAAAAGAGTCCTCCTAAAATAAGAATGATATCCCTCCCCGAAATTCCCATATCCCTCACAGTAAAAATGTCTGATGTTAAACTCATGATCCAGGAAATAGAAAATAAAAGTCCAATTCTTATTAATAACGCCAAACTTAAACCTACTTGCCGTCCTTTTCTTTGTTGATGTTCTGGCAGTTTGTTGGCTAAAATTGAAATAAAAATAAGGTTATCTATTCCTAATACAATTTCAAGTGCACAAAGGGTAAAAAAGGCAATCCAAATGTCTGGATTCGATAATAATTCCATGATAAAAGTTCTGTTTTATTCGTAGGAACAAATATATTATAATCAATAGTATGCAATGGGATTATAGCTTAATAAATTTTGACTAATTCGGGATGACAGGATTTGGATAATCTCTTTACATCGCATTTGTTGCAAATTAAAGCGATGCTTTAATTTTATCTAAAGCAAAAAAGCTTACGTAGAAAATAAATTTTCTACGTAAGCCTTTCGCTTTAGTTTGTCGGGATGACAGGATTTGAACCTGCGACCACACGGCCCCCAGCCGTGTACGCTAACCGGACTGCGCCACATCCCGTTTTAAGGACTGCAAATATATCCCTTTTTATTTTTTTTCAAACAATTTTACTATCTTTTACCAAAAGAATTTTAAATGAACAAAGCCTTAATTTTACTAGTCTTTTCAGCTTGTTTTCTGTCTTGTAAAAACAACCCTAATAAAACTGACATAGCTCTTTCTATAGAGAATACACGCCCCTATTCCATTGAGTCTTTCGTAGAAAACCTCAACAATCCTTGGGGAATGGCATGGCTTCCTGACGGAGGTATGTTAATTACTGAAAAAAGTGGGGAAATCATTCATTTTAAAAACGGAATAAAAACACAACTAAAAAATGTCCCCGAAGTATACAATTGGGGACAAGGAGGTTTGCTAGATATTGCCCTTCACCCAAACTATAATGAAAATGGCTGGATTTATATTACGTATAGTTCTTCGGAAGGAAACGGAAAAGGAGGGAATACAAAACTAATTAGAGCAAAACTGGAAGGAAACTCGTTAACTAATATTGAATCTTTATATAAAGCTGAGCCTAATTCTACGGCTGGGCAACATTTTGGTTCTCGTATCGCTTTCGATAGTCAAAACCATGTGTATTTTTCGGTTGGAGATAGAGGCGACAGAGATATAAATCCGCAAGATAAAACACGTGATGGGGGTAAAATTTATAGGTTACACGACGATGGAAGAATCCCCAATGACAATCCTTTTGTGAACGACACAAAGGCAAAAAAAGCCATTTTCTCCTATGGACATCGAAATCCGCAGGGTTTAGTAAAACATCCCAAAACAGGCGTTATTTGGGAACATGAACACGGTCCTAAAGGAGGTGATGAGATAAATATCATTCAAAAAGGAAAAAACTACGGATGGCCCGTGGTAAGTTTTGGAGTAAATTATAGTGGCACCAAATTTACTGAACTTACCCAAAAAGAGGGAATGGAACCACCCATACACCATTGGACCCCTTCCATCGCTCCTTGCGGAATGGACTTTGTTACTGGGAATAAGTTTCCAGATTGGAAAGGTGATTTACTAGTGGGATCTTTGAAATTTAGCTATGTAGAATTAGTGAAATTGAATGGAGACAAGGTCATAGGACGTGAAAAAATAGCCGAAGATATTGGTCGAGTAAGAAACGTAAAAATGGGACCCGAAGGCTATATCTATATCGCATTGGAGGGACAAGGTATTTCTCGACTTGTCCCGAAATAAAAAAAGGTCGTTTAAAACGACCTTTTTCAAGTTTAGGGTAGCTGTTAGAAACTTATAACCGATTCAAAAACAACTCCATTAAATTTACCTTCGTTATAAATATTTCCTACTGGAAAATCCTTATACTCTTGATTAACATATTCAAGTTTTGCAAGAACGTTTTTAGTAATAAAGACTCCAAAACCTAGGTTAAAACGATTGATACTTACGTCGTTTCCAGCTAATTCACCACTTGCGCTATTATATCTACCGCCAATGTAGAAGTTTTCATTATTTCCAAATCGATATAACAACTCAAGCATATATTGGTTCCAGTTACGGTCAACTTGTTCTCCACTAGTGTCAAGTTCAGAATCGGCACGACCTGTAATCGTTTCATACATTCCAAAGAACTCAAGACCTTGATACTTCACAAATGGATTAATCATTATTGCTGTTACTTCATTTCTGAAACCTGGATCAAATCGACCCGATCTAAAATTACTAGTTGCACTAGCTTCTGCATCTTCTAAAACAAGATAATATCGAGAACCTGCACGGTCACCAGAATACAAATAAGTTCTTGCTGAATGAGAAGTATTATATACAGACCCTGTTAAACGAACGCGTAAATCACTATCTATTTGTTTATCGTACCCAAGTTTAGCGACGAGAGAAGGAGAGGTAGTCTCAGGATTGTTTACTGCTTGGTTCAATTTTCCATTGGTAAGCCCAACCATCGCTATCCAACCATTATTTCGATAGTAAAATTCCCCTGCAACTTCAGTAGTAAAGGCATCTAATATGGTATTCCCAACAAATGGATTGTAAATAGAAGATGAGTTATCTGATCTTCTAAAGTGGGTATCTCCATAATTTACTTCCATATGTCCAATCTTAACGGTTACATATTTCATTAACTCGCTTAACGTTCCTTCTTTAATGAAGTTAAGGTTGTCTATTTGTAAATATCCTCCCTTTACATAAGGTTCTGGGTGGTGTCTTGAAGATAAATAGGTACGCAAATGCATTCGTAAACCATCTGCTAAGGCAACATCCAAATCTAAGTTAGCCGTTGCTAAGTTAAAATTATCCCCTATTTCAATTAATGGTAAACTTTCAAACCAAGGACTCGTTGGGTCCACAGAGGCTGCTTCAGTCCAGCCGTTTTCGTGATCTACAGCTTGAAATTGTAATGCCGAAGACCCACCTATTCGAACAGTTACGCCTTCAAAGGCTTTAATAACAGCAGTATCTTTAGGAGCTTCAAAGACATTAATCCCATCCTTACTTGGCTCTCTAAAATTGTTCAAACTTCTTTTGTCTTGGCCAAAACTCACCGTTATCATAATGAGCATACCAAACGCGATTAAATTCTTTACATAATTTTTCATAATTAATAATAATTTAGGTTAAAGTCTATTGTTATTGGATCTCCTGTTTTTAATGTCCCGAGTAATGCTGTGGGAGGTTCCACTCCAAAATCGGTCATCTTTAAAGGCAGTTCTCCTTTTATAATTAAAGTTTTATTTGTTTGAGAAATATTGACATGAATAGAAACTTTCTTACTTACCCCAGCAATACTGAGCGTGCCATGTAAAATAGCTTTATATGTCCCAGAGCCCGATTCACTTAAGGCTGATAGCTTTTCAAACTGATATTTTATGGTAGGGTGTTCTTCATACTTTAAAGCATCATAACACTTATTATCCATAATACGTTTCCCACTCTTAAGTGTTTTTACATCCACAAACACCTTTATACTTTGTATTGCTAATGTTTGGGGAGTGGTATTTAACTCTAAGGAACCACTAAAACTTTCTGAAACCATTTCCCAATCGTGCAATGAAGATGTACCCTTTATGGTGAAATTTGAATTTCCTGAATCTACTTTATACAATTTAATAGTTGATACAGCTGTAGATTCTTCATTTAAGGACTGACCGAAACCCTCAAAATTTGTGATCAAAAAAGCGAGTAATAAGATTAGATATTTCATGATATTAGATTGTTCTTTTACTTATTTATAGACAAAACTACACGTAGAAAAAGTTGTAAACTATGATTAAAGTCATTTTAAAAATTATCCCAATTCCAAAAAGATAGAATCCCAACTATATATGGAAAACCACCTCCACTCTGTACGTTATTAAATTGTAAAATTGCTACCTTTGCATAAAACATAACCTATGCTTATTATTGGTATTGCAGGTGGAACAGGCAGTGGAAAAACTACTGTGGTTGAACAAATTGTTGAAGAGCTTCCTAAAGATGAAGTGTGTGTTATATCACAAGATTCGTATTATCACGACACTAGCCATTTATCCTATGCAGAACGAGTTAAAATTAACTTTGACCATCCTAAAGCTATCGATTTCGATTTATTAGTAAAACACCTTAAAGAACTTAGAAAGGGGAAAGCTATTGACCAACCTATATATTCCTTTGTCGAACACAACAGAACTAATGAAACTCTAAAGACTTATCCTAAGAAGGTTGTTATTGTAGAAGGAATCCTAATTCTTACCCATCCTGAAATTCGCGAAATGTTCGATATAAAACTCTTTGTCCATGCGGATAGCGACGAACGTTTGATACGAAGGCTAAAAAGAGATATTACGGAGCGCGGGAGAGATTTAAAAGAAGTACTAAATCGCTACCAAAGCACGTTAAAACCTATGCACCAACAATTTATTGAACCTACCAAGGAATACGCAGATATTATTATCCCAACCAATCGATATAATACTGTGGCTGTAAAACTAATAAGAAACATTATTCATCAAAGATTATCGTAACTTTACGGGATGAAATTTTCTGAATTAAAAAAGAAAAAATGGGTGCGATTTATAAGCAACAAATATGTGCTTATTTTAATCCTTTTTTTGGTTTGGATGATTTTCTTCGATACAAATTCGTATTTCATCCATAAAGAGCTTAATGACGATATTAATGCGCTTGAAAAAAGTAAAGAATTTTACGAAGAAGAGATAAAAAAAGACAAAACTTTTATTGAAAAAATGAAGGATAGCAATGAAATGGAGAAATACGCAAGGGAAAAATACTATTTGAAGAAGGAAAATGAAGACATCTATATCATAGAACACGAGGATAGCCTAAAAAAAGAAAAAGATCATGAGTGATTCGCTATTTTCAGAATTTGAATCTGTTTCTGCAAAACAATGGAAACAAAAAATTCAAGTAGATCTTAAAGGAGAAGATTACAATGAGAAGCTCGTTTGGCAGAGTTTAGAAGGAGTTCATGTAAAACCCTTTTATCATAAAGATGACTTCCCTCAAGGGTTTCAAACCATTCCTGGACAACCAAAAGAATGGAGTGTGGTACAACACATTTTTATTGATGATGAAGCGATTAGCAATCGGTTACTTTTAGATGCTATTAATAGAGGTGCAGAAGCGGTCTATCTTACAACTGAAAAAGTTTTTGATATTGAAAAAGTGTTTCAAAATTTTGGTTTCCAAAACACTTCCATCTATTTCAATATTAAGTTTTTGGAGGCTTCATTTTTAAATAAATTAATAGCATTCCTTCAGAAAAAAAATGCCTGTGTTTTATACAACATCGATCTCATAAACCATCTTTGCGAAGATGGAAATTGGTTTCATTCGCTAGAAAACGACCGTCAAATTTTAGATGAAATTGTTTTAAAGAATCCTTCCGAGGCTATTTTAGGTGTTGATACCACTATGTATCAAAATGCGGGTGCAAACATGGTCCAACAGCTTGCTTATGCCCTTGCTCACGCCAATGAATATTTTAATCACTATGAAGCACAAAAAGAACTTCAGTTATGTTTTAAAATAGCTATTGGCAGCAATTATTTCTTCGAAATTGCAAAGGTGAGAGCGCTTCGATTATTGTATGCAGCGTTGGCTTCAGAATATAATTTTAAGCCACATTGTCACATTTTGGCAACGCCTAGTAAACGTAATAAAACACTATACGACTACAATGTAAATATGCTTCGCACCACTACCGAAGCGATGAGTGCCATTTTTGGGGGTGCCAATGCTGTTTGCAATCTTCCTTATGATGCATTGTATCATAAAAGCAATGAATTTGGAGAGCGAATTTCCAGAAATCAGTTGCTTATTCTAAAAGCAGAAAGTTATTTTGATGCAGTAACAAACCCCACAGTTGGTAGTTATTATATTGAAAAATTGACCGAAGAACTTGCAGAAAAAGCGCTTACCGTATTTAAAGAAATTGAAAAAAGCGGCGGATTTTTAAAGCAATTAAAAGAAGGAATCATTCAGAAAAAAATAAAAGAAAGTGCTCAAAAAGAGCAGTCCCTTTTTGATAGTGGAACCCTAGTTTTGGTTGGAACCAACAAATATCAAAACAAAATGGATGCTATGTCAGAAGACCTAGAATTATTCCCTTTTGTAAAAACAAAAGCTAGAAAAACCATCATTGAACCTATTATTGGAAAAAGACTTTCAGAAAAAATTGAAAAAGAACGATTAGAAAATGAAAAAAAATAATATTGTAATTCTTATAGTTTTAGCCACATTTTTTATGAGCTGTGAAGAGCCTTTGGAATACAAATTTCAAGACAAACCACAGTTAGTAGAATGTCCTGGGGCAGATAAAGCCTTGATGCACGAAGCGTTGTATAGCTTTCAAGAGGATATTGGTGCATATTATAATAAGTACACCGACTTTAGAGAGGGTACTACAAACTATTACCTAGAAGCCTATAGACAGTATGTATATTTTGGTTTTTCCGGGGAGGCGAAGTTTGAAGAAATAGCGTCTCCTCATTCTAAAAAAGTTTTAAAAAAGCTCAAAGAAATTGATGGCCTTTGGAATACTGGAAACGTAAAAACCAATCTAAACTATAACTACGAGTATATTGAATGTCTTTTCAATAACATTGAAGATAAAGACATGAAAGAAAGACTACTTAGTTTAAAAAAAGTAGAATATTTATCGCCAGATATGGTTGCAGAGCCCATGCGAAGAGAAGTTTTAAAAATTGTGGGAGATGAATATTTGGCCATGTATATGATGCTCGATGCCTATTACCAATATTTAATAAACTACGATTTTCCCGAAGCGAGATAGAATGAATAGAAAAAATCTCCAACATATTACTTTAAAGAAGTCCATACCTGAAAAAAAATATCCCAATTCAGAAATGGAAACTGCTGAAGGTATTTCGGTAAAATCAACCTATTCTGAAGAAGATATTGAATCTTTAAATCATCTCAACTTCGCTGCAGGTATTGCGCCTAATTTACGAGGTCCTTACAGTACAATGTATGTTCAAAAGCCTTGGACCATTCGCCAGTACGCAGGATTTTCTACTGCCGAAGATAGCAACGCTTTTTACCGAAGAAACCTTGCCGCTGGGCAAAAAGGACTATCTGTTGCCTTCGATTTAGCTACACATCGCGGTTACGACAGTGACCATGAACGCGTTGTTGGGGATGTAGGAAAAGCTGGTGTTGCCATTGATAGCGTGGAGGATATGAAAATTTTGTTCGACCAAATTCCCTTGGACAAAATGAGTGTTTCAATGACGATGAATGGTGCGGTGTTACCTATCATGGCCTTTTATATTGTCGCTGCTGAAGAACAAGGAATCAATCCCGAAGCTTTAGCCGGAACCATTCAAAATGACATTTTAAAGGAGTTTATGGTGCGAAATACCTACATCTACCCTCCCACTCCTTCTATGAAAATAATTGGTGATATTTTTAAATATACCAGTAAGCATATGCCTAAGTTTAATTCCATTTCTATTTCGGGTTACCATATGCAAGAAGCCGGTGCTACCTGCGATATCGAATTGGCCTATACCCTCGCCGACGGACTCGAATACATACGTACAGGCATCGATGCGGGAATGAGTATTGATAGTTTTGCTCCTCGCCTCTCTTTCTTTTGGGCCATTGGGATGAATCATTTTATGGAAATAGCAAAAATGCGTGCCGCAAGAATGCTTTGGGCAAAAATTGTTAAACAATTCCATCCCAAAAATGAAAAATCACTCGCACTCCGTACCCATTGCCAAACCAGTGGATGGAGTTTAACCGAACAAGACCCATTCAATAATGTTTCTAGAACCTGTATCGAAGCGGCGGCTGCCGTTTTTGGCGGAACTCAATCCTTACACACAAATGCACTAGACGAGGCCATTGCACTCCCAACCGATTTCTCTGCCCGAATAGCAAGAAATACTCAAATTTACCTTCAACAAGAAACGCAAATCACTAGAACTGTCGACCCTTGGGCGGGTAGTTTTTATGTAGAAAGGCTCACGAACGATATTGCTGAAAAAGCATGGCAGCTTATTGAAGAAGTAGAAGCATTGGGCGGCATGACCAAAGCGATTGAAGCGGGTATTCCCAAACTTCGCATCGAAGAAGCAGCCGCTAGAAAGCAAGCTCGAATCGATAGTGGACAAGATATTATTGTGGGCGTTAACAAATATCGATTAGAAAAAGAAGACCCGCTACTAATTTTAGACGTAGACAATCAGAAAGTTAGAAAGGGACAAATTGAACGGTTGCAGCGTATTAAAGCGGAAAGAAATTCAGAAAAAGTAACGGAAGCACTTTCAAAATTAACTCAATGTGCTAAAACAGGTGAAGGAAATTTATTAGCTTTAGCAGTAGAAGCAGCCAGAGAACGAGCAACACTTGGTGAAATTAGTGATGCTTTGGAAAAAGTCTTTGGAAGGTATAAAGCACAAATCAAATCCTTTAGTGGCGTGTACAGTAAAGAAATAAAGAAAGATCCAAGTTTTGAAAAAGCACGACAGATGGCAGACCAATTTGCCGAATTGGAAGGGCGTCGTCCCCGTATTATGATTGCCAAAATGGGGCAAGATGGTCACGACCGTGGTGCTAAAGTTGTTGCCACTGGCTATGCCGATGTAGGATTTGATGTAGATATTGGACCACTCTTTCAAACCCCTGCTGAAGCTGCCAAGCAAGCCATGGAAAATGACGTACATATTTTAGGCGTTTCTTCTCTGGCGGCAGGTCATAAAACATTGGTACCACAGGTCATTGAAGAATTAAAGAAATACGGACGAGAAGATATCATGGTGATTGTTGGCGGTGTAATTCCGCCACAGGATTATCAATATTTGTTCGATGCGGGAGCGGTTGCCGTTTATGGCCCTGGCACCAAAATAAGTGAAGCCGCTATTGAGATTCTGCAAATTCTAATAGATTCTGCAAACTAGGTAACAATATTGTTACTTACTATTTTGTTACTTACAACTTTGTTACTATATTTGTGATATGGAAAACAACCTTCCGTTTAAATATGGTAAACTGGTTACTGAAGATTTCTTTGTGAATAGAACCGAAGAGATTGCCCAAATATCGTCGCTGCTCACATCAAAAATCAACGTAACGCTTATTTCACCCAGAAGATGGGGTAAATCTTCTTTGTTTTTTAAGATTGCTAATGATCTTGAAAAGAAAAATCCGAAAATCAAGTTTTGCTTTATCGATTTATTTAAAACCCGAAACGAAAAAGAATTTTATGAATATTTTGCTTCGGAAGTACTAAAAGCATCCTATTCTAAGTGGGAGGAGCGACTAGAAAAAGCAAAGGTGTTCTTTAAACATCTTATTCCAAAGTTCAGCTTTGGAGTAGATCCCACGCAAGAATTCTCAGTATCACTAGATTGGGAAGAGGTTCAAAAACATCCGCAGGAAATTCTCGATTTACCCGAAGTTATTTCAAAAGAAAAAGGAATCCATATTGTAATTTGTTTGGACGAATTTCAGAATATATCACACTTTAACGATTCGTTGGGCTTTCAGAAAAAATTACGCGCCAGCTGGCAAACACATCAACATTGCTCCTACGCTATCTACGGAAGCAAACAACACATGATGACAGAGATTTTTGAAAAGAAATCGATGCCTTTTTACAAGTTTGGCGAAATATTATTCCTTTCAAAAATTGACAACACCCATTGGAGCAAATACATTGTGAAACGCTTCAAAAAAACGGGGAAAAGTATTTCGGCAAAGCATGCGTCCAAAATTGCGAGTTTAGTGGACAATCACCCCTATTTTGTGCAGCAGTTAGCGAATTCGGTTTGGATTTGCACCACAGACAAATGCAGTGAAACTGAAATTGAAATGGGTTTAAAAAATCTACTCAATCAGTATGACCTCATCTTTAGTAGAGAGCTGGACGGGCTTTCTAACCTACAGCTTAATCTTTTAAAGGCCATTGCGCATAACGAAGAAAAACTAAGCAGTAAAAAAACGATTGACAAATACCATCTTTCTTCTTCGGCAAGTGTGAATCGGTCTAAAGAGGCACTTATTCAGAAAGAAATTATAGATACTTTTCATCAAAAGATTGCGTTTTTGGATCCCCTATTTAAAATTTGGTTTACAACAGTGTATTTAAAATGATAAATAAACCTTAATGGGTAAAGCGATTCTTTATGTAAATTGTATTTTTATACTTCAAATAACAATCCATGAATTTAAAAGAAAAAATGTTGCGCGATGATGCGCTAAAAGGAAAAACTATTGTAGTCACTGGAGGCGGAAGCGGTTTAGGTAAAGCGATGGCCACCTATTTTCTGGAATTGGGTGCCAGTATTGTAATTACTTCCAGAAATCTTGAAAAGTTGCAAACGGTTGCTGCCGAAATGGAAGCATCTACTGGTGGAAAAGTATTACCTGTACAATGCGATGTTCGAAATTATGACGAAGTGGAAGCCATGGTAAAAGCCTCGGTAGATGCTTTTGGAAAAGTGGATGTCCTATTAAATAATGCCGCAGGAAACTTTATCTCCCCTACCGAACGACTTTCGGCCAATGCATTTGATACCATTATTGATATTGTATTGAAAGGAACCAAGAACTGCACTTTGGCATTTGGAAAGCATTGGATTGACCAAAAAGAAACGAATAAAGTAGTGCTGAATATTGTAACGACCTACGCTTGGACGGGCTCTGCTTATGTGGTACCAAGTGCTACAGCAAAAGCTGGTGTGTTGGCTATGACACGCTCATTGGCAGTAGAATGGGCAAAATACGGAATGCGCTTTAACGCCATTGCTCCTGGCCCTTTCCCTACCAAGGGGGCCTGGGATAGATTACTACCTGGGGATTTAAAAGAAAAATTTGATTTAGCTAAAAAAGTACCTTTAAAACGTGTGGGTGATCATCAAGAATTAGCGAATTTGGCGGCGTATTTAGTGTCTGATTTTTCGGCGTATGTAAATGGAGAAGTGATTACCATTGACGGAGGTGAATGGTTAAAAGGTGCAGGACAGTTTAATTTGCTGGAAGATATCCCCAAAGAAATGTGGGACATGTTGGAAGCTATGATTAAAGCCAAAAGGAACAACTAATTACTATTTGAAACCGTCGTGGGTGGCAAATACTTAAAAATGACTAAACTGAATACTAGTTATTTTTAAGTATTTGGCGGCAACCAAAAACTTTGATAAAAGATAAAAGAAGCATTTTAAATCATTCGTGGGTGGCCAAAAGCACAAAATGAATAATTTGCGAAGCAATCATTTTGGGGTTTTGGGCGGAAATACCCTTATTATGATTAAAGCAAAAAAGAATTAATAATTGTTCACACTCTGTTAACAAAATTAGCTTTCAAAGCCCATAATTAATCGTATTTTTAACCTTTATAATTTGTAGGAAAATTAATGGGTAAAATAATTGCTATTGCCAATCAAAAAGGAGGCGTTGGAAAAACAACAACGTCAGTAAATCTGGCGGCTTCCTTAGGTGTTTTAGAAAAAAAAGTACTTCTTATCGACGCAGACCCGCAGGCTAATGCTACTTCTGGGTTAGGGATTGATGTAGAAAGTGTTGAAATTGGTACGTACCAACTACTAGAGCATACAATTTCTGCAAAAAAAGCCATTATCTCTACGGCTTCACCCAACTTAGATATTATTCCTGCACATATTGATTTGGTAGCCATCGAAATTGAACTGGTGGACCAAGAAAATCGTGAATCGATGCTAAAAAAGGCAATTATCGATTTAAAAAGTGATTACGACTTTATTCTTATCGATTGTGCGCCATCATTAGGTTTGTTAACACTCAATGCATTAACGGCGGCAGATTCGGTGTTAATCCCTATTCAGTGTGAATACTTTGCCTTAGAGGGACTTGGAAAGCTATTAAATACCATTAAAAGTGTTCAGAAAATACACAATGAAAATCTTGATATTGAAGGATTACTACTAACGATGTACGATTCTCGTTTGCGATTGTCTAATCAAGTAGTGGAGGAAGTAAAAAAGCACTTCGATGAAATGGTTTTTAAAACAATCATCCAACGAAATGTGCGTTTAAGTGAAGCACCAAGTTATGGAGAAAGCATTATAAGTTACGATGCGGGTAGTAAAGGTGCCAATAATTACTTAAGTTTGGCACAAGAATTAATTGAAAAAAACGGATAAGGATTTATGGCGAAAGCAACAAAAAAACAGGCTTTAGGACGTGGACTTTCAGCTTTACTGAAAGATCCCAATAACGATATTAAGTCTGTGGATGATAAAAATGCAGATAAAGTAGTAGGTAATATTGTTGAATTGGAATTATCTTCCATTGAGGTAAACCCATTTCAGCCTCGTACAAGCTTTAATGAAGAAACACTTCGTGAGTTAGCGTCCTCCATCAAAGAATTAGGCGTTATTCAGCCTATAACAGTTCGTAAAATTGATTTTAATAAATACCAATTGGTTAGTGGAGAGCGTCGTTTTCGTGCTTCTAAACTCATTGGCCTAGAAACCATTCCCTCATATATCCGAATTGCTAATGATCAGGAGTCATTGGAAATGGCATTGGTGGAGAATATTCAGCGACAAGACCTCGACCCCATAGAAATCGCGCTTTCCTATCAACGATTGATTGAAGAAATTGAAGTAACTCAGGAAGAATTAAGTGATCGCGTGGGTAAAAATCGCTCAACGGTAACTAACTATCTTCGATTATTAAAATTAGATCCTATTATCCAAACAGGAATGCGAGATGGATTTATCTCGATGGGACACGGAAGAGCCTTAATAAATATTGAAGATACCAACGATCAGCTAGATATTTATGAAAAAGTGGTGAGTCAATCCCTTTCGGTACGTGAAACGGAAGCCTTAGTTAGAAATTACAAAAATCCTGAATCCAAAGGTACTTCTACAAAAAAAGAAATTCCTCATTTCGCTAATAAAGGCAGTAGAGAATTGACCGATCTATTAGACGCAAAAGTTTCTATAAAAGCATCACAAAATGGAAAAGGGCAAATCGTAGTTCCTTTTAAAAGTGAAGCCGATTTTCAACGCATTTTGAACCTCATAAAAAGTGAGAAATAAGCTTTTCCATATCTTATTTTTTTTAGGAAGTCTTTCCCTATTTGCACAATCTGATAGTCTTTCGGTAAAAGAAGAAAAAGTTATAGTCGTTAAAGATAGTTTGTCTCCTAAAGAAGATTATGATCCATTAGCGCCTGCTCAAGCTGCTTTTTATTCGGCAGTATTGCCTGGGTTGGGACAAGCTTACAACAAAAAATACTGGAAAATCCCCATTATCTACGCTGGGATTGGTACTGGAATCTATTTCTATATTCAAAACACCAATGATTATAACCGTTTTCGGGATGCCTATAAACGACGACTGGCTGGCTTTGAAGATGATGAATTTCAAGGAATCTCAACAGACCGACTCATTGACGCTCAGGAAACCGCGAGTAGAAATAGAGATATTAGTATCGTTGTTTCCATTGGATTTTATCTTTTAAATATTATTGATGCCAATGTCGATGCCCATTTAAAGCAATACAATATAAGTGAAGACTTAACGCTACAGCCCAAAGTGGAAATAGATCCTATTAATACGGTTCCCAATTATGGTCTTACCTTAACTTTTAATTTAAAATGAAAATAGCTCTGCTTGGTTACGGAAAAATGGGAAAAACCATCGAAAAATTAGCGATGGAAAAAGGTCATGAGGTTGTATATAAATCGACTCAAAATGCTTCGGAAGGTAATTTGAAAGACGCCGATGTTGCCATAGAATTTACCGTGGCTGAAGCTGCCGTAGAAAATATCTCATTTTGTTTTCAAAATAACATCCCAGTGGTAAGTGGAACGACGGGTTGGATAAAGCGATACAATGAAGTACTAAAGATTTGTGAAAAGTGTAACGGAAGTTTTATCTATGCGTCGAACTTTAGTGTGGGTGTAAATCTATTCTTTAATTTAAATGGCTATTTAGCACAGCTAATGCAGCCTTGGAAAGAGTATATCCCTTCCATTGAAGAAATTCATCATACTCAAAAGAAAGATGCTCCCAGCGGAACAGCCATTTCTCTTGCAGATGGGATAATTCGTCATTCAGAATTGAATGCTTGGGAATTAGATTCAAAAGATTCAAAAAAACTAAATATTACAGCGCTTCGTAAAGGCGATGTAAAAGGAACACATACAGTTGAATATCGTTCAAAAATTGACACCCTAAGCATAAGGCATGAAGCCCATAGTCGCGATGGATTTGCTTTAGGAGCCATTTTAGCAGCCGAGTGGCTCATCGGGAAAAAAGGCGTCTATAATATGAAGGATGTTCTAAATTTGAAATAAAACGAAAAGACGGGTGTTCAGGCACTCTCAAAAATATAAATTATGACATTATTAGGTTGGTTTTTATTTTTTCTCATAATCCAAGTCATCCATTTTTTAGGCACTTGGAAACTCTATGTTACTGCAGGACGTAAACCTTGGGAAGCTGCTGTTCCTGTCTACAATGGTGTTGCTTTAATGAAAATTATAAATCGCCCGTGGTGGTGGGTACTATTGCTTTTTGTACCCATTGTTAACTTGATTATGTTTCCGGTAACTTGGGTCGAGACCATTAGAAGTTTCGGTTTTAATAAACCAAAAGACACTATTTTAGTATTAGTTACTTGTGGGTTGTATATTTTCTATCTCAATTATACTCAAAAGTTAAGTTATATTGAAGACCGTGATTTAAAACCAAAATCCTCTTCGGGAGAATGGGTAAGCTCTATTTTGTTTGCTGTGGTTGCAGCAACCATTGTGCATACCTATTTTATGCAACCCTTTACCATTCCTTCTTCTTCATTAGAAAAAACATTACTGGTTGGGGATTATCTTTTTGTGAGTAAGTTTCATTATGGCGCAAGAACACCTATGACTGCGGTAGCCTTACCCATGGTGCATGATAGTCTTCCATTAGTGAAGAATAAATCGTACTTCAGCAAGCCTCAAATTCCCTATTTTAGGATTCCTGGGTTTCAGGATATAAAGCGAAACGATATTGTTGTGTTTAATTGGCCTGTAGATACCTTAGTCGATATTAGACCAGGTTTTATGAAAGGAAGCGTTCAAAAACCAATTGATAAAAAATCCAATTACGTAAAGCGCTGTGTCGGGATTCCCGGAGATTCTTTGGAAGTGAGAGATGGTTATGTTTTTATTAATGGAAAACAAAACGAATTACCCGATAGAGCAAAGATTCAATTTGCCTATAAAGTGATTTCGAAAAATGCGTTGGTTGCCACTCAAAATGGAAGGTATACTAATTTCCCATCAAAAGTATTGCACGAACGCTACAACATAACGGAAATTGGTTTGATGGACATTAACCAAGAGGAACAACTTTTTACACACAGAGCCACATTAACTGAGGCGGCAGCCGAGCAACTCAAAAACTACCCGGGGATAACTAGTGTAGAAAGATATTTACTTCCAAATACATTTAGAGACCCTGAAATATTTCCATATAGTTCTTCCAAATCTTTTAACAATAGTAATTTTGGACCTATCTATATTCCGAAGGCCGGGGTAACCGTAGATATCACTCCAGAAAGCATTCCCTATTACCAAAGAATAATTGAAGTGTACGAAGGAAGTGAAATAGGCATTGATAATAAAATTTCGCAAGCGGGCACACAAGTACTTTTAAATGGCGAACCTTTAAGTCAATATACCTTTAAAATGGATTATTACTGGATGATGGGAGACAATCGCGATAATTCCCAAGACGCTAGATCGTGGGGGTATGTGCCATTTAATCATGTGGTAGGTAAGCCTGTATTTGTTTGGTTTAGTAGTGATAAATACAAATCCTTCCCTAAAAATATTCGTTGGGAACGCATGTTCACAACTGTTGGAGGAAGTGGAGAACCCGTTTCCTACTTGAAGTACTTTTTAATTTTGGTAGCGGGATGGTATATTTTTAGCTTTTTCAGAAAAAGAAAGAAAGCTAAATCTTCATCATAAGGAGTTATAAAATGATATTGCTTCATCCAACCTATTTCCCAAGTATTGTGCAAATGGTTGCCATGGCTCAAGCAGATAAGATTGTGTTTGAAGTAGAAGACAATTACCAAAAACAAACCTATAGAAATAGAGCGTACATAGCGCACTCCAATGGGAAGCTTACACTGAATGTTCCCATTAAGCATTCTAAAAATGGGGGAAGACAAAAAACCAAGGAAGTCCACGTTGAAAATAGTTTTCCGTGGCAATCTCAACACTGGAAATCGTTACAAACCGCGTATCGCACGTCTCCCTTTTTCGAATTTTATGAAGATGATTTAGCTCCTCTCTTTCAAGAACCTGTAGGACTTCTATTAGATTTCAACTTAAAAATATTCGAAATTCTTAGTGACCTAATAGGAATGGAAACTCCCTATTCACTAACTTCAGAATATGTAAAAACACCTTCAGATAAAGACTTAAGACATCTTGCCGTAGCAAAGAAAGAACCTCAATATACGTTATCAAAATACAATCAAGTACTGCAAGAAAATCACGGATTTCTACCTAATCTTTCCGTATTGGACCTGCTTTTTAATGAAGGCCCTAATACACTTCACTATCTCGAAGAACAAGAAGTAGTATTCTAGTTACCAAGCTATAGTGGAAATAATAGGGTAATGATCTGAAAAAGATTCCTTTCTATTCGTAAAGTCTAAAATCTCCAATTCTTCAGATACTAAAATAAAATCAATTCGCAAGGGATATTTATTAAAATAGAAGCTTGTTCCTAAGCCATTTCCCCGCTCTTGAAAAGCATCATTCATACCATTCTTTAAACGCTTATAAATGTAAGAAAATGCCGTATTGTTAAAATCGCCAGCTAGAATCACAGGATGAGGAGCCTTCTCTTTATGAGCAATAATGGAAGCCACCTGATTTTCTTGCTGTACAAAGGTTTCAGATATTTTTTTCTTTATTGTTTCGGTTCCTTTCTGCTGAATGAAATCCACGGTAGGCAATATACCCAACGACTGTAAGTGCAAATTATACACACGTATGGTATCGCCTTTTACAACAACATCTACAAATAATGAATTGTTATACGTTTTATCAAAATCGAAAGCCCCTTTGTGGACAATAGGATGCTTAGAAAAAATAGCGTGACCTAACTTGTGGGTACTGTCTTTAAAATGAATGTAATGATATGGAAATTGTGAAAAGTCTGCCGTATTTGGTAAATAATATTCCTGAATACAAACCACATCGGGAGTTTCATCTTTTAACAGGCTTGCAATAGATTGTTTTACTTCGGCTTCATTCGGATTTTTTTCATACGCATTAAAAAGACGAACATTATAACTCAGCACTTTTAGGGTATGTGAGTATTCTGAAGCATCACCTTCCGAAGAAATTTCAAAAAAGGCATTAAATAAAAAATAAGCTACCACCACAACCGTAGCCGAGAACCAGAAGCGTTTTTTTAAACGGATAAGCCAATACACTGCGAATAGAAGATTTACTAGTATTAAAGGAGACACTGCTAAACTTAATACAGAGAGTGTAGGGAAGGATTTTGGGGGTAAAAAGGGTAAAACAAAAGAAATAAAAAGCAACAACGCAGCAAAAATGTTGAGCCCATAAAGCAATTTCCCCAAAAATTGAGTCTTAAACAATGTCGTAAATTTGGTTAGTCTTCTTTTCCTGCTTTAAACAAGAAATCTTTTTCCTCTTTGGTAAGGCTTTCGTAGCCACTTTTACCAATTTTATCCAAAATTAGATCTACTTTTTTTTGATGATCACTTTTGGTTTCTTTGTTCATAGAACGTTTGGAACTGGATTGTGTTGCACGATTTCTATGTACTTTTTTGAATGGCTTTTTTTCTCTAGGCTTAAAGAGGTTGGCTATACTATCCATAAGTTTTTCAAACCAACTTCCAATATCCTTTCCTTTAAGCAATTGGCGCGCATAAATGTAACCAAAAAGGGCTCCGCCAAGATGGGCTAATATTCCTCCAGCGTTGTTCAAACTCGAAAGACTGATTAAATCCCAAAGCACAAAAAACACAGCAATATGCCATAGTTTTAGATTAATGGTAAAAATCCTAATAGGGGCGTTGGGTGTATAAGTAGCTGAAAAACCCATCAAGGCCATTACCGCTGCGGAAGCACCGTACAAAACCCCATTAGCAGAAGCAAAAGCAGGAAAAACATTATAGCATATCATAAAAAGCAACCCGCCTACAATTCCTCCAAGCAAATAAATGGTTAAAAACCTTTTTGCCGAAAATAAGTTGGTAATATACCTCCCAAAAAAATACAACCAGAGCATATTAAAGAGAATATGCAAAAAACCTAGATGAATAAAATTATAGGTAATAAGCGACCAAGGTTGAGTGATAAAACTTCCAATGGACTCTGGTAAAACAAACCAAGCAATTAGGTTAAACGCATCTATTTGAAACAAGGCAGCTACAATGGTCACCGCCAAAAATACAATCACATTAATAGCGATGAGTTTGGTAATAATGTCTGCGGTTTTAAATTGATATGCGATGCTTCCCTGTGCCATTTAATTCCAACGATGATCATTAAAACTATTTTTCTTCCAGTAGTATGCCATAAGAAAACCAAATAAAGCACCCCCAAGGTGTGCCCAATTGGCGATATTTTGTCCAAATAATGAGAAACCTGTGAGTCCACTAAATAAATCCAATAGAATTAAACCAGGAATAAAATACTTTGCTTTTACGGGTACTGGGAAAAAAATAAGCATTAACCCTACATTGGGATACATCATCCCAAAGGCTACCAAGACTCCGTAAATAGCTCCAGAAGCTCCAACTGCAGGAGTATTAAATGCCGCATATAGACTATCGATACTTTCTCGGGAAACGGTAGCTAAAATACTCTCACTCCCCCCTTTGCCATTTATAAGGAAATTTTGAATTTCAGCTTGACTCCATCCTCCATTGAGCAATTCTGCCATCACAGAATGAACTTCATAATAGGAAACTAAAGAATGAATTAAAGCAGCACCCAATCCCGCTGAAAAGTAAAAGAACAAGAACTTATTTCTACCCCAGCGTTCTTCCAATGGAGAACCAAAGGCCCATAAAGCATACATATTAAAAAGTATATGCATGAATCCTCCGTGCATAAACATATGCGTTACGGGTTGCCAAACTTGAAAATTGGGATTTTCGAAATAATAAAGCGAGAAAAGACGATAAACTATTTCTCCAGAGAGTAGTGTCCCAGCAAAAAACAGCACATTGCAAATAATTAAGACCTTAACTGTTTCGGTGATTCTTCCCATTACATAAATTTTTTATCAAAGTCATTAATACCCATCGTGACAAAAACGGGTCTATTATTAGGCGATACACTAGGCTCTTTACAAGCAAAAAGTTGATGGATAATATGTTCCTGTGCTTCCATAGAAAGAGCGACTCCTGTTTTAATCGCCATACTCTTTGCCAATGACTTTGCCATTAAATCATTCTGACTATACCCTGCTTCAGGCACTTCGGTTTCGATATCGGCAATTAATTGCTGTAAAATTTCTTCCACACTACTTTCCAGAACACCCGAGGGAACGCCACTAATTTCTACCAATTCTTCTTTTATTTCCGAAAACACAAAACCGGTATCCTCCAATTGTTCCTTCAACGACTGCAACATGGCTACTTTCGATTTTGAAAACTGAAAGGAAATAGGAAACAATAATTGCTGACTTACTGCTTGGTGCAACGTAATGTTTTTCAGTAATTCTTCGTATAATATTCGTTGATGGGCTAAGTTTTGATGGATGACTATAAGTCCGCTTTTTATGGAGCTTACAATGTATTTATTCTGAATTTGAAACGTAACCTTTCCATTTTCTTGCGGTTGTCCTTCAAATAAACTTCCTGTTACCTCTTCACTCTCCATTTCAATGTTTTCTAGAGAAAAGGAATTGTCATTCGAACTTTCTTCATCTTCCAACCCAACATATAATGATTCCCAAGCTGGAGATTTCTCTCTTTTAAACGGAAAAGATATATTCCCTTGCTTGGGTTCTTTCTGAAAAGGATTAAAGTTTTTATCTACCTCTATCGTGGGAACTTTAGGTGATTTTTTTGAATACTCGTAAGGCGTATCGAATCCAGCATCTCTATTAAAGTCGAGTACTGGCGCAATACTAAACTGCCCTAAACTATGCTTAATGGTGGAGCGTAACATGGCATATATAGCATGTTCGTCTTCAAACTTAATTTCGGTTTTAGTGGGATGAATATTAATATCGATGGCATGTGGATCTACCTCCAAATAAAGAAAATATCCGGGATGATTTTCGGTTTTAATTAATCCTTCAAATGCCGAAGCCACCGCATGATGCAAATAGGGGCTTTTTATAAATCGGTCGTTCACAAAAAAGAATTGCTCTCCCCTGCTCTTTCGCGCAAATTCGGGCTTTAATACAAATCCGTTTACTTTTACAATATCGGTTTCTTCAGCAACAGGAACGAGTTTTTCATTTGTTTTACTTCCGAAGATATTAACAATACGTTGTCTCAACTTCGTTCCAGGAAGACTAAATACATTACTCCCATTATGAATCATTTCAAATCCAACTTGTGGATGCGCCAATACTACCCGATGAAATTCGTCAATAATATGTCGCGTTTCCACGGGATTACTCTTAAGGAAATTGCGTCGTGCGGGAATATTGTAAAAAAGGTTTTTAACTGAAATGGTTGTCCCTTTTGGAATCACCACTATCTCTTGAGAGGTTACTTCACTGCCTTCAATGGCAATTTTAACGCCCATCTCGGCAGTATCTGTCTTTGTTTTTAACTCGACGTGCGCAATGGCTGCAATCGATGCCAATGCCTCTCCACGAAAGCCTTTGGTATGTAAATTGAATAAATCTTCGGCACTTTTAATTTTGGAAGTAGCGTGGCGCTCAAAACTAAGACGCGCATCGGTCGCACTCATCCCAATACCATTATCAATAACTTGCACCAATGTTTTTCCTGCATCTTTTAAAACTAACGTGACTTCCGTAGCTCCAGCATCGATGGCATTTTCCAGTAATTCTTTTACCACCGAAGCAGGTCGTTGTACTACTTCTCCTGCGGCAATTTGGTTAGCCACATGATCTGGCAATAACTGGATAATATCAGGCATTTAACGCGTTTAGGTAAAAATGGTTAAGTCAAAATCTATAATCCACAAAAAAATGAAAACCAAAACAGCCGCAATAATGAGCACCGTTTTGTTAAACTCTACATTATTTCTGTTTCGTTTTTCAAGACGAGCCTCTCTCCATTGACCACCAAAATCATTTTTATTATATGTCTCGTTGTACATATCCATTTTGGTGGTATAATCTTTAAGGTTTGCTTCGTCCTTTCCCTTGTAATATCGAGGGGTGTAGTTAAAACGATTATTCGTTTTTAATTTTTTTATGAGTGTGAACTTTATCATAACAGAAATGTTTTCAAAGTTAGGTAAAATCAAAAACAATGCCGTGAAGCCTCTCTTAAAAATTGTTAACAAAGAGGGTGAAAAATTTAAAACTTAGCGTCTTTCCGAAGTTGTGCAATTTTTATGGCTGCGATAGCCGCTTCTGTGCCTTTGTTACCGTGCTTCCCTCCGCTTCTATCAATAGCTTGTTGAAGGGTATTATCGGTAAGCACACAAAAGATAACTGGAATATCCTGTTGTAGATTTAGGTCTTTTATGCCTTGAGAAACTGCTTCGCAAACAAAGTCGAAATGCTTAGTTTCTCCCTGAATCACACTCCCTATAGCAATAACGGCATCAAGCATATCGAAGCTTTCGGTCATTTTTTTACAACCATAAATAAGTTCGAAGCTCCCAGGAACATTCCAACGAACAATATTTTCTTTGATTCCGCCACAGTCTAGAATAGCATCGAACGCCCCTTGAAACATGCCTTGGGTAATTTGTTCGTTCCATTCTGAAACAACAATCCCAAACCGAAAGTTCTTCGCATTTGGGATTGTAGCTTTATCGTAAGTAGATAAATTTTTATTGGATGTTGCCATCTTTATTTTTTCATTCCTTCGGCTTGACCCTTGTAGATTTTAGCTTGAGCTGCTTCTGGAGCATCTGTGTATTCTTCGGTTATTCTATTAAAGAAATCGTAAGCTTCATTTGCCTTTCCTAAATTTAAAGCTGTAATTCCAGCTTTTAATAAGAAACGAGGAGTTGTCATTTCATTATCGCTCAGCTTAATAGCCTCTTTGTAATATTTGTATGCTTCTTCTGGCTGATTTAACTGTACAAAAGCATCTGCAATTCCTCCTTTAGCAAGCGGTCCTAATAATGGATCATCTGTTTTAAACTTGTCTAAATAGTTAATAGCTTCTTGGTACTTATTCGTGTTTAAATAAGCCATCCCAGCTTGATAACGAGCAATATTTCCTGTTGGAGTACCACTGTATTTATCAACGATATCAATTAAACCATACTTTCCAGCATTTCCGTTAAGTGCTAAATTGTATAACGAATCTTTTTCAGTTGGAGAATTTAAGGCTCGCTCATAATAGGAGTTGGCTTGGTAAATTTCGCTAACCGCTTCTGCCTGATTAGGCTCAACAATAAATTTTTGATACGAAATATAGCCTAATACTCCAATAGCAACTACAGCTACCAAACCAAAAATAATTTTTTGATTTTTCTCTACCCAAGCTTCCGTTTTTGAAGCTGTTTCATCTAAGGTATTAAATACCTCTGCCGTAGTACTTTCTTGTTCTATTTGAGATTCCTTTTCAGCCTTAGTTTTTGGCTTATAGCCTCTTTTCTTGTAGGTTGCCATAATATTGAATTATTGAGGGGCAAAAATATAATATTTATTACAATTAAAAAGGGAAAAATCAATATTTTGCGGACAAGGAATTATGCTTCTTCAAAATAGCAACCATAGCATTAAAAAAATAGCTAACTTATTTATATAGATGATTTTACAAAAATTATCCTTACTCAACTATAAAAATTTCGAATCGCAAACATTCGACCTAGACCCAAAAATTAATTGCTTTGTGGGGCTAAATGGCGTTGGAAAGACCAATGCGCTTGATGCAATTTATCATCTATCCTTCGGAAAAAGTTACTTTAATCCAATTACTCTTCAAAATATAAAACACGGGGAAGAATTTTTTGTTATTGAAGGAATTTACGAGAAACAAGAGTTAGAAGAAAAAGTAGTTGTGAGTGCTAAAAAGGGACAAAAAAAAATCATTAAACGCAATGGAAAAGCCTACGAAAAATTTAGCGATCATATAGGATTTTTACCATTGGTTATTATCTCTCCAAGTGATAGAGATTTAATTATGGAAGGGAGCGATACCCGTCGAAAGTTTATGGACGGGGTTATTTCACAGAGCGATGCCAGTTATTTAAAAGCCTTAATCAACTATAACAAAGTATTGGTACAACGCAATTCGCTTTTAAAATACTTTGCGGTTAATAATACGTATAATCAAGATACACTTGACATTTATAATGAACAATTACATAGGTTTGGAAGTGAAATTTTTGAAAAAAGAACGGCTTTTATAAAAGACTTTCAGCCTATATTCTTAAAAAGACATCAATCCATTAGCAACGGCAATGAAAGTGTCAATTTAGTATACACAAGCCACCTACACGAGGGTGATTTAAAATCCCAATTGGTCTCAAACATCTCAAAAGATAGAGGGGTGCAATACACAACGGTGGGAATCCATAAAGATGATTTACATTTTGAAATTGAAGGGCATCCCATTAAAAAATTTGGTTCTCAAGGACAGCAAAAATCGTTCTTAATAGCCTTAAAGTTGGCACAATTCGATTTTATAAAACAGCAAAGTAATGTGAATCCTATCCTACTTTTGGACGATATTTTTGATAAACTAGATGAGGAACGGGTGGCACAAATTATTACTTTGGTAGATAATGAAAACTTTGGGCAGTTATTTATTACAGACACTCATGCCGAAAGGACCGAAAATGTAATTAAAAAAGTACACCAGAGCTATAAAATGTTTAAATTATAGCCTATTTTATAATTATGGCAAAAAGAGTAGGAGAGCATAGTTCATTAGGAGATATCCTTAAAGATTTTATTGCGTCTAGTAAATTAGAAAAAGGTTTGAATAAAATCTCTGTGGAAGAGGCTTGGCATCAAGTCATGGGGAATGCCATTTCAAAATATACCACGCAAGTTTTATTGGAAAGAGATACCTTGTACGTCCAATTAAGTTCTTCGGTATTGCGTGAAGAGTTAACCTATGGAAAGGAAAAAATAATTACACTACTCAATGAAGCCCTAGGCAAAGAACTTGTCAAGAAATTAGTATTACGATAAAAAGCCACTCGATGAGTGGCTTTTTTTATGATTTGGAATAAATTTTATTAAAAAATCTCTCTTCCAGCAAAGTGAAACTGACTTTCAATCTCAGCATTTTCATCACTATCACTTCCGTGAACAGCATTTTCACCAATGGAAGCAGCGTATAATTTACGGATGGTTCCTTCTGCAGCTTCCGCTGGATTGGTAGCTCCAATTAGCGTACGGAAATCTTCTACCGCATTGTCTTTTTCCAACACAGCAGCTACGATTGGCCCGCGAGTCATATATTCCACCAATTCACCAAAGAATGGACGCTCTTTATGTACTGCGTAAAAAGCCTGGGCATCTGCAGTTGTCATTTGGGTAAGCTTCATAGCCGCGATTCTAAAACCTGCCGAAGTTATTTTTTCTAAAATGGGCCCAATGTTACCTTTTTCAACGCTATCGGGCTTTAACATCGTAAATGTTCTGTCTGTTCTCATGAGTATGTTTCAAAATTTTGTGCAAAAGTATGGTAATTTTTCCATCTTTTCAAGGGTGGAAAACAATCTAAATATGGAATGTATAAAAATATTCGATTTAAAATATTATTTGTTTTAGTTATGACATACAATTACAATCTTAAATTGCATATAATAAAGGCTATTGTTAAATAGTAAAAGATAAAAAAGCCTCAAAATTGAGGCTTATAAGAAGCTATAAGTGTTTTTATAATAATTACTTCTTTTTAATTATTTGTGATTTATCATTGAGTCCTTCTACTTGGATATTTGGGTTTCCATACACATAGATTTCACTTTTCCCAGAAGCATAAATAGAAAGGTCCTTTCCAGCATAAATGTAAACATCCGAACTATTTGAGGAATTTAAAATAGCATTGGTTGCCTTTAGTTTTTTTGCTTTTATATCTGAAGATCCTGTCGCAATTAATTTAAAATCTGTTGTAACACCCTCAATTTCCAAATCAGCCTTTTGGTTAACTTCAATGGCTAAGGTTTCTAGAACAACTTCACATTTAAGTTTTGCATTGTCATTTAAGACGATATTTATACTTTGTCCTCTTAAAAGAAATTCAGAATCACTATGTCCACTCAAAATAAAAACCCCTTTTCCAACCTCAAGATCCGAATCCATTTTACTATCATCAGTAATTTCTAAATCTAAAGAATCAAAAATTAATTTATTCTTGGAGGTAAGGGTACTGCCCTCTTTCAATTTCAAACTTGTAAGTTGATTTACTGTAATATTAATTTCAAGGGCTTTTGAAGATATAATTCTATTCAAAGTATAAACTTTTAATAGATTTCCAATAACTTCAAATTGCACCATTGGAACTAAGTTTTCATCTGTTTTTAAATGATATCCGTTGCTAGCTGCTTGTGAAAGTGATACCTCCAACCCATCACCAATTTCAATACTATCAAAATCTCCAAGTGAATTATAAACATCAACAACATTTTTATCTCCTTGAATCTTCGGTTTTTTTTGAGCCGAAACCGAAAAAGAGATTAATAAAAAAATAGAAAATAAAAATAATTTATTCATTCTGATATATTGTTTTTATAAGTTATACTCTTTAGACACAAATATTAGGAAAAGTCACAAAAAAAGAGACAAATTTTTGGTGGGGTATACATACCACTTTAAAAATTTGTCTCACCCTATGGAACTAGCAAAAAATATTAAACTTTGAACTAACTAAACCGATTTCTTTTGCTCATAGGTTTTACCATCCAGTAATTAATCTAATATTTCAACCTCATTTTCCACCACATCTTTAACTGGTAGTACTAATTTTCCATTTTCCACTTTAAGAGTCATGGTAACATTATTTACAGATTCTATCACACCTTCTATTCCTTTAAAGCGTATTTTTTGACCAATTTCAAAGTTTTTTCTAGTGTAAAAGGCTCTCAATAAATCACCAATTATTTCTTTCGATCCAAATCCAAATCCTATTGCAAGGGTTAGCAGAAAGGCTCCAAGAATAATGGTTAAATTATTGGTAATTATATCGGTATCTATTCCTGCTTGGTTTAAGGCAGTTACAGTTATGATAATGCAAATGATGTAGAAAATTAAGCTGCTAATAATTTTTGAACCATTAAGATCAAAGGACTCAAAAACCCCCTTAATAGCCTTCCTAATGAAGTTTGCAATATAAAGTCCAATCATAAATAAGGCTAAGGCGCTAAACAATCTTGGCAAGTACTTTAGGAGATTTCCAATTTCTTGTGAAACTGCATCCCAATTCATGATATCTGCTGCTATTATTAAAAACACTAGAAATAGTCCCCATTTAACAAATCCAACAATAACCTTAGTAACATTAAATTTTAAGTCTGTTTTTCCAAAAAGATCTTTTTCATTTATAACATCTGTAATCTTGTCAATTTTTACAGCCTTCAGTATCTTTTTTAGAAGATACACAACGAGTTTCGTTATAAGCCAACCTAATAATAAAATAAAAAGCGCTCCCAATACCTTTGGGACTGCTTCCATGATACTTATCCCCATCTTGTTTAAGGAGTTGTATGTAATTTCTTTCCAATAGTTGATCGTTTCCATATTATTTATTTTTAGGTTTTCTACGTTTTTTGAAAAAGCTTTCTGCGGCATCTGCGTAATTTGAAGAAAATAGCCCCGCAAAATCTTTAAACAACTTAAATGCAGCTATATCTGCCATTACCTTCTCCTTTAGCTTTTCTGGGGCTTCCTTAGGAGGGTGTACTAATTTTTTAAATGGATTATCCATAATCTTTACACTTTTTCATTACACAATTCCACGACTCTCGCTTTTGCTCTTTTTAATCTCATCTTAACAGCACTTTCTCCAATTTCAAATGCCTTAGAAATATCCTTTATAGATAAATCGTCTTGATATTTTAATAACAAGAGCATCTTGTCATCAGGGTTAATTAAATTTAAAGCATCGCGTAATTTACTTTCCTGGATTTGAAATAAACTATGATCACTTGTTTCTATTAATAAATGATCATATTCTTCAACAGGTATTGATTTATTTTGAATTAAATGCCCTTTATCCCTTTTTACAAAATTTACACAATGGTTATAGGTAAAGGCGTATAACCAAGTTGAAAATTTAGATTTTCCCTCAAAAGTTGGCAACTTTATAAATAGTTTTAAAAAAATATCTTGAGTAAGGTCTTCAGCCTCATCTTCAATCCTGGTAAAATTGAAACATTTATTATACACTAAATGCACGAAACGGTCATAGAGCACTTCAAAAAGAAGCGTGTCTTGGCTTTTTTTAATTGCCTCCACCAAATCTTCATCTGTTAAAGCCTTATAATCGATTTTATTATTCAATCCCGTTAGTATTTCATTATTTAAGACACATATACATTTAAAAAGTCACATTTCTTATAACATTTCTTTTAAATGAATTACTTTTAACCCTTGATATTTTCAAATGAATTCAACGAATCTAAGTAATACAATCAATTTACTACAAAGTAACAAAACCATTGCTATTGTTGGCCACAAAAACCCCGATGGTGATGCGGTGGGTTCATGTTTGGGACTTTTTCACTTTTTAAAGAACAGAGGATTTAATGTAACGGTGGTGATGCCCAATGATTTTCCAGAATTTTTGAAATGGCTTCCAGGTTGTGATACTATTATTAATTTTGAAAAGCACCTAGAAGAAGTTACTTCCGTTATTGAAAACGCTGAAGTTATTTTCACTTTAGACTTCAACGCTTTAAATAGAACAGGCGGTCTTGGCGAAGTTTTGGAACAAGCTAAAGCAAAATTTATTATGATAGATCATCACCAACAACCCGATGATTACGCCATAGCATCCTATAGTGATGTAACGATGAGTTCCACATGCGAAATGGTCTATCATTTTATTGAAAAATTACAAGGTAAAAACGAAATCACTCCAGAAATTGCTACCAATTTATATGCGGGGATAATGACCGATACAGGTTCG
>NZMG01000035.1 GCA_002694465.1 Flavobacteriaceae bacterium | reverse complement strand
TGAAGTAAAGCCAGAAGGCAAAACTGTAATATCATCACCAGGTCTAAAAATTCCACTTGCTACTCTTCCCGCATAACCACGGTAATCGATAAATCCTTCTCGTTGAGGGCGCAAGACTGTTTGCACAGGAAAACGTGCATCAATTTTATTGATATCACTACTTATATGTAAATGCTCCAAAGTATGTAATAATGGCGCACCCTGAAACCAAGTCATATTTTCACTCCGGTTTACTACATTATCTCCATCCAAAGCACTAATGGGTAAAAAACGAACGTCTTTTACATATAATTTTGAAGAAAACTCCTCAAATTGCCCAATGATTTTTTCATAAACTTCTTCAGAATAATCCACCAAATCCATTTTATTCACACATACAATAATATGAGGAATTTGAAGCAAAGATGCTATAAATGCATGACGTTTTGTTTGCTCAATCACTCCGTTTCGAGCATCAATTAAAATCAAAGCTGCATTTGCAGTGGATGCTCCTGTTACCATATTTCGGGTATACTGAATATGACCAGGTGTATCTGCAATAATAAATTTACGTTTGGGTGTTGTAAAGTACCTGTACGCAACATCAATTGTGATACCTTGTTCGCGTTCGTCTTTTAAACCATCGGTAAATAAAGCCAAATCAACTCCATCGTGACCTTTTCTTTTACTAGTGTTTTCTACCGCTTCCAGTTGATCTTCAAAAATAGCCTTGGAGTCATACAACAGTCTTCCTATCAAGGTACTCTTACCATCGTCAACACTTCCGGCAGTTGTAAATCGTAATAATTGATTCGTATCTAATTGCATTGTTCTATTCTTTAAAAATAACCTTGTCGTTTTCTATCTTCCATTGATGTCTCACTGCGCTTGTCATCACTTCTATTTCCTCGTTCGGTTTGTTTCATTGCGGAAACTTCCATCACTATTTTTTCTAGGGTATCCGCATCACTTTCTATACCACCCGTAATGGTAATATCGCCAAGTGTTCTAAAGCGAATTTTCTTTTTATGAACTTCTTCCCCTTCTTCTAATTTTAAATGGTCCGAAATTGGAATCCAAGAATTACTGCGCCACACTACCTCCCTTTCGTGTGCATAATAAAGCGAAGGAATTGAAATGTTTTCTCTTAAAATATAATTCCAAACATCCATTTCAGTCCAGTTACTTATAGGGAAAGCTCTAAAATGTTCCCCTTCAAAATGTTTTCCATTAAGGATGTTCCATAATTCTGGTCGTTGATTCTTGGGATCCCATTGCCCAAAATCGTCTCGATGTGAAAAGAACCGTTCCTTCGCACGAGCTTTTTCTTCATCACGTCTTCCACCACCTATGGCACAATCTATTTTATTTTCTTCAATGGCATCTAAAAGTGTTGTAATCTGAAGTGCATTTCGAGTTGCATTCTTCCCTCTTTCCTCAGCTACACGGCCTTTATCAATAGACTCTTGAACAGAACCTACAATAAGTTGGACTCCAAACTCCTTAATTAAATCATCTCGAAACTGAATGGTTTCAGGAAAATTATGCCCCGTATCCACATGCATCAATGGAAACGGAATTTTAGAAGGGTAAAATGCTTTTTTGGCTAAATGGGTTACCAAAATAGAGTCCTTCCCTCCAGAAAAAAGAATCACTGGATTCTGAAATTGCGCCCATACCTCTCTTAAAATATAAATGGCTTCAGACTCAAGTTCGTCTAGGTAATTTAAATAATACTTACTCATACTTCAAATGTAATTTATTCGCTATGGCTTTAAAAATAATAGACACAGAATCTTCTATGGAACTTTTGCTTGTATCGATTTCAACATCAGGATTTTGGGGAGCCTCATACGGTGCATTTACTCCAGTAAAATCTTTAATCTCTCCGGCTCTCGCTTTAGCATACAACCCTTTTACGTCTCGCTTTTCACATTCTTGGATGGGGGTGTTTACAAATACTTCAACAAAATTCTCTTTTCCAACAATATTTTTTACATTCTCTCGATCCCTTCGATAAGGTGAAACAAAAGCAGAAAGAACTATAAGTCCAGCATCCACCATTAATTTAGCCACCTGGGCAATACGACGAATGTTTTCGGTTCGATCTTCGGGAGAAAAAGTAAGGTTGTTGTTGAGTCCATTGCGCACATTGTCTCCATCTAAAATATAGGTGTGAAATCCTTTTTCGAGTAACGTTTTTTCCAACGCATTTGCGACAGTAGATTTTCCAGACCCTGAAAGTCCAGTAAACCAAATCACAAAAGAATGGTGATTCTTTTGAATGTTTCTATCCTTTTTTGACACCTGAAAATTATGTGGAATGATGTTACTCATTTGTTTTATTTTTTGCTTTTCGTAATCTTCTTCTTTCCAGTCCAAAATCAATTTTATACCATGCTCTTTCGTGAAGATAATATAAAATCATTTTTGTAATTAATTCTGCAAATCCAATTTTTAATCCAATAAAAGGATTCCCAGAAATAATCCATGATATTACCATGGTATCTGTTGTGCCAACAGCCCTCCACGTAAATGTTTTTGCTAAGTGCCTCTTTCTACTCTCAAGAACAACACCACTTTTACTCAAATTAATCTTAAACCAAACACGCTCGTGAAAGTAATATAAAATCATTTTTGTAATTACTTCAGCAAATCCAATTTTTAGTCCTGTTAATGCATTTCCTGTAATAATCCAAGAAAGCAAAATGGTATCGAGTGTTCCTAGTATTCTCCAGGTAATTGCTTTTACAATATGTCTCGCATGGGAGTTTGCTCTCATGATACTTTCACTAAGAAGTGAGGATTAAGTAGATTCTCTTTATTATAACAAAGGGGTAGCTGTGTATTTTGGTCTATAACCGACACTCCCGCGGCCTCACAAATAGCTTGTCCTGCGGCGGTATCCCATTCCATAGTTGGAGCAAATCTAGGATAGAGGTGAGCATTTCCCTCGGCAACCAAACAAAATTTTAATGAACTTCCTTTGGAAACAATTTCTACATTATGATGTTTTTCAATTTCTGAAATATATTCCTTTGTAACATCATTTAAGTGAGAACGACTCCCCACTATTTTAATTGGCTCGACATACGCAGCCGTTTGAAGTGGTGTGGAAAATTTAAGTATATAGTCCAAGGATTCATCCTCTTGGATAGTAATTTTAAAGGCCTTAAAAAGCCCTTCTACTGCAAAGTATAATTCTTTGGAAACTGGAACATAGATAACTCCCATGTTGGGTTTTCCATTTTTTATTAAAGCAATATTGACCGTAAACTCTCCATTTCGTTTTACAAATTCTTTAGTTCCGTCTAGAGGGTCAACAATCCAACAAGTGGCCCATTTTTTTCTTTCAGAATACTCAAGTTGTTTATTTTCCTCGCTAATAATAGGAATGCTTGTGTTCTCCAAATAAGAATTTATAACATCGTTTGCATTTTTATCTGCAAGTGTTAGCGGAGAGGCATCCTCCTTTACTTCCACAGAAAAATTGGTGTTGTAAATTTTAAGAATTTCTTTACCAGCTTCTATGGAAGCTTTAATGGCAATTTCTAGGTTAGATTTCATGGGGGTTATTAAGTGCGCAAAGGTACAATAAATTACAAAAAAGTATCGTAATTTATACTTTATTAGATTATAAACTTATCCCAAATAAAAAGGAAAACCTTAATCCATCAACACTATTAAATATTCCGAATTGTCCAGAAATAGCATCTACTGCATTCAAATTAATACCCCCGCCATAACTATTATGCCAAGTGTTTGAGTCTTCCCCGTCAAGCCATACTCGACCGTAATCAAAACCACCAAATATTCCTAGTTTTAAAGGCAGTAAGCCTGTTTTAAAACTTTTAAGTTGATATTTTAAATCACCACTAAAAGCTAAAGCCCTTTCACCAGAAAATCGTTGTTGTCTAAATCCTCTTAAACCCGTATTTGCTCCTAAAACTGCCGCTTGAAAAAACTCATATTTATCTCCAATATTAAACTGTCCTTGGGCTTGGGTTCTAAGGACTAACTTTCTATCCCTAGTTAAACTATTAAAAAATTCTAAAGATGGATTCACAAAACCATAGGTGCGTTCAGTATTATCAATATTCATTCTAACACCAGATTTTAAATTAAAGAACATGCCACGAGTAGGGTTTATAGCCGTATCGTATCCAGCATAGGAATAATCAAAGTTAACAACTCCAAAAATCATACGTTCATCAAGAAGCACTCTATCTGAAAAGTCTTCAGTTATAAAGCGATTTTCAGTAGCTTCAACTTCAACACTTTCAGCTCCTCCATTAATTTCAATTCGACTTCCATAGTGACCATTCTTAACAACACCAATTTTTCCAGTTCTTATAGCCGTTTTTACTCGATTATAGTCGAGTCCTAAATCATCATCAAAATTTGAGGTATCGTTTCCGTATCCGAAGAAATTTTGCGAAAAATTTTCAGAAGTAAGCCTCCCTCCAACAATAATATTCCAGGTATCAAATAAGGTAGAAAATTCTCCTTCATAGTAAATTTCAAAACCTTCCGTAGCATAATAATAACTACCACCAAAATTATGTTTTGTTTGAAATGGATCGTTTTTAAACCCTTTTATCATCATAGATAAGTTTAGCCCCACTTTTACACCATCGTCGGGATTAGTCCCTATGGAGGGTAAAATGGAGGTTGTTTTATCTATGTATTTATCATACTGATATATATTAAATCGGTAATTGTCTTTAAATTTAAAATCTGCCTTTCCAGGTTTTGCAATGGTGTTCTTTTTTGATTTGTGATCATAAATTTTAACGCGACGTCCACTTTCAACGGTATACGTATCATTGTTTTGCCCTCCAATTACCCTGACTAAAGTTGGGTTATTACCATAGCCTTCGACTAAAAATTCATCATCATCATCAAGACCATACACCCAAATTTCTTTGGTTTCCTTGCTATTGATCACTCTTTTCTTAAAAGGTTTTTGCACTTCACCATCTTTAATTCTAGCAACAGTAACAGTGGTCGTATTATTACCTCTTGTAATGGTTATTTGGTCGTCTTTATCCGTTGCAGTTATAATTACAAGATCATCTAAATAATCATAATATCGCGAAGCAATATCTCTTAGGTAGCCTCTACGTTCTTTCAATTTTTCTTTGATAGAATTTGCTGTTTCGTCTTGTACTTCTTCTGGTAAGTTCTTAAAAGCATCATCTATTATAGCGTCAGTCAAATTTTCTTGGATAAATTCGGCTTGTGAAAGCCACACATCCTTGGATGAATTTTGTGTAAATGTCCTATCTATTTTTATTCCAGCAAGGTTAATGTATTTTATATTCTTTAACTCCCCATCAAACTCCTGAAATTGTTTTGTTGCAGGAATAATGGTTTTAAGAAGATCGAAAAGTGCTCCATCAAAATTTGAAAAAACTTGATCTCGATCTCGAGGTATGGGTTTATATATTTTTTTATCGTCTGAAATATCAAATCGAGACCAACGCCATTGATCTTGATGTCTATCCCAATCTCCAACTAACATATCAAAAAGCCGCGCTTTTATAAAGGCAGGTTCATTTATTTGATATTTTTCATCTTTGCGTAAGTTTTCCAATACATCACTTGTGCTTTCAATGGCATCTGGCTTTCCAAAAGATGCCACATCCAAAAACCCGTCGTCTGGTCGTTCTTCCATTATGTAAAGTTCATCTCCAAACTCTTCGTTGTATTTACCTAAAGCTTTATGCTTTGGCATATAAAACAACATAGGGTTAGTATGATATAAATCAATAGCATCAGATAGGTCTCCAATTACAAATGCAGCATAAGGATGGCTGGAAGTATAAAAATCCTGTATAAAATCTTCAGTAAGGGTTTCTTTAAAATCATCTTGAATGTAAGTATCCTTAAATGCTACCGTTTGTAAAAACTGAACAGCACTTTTTTTTACGGCTCTCAATGCAAAATTTCTACCTTTTATATCGTTTAGACGAAGTGACCTTGTTTGATGTCCCCCACCCTTTCGCTCAATGGACATTCCCCCAAATAAAGTATCTAGCGTTGCCACAGGTACTTTAATATCTGTTCCATAAACATAACGATAATGATCGCCCCAAAACCACGAATACGCTTTAGATTTATCTGTATCTTCCTTTTTATAAGCAGAAACCTCCCGCTCAGGACCAAATTCATTGGCTAATAGTGATGTATCATATTCTTTAGGTTTTGCGTGTACTTCTGCAGAAAAAAGAAGTGTTGGGGTTTTATTTTCTGAACCATAAAATTTAACAACAGACGACCCGTCATTAAAAACATCCAAAACTGCAAAACCTCTTCTTCCCGAAACAAACTGTGCACCTTTTCCCAAGTTTACAGGGGCTTCCTTACTTCCTGAACCAGAAATAATTTGCTTGATTCCTTGATTCTCAATATACTGAAGTGTGTGTTCGTGTCCTGAAGCAAAAATAACTCGATCACTATCTGTGGCTAGGGTTATTATTCTATTCATTAATTCATTATACCTATTGTTATAGCGGTCTTGGGGAGACACACCTCCTTGTGACCTAATCTGAGTAACTAGACTTGCTAAAATGGGTACTGGCACACTCCTTCCGCTAGCAAAAACATGGTTCTGAAAGTTATAGTAACCTCCATGTAACCCATAGGTAAATGCTGGGTGGTGCATGGCTATAAGAATGGTTTTTTCGTTGTTCTTTTTAAGCTCATTTTCTATTTCCAAAAAGAAGGCTTTTCGAGACTTTATATGGCAATCATCATTAATAGTTGGATGTTTGTCCCAATCTGCAATATACCATTGGGTATCAAGAATGATTAACTCAATATTTTCAGATATCTCAATTTTTTCTATGGGGCATCCATTTTCTGGTTGAAATGCTTCATTATCATCAAGTACTTTTTCAACATATTCTTCCTGTCTTTTTAAGCCCTTTAATCCTTTGCTATACCAATCGTGATTTCCAGGAATAAATAGTGTTTTCCCTTTAAAGTTTTTAGCCGCTTGAAGTTGAATATCTAACCGACTCTTTGCTTGCTCTCTCCCTTTTTCTCCTTTTGCTGGGAGCCCTTTGGGGTAAATATTATCCCCAAGAAAAATAAGGTGGTCATTAGATGTATCTTCATTTGCAATTAAAGCATTAAATGCTTCTAAGGCTTCATTACTTTCATCGGAATCTGCAACTCCTGCATCCCCCAAAAGGTAAAACCGTTTTTCAAGGGATCTTCCTTCAACATTAATAGTTTTTGGGGCTTCTGAATCCAAATAATTGGGGTTTAAAGAACCACATCCATATAGTGTGAGTAATCCAATAAAAGTTATAATGCTGTTAATTTTGTTCATAAGAAATTACCTTAGTAATTATTTTTAGTAATTTGGTTCAATAAAATTAAACTTCATGAGTAATATAGTTTCTACTACTGAAACATTTGTAAGGGACTTATTTAAAGAAAAACTCTCGGGTACGTTTACGTATCATAATCTTACACATACACTAAGAGTTCTTAAAGGTACTAATGAAATAATAGAAAATTCTAAAATAAATGCTAAAGATGCTGTGATATTGCAACTTTCGGCATTATTACATGATACAGGATATATTGAAAGTCGAGAAAATCATGAAGAGATAAGTGTCCGTATTGCCAAAGAGTTCCTTGAAGGTCAAAATGTTGATAAAGAAACCATTAGCGGTGTTGCAGAGTGTATTTTGGCCACTAAAATGAACCACGAACCCGCTAATTTATTAGAGGAAGCAATAAGAGATGCGGACTCATCACATTTCGGGAAAAAATATTTTCAAGAAGTAAGTGAATTCTTAAGAAAAGAATATTCGTTACAAGGCGTTCAAGAATATTCTGCTCAAGATTGGCGAGATACCACCATAAAATTTATGGTAAAAAAACACCAATTTTATACTCCTTATGCTATAAAAGAATGGCAACCTCAAAAAGAATCTAATCTTGCTAAGCTTTTAAAGGATAAGAAAAAGGATAAGAAAAAAATAAAAAAAGAGAAACTAAAAGCTGAGTTAAAAGCAAAATACAAAGATGCTAGTCCGGAGAGAGGTATTCAAACATTTTACCGTACGGCACTTAGAAATCACATAAAATTAAGTGATATTGCCGATACAAAGGCCAATATTTTACTTTCGGTAAATGCTATCATCATTTCTCTGGTCTTATCTAATTTGCTTTCAAAACTGGATACAAACCCTTATTTAGTTACACCTTCTGCTATTTTTGTTTTGTCAAGTACCATCACTATGATATTAGCTGTAATAGCCACTAGACCCAATGTTACACGAGGAAAATTTACAGATGAAGATGTAAAAAATAAGGATGTTAACCTCACCTTTTTTGGAAACTTTCATAAAATGGAGTTATCAAAATTTCAATGGGCCATTGATGAGCTATTAAAAGATAGAGATTACGTGTATTCCTCCCTTACAAAAGATTTGTATTTTTTGGGAAAGGTTTTGGATAGAAAGTATAGAATCTTAAGATGGACTTATACCATTTTTGTTATAGGTATCATTGTATCTATTCTCTCGTTTGCAATATCGTTTAAAGCATCCGGACAAAGTGTTGAAGAAGTAACCAAAACTATTGTAAATCCATAGTTCTAGCCTTTAATTTCATTCATTAAATCTTGATAAGTATATAACTTCTTATCTTCTTCTCCGTTATGATAAAGAATGTTGACTCGTATGGCTTTAAGTCCTGAAACACCTTGTAAATCTTCCAGCTCTAAAGTTTCAACCTCCTTACCTAAGTAATTTTTTGACTGAAGAAAGTGAACATATTTTAAATATTCTTCCTCGTCTTCTTCTTGAGCATAGATAATGGCAATTTTACCTGGCTGCGTGATGCGCTCATCGGTTCCATAAATTTTTGCCTTGTCCACACGCTTTTTAACAACCTCATATCTAGCATTATACGTTCCATCCACATCAAAACGCTTTTCGTCCATTCTAAACCGAAGTGACAAAGGATTGTTAAATACCAAAATCATCGATGCTATGTCCAATGCTACAGGAAGTTTCCCCTTTAATTGATAAAAGCTATTTTCCATTTCACAAATTACCTGAAGCTGCCATAGTCGCAAATTATAAAGGTATACATTGTTAAAAGTACTCTCCTTTGTAATAGACTCCCCAATGTACATATTATGCTCTACTCCATCTGTCTTAAAGCGCTCATAATAATGCGGATACATTAATTGAGCCTTCCGTTGTTTAAAATCTAATAAGCTTGCTAAGGTTTTATTTACTTGCATCACAGACTCGTCATATTCTTTGCGATATTTATACACAAATCCTTTAGAATCATCTATACGCTTATAATAATCTTGAAGTAAGGATTGTAATTCTTTATCTTTATTTTCAATAAACTTAAAAAGCGAAATAATGTCTTCTTGAAAAAAAGAGAGTATCTTATTTTCAGTTTCTACTTCAAAAGACTCTTCTAGTTCTTGTAGATATTCTTTTATTTTAAAGATAATTTGCTCATATATAGGTAGTTCTTCAACTTTATAAATTACTTTTACAATTTTAAGCACCATACGTAATTGCAAGGCAAGATCCATTTTGGTTGCTTCATTTCTAACTTCGGAAGAACCTCTTAAATCCATTTGTCCGTATAACGGATAAACATCATTAAAGACTATTTCCTGAAATGTAGCCATATTTCCTTGATCCTGCAGACTCAGCACTCGCCTTGCCTCCTGTACAAAACGCCAGTGTACACTGGGATGAATTGAGGTACATTCTTCCTGAATTAATAGCTCGATTTGGTTTTCCTTTTTTTCTTTTGCACGTCTTGAAGAGTCAATTAAATAGGGCATTAAATCTTTAAGCTTTATAGCATTTATAGAGTTGAGCTTTTCTGTAGATTTAGAAACTATTTCCATCACTCCTAAAAAATCACCTTCATTAACTAGGGGCGCAATAATTGCACTCCCAACTTTTTGATTATGGAGTGATTGAAAAAGAATATTTTCTGGGTGTTTATTTAATTGTTTTTCAACATTTGAAACTGTAAATATTTCATTGTTTTTAAATAGTTTTTCATGAGAATATTCACACAAAGTATGTTTTTCAGCTCTGCTTTCTTCATTGTCAAGAATAAAGCTTTTAGCTCCAAATATTTTAGGCAATTTATTTAAGGTTTTGTTTTCCTTTTCATACATAGAATAGCCAAGTTCTAAATCTGAAATATTAAATATGGAGCGCAGTATATTTCTAAACTGGAGCACAAACTTTTCATTACTTGGATCTATTTCTAGTAGTTCTTCCTTAAAGTTTGAGATTGAAACATCCAATGTGGCATCATACATATTGGCAATAACAAAACCATTAAAAATCCAACTATTAGGTGGAAATTTTTCCTTCCAGAGATCAACATTGTCGAAGTTATCTAATAGATCTGAAATATCCTCTTTTGTAATTTCTTTAGCCTTTTTTGTCTTTTCAATATTCAAAAAGTCACCATTGTAAAGAACTCTGTAGGATCTTAGAATACCATTTTTATCTGGTATTTTATAATAAAACGGCCTTCTAAAATCTACCTGGAAATTATAATAATTCGCTAAAATGATACTACAACCCATGACATAGTATTGATCTTCACTTAAATCTGCAATCTCCATTTTTAATTCCTCACCTGCTAAATGCCGTATAGCCTCATACCTCTTAGATGCTCTTAACACCCTCTCTTGGTAAGGCACCGTAGCTATTTTAATTTCGTTTGTGGTAAGGACCTCGGCAAATAAATCTTCCAAAATAAAGTTAATCTGTTCACTATATTTCTCTAGAGCATCTTCAGAGCTAATCCCACTAGAAAGTCTCGGGTTTTCCTTCTCAATTTTCAAAATCTCCTTTATTCTTAGTGAAGTCACTGGGTTTGAAGAATCTTCTAAGGCTCGATAAGAATCGAAAAGTTTTTTAAACCCAATTTTAATTTGTAATGGAAATGGGCGTTTGTTCATGGTGTTGAAAATGAAAAGTTTAGTGTAAAATAAAGTAATTAATTGGTATTGTGAAACAAAGTAACCTCAATTAACATTATTTTCAGAGTATTTATTCGGAATCAAAAAAAAAATACCTTTACTTTTGTCGCAACAAAAAAATTATAAAAATGAAACGTTTATTCTACTCAATTTTAGCACTTTTATTCTTGGCCTGTGGTGAAGACCAAAATTCTTTTACACTGAAAGGGACCGCTTATGGATTTGAAGATGGAACAAATGTGTTCTTATATGAATTAGATCAAAACAATCAGTCACAAATTATAGATACATTGGTTATTACTAATCAAAAATTTGAAGAAAAATATCCAAAAATTGAAGGGACAAAACTTAATTTTCTAAAAGTTGAAAATACACCCAATAACATAGTATTTTTTGTTGAAAATGAGAATATTAATGCTCAAATCTTCGCCGATAGTTTAGCCTCTTCAGTGGTAACTGGAGGCCGCCAAAATGAGCTTTACAACGAATATTTAACCGTTACGAAAGGTTTTTCAGAAAGAAAATTAAAAATCACGCAAGATTTTAAAAATGCACAAGCCCAACAGGATGAAACGTTATTCAATAAACTAAGGGATGAGAACAACGCCTTACTTATGGAAGAAAGCTCCTATAAGCGAAACTTTGTAAAAACGAATAACAATTCACTTTTTAGTGTGATGTTACTTTCAGAATTGTATAGAGGGAAAGAATTTACAGCCGAGGAAACTGCCGAAATTCTAGAAGGGTTAAATCCAAAAATTGGAGCCAACGCAGTGGTTACTCAACTTAAAAAAACGCTAGAATCTGCAAAAAAAGCAGATATTGGTGTAATTGCTCCCAATTTTGAAGCACCTACCCCATCGGGAGAAATGTTGTCTCTTAATGAAACATTAGGAAAGTATACTATCATAGATTTTTGGGCTTCTTGGTGTCGTCCTTGCCGCCTAGAAAACCCTAACGTGGTGAAAGTATACGAAAAATATCACGATAAAGGTCTTAACATTATTAGTGTTTCATTAGATAGAGATGGCCAAAAAGAGCGATGGGTGCAGGCAATAGAAGACGACAAAATGGATTGGTACCATGTATCTAACCTCCGATTTTGGCAAGATCCAATTGCCCAACAATATAATGTTAGGTCTATTCCTGCTACTTTTTTATTGGATGCAGAAGGAAGAATTATTGATAAAAACCTACGCGGACCAGCGCTCGAAAGACGGATTGCCCAGTTATTAGACTAATTCAATTCGAAACTTACATTTACAACAACCTTTATTTCCATTTCGCCAGGGGCCATCGTTTGTGATTCTGAATTTGAATCCATTGCCATAGCACTTCGCATCATAGGTCTAGGAGTTGCTTCATTTTGAAATTCACTTATATGCAGTGCTTTCCCAATGTTTTGTCCTAAAACCGAAGCATATTCGGTTGCCTTTTGTTTCGCATTTTGTATAGCCTTAATACGAGCCTCGCTTTGTAAGTCTGCTTCCTTAGATGAGGAAAACCGAATTCCATCTATTCTATTAATACCAGTTTCCAAGAGACCGTTCATGATAGTCTCATACTTCGATAAATCCTTTAATTGAATGCTTACGGATTGGTTTGCGGCATAATTATATTTCTTGGCGTTGTAATCATAGTTTTTACTAAGATTCATATATTCTGTTCTCGCATATTTACTATCAATCCCAGCTTGTTTTAAAAACTGAAATACCTCATTAACAGTGCGGTCGTTCATTTGCTTAACCTCTTTTGGGTTATTCCCGGTGTGTTCTACTCGCACAGTTATCGTTACTTGATCTGGTGTTATAGTAACAACACCTTCACCTCTAACATCTACAGAGGGTTTTGGTTCAATTTGAGCATTCATATAAAAGGAAGTTAATAGGGTTAAGACTAAAGCTATTGATTTCATAGATTATAATTATTAAATTTTTTTCAATTTGTATAGCACAAACAATACCAAAATTGGCACCGCTAATAATCCAACTAACCAAAGGTCTGTTTCAATAATAGATGGAACAAAACCGATGGTTAATAAATAGCCTGCTATAGCCCCACCAAAGTGTGCATCATGACCAATATTCCCTAATCGCTTTTTCATTCCGTAAATAGTATACCCCAAATACATAATTCCAAATAACCATGCTGGAATGGGAATGGGAATAAAAAACAGATAAAGACTCATTTCTGGATACAATAAAATAGCGGCATATAATATCCCCATAATGGCTCCACTTGCTCCTACCGCGCTATAATGATATTCTTCTTTATGTATTAAAAAAGAAAGTAGATTTCCAGCGAGCAAGCTTAACAAATATACCAGCACAAATTTTGAAACACCCAAGTTGCTTATCACCACATTGGCAAAGAAGTACAGAGTAAGCATATTAAAAAGCAGGTGCGAAAAGTCTCCGTGTAAAAAACCCGAACTAAACATTCTAATTTGTTCTCCTCGCCGAATCCCTGCGATATTAAATTTATATTTTTCGAAAAAAGTGAAGTCATTAAACCCTTTTAAAGAAATGAGCACATTAGCTGCAATAATAATGATAGTCGCTATGTGAATATTTTGCATATAGTTATTTTTAGGAAAGCGCTGTTTCTATGCAATAAATTTAGTTAGTTTTGTTGTAAATTAAAGCATGCAACGGTTACTTTATCTTTTGCTCTACCCAATCATGTGGCTCACTTCCATCTTGCCACTTCGTATTTTATATATTAAATCAACCATTTTATTTTTTATTGTCTATTATATAGTTGGTTACAGAAAAAAAGTGGTGAAGAACAATTTAAACCTTGTTTTTCCAGAAAAATCTTCGGCAGAGATTAACAGTATTGCCAAAAAGTTTTTTCAGCATTTATGTGATATCATTTTCGAAACAATAAAGAGCCTCACTATTTCTGAAAAAGAAATTAAAAAACGATTTGTTTATAAAAACCTCGAAGTCATTGAGGAACTCTATAAAAAAGACAAAAGTATTTTGTTAATGTGCGGGCACTATGCCAGTTGGGAATGGAGTGGAATTTTAATGAAGCAAACAAAGTATAAGGGTTTTGGAGTGTACAAAAAACTCGATAACCCCTATTTTGATAAGTTAGTTCGGAAAATTAGAGAGCGATTTGGAGGGAACATTATCAACAACAAACAAATAGTAAAAACACTTTATAAAGAATTTAAAAAGAATAACAAGACCATTTCCCTTATTCTGTCGGATCAAACTCCTAAACCTTGGGCCTATAAAGACCGCCAGCTTTTTATGGGAATTGACGTTCCTGTGTTTACAGGAACCGAAGAAATGGCAAAAATGCTTGATTTCGCCACAGTATATTTAAAAGTTGAAAAAGTGAAAAGAGGATATTATGAAGCCACCTTTGTTCCACTTGCTGAAAATCCTAAAGAATACAAGGACTATGAAATTACAAGGATGTTTTTAACCCAAGTAGAAAATCAAATTAAAAACAATCCCCCTTATTATTTATGGTCTCACAAGCGATGGAAACATCGCAATTAAAACTGAAACCAGCTATCCCCTAAATAGGATGGGTTCTCTTTATTTTCTGAAATATGACGATAATGCATTCCATCCAAAACATAATCTTTTTTCCAATCTGAAGCATTTTCTGCCAATGTTATAATGGCATCACAAACAAACTTCATTTCCGCATTGGTCGTAGTAGGATGGATAGAAACACGTACCCAACCTGGTTTCATATCTGCTACACCGCAAAGTACTTGCTCTAAAATTTCAGAAGATTTTTTCTGGTCAATTTGAAGGAGATAATGCCCATAAGTTCCTGCGCAACTGCAGCCTCCTCGAGATTGAATCCCGAAGCGATCGTTTAGAATCTTTACTGCTAAATCGTGATGTAATCCTTCTATATTAAAAGATAAAACACCTAAACGTTCCTCGTGGTTTTCAGCAAGAATCGATATTTTTTTACACGATTTTATTCTTTTGAAAAAATACTTAAGTAGTTCCTCTTCTCTTTCAATCATATTCTTAACACCCATCTGTTCCTTTAGACGAATGGCTAAAGAAGCACGAATCACTTGTAAAAATCCAGGGGTTCCACCGTCCTCACGTTCTTCAATATTTTCGATATACTTATGGGTTCCCCAAGGTGTCGTCCACTGTACCGTTCCTCCACCAGGGCAGTCAGGCACTAAATTTTTATACAATTTTTTATTAAAAACCAATACACCACTACTGCCTGGTCCTCCTAAAAATTTATGGGGTGACAAGAAAATAGCATCCAAAGACATCTCAGGATCTTTTGGGTGCATATCAATTTCAATGTAAGGAGCCGAACAAGCAAAATCCACAAAACACAATCCGTTGTATTGGTGAATCATTTTGGCAACTTCATAATAGGGTGTCTTAATCCCGGTAACGTTAGAACAACTAGTTACGGAAGCTATTTTAACGGCTCTATTTTCATATTTCTTTAACAGCCTTTCAAAATTTTCCAAGCAAAAAAGACCTTCTTCATTACACGGAATTACTTCAACCGTTGCAATGGTTTCTAACCAAGAAGTTTGATTACTATGATGTTCCATATGTGAAACAAATACCACTGGTCTATCTTCTTCCTTTATTTCAAAAAGTCCTTTTACTTGTTCTGGAATTTTTAAGCCTAAAATACGCTGAAACTTATTCACCGCACCCGTCATCCCTGTCCCCGTTGTAATTAAAACATCATCTTCACCAGCATTTACGTGTGTTTTAATAATTTGCCGTGCTGTATGATAAGCACGCGTCATGGTGGTTCCACTAATGGTAGTTTCTGTATGGGTATTGGCCACAAAAGGACCAAACTTATGCATCATTTTTTCCTCTATGGGGGTATATAATCTTCCGCTGGCTGTCCAATCTGTATAGACTATTTTCTTTGTACCATAGGGAGATTGAAAGGTTTGATTTATTCCTAAAATATGCTTTCGGAAAGGCTCAAAATAAGCTTCCAATTTTGAAACTTCTTTTATGGTAGTAGGTTCCATGGAATTCGTTTTCACGAGTTAAAGGTAAAAAATTTATAGTTTGGCTATGGATTTAATTTCACTTATAAATCTGTTTGCCAAAGCATCCGCTTCATTCTGTGATTTTGCTTCCGTATAAATTCGAATAATAGGCTCTGTATTAGATTTTCGAAGATGCACCCAATTCTCAGGAAAATCTATTTTCACCCCATCGATAGTACTAATGTTTTCTGAAGTATAGTTACTTTCTATGGTTTTAAGAATGCCATCCACATCCAATTGTGGCGTAAGTTCAATTTTCTTTTTACTCATAAAATAAGAAGGATACTGCTTTCTCAATTCACTAACAGTACAATTCTTTTGAGCTAAATGACTTAAAAAGAGTGCAATTCCTACAAGGCTATCTCTTCCGTAATGCAATTCTGGGTAAATTATTCCACCATTCCCTTCTCCACCAATTACAGCATGCTCAGCTTTCATTTTTTCAACTACATTTACTTCCCCTACGGCGCTCGCAAAATAGCTTCCCCCGTGTTTTTCAGTCACATCGCGAAGCGCTCTTGATGATGACATATTGGAAACGGTATTTCCTTTTTTGTTTTTCAGAATATAGTCGGCCACAGCAACGAGTGTATATTCTTCACCAAACATATCCCCATTTTCATCGACAAAAGCCAGACGATCCACATCTGGATCTACCACAATCCCAAAATCTGCCTTTTCTTCTTTTACTTTACTCATTAAATCACCTAAATGCTCCTTTAAAGGTTCTGGATTGTGAGGGAATTGCCCATTAGGTGTGCAAAAAAGTTTTACAGTTCTCACTCCTAAAGCATCTAAAAGTAAAGGCACTGCTATCCCACCTGTAGAATTAACCGCATCAACCACCACCTTAAAACCAGCTTTTTTAATCGCTTCTTGATCAACTAAGTCTAACTCAAGTATTTCATCAATATGAATATCGATATATGCTTCATTTTTCGATATTTCTCCCAAATCATCTACTTCAGCAAATTGAAAATTATCTTTTTCGGCGATATCCAAAATTTCTTGTCCAGCCACAGCATTTAAAAATTCTCCTTTAGCATTTAATAATTTAAGAGCATTCCATTGTTTTGGATTATGACTTGCTGTTAAAATGATACCTCCATCGGCATGTTCCAAGGTAACCGCCATTTCCACGGTTGGAGTTGTAGATAAACCTACATCAACCACGTGAATACCCAATCCTATTAAAGTATTCATCACCAATTGTTGAATCATATCGCCGGAAATACGAGCGTCACGTCCAACTACTACTCTGTAATTTTCTTTATTGCGTTGTTGTTTTACCCAACTACCATATGCCGCTGCGTATTTTACGGCATCGATTGGAGTAAGATTATCCCCAGGCTTTCCTCCTATTGTTCCTCGAATTCCTGAAATTGATTTAATTAGTGTCATTTCTAAATTTAGATTTGAGTTTTAAAAAATATTTTTCAAAATATTGAAAAGAAAAGTGAGATACTATCAATGTTAAGCCAAGCGTTAAAGCATTTAATAATATTATGGCCAAGCTATCTCCAAGAATCTTTTCGGGATGTAGTTTTAAAAATAAAAACACTGCAAAATTAAGCATTATTATGTGGTACATATAAATTCCGTAGGAGATATTCCCAAAATAATTTAGCCACCTAATTTTTATTTCAAATCCGAAATTATTGAACGCCAAAGAGTGAATAAACAGGGGAAATAAAATACTTAAAAACAAATTAGTAAGCCATAATTGCTGAAAAGCAAAAACATCTGAAACAAAAAATAGCATAGTAATCATTGTGATAATTATAGGAACTAACTTGCTTCGTTTTAAAAAATTAAGTTGTTTATTTTCCTCAAGAATAGCAATGATACCTCCCGACAGAAGCAAGAAGAACACAGCCTGAAACTTATTTAAATAATAAAAAGTATCTATATGAAAAATAAAAAAGTAAAAACCACATATAATTAATAAAGCCATTAGCACCCGCTTGGTTGGAATTAAAAACAATAAAGGCGCAATGAATAAATAAAATTGTTCTTCAATCCCAATAGACCAAAGCACTTCCAATATCCCCCCTGGTTCATATAAATTAGTAAAAACATTTGGTAGGAAAAAAACACATAGAAGGATTCCTTCAACCAAATTATACTTTATTTCAAAGGGAATGCCTACACCGGGTAAAAACAAATTATAAAAAAGAAATCCAAATATAAGAACTAAGTAGTATAAAGGAAAAATCCTAAGGATTCTTCGCACATAAAAATCCCTTATAGAAAAGGAGTTCCGCAATTTTGCTCTGTATATTAATCGTATAATTAAAAACCCACTTAAACAAAAAAACATGTAAACAGCTTCTACTCCCCGATGAAAAATAGGCAATTCATCAAAATAAGGTAATCCTTGGTTTTTAGACAATTGTGGTAAATGAAATAACAACACTAAAGTTGCTAGAAAAAACCTGAGTACATCTAAGTTTGGTAATCTCTTCAAATTGTGTTTTTAAAGGAGCTAAAATACATATATTTATAGAATGAATTTTCTCGCACATATTTACCTTTCGGGAACTGAAGAAGGTATAATTATTGGTAATTTTATTGCCGACGGTATTAAAGGAAAAAAGTATAAAGTATTTCCAGAATCCATTCAAAAAGGAATTTTGCTGCACAGAGCAATTGACAGCTATACCGATAAGCATCCCATTGTAAAGCAAAGTACCGCAAGACTTCACCAAAATTATGGTCACTACAGTGGAGTCATTGTCGATATTTTATACGATCATTATTTAGCGAAAAATTGGAAAAAGTATCATAAAGTTCCGCTTGCAACATTTGTCGAAAATTTTTATGAATTACTACGGAAAAACTATGAAATACTTCCCGCCAGAATTCAAAAAATGATGCCCATTATGATTTCTCAAAATTGGCTATTAAGTTATGAAACTACCGAAGGAATTGCCAAAATATTGAGTCAAATGAATATTCGAACCAAAGGAAAATCTAAAATGAATTTAGCTATTTTAGAACTTGAAAAATATTACGATGATTTTGAAGAAGAGTTTGAATCATTTTTTACCGAATTAATTGCACATTCCCAAAATAAACTTGCACAACTATGAGAAATTCATTCTTTTTTTTATTTCTATTTCTAGTTATAGGTTGTAAAAATGAAGCGCCAAAACAGCCCAAAATAGAGATAAAACAACCCGTTAATGCCGAAAAAGCCATGGTAGTTTCGGCTAGAGAAGAAGCTTCAAAAATTGGGATCGAAATTCTTCAAAAAGGAGGCAACGCTTTTGACGCCATGATTGGAACGCAGTTGGCTTTGGCAGTGGTTTATCCATATGCCGGGAGCCTAGGAAGTGGTGGATTTATGGTGTATCGTACACAATATGGCGAAATTGGAACCTTTGATTATCGAGAAAAAGCACCCTTGGCTGCAACAAAGAATATGTATTTAGACGAACATGGTGAGTACCTTTCAGAAAAAAGTAAAGTAGGTGGACTTGCGGTGGGTGTTCCTGGTACCATTGCAGGAATTTTTGCGATACACGAAAAATTAGGGTCGTTACCTTTGGAGGAAATTTTTGAACCCGTCATTAGACTTGCCAATAATGGGTTTCCTGTTACCGAACTTCAAGTAAAGCGCTTTCAAGAATTCAAAACTATTTTTGAAGAAGTAAACAGTGAAACTTCTTTATTTACAAAAGAGTATCAAGTTGGTGATACCCTCAAAAATATAGCCCTAGCCAATACTTTAAGAAAGATTTTAAAAAACGGCAGAGCCGAATTTTATCAGGGTGAAATTGGTAAAATGTTTGTGAATTTTATACAGGCGAAAGGTGGTATTATTACCATGGAAGATTTAAATGCCTACGAAGCCGTTTGGAGAGAACCCATTGTTTTTCATTATAAAGATTTACGTGTCATTTCAATGCCTCCTCCATCTAGTGGTGGGGTTTGCTTAGCACAGATTTTAAAGATGGTGGAGCCCTTCCCTATTTCAGAATATGGGCATAATACAGAAAAATATATTCAAGTTATAACAGAAGCAGAACGGCGTGCTTATGCAGATCGAAGTTACTACCTGGGAGATCCTGATTTTGTATACAACCCCATTGATTCGTTAATGGATGACGATTACCTAATAAATAGAATGTCCTCCTTTTCTTTTGAAAAAGCGACCCCTTCCTCTACCATCGGATATGGAACTATTTCAGGGTATGAAAGTCCAGAAACCACACATTTTTCTATTGTAGATCAGTTTGGAAATGCCGTATCAAACACCACCACCCTTAATTCAGAATATGGTTCAAAATTATATTCAAAAGAACTCGGGTTTTTTATGAATAACGAAATGGATGATTTTAGCGCAAAGCCTGGCGAACCTAATATTTATGGACTCGTTGGTGGTAAAGCAAACGCCATTGCTCCTCAAAAAAGAATGCTAAGTTCGATGACTCCTACTATTGTGGAAAAAAATGGAGAATTATGGATGGTTGTCGGTACTCCAGGGGGAGCAACCATTATAACATCTGTAGCTCAAACTATTTTTAATGTTTATGTATTTAATATGAACATGCAAGAAGCAGTAGATGTTCCTCGCTTTCATCACCAATGGCTGCCCGATGCCATTCGGTATGAAAAAGATAAATTTCCCCAAGAATTAATTAATAAACTTGCACAAAAGGGATATCCTCAAAACCTAGACGTTGACCCCATCATTGGAAAAGTAGATGCTATTTTAATTTTACCAAATGGAACGCTTCAAGGGGGTGCAGATAGTCGTGGAGACGATACTGCTGTAGGATTTTAAGCACAAACCTCTCAATTCTTGTTTTTAATCGGTAATATTTTACAGATTATCGATTTGTAAGTATTTTACTACATTTTCATTGAATTTGGACTATTTTTGAATGTTATACCAGTTTCAATGATAGCAATTATTGAAGTTGGTGCACGCGTCGGGGCTGAAAATTTAGACTAACAAACCAACAAAAGAAAGCAGTTTCACTCAACAATGAAGGGTAAATCGTTCACCAAGGACTTGTATGCCATAATTCCGCTTATAATAAGTGGACTTCTTTGTATTTCTCTCATCTTCCTACTTTGGCAAAAAGTAGATGCCGATGAAACCTTTACCGAAACTCTTAAAAGCGTTTCTACTGTCTTTATAGCTATTAGTGGGTTTTTAGCAGCCATTATTATGGTGTATTTAGCTGCGGCAGCTCTAAACTTAAAAAACACTCGTAAAACTGCTATTGATGCACTGAGTAAAATCACTCAAAAAATGCATCTGTTTCGAAATATTATAGAAATACTAATAAACTCCAAGATATGGCTTCCAGGTCTCAAAGAATATATCGATGAAGAATTTGCGGGTCTTACTTTCTTTGAAGTGAAGGAATTCTATAAGGGCAAATCGAAACTTGCCATAGAGTTTCTACAGGAGCATCATAATTTTCAAGACACCGAAAATCTTTATCTAGAATTAAAGTCCTTGTTAATGACAGATCCCAAAGAGAAGCGTCTACCCGAAAATATTAGCTATCCACGAGCTTACAGTAAAGATATTGTGGCCAAATGGATAGAACATAAATGTGGATCGGGACTTTGGTATTACTTTGGCTATAAGTATGGTGATTTTAAACAGTCTTTAGACTTCAATAATGTTTTTGAAAGGCATCAAGACAAAATTATGACCATTGCCAACACTATTGATAATGAAGCTTTTCAGGATTCTTCCTTTAACGAAGTGTTCTTGGCCAAATTGGGAGAATATATGAACAAAGAAGTCATCCCCAAATTATACCAAGTTCAAGGCGCTACCGAAAAATCCTTACCAGGGATGATGCTCTATCTATATTTCATATTTTTATTCTTGGTGATTTTCGGAATACTCTTACCCATTGCTCATTTATTATTTAATCTTCACATTGCTTCATTGATTGTGAGTTTCTCATTTGTTTCTAGTATTCTTTTCTTTATAGCAATTAGCTTCTATCAATATATCGTACGGGAAGCAAACAGCTAAATTTTAACGCATTCTTTCCTTTTTTTGAATCGCTACATATTATAAATTTTGAAAGCATTTAAGTACCTTTGCAAACTATGGCAAAAAACGAAAATGTAATTGAGGTTTTAGGGGCAAGAGTTCATAATTTAAAGAACATAGATATTGAAATTCCTCGTGATGAACTCGTAGTGATTACAGGGCTTTCAGGGAGTGGAAAATCATCACTTGCATTCGATACTATTTATGCCGAAGGACAACGACGCTATATTGAAACATTTTCAGCGTATGCGCGTCAGTTTTTAGGAAATCTTGAGCGTCCCGATGTCGATAAAATCGAAGGCCTCTCCCCTGTTATCGCCATCGAACAAAAAACAACGAGTCGTAGTCCACGCTCCACCGTTGGAACCATCACCGAAATTTATGATTTCCTTCGCCTTCTTTTTGCCAGAGCCAGTGACGCCTATAGTTATGAGACGGGTGAAAAAATGGTTAGCTATAGTGATGACCAAATAAAACAACTTATACTCGAAGATTTTAATAATAAAAAGGTAAGTATTCTGGCACCTGTCGTGCGCTCCCGTAAAGGGCATTATCGTGAGCTTTTTGAACAAATTGCCAAACAAGGTTTTGTAAAAGTGAGAGTCGATGGCGAAATTATAGATATCGTAAAAGGAATGCGGATCGATCGTTACAAAACACATGATATTGAAATTGTCATAGACCGACTTAAAATCACAGAAGAAAGTGATCATAACAAACGATTAACGGAAACCATTCTCACAGCCATGTATCATGGAGATGATGTAATGATGGTTATCGATAATGAAACCAATGAGGTTAGGTATTTTAGTCGATCGTTAATGTGTCCAACCAGCGGAATTTCCTACCCCAATCCAGAGCCCAATAATTTTTCCTTCAATTCGCCCAAAGGAATGTGTCCAAACTGTAAAGGTTTAGGAAAATTATACGAAGTAAATCTGGATAAAATTGTACCCAATAAAAATCTTTCAATCAAGCAAGGGGCTTTAGCGCCGCAGGGGCCTCAAAAAAGCAATTGGGTTTTTAAGCAATTAGAACTGATAGCACACAGATATAATTTTAGCCTAAGCGATCCTTTTTCAAGCATTCCTGAAGAAGCTAAAGAAATTATTTTCTATGGCGCTAATACATCCTTCGATGTGGAGTCAAAAACACTAGGAATTACCCGCAACTATAAAATAGATTTTGAAGGTGTGGCTACCTTTCTTCAAAATACTTTTGAAACAAACGAATCGAAATCTTTAAAGCGTTGGGCCAAAGAGTATATGGACAAAAAGTCTTGTCCAGAATGCAACGGAAGTAGACTAAGAAAGGAATCGCTCAATTTTAGAATCAATGGAAAAAGCATTGCAGATCTTGCCGATATGGATATTGAAGAGCTTTCCGATTGGTTTGCAACTATCGAAAAAGACTTAGGTGAAACCCAACTTAAAATTGCTGCAGAAATTCTGAAAGAGGTTCGGTCTCGATTAAGTTTTCTCACTAATGTGGGACTTACCTATCTTTCCCTAAACCGAAGTTCAAAATCACTTTCTGGGGGGGAAGCACAACGTATTCGATTAGCCACTCAAATAGGTTCGCAACTTGTAGGCGTGCTTTATATTTTGGATGAACCAAGTATTGGATTACACCAAAAAGACAACCAGAAGTTAATTCAGTCATTAATTGATTTAAAAAACATTGGTAATTCGGTCATTGTCGTGGAACACGATAAGGATATGATTGAACATGCCGATTATGTAATCGACATAGGTCCTGCCGCAGGAAAATATGGAGGTGAAATTGTTTCAGTGGGCACACCCTCAGAAATAAAAAAACACCATACACTTACGGCAGATTATCTTAATGGCACTAAAGAAATTGCGATTCCTAAAAAGAGACGCAAAGGAAATGGTAAAACCCTCACCTTAAAAGGAGCAAAAGGAAATAATTTGAAGAATGTTTCAGTTTCCTTTCCTCTTGGGACAATGATAGGTGTCACGGGTGTTTCGGGTAGTGGAAAATCTACGCTAGTAAACGAAACCCTCTACCCTATTTTAAATGCGCATTTCTTTAATGGTGTTAAAAAACCCATGCCATATTCCTCCATAGATGGTTTAAAACATATCGATAAAGTGATTGATATTAATCAGTCACCTATCGGTAGAACTCCGCGATCCAATCCAGCTACCTATACTGGTGTTTTTTCAGAAATTAGAAACCTATTTGCGAAGATTCCCGAGGCGATGATTCGTGGTTATAAACCTGGTCGTTTTAGCTTTAATGTAAAAGGAGGACGATGTGAAACCTGCCAAGGCGGTGGATTAAAAGTGATTGAAATGAATTTCCTCCCCGATGTGTATGTGGAATGTGAAACTTGTCAGGGAAAGCGTTTTAACCGAGAAACCCTCGAAGTACGATACAAAGGAAAGTCGATTTACGATGTATTGGAAATGACCATTAATGAAGCGTGTTCCTTTTTTGAACACATCCCAAAAATTTATAGAAAGCTGAAGACCATTCAGGATGTGGGGCTAGGATATATTACACTTGGACAACAATCCACTACGCTTTCTGGTGGAGAAGCACAACGAATTAAATTAGCAACCGAGTTATCTAAAAGAGATACCGGAAATACATTTTATATCCTCGATGAGCCAACCACAGGACTTCATTTTGAAGACATTAGGGTCTTGTTATTAGTTTTAGAAAAATTAGTAAACAAAGGAAATACAGTTGTCATTATTGAACATAACTTAGATGTTATTAAAATTGTAGATTATATTATCGATATAGGTCCTGAAGGAGGTAAAAAAGGCGGAAAGGTGATTGCCGAAGGAACTCCCGAAGAAATTATAAAGAATCCCAAAAGCTTTACAGCACAATTCCTTAAAAAAGAATTACATTAGAAAAAAAGTACGAACAATGAGAAGTGAAAGCAGACATAAAAACTGGAATGAAATAAAAACTAACGACTCATGGGCCATTTTTAAAATTATGGGTGAGTTTGTGGAAGGGTACGAAAAATTAAGTAGGATTGGTCCTTGCGTTTCTATTTTTGGGTCGGCAAGAACCAAAGAAGACCAAGAATATTATCAGCTTGCGGTGAGAATAGCGCAAAAAATTACAGAAAATGGCTATGGAATTATCACAGGTGGCGGGCCAGGTATCATGGAAGCCGGAAATAGAGGAGCACATTTGGCCGGAGGAACATCGGTGGGGCTTAATATCGACTTACCTTTTGAACAACACGACAATCCTTATATTGATAAAGATAAAAGTATTGATTTCGATTACTTCTTTGTTAGAAAAGTAATGTTTGTAAAATACTCTCAAGGATTTGTGGTCATGCCAGGAGGATTTGGGACACTTGACGAACTTTTTGAAGCCATCACTCTTATCCAAACGCACAAAATAGACCGTTTTCCTATTATTTTAGTGGGAACCGAGTTTTGGAACGGACTTATGGATTGGATAAAAAAAACACTTATCTCGCAAGGAAATATAAGTCCTCAAGATATCGATTTAATTAATTTAGTAGATACTGAAGATGAAGTTTTAGAAATCTTAAATGACTTCTATAAAGAATTCAACTTAAGTCCTAACTTCTAGGAATACTCCCCTTTACATGATTAAAAAAATAACATTATTTTTTTTCTTTCTTCTTCCGTGGTGCCTTTTTTCACAAAGCACCCTGAAAACCATGTTTTATAATCTTTTGGAATTTCCAGAGGCAAATCCGCAAAATAGAGAATTAATTTTGGGTGAAATTTTAAATGAATACTCACCCGACATCTTCATGATATGTGAATTACAAAGTGGGTTTGGTGCAGATTTAATTTTAAATACAGCATTAAATGCCACAGAAAATCTTTATAAAAGAGCAACGTTTGTACCTAATCAATCGGGAGGTGCCAATTTGCAGCAAATGCTTTATTTTAGAAAGGACAAGTTCCTTCTAGAAGCCGAAGAAGTTATTCAAACAAATATTAGAGACATAAATCATTATTCGCTAAAGTTAAGTACAAAGGGAATGCAAACAAATCCTGTTCTTATCGAAATATTCGTATCACATCTTAAGTCAAGTCAGGGAGGCACAAACGAACAGCTACGTCTTGAAATGGTGCAAGAATTTACAAATCGTTTAGCGACACTGGATCCAAATGCCTTTGTTATTTTTGCAGGGGATTTTAACCTTTATTCATCCACAGAACCTGCCTACATTGAGTTACTGGACCCAACCAACGCTATTGTTATGGCAGATCCCATCGATACCCCAGGCGCATGGAGTACTAATATTAATTTTCAAGATATCCATACTCAAAGTACGCGAGTGAGTTCTGGCCCCTTTGGAGCCGGTGCTGGGGGTGGATTGGATGATAGGTTCGATTTTATTTTGGTTTCAGAAAATATGTTAACAAATCCATCGCTTCGCTATATTCCAGATACCTATAAAGCGTTTGGGAATAATGGAAATTGTTTCGATTTAAGTATAAATGATACCAATTGTAGTGGATTTTATTCTGAAACACTACGAGAAAATCTGTATAATATGAGTGATCATTTACCCATTGTGATGAATCTTGAAACCAATGAAGAAATTGTCATTTTAAACACTCCTTCTTTAGTTATTGATAATAGTATTTATTTAGAAAACACAAGTGTTTCCGAAAAATTAAAAATAGTATATCCCAATGCCACGCCAATCCAATTTTGGATTATAAACTCCATGGGGCAAATTCTAAGCGAATTTAATTCGGAAGGTGGGGAAAATCTAGAATGGGATGTTTCATATTTACCAACAGGGTTTTATTATTTGAAGTTTAACACTCAAAATAATAGCCCCATAAAATTTATAAAACAATAGTTTGAATCTTCCAACATGGTGCATAATGTGTTTGGGGTTGCTTGCCATTTCGGTACAAGCGCAACATACTTTGAGCATAGATGCACTGCTTAATGAAGACACCCAAACACTTTCCATTACTCAAAAAATTACTTTTGTAAATGACTCGAATACAGCTCTTTCAGAAATTTATCTTTTAGACTGGGCCAATAGTTTTTCGAGTAAAACAACACCTTTAGCCGAGCGATTTGCCGAAAATTTTAATAGTTCCTTTCATTTTGAAAAAGATGAAAATCGAGGAAGAACTACTATCGAATTTATTAAAAACAAACAAAACGAAACTTTGTCCTGGCATCGTGAAAAGGGGGATGACATTATAAAAATTTCCCTTAAAGAAGCGCTCGCTCCAAGTGCGCAAATCGAAATTAACTTGGCTTATACAATAAAAGTCCCAAACGATAAATATACGCGTTATGGTGTTTCTAAAAATGGTGATTATAAGCTTCGCTATTGGTTTATTGCACCTGCAGTATTTAACGGTGAATGGAAGGCTTACAGCAATAAAAATGTGGATGACTTTTTTATGAGTCCTTCAAAATTTATCATCAATTTTCACTTTCCGAAGGAATACAAACTCTTTAGTGATTTAGATGTTATTGCCGAAACCATTGTAAATGGCAAAAAATTAATTCATTTAGAAGGCAACAACCGGATGAGCGCACCCATTTATTTGGATAAATTTCTTGGGTTTGGTAGTGTAGTGACCGATAATTTTGAGGTATTAACCGATTTAAGAGACAAAAAAGTAACTCCCACCATTAAAGCACTACAAATTGACCGTATTACACATTATCTAGAAGAAAAATTAGGCCCCTACCCTTTCGAAAAACTTCTTATAAGTGATGCCGATTATCGTTTAAGTCCCGTGTATGGGTTAAATCAATTGCCCGATTTTATAAGTCCATTTCCTAACGGATTTGAAATGGATATGGAATTACTTAAGACCATCACAAGAAAATATCTGGAAAGCACTTTGTATATCAATCCTAGAGAAGAACATTGGTTGTTTGGAGCCTTACAAATTTATTTAATGACAGATTATGTCAACACCTTTTACCCAGACATAAAAATCATGGGGAATTTAAGTGAATTTTTTATTGTAAGATGGTCTCATGCGAGTGATTTGGAGTTTAACGATCAATATCCTTTAATGTACCTCAATATGGCTCGGAGTAACTTGCACCAATCGTTGGTTACTCCAAAGGATTCCTTACTTAAATTCAATAAAAATATTGCGAGCGACTATTATGCAGGTGCAGGGTTGGGATATTTAAGTGATTATATGAGTAAAGATGTATTAAATACTTCCATTTCTGAATTTTACAAAAATAACAGCCTACAATACACTAACGCATCTACCTTCGAAGACATCCTTTCAAAAAACACAGAGCTACCTATTCATTGGTTTTTTGAAGACTATGTTGGTAAACGAACCCTTATTGATTTCAAAATAAAAAGGGTAGAAAAAGTTGGTGATTCCTTACGGGTTAGTATTCTGAATAAACAGGATAACAAGATGCCTATTTCTCTATATGGACTTAATAAAAAGGATGTTATTTTCAAAAAATGGCTTGCTCCTTTTGATAGTATCATTACCGTGTCGGTTCCGAAGGAAAATATTAAACAGTTAGCACTAAACTATGAAGCTGTGGTACCTGAACTCAACCAACGGAACAATTTTAAAACGGTGGATGGTTTATTTAACAAGCCCGTTCAGTTTAGACTCTTTCAAGATGTGGAAGACCCAAAATACAATCAGCTGTTTTTTATGCCCGTCTTTCAGTATAATTTATATGACGGATTGAGTTTGGGAATGAAGTTGTATAACAAAACGGTGCTTCCCAAAGACTTTAATTATAGGATTGAACCTCAATATGGCTTTCGTTCAAAATCCCTCGTAGGTAACGGTTCTTTTTCTTATACAGGTCGTTTTGATGATCAAAGCATGTATGCGTTAAGGACAGGAATATCGGGTACTTTGTTTTCATACGACGAGGATTTATTTTACAAAAGAATCTCACCTTACATCACATTTGCATTTCGTGATCCTACCGATTTGCGAAAAAACACAAAACAATTTATTAATGTTAGAAATGTCAATGTTTTTAGAGACGAAGACCCTAACGACCCAGATCAAGAGCCTAACTATAATGTGTATAATGCCCAGTATGTTTATTCAGACAATAATTTAATTAACTATTATCGAGGACTTTTTGATTATCAAGTTTCGAAAAAATTTAGCAAGGTTTCACTTCAATTGGAATACCGAAAGCTCTTTTTAAATAACAGGCAAATTAATCTTCGATGGTATTCGGGCATCTTTTTATATAACAAAACTGAAACCAATGATAACTACTTCAGCTTTGCATTAGACCGCCCATCCGATTATATGTTTGACTATAATTACTATGGAAGAAGTGAAGACACAGGCTTATTTAGTCAACAACTTATTATAGCAGAAGGAGGATTTAAATCGCAACTAGAGCCTGCCTATGCCAACCAATGGATTACTACAGTGAATGCAAGTACAAACATCTGGAGATGGATCTATGCTTATGGTGATATGGGTTGGGTTAAAAATACAGGCTTTGAACCTAAATTTGTCTACGATGCTGGAATTAGAGCCAGCTTGGTAGCTGATTATTTTGAACTTTATTTCCCGCTTTATTCTAACTTAGGATGGGAGCCTGGACTTGGTAATTATGATCAAAAAATTCGATTTATTGTTACTTTGGACATTAGAACATTAATGGGGCTTTTTACAAGAAAATGGTATTAGAGATGAATGGTCCTAGGCTTGAGGTAAAACGTAGATTGTATTTTGTATCTTAGGCTATTTCTAGAACCAATAACCCAGAACCCATATTTCATGAATATATTCAACGACTGGCGCATACTTATTTTATTATGCTTAACTCTAGGTTTAGCACCCTTTTTTCCAGAACCACATTTCTGGGGGAAATTAAAATGGATTGCAGGGGGTGCTGTAGGAATGACCCCTAAAGACTACTTCGATGTTTTATTACACGGATTCCCTTTTATTTTACTCATTCGCAGAGTTTTTGTTGCAATTCGAAAAAAAGATGAAAAAAATTAATAAAAATTATCATTTTGTTAAGAATTCCATAATTTTTTAAAGTGAAATGCATTGTTATTTTTGCTACTTTTGCAACATAAATATTCACTATGCAAACAAACCCACAAACGAACGGCGCACTTTCTTTTGAAGACTTTAAAACGGAAGTTTTAAAAGATTACACCATTGCTGTAACAAGTCGCGAATGTAGTTTGTTGGGAAGGCGTGAAGTCCTTACAGGAAAAGCAAAATTTGGAATTTTTGGCGACGGAAAAGAAGTGCCTCAACTCGCTTGGGCAAAAGCATTTCAAAAAGGAGATTGGCGAAGTGGGTACTATCGCGACCAAACTTTTATGATGTGTAATGGCCAATTAAGCATCGAACAATTTTTTGCAGGATTATACGCGCACACCACTATTGAAGCCGATCCCATGAGCGCAGGTCGCCAAATGGGCGGACACTTTATGACCCATAGCCTTCATGAAGACGGCTCCTGGAAAAACCTCACAGAACAAAAAAATAGCAGTGCCGATATTTCACCTACAGCAGGGCAAATGCCTCGATTATTGGGATTGGCACAAGCCTCCAAAATTTTTAGAAATGTAGATGGGGTGAAAAATCACACCCAGTTTTCTATCAACGGGAACGAAGTTGCTTGGGGAACTATAGGGAACGCGAGTACCAGTGAAGGCTTATTTTGGGAAACCATTAATGCGGCTGGCGTATTACAAGTACCTATGGTCATGTGTGTTTGGGATGACGAATATGGAATTTCGGTACACGCAAAGCATCAAACCACCAAAGAAGATATTTCGGAAGTGTTAAGCGGATTTCAACGCACCGAAGAAAAAGCGGGTTATGAAATATTCAAAGTAAAAGGTTGGGACTACCCTGCCCTTGTGGAAACTTTCGAAAAAGCTGGGAAAATTGCTCGTGAAGAGCACGTTCCTGTACTTATTCACGTAGTAGAACTCACACAACCACAAGGACACTCTACCAGTGGATCTCACGAACGTTATAAAAGCGAAGAACGACTTCAATGGGAAAGAGAATTTGATTGTAATGTGAAGATGCGTGAGTGGCTTATAGAAAATAATTTTGCCACCGATGAAGAACTTTCAGAAATGGAGAAAAGCATTAAAAAGAAAGTTAGAGAAGGGAAAACAAAAGCGTGGACAGCGTTTTTAGCAGATCACAAACAAGAACAAAAAGAAGCCATAACCTTAATTGGAAATCTAGCTGAAAGTAGCCCCAATAAAAACTTTATTGAAAAAATTAAAGAAGAATTAGCCGAAATAAAAGAACCACTTCGTAGGGATATTATTTCAAAAGCACGAAAAGCACTTCGCTATGTCGCTGCTGAAAATTCTTCCGAAAAGAAACAGCTTCAGGATTGGGTGAATAACTTTTTTGACATTGTTCAGCCAAAATTTAGCACGAACCTTTATTCCGAATTACCTTCAAAAGCGACCAACGTTACAGAAGTACTTCCCACCTACGATGCCCATGCCGAAGAGGTTGACGGACGTGTAATTCTTCGCGATAACTTCGATACAATTTTCAGTAAACATCCCGAAACGCTAGTATTTGGGGAAGATAGCGGTGCTATAGGTGATGTAAACCAAGGTTTAGAAGGGCTTCAAGAAAAATATGGCGAGTTTCGAGTACGCGACTCCGGAATTCGAGAAGCTACAATTTTAGGCCAAGGAATTGGATTGGCGATGCGTGGTCTACGCCCTATTGCCGAAATTCAGTACCTCGATTATATCATGTACTGCCTTCAAATTATGACCGATGACCTGGCAACGCTTCGTTATCGAACCGTAGGGAAGCAAAAAGCACCGCTCATTGTGCGTACGCGTGGTCATAGATTAGAGGGAATTTGGCATAGCGGCTCCCAAATGGGTGCCTTGATTAATTTACTTCGTGGTATGTATATTTTGGTTCCCCGAAATATGACCAAGGCGGCAGGATTCTACAACACCTTATTAGAGAGCGACGAACCTGCACTATTGATTGAATGCTTAAATGGCTACCGACTTAAAGAAAAGATGCCTTCCAATTTAGGGGAATTTAGAACTCCTATTGGCGTGGTAGAAACTGTTAAAGAAGGAAGTGACATAACTTTAGTCTCCTACGGAAGTACCCTTCGTATTGTGCAAGAAGCAGCAAAAGAATTACAACAAGTGGGTATTGATGCCGAAGTGATTGACATTCAATCCTTATTGCCCTTAGATCTTAAACACGATATCGTAAAAAGCGTTCAGAAAACCAATCGTTTGCTTGTCATTGACGAAGATATGCCAGGAGGAGCTTCCTCCTATATTTTGGAGCATATTGTAAACGAACAGAACGGGTATCGTTATCTAGATAGTAAACCACAGACCCTAACGGCACAACCACATCGTCCTGCCTATGGAACCGATGGAGACTATTTTTCAAAACCATCTACCGAAGATGTTTTTGAAAAAGTATATGAAATGATGCACGAAAGCAACCCAGAAGATTTTCCGAAGCTGCGATAATTTTTCAGAAAATTTCAAATTAAATTTCTTTTATTCAAAAAAACTTCGATATTTACCAAATCAAATAAGAACAAACCCAAGTGATGTTACTATCTGTTTTCAATTTTAATAACAATAATAATAACGGAAACCCGTAACAGAAACTTGTACCCTATACCTAACCCGTCAAGTTTCAAAAATTTGACGGGTTTTTTAATTATTAAAAATTATACATTATGTGCGGAATAGTATGTGCCTTCGACCTGAAACAACCTAGCGAGGATTTGCGTCCTCAATTATTAACTATGGCAAAATGCCTGCGGCATCGAGGTCCCGATTGGAGTGGGATTTACGATGATAAAAAAACAATCATGGCGCATGAGCGCTTGGCTATTGTGGATCCTACTTCAGGGAAACAGCCGCTGTTTTCGGAAGATAAAAAGTTAATACTTGCTGCTAATGGGGAAATCTATAATCATAATGAACTGAGAAAACAATTTGAAGGTCGGTACAACTTCCAAACCAAAAGCGATTGCGAAGTTATCCTTGCGCTCTACAAAGAAAAAGGGACATCCTTTCTGGACGAACTCAACGGAATCTTTGGCTTTGCACTCTACGATGTAGAAAACGATGCCTACCTCATCGCTCGCGACCATATGGGAATTATTCCGCTTTATATGGGATGGGATAAAGACGGGACCTTTTATGTGGCTTCCGAATTAAAAGCGCTAGAAGGCGTGTGTACCAAAATTGAACTCTTTCCTCCAGGACACTATTTATACAGTAAAGAGGGAGAACTGAAACGCTGGTGGACCCGCGATTGGATGGAATACGATAATGTAAAAGACAACGAAACTTCCATTGAAGAATTACGCAAGGCCTTGGATGCAGCCGTACACCGCCAACTCATGAGTGACGTACCCTATGGGGTGTTGCTCTCTGGCGGACTTGATAGTTCCATTACCTCTGCCCTAGCTAAAAAATATGCCGATAAACGTATTGAAAGTGGTGATGTGGAAAACGCTTGGTATCCGCGTCTCCACTCTTTTGCCATTGGACTGGAAGGTTCACCCGATTTGGCTGCAGCACAAAAAGTAGCCGACCACCTGGGCACCGTGCACCACGAAATTCATTTTACCATACAAGAAGGCTTGGATGCCATTCGTGATGTGATTTACCACGTAGAAACCTACGATATTACTACCATACGTGCCTCGACACCTATGTTTTTGTTAGCACGCGCTATAAAAGCCATGGGAATTAAAATGGTGCTCTCTGGTGAAGGAGCCGATGAAATTTTTGGTGGGTATCTCTATTTCCATAAAGCACCCAGTGCGAAGGATTTTCACGAAGAAAACGTGCGTAAGCTAGACAAACTACATATGTACGATTGTCTTCGTGCCAACAAGAGCTTGGCGTCTTGGGGGATTGAAGGTCGGGTACCCTTTTTAGACAAAGAATTTATGGATGTGGCGATGCGCTTAAACCCTAAAGATAAAATGATTATTGCGGGACAAAGTAGCCCCAAAGATAAGCAAGCCATGGAAAAATGGGTATTGCGAGAAGCCTTTGGTGATATGCTTCCTGAAGCGGTGGCCTGGCGCCAAAAAGAACAGTTTAGTGATGGCGTGGGTTATAGTTGGATAGACACCTTAAAAGAAATGGTAAATAGAGAAGTAACCGACGAGCAACTTGCCAATGCCAAATACCGTTTCCCTATCCAAACCCCAACAAGCAAAGAAGAGTTTTACTACCGCACCATTTTTGAAGAACATTTCCCTAGTGATGCAGCAGCCTTAACGGTGCCCAGTGTACCTAGTGTGGCCTGTAGTAGCCAAGTAGCACTAGAATGGGATGAAAGTTTTAAAAATATGAATGACCCCAGTGGACGTGCCGTAAAGAATGTGCACGAAGAGGCATATACTAAATAAGAGCGTAAAACCGAAGTCTAAAGCTTCGGTTTTTTTGTGATGCCTGTATGTTACTTTTTACTTTTCAGTTTTAAAGATTTTATTCGATCTTGATAGTAATCGTTAGGGCTTATGGTATTGGCTTTTGTAACAAATTTTAATGCATTTTCAAAATCGTTTGTTCTTTCGTAATAATCTGCCATAGAATCATACGTATTGGCATCATTAGGATAAAACTGCATGGCGAATTCAAAAAACATTTTAGATTTTTCGGGTTGTTCCATATCCAAACTCATATAGCCTAAGGCGTTTAATAAATCTACCGGATACGGAGGTACGGTATATTGAAAATGGGTTTTCAGCTTTTGAGCGCGATAGTTTATAATGCTCTCAAGAACTTCTTTTGAAGTATCTGGCGAATTAAACTTATCTGTATTCTCCATTTGGTACCATTCAAAATTAAAAAGCAATCCCTCCCTAATCGATGGAAAAGCCACCGTTCCGTGGATGTCTTTGGGGTAAAATTTCCAAGAGAAAGCCAATCCGTTAGGGGTGTGTTGCCTTACCATATTGGAAAAACCAATATTGGAGCGCGCAAATACGGTAAAGTCTGAGGAGTCTTGCATTACATTGTCAATCGTAATACTGGGGTCTTGCATATGTAGTTGCCCACTTAACGATATAAACAACGATGTATTTGCATAGTTGTTTTGGGTAAGTTTTTCTTTAGCCTCGCCCAATAATTTTTGATTGTCCCAATCTAAGCTGGGGTCTATGGCGATGTAGTTTGAAAATAATTGAGGATGGTGCAATAACGTATACACCGCAAACAACCCGCCATACGAATGCCCTATCAAGGTTCTATTTTGTGTCACGGGGTATTTCTTTTCGATATAGGGAATAAGCTCTTTTTCTAAAAAAGCACTAAAGTTAGCTGCTTCTCCACTCGCTTCGTTAAAGGGCATGCCGTATTTCTCATTCATTTGGGTTGGTGTTAAATCTCTTGTTCTATGCGTAGCATTCGAAATACCCACCAAGACCATCTCTGGGGTAAATCCGCCGCTATAAAAACTTTGCACAGCGTGTACGGTGGGTAACAACACTTCCCCGTCTATTATATATACTACAGGAAACTTCTCGGGGGTGTTGGGGTTATAACTGGCTGGCAACTGCACATAAAAATTACGGGATTCTTGTAGTGTTTGGGAGTACAGACTGTCTTGTGTTCCCACGGTTAGCAAAAAAGAATCCTTTGCTGGGGTTTGACTACTTGCTCCTTGCAAAAAGAAACAAAAAGCGATAACAAGGGTGTGTATTTTATACATAAAAGAGGGTTTGTTATTTCACTCGCTAAAATACGTTTATTATAAAAAAAGAAGGTATATCTCGTACCCTTTTGGGTTAGAGAAACCTAACTAGGTGTCGCGTTTTATAAAAACATAGTGGAAATAAATGCCATAACACAAACCCGAGAATTTTTATTGTAAGGATTATGGAAGGTAATTATATGGTATATATGGGGGTCGGTAACTGGTTTTTATAATAGTTTTTGTTGTCTCAAATTCCAAATGATATATTTATCGATTAATGCGGATTCACTTATAGAATTCCTGTTCAGAAAATCTGATGGAAGAATCTCAAAAAGAGTTTTGTTAATGTCCAAATTCAGTATTGCTGTTGGTTCATTTCCTAATTCTTTTGGATCTAGTAACCAAGGCTGTTTTACAGGGTTAGGATAATAGCCGTAAATTGTTTTAACATTGTTTTCTTCAAAAATAGTCAGTTTAATATAATTCGAGTAGTGTGTCGGATTATAGCCAAAGTCATCGGTAAAAACTCTTTGGATAAATTCATTAAAGGAATCTAATGACTGTATCGATTTAAATTGCAATTCAATATCTTCATCGGAATTAAATCTTTTTTTGAAATTCCAATCAATATCGTAATGTTTTGCTATTCTTAAGATTCTTTTTTTGTTGACCAATTTTAAAAATCTAGTACTGTTAATTTTATATTGGGTATTGGGGAATGAATCTAATTGGCTGATAAATTCACTAATCAAAGCAGAATTTAATTTCGACTTAATTTTTAGTTCTTTTTTTACTTTTTTCCACTTATTAGTTTTGCTGTAATAAGTGAATTTTTCTCTTGAATAATTCGAGTAATAATATTCGTTATCTGTTGACTTTTTTATGATTAAGGAATCTTTTATTCCTTTTACTCTGCTTTTTGAAATCGAATATCCCGATATTAAAGATTCGACAATAAGACTATCAATTTCGTTAGATTCAATTATTTTTGATTGACTGTAAAGACTGCCTGATAGTATAATTAATATTAAGAAGTAATTTTTCAATATGTAGTTTTTGAACTTGTTGCTAACGTGTTTGTATATGGTTTGTTGCGTGGTTTAACACGTAATTTAGCAAATAAAAACCGAATAGAAAATCCGCGAGGATTTTCAGAAGTAGGCGAGAACAAGCAATTACTTATAGCCATTGTTGGCAACTGGCTTTTGTATTTTATTTTGATTCGTTTTTTTCTACTTCCACTTTAAAAATAACATCCTGTTTAACCATTTCATTCACATTCAATGTTGGAAGTAAAAAATTATTGAAAGGTGTGTTTTCCGTTTTACTGTGAAGTACTCCTCTTGTGGTTCCGATAGTTAACATCACTAAATGTCCTATAAATCCTCTTGGAACTTTCAATTCAGTTTTGTTTTTATTGTAAAAGCTATCCCAGGCTTCTTCTCTAATACTAAAATGACAGCCAACTTCTATAATTAGAAAAGGTGATTTGTCTTGAATTAAATTGGTTGAAAAAACAACAGAAATGATTTTATTTTCAAAATTCATCCCAAATCGTAAACCAGCTTTTAAATCAACTAATTTTCCATCAGTAAATGCCGATTCAATAATAGCAAATTGTTCGGTGGTAATTCTTTTTAATGCAAAACCTATTTTATTTGTTTCTTCTGCCATTATGCTACTAGTTTAAGAATACAATCAGGTTCGGATTCATAGGAATATGCTCCAATTAAATCCTGATAATTTGCATAACTATCTCCAGCGTTTATCATTTCACTAGATTTTGTATAGGTATTATAAGGTGCTACCTGTACTTGAATAGTTGTTTCAAATTGAGGAACTTGAATCAAATCAATATCCAAAATTTGTTCAATTTTAGTTATAGTTTCTAATTGAAGATTTTCTGTACCTTTTAATAGTTTACTAACATATTGAGGTGAGCAATCCATTGCACTCGCTAATTCTTTTTGAGTTTTCGGATAAACATTAGCAATTTTATTTCCTTTTAATGCAGACAGAATTTTAACTGCAATTTTAAAAGAAATATCAAGCCAAGCCTCATTTTCTTTTCTCCATTTGGCTTTTTCTAACCATCCAGATTTTTCTTTAGAAACTAACTTATTGAATTTATCTAATTTTTTATTTGCCATAATGGAATTTATATCTAAAAAAATATTTCTTGAAAACTATCGTTATCAATAACACCTTCATCTTTTAGAAAATCTCTACATCTATTTAACTTATTTAATTCTGCTAGGGTATGTTTTCTATCTTTCATCAAATGTTGATTGTCTAATTTGATTGTGCCACCTGTAATTATGTAATTATCATCGTCTATTTTTATCGCGTAGAGTCGTAACCATCTATTACGTGCCTTTTGTTCTTGAAGTAGTTTAGCAGTATACTCATTGTTGTTTAGGTTTTTAAACAATTCATTTAATTTATTGGGTTCTTCATTTGCCAATTCAATTAATTTATTCCTCAAAAACTTTGCCTCTTTTTGAACTTTATCAATGGCTTGCTCAATTGTTATATCTAAATCCTGTTCATTGGCTTCGAAAAACTGAAAAAGATACATTGGGTCTACCCATTCATCAAATACTCTTTCTAACTCATCTGGCAATTCATCAGAGAATTTAAAAGCATATAAATGTGGTACAAATGTATCAATTATTTTCATAAAATCAACCTGTAGGTTTATTTTTTCGACAAATTTAACTGGTTTTTATGAAATTAGAGTGTTTTAATTTGCAAAGAAAGCAACAAGATTTTAACATTTTGACTGTTAATTTCAGTTGCATTCAGCTTGCTACAACGGTCTCGTATAACCGTCAGTTACGGGTTAATATGCGTTAGTTTTCGGTTAAGCACTGGCGTTAGCAATTCCGAGTGGATTCTGACGCAGTCGAATCCGCCGTAATTGCGGTTATACATTGTTGGCAATAGTTATTTTAATCAAATTGCCATTTTCCATTAATCAAGCGGATTTTGAATGGCGGATGCCAAAGACAACCTCCAATGTCAATATCCGTTATAGCTGTTTTATAATCTTTGTCAAAAATAGGCTTGGTCAAAAAGCATAAATTCGGATAACGTTTATAAATCGTATCACGTGCATCAAATCCATATTTTGAAAATAATTCATCCCATTCTTTTCGATAAATAATTTTAATGTTTGTGGTCAACGAATTTGGTATGAGAATCAGAGTGTCATTAATTCCGTGGAGGTTTTTTAAATCTGATTTTTGTTTTAAATTAAATGATTCCAAAATATATTTTTCGTAATCAAAATGAGGAACATCATCTGCGAAAGTCTGTAAAGTCGATTTGTTTGGCGGTTCTAATAAACACTCACAAAAACTATATTCATTGCTTAAGACATCATTTACTAATTCAATGGATTTCTCCGAATAGATGTCAGATGAAGTTTCAATTTCTTTCTCCTTGCAAGAAAAAATCAATAGAATTAAAATAAATCCAAAGAGGTTTTTCATAATTATTGCCAACCGCAGGCGTAAACGGAGTGTTGCTTTAAGCTGTGTAGCGATGTCGAGCTTGCTCGTAAATCGTGGGAACAGCGTAAGCAATACCCGCAAATAAAGCCTCACGAAGTGAAAAGAAGATAGTCAGGGCATTACGTTTACGTGATGTTGAGCCTCGACTAAAGCAAGCGACGGAATAAGTAAATAACAATTTAAATATATAATTATGAGTAGAAAAAAAATAACCCTTTGCGGTTCAACTAAGTTTAAAAAGCATTTTGAGATTATTAATAGACAATTAACATTAGAGGGGCATTTAGTTTACTCGGTTGGTGTTTTCGGACATTCTGAGAAAATTACATTAACCGATGAACAAAAGAGAGATTTAGATACAGTTCATTTACTAAAAATAGATAACTCAGATGCAATCTTTGTAATTGATGTAGATGGGTATATTGGAGAAAGTACTAGAAATGAAATTGAGTACGCTAAATTAACCAAAAAGACGGTTAAATACCTATCTAATTTTCCTGATTTAATGACTATATGTGATTTTGAAACCATAGCCAATGCGTAGCATTGCTCGGCTTTCTTTGTGGGTTTACGCCTGCGGTTGAGACCTCGACCCAAAGACGCGTTAAAAGTGAGTGTAACGAGCTTTGCGGATTTGGAACAAGCTTGCTTGTTGAGGTCTCAACTCGTTATATCATCTATTTTATCGTCGATATACAGTAACATAGCTACGCTATCGAAACTTTTTTATCGTTCTTATACAATTTATTTTTTGTGGGGAGTTTCTCAAAGATAGAAAAAAGTTCTTTCCTAAGTAACAAATTTTCAAAAAGGCAAAGCTGCAAAGTGTTTTCAGAAAAAAAGATAGTTAGACCTTTTAAATAACCCATAAAGTCTATTTAATAACCATTTAAACCTTTTAAACCACCCTTTAGACCTATTTTATTAGTCAAATGGATAGTTTTAGTAGCCACTTGGCTTATTTTATCATCCAAACGGGTAGTTTTAGAAGCCACTTGGCTTCTTTTAATAGCCATACGGATAGTTTTAATAGCCATACGGATAGTTTTAATAGCCATTTGGCATATTTTATTAGCCATTAGACTTATTTTATAAGTCACTAGGCTGTTTTAATAAGCCTAAATAATAATAATTATGAGATTCATTGTCTTGGGTATGAAAATGATACTGTCATTCAGAACAAACGAAGTGCAGTGAAGAATCTCAAAGATTATGGTTGTATTATGAGATTCCCTGTCTGCCGACAGGCAGGCTCACTTTGTTCGGAATGACAGGTGTTAATTCCGTGTCACGCCCAACTGGATTGGGCGTCCAAAAATGGGTGCGGAATGACAAAAAGGACTTCAAAATGATACTATTCCCCTTTGAAGGGGGTTAGGGGGATGTCTAAAACCCTTCTACTTACTTCGTAAGCTACCTTCGAATGAAAATATATTTTCTTTCTCGTTAATGCTCAGGGAGACATTCCTCTAAGAAATCAAATTCCCTTCCTCGTCCCATTGTGCAATTTCCCCACGGGTGTTGGGATCTACACATTTGGCTAGCCATTCTGGGTCGTAAGCGAGTCCGTGGTCGTCCAAGACATCTTGGGGTACACCATCCCAATTATTGGGTATGTTCCCTTTATAGCCTAGTTCTTTTATACCCACTTCGCTAGAAAAATAACCCGTCATCACCAAATTACGCATCAAGGAAAAAAACTGCACCTCATGTGGGTGTTCTATGGCTTCTGGGTCGGGCCAGGCAATCATATCCAGCACTTCCTTTTGTTGGGCTTCGGGAGTATTTACAAAATTGGTTTTATACTTGGCATTGCAATAAATATTCAGCCACATTAATCCGCCTTTAATCTTGGTTTGGAATTCGGGCACATCCTTCGCCATAAATTCTATAAAGGGCACCACCTTTGCATCGTCAATGCTTCCGTGTTCGTTGGGCGGTAAAATTAAATTGGCTAGAGTGTGAATTTCCTTGAGTTCGTCGTCTTCAAAAAACTGCTCACACAGGAGTTTGTTATCAAATTCCTCTTCTTTGGGGGTACGCCCGTAGGTATATTCCCAAATTTTATCTTCCACCACTTCTGGCGGTGTTGTGGTGACACAACTTTGTAAGGCAAGTCCAGCTCCCATGGAGCCTAAAAGCATCGATTTTAAACTTTCTCTTCTATCCATGGCTTATAGGTTTTGTTTTTTAAGTTCTTCAATAATATAGTCCGAAGTACGCCAAGCGAGCGCCAAAATAGTCCAGGTAGGGTTTTTATCGGCTTGCGACACAAACGGCCCTGCATCTACCACAAACACATTTTCTACATCGTGTAAACGCTCGTACTCATTTACCACCGAGGTTTTTGGGTCGCTTCCCATACGGGTAGTCCCCACTTCGTGAATGATTCGGCCTGGATTGAGCAATCCGTAGTCCTGCTCTTTGGTGGGTTTGTTGCCTAGCACCACAGCACCCATATTATGACCAATTTCTTCGAAGGTTTCGTGCATATGCTTAGCTTGTTTGCGTTCGTGGTCGGTCCAATGATAATTAAAACGCAATACCGGAATTCCCCATTCGTCAACGGTGGTAGGGTCTATTTCGCAGTAGTTGTCTTTCATAGCTATCGACTCTCCACGTCCCGAAACGCCCATCACAGAGCCATAGAATTTTTTTACATCCTCGCGTAAGCCGTTTCCGTAGCCGCCTACTTTCAGTCCTAGGTATTTGTTGAGATAATTAGGGTTGAATCCTGTTCCGTAGCCTGGCATCCCCATCCCTCCCCACACTTCAATATGGTAGCCACGAGGGAAATCCAGCTTTTTGTTATCAAGCCACCACGGCGAATAGACATGCAAGCCCCCTACGCCGTCTTCGTTATAGCGTTTTCGGTTCATCATTTCAGGAATAAAAAACATACGGTCAGTTCCTGTAGAATCGTGGAGGTACTTCCCTACCAAGCCACTACTATTTCCTAAACCATTGGGAAATGTTGAACTTTTTGAATTTAATAAAATACGCGCCGAACTACAGGCCGAAGCAGCTAACACCACGACCCTCGCCTTTAAGGCATATTGCTGACGGTCTTCTTTGTTGATGTATTTTACGCCCGTGGCTTTTCCGTTTTCATCGATGGTGACTTCGCTCACCATAGAATTGACGTACAAATCTACTTGTCCGCCATTTTTCTGCGCAGGGAAAATTAGGCAGCTTCCTGAAGAGAAATCGGCATACACCGAACAACTTCGGTTACACTGATTGCAATAAAAACACACTCCACGGTCGTTGTTAATTCGCTTGGTAAGAATGGATAATCGTGAAGGGATAACATCTACATTCGACTTTTTTGCTCCTTTAATATAGTACAATTCATGAAGTCTTGGCTTGGGCGCAGGCAGGAAGAATCCGTCTGGATCGTTTTCTCGCTTTTCATTACTTCCAAACACCCCAATAAGCTTATCTACTTTATCATAATAAGGGTTTACATCTTCATAGCCAATGGGCCAGTTATCACCTAAACCATCTCGATCTTTTCCTTTAAAATCTTTAGGTCCAAATCGTAAGGAAATCCGTCCCCAATGGTTCGTTCGCCCACCTAACATAATAGAACGAAACCAATCGAATTTGGTATCGCCAATTTGGTTGTATGGCTCCCCTTCTATGTTCCAGCCGCCGTATGCCATATCGAATTCGCCAAAATCACGTTGCGTGCCAGCACCCCGTCTTGGGGATTCGTAAGGCCATTTAAGTTGGGTTCGGGTTTTAGGATCGGCGGGGTCAAAGAAAGGACCGGCTTCAATTACAGCTACTTTTAAACCTGCATCGGCAAGTACTTTGGTAGCCATTCCGCCACCCGCACCAGAGCCTACAATAATAACATCGTAGGTTTTTTGGGATTCGATAATTTGCATGAAGAAATTGTATTTGGTTAGGTTGGTTTTTATTTGAAACCTAAAAATACAATTATATTTAGAATAGAATCAATTTTTTTAAAAGTTGAAAGTTGAAAAGCAAATTCGGCTAAAACAACCCAACTATGGCTCCGCTTTCGTCAATATCAATATGCTCTGCGGCAGGTGTGGCAGGTAGTCCTGGCATTCTAAGAATATTTCCCGCAATAGGGATGATAAACCCTGCGCCTGCCGCAATTTCAAATTCCCGTATATGAATATCAAAATGCTCGGGACGGCCTAATTGTTTTTCATCATCACTTAAGCTCTTCTGTGTTTTGGCGATGCAAATAGGTAAATTACCATACCCTAAATTTTCATAGCGCAACAACTGCGATTTGGCCTTGTTAGACAGAATCACATGCTCTGCGCCATAAATGGTTTCACACACTTTCTTAATCTTAGTTCTAACGGAGTCTTCTAGCGAATAGGTAGGGGTAAATTGGGCGGTACATTGGGCGACTGCCTCCACTACTTTTTCAGCCAAATCTAGACAGCCTTTTCCGCCTTCGGCCCAGCCATGGCTAAATGCTACAGCTACACCTAACTTTTCACAATGTGATTTTAGCAACTGCTTTTCAGCATCGGTATCGCTTGTAAATCCGTTAACCGATACCACCATAGGAATACCAAAACTTTTTAAACTTTTAATATGGCGTTCGAGATTGGGGAATCCTTTTGCTAAGGCTTCGGTGTCTTCTTGTGCGACTTCCGAAAGGGGTTTCCCACCGTGGTATTTTAAGGCACGAATGGTTGCCACCAATACAATAGCTTTAGGCGAAAGTCCTGCCGTTCGGCATTTTATATTCAGAAATTTTTCAGCGCCTAAATCGGCTCCAAAACCTGCCTCAGTAATGACATAATCGGCTAAACTCATCCCCATTTTTGTAGCTAAAATAGAATTGGTTCCTTGAGCAATATTCGCGAAAGGTCCTCCGTGAATAATAGCAGGATTTCCTTCTAATGTTTGAACTAAATTAGGTTTAATAGCATCTTTAAGCAAGACAGCCATTGCGCCTTCAGCATGAAGATCGCGTGCATAAATGGGTTTTCCTTCCCAGGTATCACCCACATAAATAGCACCGCATTTTTCTTTTAAATCGTTAAAATTGTTACTCAAACAAAGAATTGCCATTATTTCGGAAGCTGCGGTGATATTAAACCCCGTTTCTCTTGGGATACCTCCTGCTTTTCCGCCTAGGGCAGCGACAATATTTCTGAGACCTCGATCATTCATATCCATACAGCGTTTCCATTGTACGGTACGAGGGTCAATGCCAAGGCTTTTGGTTTTACTTTGAATGTTGTTTTCTATTAAAGCTGAAAGTAAATTATTAGCTTTTTCAATGGCGTGAAAATCTCCTGTAAAGTGAAGGTTGATATCCACCATGGGGATTACCTGGCTCCATCCACCTCCAGCGGCTCCGCCTTTAATTCCGAAGACCGGTCCCAAACTAGGTTCGCGTATCACCGTGATTGTTTTTTTACCCAACTGGCACATGGCATCTCCCAGTCCGATAGGAGTGGTTGTTTTCCCTTCCCCTGCAGGTGTTGGGGTTATTGCAGTGACCAAAACGAGATTGCTTGTATCTACTTTATTTTCGTCAATAAGTGACAACGGAAGTTTTGCTTTATCCTGCCCGAAGTATTCTAGTTGTGTTTTGGGAATAGCAAGTGCTGAAGCAATATCCCTAATGTGTTTTGGGGATATGCTTTGGGCAATTTGTAAATCGGTCATGCGATGAATTTTACAGAATGATATTAATCGAATAGTGCTTTATATTTCTCTTTTCTAGATAGAAGTAAAATGATATTAATAGCTGCTACTAGGATAGCGGGCCACATTTCTGATAGATCATTATTAATAAAACTGAACATTAAAAACGCTACAGACAATGGAAACAACACTATATATATGAAGGTTTTCCATTTATTAAAAATTAAAAACAATCCAATAATAATTTCAAAAATGTAAAGCGCCGGTAGATATATTGCAACTGAGTCAATAAAGTCTTGAGCTAGTGGTTGCATTGCACCGTAGCTACTTGGGACAATATGTAGGAATTTATTAAGTGCATAGGCTATTAAAAATATACCTAATAGAATACGCAAGAATTTGAATATTGGTCTAGATTTTTCCATGATACTTATTTACTTTTTAAGTACCCTAAAATTATCTATTAATTACCCCATAATAAATGACATATATCATACTCCAAGGGATCATCTACATCCACTAAAATAATTCTAAAAAACTACGGCAACCACTTTTTAGTAAAGTTAGGCTTGCGCTTTTCCAAAAAGGCATCACGTCCTTCTTTGGCTTCTTCGGTCATATACGCCAATCGGGTAGCTTCTCCGGCAAAGACTTGTTGTCCCACCATACCATCGTCTGTGAGGTTCATAGCAAATTTGAGCATTTTTATAGAAATAGGTGATTTTGCTAACACTTCCTGTGCCCATTCGTAAGCCGTTTGTTCTAATTCTGCATGAGGTACCACCGCATTGACCATTCCCATATCAAAGGCTTCTTGTGCGCTATAATTTCTTCCAAGGAAAAAGATTTCCCTTGCTTTCTTTTGCCCCACCATTTTAGCGAGATAAGCACTGCCGTAGCCACCATCAAAACTCGTAACATCGGCATCGGTTTGTTTAAAAATAGCATGCTCCTTACTTGCAAGTGTCATATCACAAACTACGTGTAAACTATGTCCGCCTCCTACAGCCCAACCTGGCACTACACAAATCACTGCCTTAGGCATAAAACGAATGAGTCGTTGCACTTCTAGAATATTTAATCGATGATAGCCATCTTCTCCTACATAGCCTTCTTTACCTCTAGCAGCTTGATCTCCTCCACTACAAAAGCTATAGACTCCATCTTTAGGCGAAGGACCTTCTGCTGAAAGTAACACCACACCAATACTGGTATCTTCTTGTGCATCGTGAAAAGCATCTAGCAATTCACTCGTGGTTTTAGGGCGAAACGCATTGCGTACTTCTGGTCTATTAAAGGCAATACGCGCCACGCCATGGGACTTTTTATAGGTGATATCGGTATATTCTTTGGCTGTTTTCCAATTGGGTGTAATCATAATTTGTAAATTTACCTCAAAGATAATACTTCTCGTTACATTCCGTTATGATGGAACCCGTGAAGTCACAAATTTTAAACTATGAAAAAAGCTTTATTTTTCTTCGGAATTCTTTTTATTTCTGCATCTCTTTTTGCACAGCAACCTTATCAATTCACCGAAATAATCGACCTAGAAGCTACTCCAGTAATTAGTCAAGGACGCACTGGAACCTGTTGGAGTTTTTCGAGCACCTCCTTTTTGGAAAGTGAAATCATTCGACTTACAGGAAAGCAGATAGACCTTTCGGAAATGTATACGGTTCGTAATACTTATCCTAAAAAAGCTGAAAATTTTGTCATGCGACAAGGAAAAGCACAATTTAGTGAAGGCGGACTGGCACATGATGTGATGAATTCGGTACGGGAATACGGATTGGTGCCGCAAGAAGCTTTTAGCGGATTACAAACAGGTGAAGAAAGTCATAATCATGCCGAATTAGTAGCCGTTTTAGAAGCGATGCTAAAAACTTATATCGACAATCCTGGAAGAAAATTGAGTAAAAATTGGAAGCCAGCTATTGAAGCCGTTGTGGATATTTATTTAGGTAAAAATCCAACGACCTTCACTTTTGAAGGAAAAAGCTATACGCCTGCCTCCTTTAGAGATATGTTAAAAATTAATGCTGAAGATTATGTTACTATCACCAGTTTTACTCACGCTCCTTTTTATTCCGAATTTATTTTGAATATTCCAGATAACTGGAGCTACGGAAGCATGTACAATGTCCCGCTTGATGAAATGATGGCTTCTATTGACAATGCATTGCAAAAGGGATTTACAGTAGAGTTGGATTGCGATGTAAGTGAAAAAACCTTTTCATCAAAGGACGGGGTGGCGGTGATCCCTGCCGATGAAGAAAACAATATTAAAGCCTTACAGGGCGTGTATCCCGAAATGAAAGTTTCTCAAAACTATCGCCAAGACGAGTTTGAAAACTATACCACGACCGATGATCATTTAATGCATATTACAGGAATATTAAAAGACCAAAACGGTACTAAATATTACAAAGTAAAAAATAGCTGGGGAACAGATGAAAGAAGAAACGCCAATGGTGGCTATGTGTATTTTAGTGAAAGTTATATGCGCTTAAAAGCTATTAGTATTACGGTGCATAAGGATGCTGTACCCAAGGAAACTTCAAAAAAGTTAAATTTTTAAAAAGAGGCTATCACTTCGGAATCATTTTTGATACTTTTGGTGCGGATGAAAAAATTACTTTTCATATTGGTTTTCCTTCCGCTAAGTGTCTTAGCGCAATACGACTTTGAGTCGCGTTACTTTACCATTAATACTGAATCCTTACCCGAAGTCCCAGAATTAAGTGCTTTTGATATAGATTTTGGTCCGAAACGCGATTTTAGTATTCGGAACATCACCGATTTTAACAAAGTAACCGAGACCAATTATTGGCAAGCTGTGGATATGGCTGCAGCCATTGAAAAACAAGATCGTTATAAATCCAATTCAAATTATAATGTTGAAGCACTTCAACAAAAGTATTCTGCTTTTGGAGGCAATGCGCAATACAATCCCGATGGTTCTACCAAAGTAACCAATTTTGTATATAAAGAACAACGTGGATTAGATATGCTAGACCCTTGTCCTCCATTTGGAATTTGTGGACGTTGTGCACCATATCGAGTGGGTAGAGGTTATTAAATTAATTCGATTCCGTCTTCCTTAATGATAATTTGTTTGTCTTTATACAAACTTCCCACTGCTTTTTTGAAGCTTTTTTTACTCAATCCCAATTCATTTTTAATGGTTTCAGGATCAGTCTTGTCATGGAAGGGAAGAAATCCACCAGCGGCTTTTAATTCGTCTAATATGTAGTTAGCATTGGGTTCTATGCTTCGGTATCCTGGAGGTTGTAGTACCACGTCAATTTTTTTATCGTCTCGTACTTTCTTGATATAGGCTTTCATTCTGTCTCCAGAACGAATGTCTTCAAAAATATCACCTACAAAGATGAGTCCTTTATGTATTCCGTTTATAATTACGTTGGCACCTTGTTCGGTAATATGAGTCACCAAAATATCTACTTCATCAAATTTTTCGACAGTGATATTGTCGTTGCTCAAATACTTGTTGGTTTTACTAGAGCCCACCAATCGGTTCGTTTTTTCATCTAAATACAAATACACTATATACCAATTGCCAGCTTTCATGGGTCTTGCTTGTTCTTTAAATGGAACAAAAAGTTGCTTTACCAATCCCCAATCCATAAAAGCTCCGTAATCGTTTACATCACTACAACGCAAATACCCAAAAGTATTTAGTGTAAGATAGGGCTCGTCTGTTGTGGCAATGGGACGTTCTTCGTTATCCAAATAAAGGAACACTTCAATTTTATCTCCTATTTCGTAGGTTTCTGGCTTATATCTATGTGGAAGTAAGACTTCGTTTTCTTCCTCATCACCCAAAAATAGCCCTGGATCGGTCTCCCTTAAAATAGTAAGTATATTAAATTCACCAAGTTGTAACATAGTTGCAAAGATACTCTTTTCCACTTCAAAAAAAGAAACTCCATTGTTGTTTTGAATGAAACTTTTGTGTAGTTTTAAAAACCGAAAATGGTACCTAACTCCCCACATAACCTCCCTGAGGAAATTCCCCTTTTAGATATTCTAAAAACAAAGATTGCTACCGTTTATTTTTATGAAAATGTGGTCATTGTAGAGGCTAACGAAGGAGTTGTTGTTTCTTACAAATCTTCTTTTGAAATGCTTGTAAAAGGAATTCAAATCATGAAAACGAGACCCCTGGTTTATATCGCCAATAGAATTCATTCCTACTCTGTTAATCCTACCGATTTTAAATACCTAGAGGCCGTTCCTACTTTAAAAGGAATTGCTGTGGTTAACTACACTGAAGAAAGCAAAGTGAATACCTTCTATGAATCAAAATTTTTTAATAAACCCATAGAAAGTTTTGAGTCTATAGAAGATGCCTATTATTGGGCTAAAAACATATTGAAGGAAGTTAAGAAATAGCTTTAAAATAATTCTTTAATACAACATCATTTACTTCAGATGGGGTGAAAATTTCCAATAATTTTGGATTTTCACTCGGTGCATAAAAATCTTCTAACTGACTTTTTACGGAATCTAAACTATTTGCTGTAGCATATTCAAACCCAAACATCTTGCATAAATGCAACGCAGTTAAGGCGTGTCTCGTTTCAAAGTAGTTTTCAAAATGGTCCACCTCTTTTGCATGGGGCAAAATTCTGAAAATTCCACCACCTCCATTATTCACTAAAATTATTCTAAAAGTGTTTGGAATATAGAGATTCCAAAGAGCATTGCTATCGTAGAAAAAACTCAAATCGCCAGTAACAAATACTGTTGGGTTATTACTTTTAACTGCTGCTCCAATGGCAGTACTTGTGCTACCATCGATACCACTAGTTCCGCGGTTACAAAAAACCTGCAATGATGCTTCTAATTTAAAAAGCTGTGCATAACGAATGGCTGTACTATTAGCTAATTGTAACATACTCATTTTAGGAATGGTATTGAATATTTCTTTATACACCACAAAATCTGAAAAAGGCGCTTGCTTTTCAAATACAGCATGCTTTTGCAGCTTATCATTTTTAATGCTTAACCAATGAGTTTGATAATTTGTTTGAACCACTTTTGTTAATGGTAAAAAGAATTCAAAAAAGTGATTGGGGGAGCATTTTATATGTTCAGTTAAAGCAAAAAAAGTGTCGTTGGCCTCTTTACAACCTATGTGCCAGTGTTCCTTAGGGGAATAGTTTCGAAAAAATACTTTTATTCTTTTCGATACAATCATTCCACCTAAAGTGACCAAAATTTCCGGTTGTAAATATTGGAGCTCTTCGGGCGTGAGCGACGAAATTAATTGATCTATGGACGGAAAAAAGTGCGTGTGATGGATGTTTGATGTCGTTTCGGTAAAAACAATCACACTTTCATCTTTTGCTAAAACTTCAAGATACTTTTCTTCAATAGAATTTGGCTGCAACACACCAATGAGTACTATTTTCTTTTTTGAAGCATTCCATTTTTCGGCTAATGTTTGACGTTTTTTATCTTCAATAGTAGCTTCAAAAGAGTTAGGCCGAATTTCTTTCGGCTGAATTGATAAAACATCTATTCTTCCGTATAATGGCTCAGAAAAAGGAAGGTTAATATGAACAGGTCCTTGTTTTTCAAAGGCACAATTCAAGGCTGCATTTATTTCGGTTTCATTAAATTCTTGAAACTCTTCTCCTTCTTTGCAGTTGGCATTGTATTCGATATGATTGGCAAACACCTGTTCTTGCCGAATGGTTTGCCCATCACCAATATCAATTAGGTGTGAAGGTCTATCTGCAGTTAACACCACCAACGGGATATCACTGTAAAAAGCTTCGGCAATGGCTGGATAATAGTTTAATGCTGCCGACCCTGAAGTACAAACCAAAGCCACTGGTTTTTGAAGTTGTTGTGCCATCCCTAAAGCAAAAAAGGCAGCACAACGCTCATCAACAATGCTGAAGCATGTAAAGAAATCATGCGATGTAAATCCTACAATTAATGGGGCGTTTCGGGAGCCTGGCGAAATAACAATATGGTCTATTCCCTTTATTCGGCACAGTTCAACGATGGTTTGCGAAAGAATTTTTGTGGAATAGATCATTCTTTACAAAGATACTAACATTGCGTCATATTTTAAAGCATTGGAAGCAACACTTGAAGCATCGTTTGCATTTTGTTTTGTGTTTCTTCCCATTCGGCTTCTGGGTTAGAGTCGGCGGTAATACCACCCCCCACAAATATGTGTGCAAAGTTTTCTTCAATTTTCATACAGCGTAAGTTAACATAGAGGAAAGAATCTTCATTTTTATCACTAATGCATCCCAAATAACCCGTGTAAAATTCTCTTGAATAACCTTCAAATTCTTTAATAAATTCTGAAGCAACTTTTCTTGGAGTTCCACAAACAGCAGGCGTAGGATGCAAAATTTTAGCAATGGCAGGTAAACTAGCTTTTCCCTTTTTGAAACATCCTCTTATATCCGTTCTTAAATGCACCACGGGACCTGCTCTGTGGGTATAACTTTTAGACATTTTTAAAACCGTTACCGCTTTTTGAAGCTTGTTAACAATATCATCAATAACAACTTGATGTTCGTGCCGTTCTTTTTCGCTCCACCCAACAACACTTGAGTTCTTGATATATTCTCTGGTTCCTGCAAGTGCCATAGTATGGAAACACTCTTCTTCAGTTTTAAGCAATAATTCTGGGGTAGATCCACACCAAATACCGGTATCTGGGTGATACCAAACATAACGAAATGTATTTGGCGATAATGAAAATATACGTGCAAATAATGATTCGATATTGAAATCTTTCAACGCAAATTTTTGCTCTCGGGAAACAACAATTTTTGTAGCCTTTCTTTTCTTTATTTCTGAAATAGCTTTTGAAACCAGTTCTATGTGGGCCTTCCGTTCTGAAGAATTTCCTTTTGTATTTATATTTTTAAAATCTTCAGAATTTGCAACAATTTTAAAATCTAAAATATCTGCATCTCTTTTTGCAATACTATATACTTTTTGTCCCTCGTCAAAAGGATACATAACAAAGCAAGGTTCATCATTTCCCTCAACATCATTTTCATTAATGCTTTTCTTAAAGTAAAAAGTAAGTTGTTCACTATCCGGCAAAGAAAAAGCAACAAACGGTTTTTTTGTTTGTAGATGATGATTGATTCTTTCAAGAGTAGAAATGGCTATCATACAACTAGGTACGCAAGGTTATTGTAGTTAGTTTTATAAAAGAAATTAATTCGTTTTCTTCATTTAAAATATCAATATGCCACAACTGTATGGTTCTCCCCTTATGCACCATTTTCCCCTTTGCAAATACAAAACCGTCCTTTACACTTTTAACATGATTTGCAGCTATTTCAATTCCTCGGATTTGAACATTGTTACCATCAGTAAGCATTAGGGTTCCCGCGCTCCCAACGCTTTCTGCCAATGCTACTGAAGCTCCCCCATGTAAGACCCCGTTGGGTTGATGCACCTTTGATGTAACCGGCATTTTTGCAACAACCTCATTTTCACTAATATCAATAAACTCAATACCCAAAGTCTCCATCAATGTGTTATTACAAAGCTTGTTTAAGGTATTGAGTAACGTAGATTTGTTTTTAAGCATGTGTAGTAATTATACTGTAAAAATACGAAATAAGTTGCCACTACAATTATAGTTTTATTTAGTATCAATTATTTAAAATAGTGCATTTCATCGAATAAATTTTGTTTTTAATCAGATTTAATTGTTATTTGCTTTGTATTAATGTAGGAATTATCCTAAAAACCCCGCCCCAATGAAAAAATTAACCCTCACCATTTATCTCTTATTGATAAGTGTTTCGCTTTTTGCTCAAATACCAGAAAGTGAATTAAATGCATTAAAAGACTTATATCAAACAACACAAGGCGACCAATGGAAATTGAGTTGGCCTATGAACGAACCCGTAACACAATGGGAAGGTGTTACTATTACCAATAATCACGTTACAGAGGTAAGAATGCTTTTTAATAATTTAAATGGCGAAATACCATCATCAATTAACCAATTAACACACTTAAAGGTTTTAGAGTTGTCTTTCAATAATATTTCGGGAGAACTACCTGAAAGTTTAGGTGATATTACAACCCTCGAAGTGTTGGCATTAAACGGAAACTTTATTGAAGGTAGTATACCAGCATCTTTTGGGAACCTAAGTGGGTTAAAACATTTACATTTAAGTAGTAACAAGCTTTCAGGAGAAATACCGAATTCTATCAATAACCTTGAAAATTTAGAAGTTTTTAACGTCTTTCAAAATAATCTATCAGGAGATTTACCCATAGAGTTATCGAGAAGCAGAATGATTAAAGAATTTATTGTAGCCAAAAATAACTTTAAAAATACTTCGCAAATTTCAAAAGTACTTTTAAGTCATTCGGCGGTAGTATATCTGGATGAAAATACACTTTATTCAACCGGAAAACCCGTTATTGCAATTGAAAGTAGTGATGACGAAAAGTAAATAAGCTACATTTAATATAGTATTCAAGGCTCTTTTTTAAGAGCCTTTTTTTATGAATTTACTATCGAAAACGATATCGATTGTAAAGAAACTATAAAGTCTTTAATTATTTGCCGTTGGTTTTATATATTTAACAAATACTAAGCAAACCAATTACTATATGCGCAACCAAAGTAGGGTTATTATTGAAAACCTTCACCCTCAAATTGAAGCTGGGTTACACCCTATTAAATGTGTAGTTAACGAAATTATTCCTATTACTGCAAATGTTTTAGGGGATGGACATGACATTATTGCTGCAAACCTTTGTTTTAAACATGAAAAAGCGAAAAGCTGGACTTTTAATAGAATGTATCCTTTGCAGAATGACAAATGGGAAGCTTCATTTAGTACTGAAAAACAAGGATTTTATGAATATAAAATTGAAGGCTGGGTAGATTACGCACTCAATTGGCAACACGGAATTAAACGAAAAATAGACGATAGCCAAAAAGTAACTTCCGAGTTATTAGAAGGGGTTGACTATCTTGATAAAACCATCAAGGTTGGTAATGCTTCTGAAAAAAAATACCTACAAAACCTAAAAAAATTATTTACAGAAACTTCTCATTATAACGAAGCCATAAAGGAAGCTACTTCCCAAGAGTTACACGATATTTTTGAAAAATACCCAGAAAAACATTTGGCTAATGAAAGTACCATTTTAAAGGTCTATTGTGATCGTGAAAAAGCACTCTTTAGTACGTGGTACGAATTTTTTCCACGTTCCTCATCACCTATCGAAGGACAACACGGTACTTTTAAGGATTGTGAAGCATTACTGCCTAGAGTTGCAAAAATGGGCTTCGACACCCTCTACTTCCCTCCCATTCACCCCATTGGTGAAGTAAATAGAAAAGGGAAAAACAATACCACCACTGCTCTGGAAGGTGATGTGGGATCATGTTGGGGTATTGGTTCGAAGCACGGTGGACATAAAGCCATCCATCCCGATTTAGGAACCGTTGAAGATTTTAAATCACTAGTGCAAAAAGCAAAAAGCCTTGGCATTGAAATCGCTATGGATTATGCCCTACAGGCAGCACCAGATCATCCTTGGGTAAAAGAACATCCTGAATGGTTTAAATGGCGACCCGACGGAACGGTACAATATGCAGAAAATCCGCCAAAGAAATACCAAGATATTCTTCCTATCTATTTTGAAAGTGAGGATTGGAAAAACCTATGGGACGAATTGCTTTCTGTAGCCCTTTACTGGATTGAAGAGTGCGACATTCAAGTTTTTCGAGTAGATAACCCACATACAAAACCCTTTTATTTTTGGGGTTGGCTTATTGCGGAAATAAAAAAGAAACACCCTAATGTACTTTTCCTTTCTGAAGCCTTTACAAAGCCTAAAGTAATGCATCAGCTTACCAAACAAGGATTTACACAATCCTACAGTTATTTTACATGGCGAAATAGTAAACACGAACTCATTGAGTATCTCAACGAATTAACTAAAACCGATCAGCGTTATTTCTTTAGACCCAATTTTTGGCCCAACACACCGGATATCAATCCGTGGGCATTACAAGGCAATTTAGAATCGGTGTACCTTCAAAAGTACTTTTTAGCAGCTACCCTATCCTCGAACACCGGAGTTTACGGACCTATATTCGAATATATGCAAGGAGCAGCATTGCCTGGAAAAGAAGAATACTTAGATTCAGAAAAATTTCAAATACGTCATTGGGATTGGACTATTGAAAATAAGTTGACTACCTTGATTACGAAAATTAATCAATGTAGAAAAGACCAAAAAGCCTTACAGCAAACAAATAATATAGAGTTTCTTTCTATCGAAAATGAAAATCTTCTTGCATATTACAAGTATGATCAAAGAAAGGAAAATGAAGTTTTATGTGTTGTAAATTTAGATCCCTATCACACCCAAAAAGGATTTGTTCAACTACCTTTAAAAATGTTGGGAATTCACGAAGGACATTCCGTAAAAGTGAAGGACTTAATCACGCAGAGCAGCTACATTTGGGATAAAGAATGGAACTATATCGAGTTGCATCCGGTACTTCCTTTTCATCTTTTTAAAATTGAAAAATAAATGGCAAAGCTAGATACCTCCAAAATGAAATCGCCTTCAAGTTTTAATACCACTTGGGAGCAACTCATGGACGATGCTGGCTTTATGAAAATGTTCCTTTCGGAAGTATTGGAAGATTATATCACCAAGCAACGCTGGTATGGAGGTAAATCGAGTAAACTCAAATATATTGAGCTTACCGAATATTTCAGAATTCAACAAAAAGAAGAGGTTTACTATGGACTTATTCTGGAAGTGAATTTTGTGGAGGCCTTTTATCAGCACTATTTCATACCCATTGCATTTGTTACCGATGAAGATTTCGCTAAAGATGAGCGTATTTTAAAGGTATCCATAAATAAAGTAGATGGTTATATTATAGATGCCATTAACTTGGAAGCGTTCAGAAAATTAGTTTTTGAACGTATTTTAAATGCCCAACCTATCGATACCACCCGGGTACAATACCATAAAGGGGAACGTCTTAAAGAGACTGTGTACAAATCGTCTCGGTTTATGGGAATGGAGCAGAGCAATACGTCGGTGGTGATCAATGATACCTGTGTTATTAAGTTTTTCAGAAGGATTTATTCTACCAAAAACCCAGATTACGAAATGTCACGTTTCCTGTCCGATAAAAAAGGATATCAAAATACGCCTGCCTATTTGGGAAGTATCAATATTAAAGATTCCGAAAACGTCATTACCACTATTGCACTTATGCAAGAGATGGTTCCTAATGATGGGGATGCTTGGGAATATATGCTGAAGAAATTGGATAAGGTTTTTAAAACGCTTTCCGATAAGCACATTAATGTTCGTCAACTCCCCGATGTTGACATGTTTGCCCGATTAAAAATTAGAGACGTTCCACCAGAAATTATCGATTGGGGAGGGTTAAGTCTTTTTCAGAATTTACGACAATTGGGCATTCGTACAGCCGAAATGCACATCGCTTTAGGGTCAGAATTTGAAGAAACCGCCTTTACACCCGAACGCTTTAACGGAGACTACGAAGTCTGGTTAAAAAATAGATTGTTATATCAATTTCAGAATCGCCTAAATACCGTTGAAAACAATATTCATAAACTGGAGGGTCTTACTTTGAATCTCGCCAAGCAGTTTTTGGAACAAAAAAATGATATTAGAAAACGATTCCTCGATTTCGATTGGACCAAGCTAAAAGGAGAGCGACTAAGGGTTCACGGCGATTATCACTTAGGACAAATTCTAGTAAAAAACGGCGATTTTTATATTCTCGATTTTGAAGGAGAACCCGAAAGTACTATTCGGGACCGCAAAGTAAAACAGCCGCCCTTAAAAGATGTGGCAGGGCTTTTCCGTTCGTTTCATTATGCCATTTATGCTACCATATTTAATAATGGGGATACCTATCCGCAAAGTGATGAAGATTTATTCTATGCTGGAGAGCTGCTATACCGCTACTTTATAGGTGTATTTTTAGAAAGCTATACCGAAAAAATTCAGAATGCCAACATTAACATTGGCTACAGCCAAGAACGTATTTATGTGTTAAAATATTCCATGCTTGAAAAAGCAGTTTATGAGCTAGGCTACGAAATGAACGCAAGACCGCTTTGGGCGGTCATCCCATTAGAAGGAATTTCTTCTATAATGAAATTAGATTAACCAAAAGTTACCCCACCTTAAGTGGGGCAATATATATGAGCAACGTACTCGCACACAGTTTTTTTACTGAATTTGATATCAATCTTTTTAAGGCAGGAAAGCACTTCAGGCTATACGAAAAGTTAGGAGCTCATCTCACCGAAGTCGATGGACAAAAAGGAGTGTATTTCGCCGTTTGGGCACCGTCAGCAAAGGCAGTTTCGGTCATAGGAGATTTTAACTATTGGATTGAAGGGGAACATCCTTTGAATGTGCGTTGGGACGGCTCTGGAATTTGGGAAGGATTTATTCCCAATGTGGAAAAAGGCAGCAAATACAAGTATAAAATACATTCGCACCATAACGATATTAAAACCGAAAAAGCAGATCCTTTTGCCCGTCGTTGTGAGCACCCACCTAATACCGCCTCCGTGGTTTGGGACACCAACTACAAATGGAAAGACGCCAAATGGATGGAATCCCGAAAGGAAACCAATCAGCTAAATAGGCCTTTCTCGGTATATGAGGTACATCTAGGTTCGTGGATGCACAATGCCAAAGAAAATAGACCCCTCACTTATATTGAATTAGCCAAAGAACTCACCGCCTATCTGAAAAAAATGAACTTTACCCATGTGGAGTTTATGCCTATTATGGAATATCCCTATGATCCTTCGTGGGGCTATCAACTCACTGGCTACTTTGCGCCTACATCGCGCTTTGGAAAACCTGAAGATTTTATGCTCTTGGTGGACGAATTACACAAAAACGATATTGGTGTTATTCTCGATTGGGTTCCCTCCCATTTTCCTGAAGATGCACACGGACTCGGATTTTTCGACGGCACTCATTTATACGAACACCCCGATAGAAAAAAGGGCTACCACCCCGATTGGAAAAGCCTCATTTTTAACTATGGAAGAAATGAAGTACGTGCTTTTTTAATTAGCAATGCCATATTCTGGCTTGACCAATACCACGCCGACGGATTGCGGGTGGATGCCGTTGCCTCCATGTTGTATTTAGATTACTCTCGAGAAGAAGGCGAATGGGATCCTAACCAATTTGGAGGTAGAGAAAATCTAGATGCCATTTCATTTTTTAAAGAATTAAACGAAGAAATCTACGGTACTTTTGAAGGTGTTCAAACCATCGCCGAAGAATCTACCAGCTTCCCTATGGTGTCCAAACCCACCTTTTTGGGAGGTCTTGGTTTTGGGATGAAATGGATGATGGGTTGGATGCACGACACCCTTGAATATTTCAAAAAAGAACCGGTGTATCGAAAGCATCATCAAAACGATTTAACCTTCAGTATGACCTATGCGTTTACGGAGAATTTTATGCTGCCGTTAAGTCATGACGAAGTAGTATATGGAAAAAAGTCGTTGTTGTACCGTATGCCCGGAGACGAATGGCAGCGCTTTGCCAATTTACGATTGCTTTTCAGTTATATGATCACACACCCAGGGACTAATTTACTCTTTATGGGAGGCGAATTTGGTCAAAGTGAAGAATGGAATTTTCAGCAAAGCTTGGATTGGCATTTGTTACAGTACGACTATCACAAAGGCGTACAACAATTGGTGTCAGACTTAAATGGATTTTACAAAAAGGAGCCTGCTTTGTACGAAAAACAATTCACCAATGAAGGCTTTGAATGGATTGATTACAATGATGCCGAAAACTCGGTACTTTCTTACATTCGGAAAGGTGAAAAAGAAAAAGACGATGTTATTATTATTTGTAATATGACTCCCGTTCCCCGTGAAGACTATCGTATAGGACTTCCGAAGGAAGGAACCTACAAACTTATTTTTAATAGCGACGAAAGCAAATACGGTGGTTCCAACTTTCCCGTAAAGAAACAGTATACTTCAGAGAAATTAGAGTGGCAATATCGCAAACAATCGGCCACTTTTAACCTTCCGCCTTTGGGAATGATTGCTTTAAAAAGAATAAATTCCAAAGCAAATAGTTAACGAAATCGATTTCGATTGTTGATTACTTTTCTGAAATAATTTGTTTCCATACCTTTATTTTATTCAGAAATCTTTTCATTTGTAAAGACCGCTAAAATGAAGCATTACGTATGATTGTAAATACCGAATTAGAACATAAAGGAAATCAGTTTCCCTCCCAAATAATAAACTTTACCAAAGAAAAAGATAAATTCCTCATCACTTCAGAAAATGGTGTTTTACTACAAATAACCGTGGTAAGGGACAGCATTTTACGATTTCGATATACCACCTACGGAAGTTTCCCAAAAGACTTCAGTTATGCCATCGATAGCGATGCCGTACGTGGGTACAATCATTTGGAATATATTGAACAACCCGACCGCTATATCATTACCACCGCAAAATTGGTGTTGCACATTGAAAAAGCCAATATGCGTAAGACCATTTACGATGTGGAAGGGAATCTTATCAATCAAGACGAGATTGGTTTTCACTGGGAATACAGCTACGAACACGGTAGCGATATCGTGAAAATGAGCAAGCAAGAGGAGAAAATGGAATGCTATTATGGTTTGGGCGACAAACCCACGCATTTCAATTTAAAAGGCAAACGATTGGAAAATTGGGTGACCGATGAATATGCCTTCGGAAAAGACCGTGACCCTTTATACAAAGCAATTCCGTTTTACATTGGACTTCATAATGGATTGTCCTACGGAATCTTCTTCGATAATACCTTTAGAACCTTTTTCGATTTTGGTCATGAACGCAGAAATGTCACCAGTTTTTGGGCGCAGGGAGGCGAAATGAATTATTACTTCTTCTACGGTCCCGAAATGAATGAAGTGGTTACCAGTTACACCGACCTTACCGGAAAACCCGAATTACCACCCCTATGGGCACTAGGCTACCACCAAAGTAAATGGAGCTACTACCCCGAAAGCAATGTGCGAGAGGTGGCGCAAAAATTTAGAGATTTAAAAATTCCGTGTGATGCCATTTACCTCGATATCGATTATATGGAGGGGTGGCGCTGTTTTACTTGGAATAAAGAATACTTCCCAGATCCCAAGAAAATGATATCCGATTTGGAAGAAGATGGTTTTAAAACCGTTGCTATCATTGACCCCGGAATTAAAATCGACAAGGATTATTGGGTATATCAGGAAGCTTTGGAAAACGATTATTTCTGCAAACGTGCCGACGGTCCTTTAATGCGCGGAAAAGTATGGCCGGGCGAATGTAATTTCCCAGATTTCACCAACCCAAAAGTGCGTAAATGGTGGAGCGGCTTATACAAAGAACTCATTGAAGATGTGGGTGTACACGGTATTTGGAACGATATGAACGAACCTGCTGTGATGGAAGTACCTACCAAAACCTTCCCCCTAGATGTGCGTCATGATTACGACGGCAATGCTTGTAGTCACGCCAAAGCACATAATGTTTACGGAATGCAAATGGCACGTGCCACTTACAAAGGCGTAAAGCAATTTGTGTTTCCTAAAAGACCTTTTGTAATTACGCGAGCTGCCTATTCTGGTACGCAACGCTATACCTCAAGCTGGACAGGCGATAACGTAGCGAGCTGGGAACACCTTTGGATTGCCAATCAGCAGATACAACGTATGGCGATTTCGGGGATGAGTTTTATTGGAACTGATATTGGCGGATTTGCCGAACAGCCTACAGGTGAGCTATTTATCCGTTGGATTCAACTAGGGATTTTCCATCCGTTTTGTAGGGTGCATTCTTCGGGAGATCACGGCGATCAAGAACCTTGGTCGTTTGATGAAAACGTGACCGATATCACCCGAAAGTTTGTGGAGCTTCGGTATAAATTATTACCCTATATCTACACTTCGTTTAGACAATATGTTACCGAAGGCACGCCTATGATTAAACCCTTGGTATTGTTTGACCAAGAAGATGCTCAAACCTATTACCGAACCGACGAATTTATCATGGGAGATCATATTTTGGTATGCCCAATTTTAGAACCTAACGCTCGGGGGCGTAGAATGTACGTTCCAAAAGGAAAATGGTACAATTACTGGACCTATGAGTTGGTAGAAGGAGGAAAAGAACATTGGGTAGATGCCGATATCGACAGCATCCCTATGTTTATAAAAGAAGGGGGTATTATTCCAAAATATCCTGTGCAGCAATATGTGGGGGAAAAGGAATTTGACGAAGTAGAACTAGAGGTATATTTTAAACAAGGAAAAGAGGAATCGGTGTTATACGAAGACGCACACGATGGTTACGATTACCGAAAAGGGCGTTATAGCTTTAGAACGTTTAAGTTAACTGGAAAACCCAAAGAACTTATTATCCAACAACACAAAGAAGGGAAATATGTCACGCCATATTCCAAGTTTAAATTGGATTTAAAACGCCTTCCGTTTACTATTTCGACCATTGAAGTAGATAACCAAGTAACACCCCTATCGAAGTTAAAAGTAAACGGAAACACAGAGCTAACTGTAGATAAAAACTTTACACAGTTGCATATTATTGGGAAGTAGTTGTTAGGTGAAAGGTAAAGGGTGCTGGGTGCTAGGTAAAGGGTGTTAGGTAATAGAATTTAAATGCTTACAGCGTGCAAAAGTTTGAAACTGTAACGGACTATATTGCTTCCTTTCCTTTGGAAAAGCAAGTGCTTTTAAAACAGATTCGCGCTGCACTTCAAAAAGCAGTGCCAGAAGCCACCGAAACGATAAAATACGGAATGCCCACCTTGGTATTACACGGCAACCTACTGCATTATGCCGCCATGAAAAACCATATAGGCTTCTACCCCGCCCCTTCGGGTATTGAAAAATTTGTAAAAGAACTAAAGCCCTACCACACCTCAAAAGGAGCAGTACAGTTTCCTTTAGACCAACCCATCCCTTACGATCTAATGGTTAAAATTGCGCTGTTTAGGAAAGAAGAAAATGTGGAAAAGATAAAGCACAAGGCAAAACGTTAAAATTGCTACTTAAAAACTAACATAAGTTACTATTTAACTTACACATGTTACCAACAAACTTACACGTGTTACTTTCAAACTTACACGTGTTACTTTCAAACTTACAGCTATTACCTTTAAACTTACACGAGTTGCAAAAAAATAGTATATTTAAGTTTAAAATATTTTAGTATGGCACATCCATTAAGACCAGGCCCCAAGTTTAAAAGCAAAGAAACCAACATGCCTCATATAGGTAAGCTTATTCGTACCTATATCAAAAAACACCATATTGCCAAAAGCGCTATTGCGCGCAAAATGGACCGCAACAGAGCCACCGTAGAGCGTTTGGTAAAACGCCCTAGCATACAGTTGGCTATTTTATGGGAAATAAGCGAGATTCTGCAATACAACTTTATTGCAGATGTAGCCGCACAGTTGCCAAACACCTATGGAAACAACGTGCCAGACCATACCCTCCCACTACAAGAGGAGCTACAAACCCTTAAGGAAGAAAATAAAATTTTAAAAGCCCAACTGGACGCCTTTAAAGAGGTATTACGAAAAAGTTAATTTGTTATCTTTGGGTATACGGTTGCGGGATAACAGCATCTAAAAAGTGTTCATATCCAGTATTATTTACGGTATATCGACAATAAAAGTTATCATATAACGAGTTGTAACCAATTTGAGAAAAATCAGAACTATAAAAGAATTATTAGAAATTGATGTTGATTTACTGAATGAAAATTCGGTATTTAAAACTGACTTAATTTCTGACCGAAATGACACTCGGAATTTTCTACTGTTTGACTTGAAATCAAAATTTTTAGAATTATTTGACCAGTACCAAATTTCAATGTTTGACAAAGAAGCAAGACACCTTGAATTTAGGGCTTCAGATTATGAAACTTCTGAATTGGAAAAACTCATAAATTTAATAGTAAATGAATATGGTGCAGATGAGAACGACCAAAGTTTGTCTGACTGGAATACTTTTAAATATATGAGTTGGTGGTTTAAGAATAAAAATCACGAACCGACTTATGACGACTATGAGAATACGGATGATTTACACTACGGTATGATGATTTCAGAAGATGAAACTATTGGATTAATATTTTCAATCGTTGAATACTCAAACACTGATATTAAATTTAACAAAATAAACTGGTTACAACACTGTGTATAATTCATTGCTAGTAAAGGCTTACTTACGAAAATTCCGCTGGAATTTTCTATCCATTATTATTTGCTAACTTTAGTACTTAATCACGCAACGAAATCATACACTTTACCGTTGTAAAACATTTTGAAACAAGCAATTCACATAATAATTCTGATATTCAGTTTAGTTTCTTGTTCAATTGAAAGAGGAATAGTAAAACAAATGAATTCAGAATTCAATAGAAAATATCCTGAAATAAAAAAGTATTCAAGAACGGAATATCAAGAGAAATTGCGAAAACGAATTCTTCCAAAATTCTTGAAAGAAAATGATTTGAGCGATTCCAATCTCTATATTGTAGAAACCTTTCAAAATAGAGGAGGTCATCACATTGTAACCAAATATCAAACTGTATTTACTTATTTTTGGCAAGATGGTAAAATATTGGAAGTTTACTATGTGAATGATGATGATGAATTAAGAATAAAAAAGGAAGAATATTGGGGTGCGGAATATATGATTCCTACTTTAAAATTTATTGAAAAGCAATTTGAGCGAAATGACCTTGACTCCATTCGCAGAGTGTCTGAAAATTTGTGGAAATATCAGTTTAGTCACGCCGGAGAATACTTTATAACTGAATTAGACAAAGATTTGAATATATTGAATAGCTTAAAATGTCCAGAATTCAGATTTGAATAGAAACTAATAAAAAAACATTGACAATTAGAATTTTCATACTGCTAATAATTACAAATTTTGCTTTCGGACAAGAAAAAGTTGCTATTGACCAAAATCTTGTGAAATATGAAATCAAAGATGAATTCAATCGATTTGACGACATTGGGAATCCAAAAAATGACTTTGAAAGTTTAAAAATTGAATTAAAACCAAATTCAAATTTAGAAATCAAAAACAGCTATAGTTCTGGTTTTACTGGAAATGACATCTCATTCAAGATTAACAAGAATCTGGAAATAGTAGAAACAACATATAATTATTGGACTGATGTAATAGATTTAGATAACATAAGAACCTATAAAGTAAAAAATGTAAAACTGACCTTAAACCAAAACCCATTCAAAAAAATAAACGGATTACGTGGAAATTACATTTTAGAAATTCAACATTTCAATAATGATTCTTTGACAAAAACAGACACCTTTAAAGGCAAATTCAAGTCTTTTAAAGGAACTGACAAAACTTCCACAGATTACTTATGGGCTCTTGAGCAAAACAAAATATTTTATGGAATAACCAATGAGAACGGAGTTTATTTGCTACCAGACAAAATGCCTTCGTTAAAATCTGACTATAAAATTCTGACTGAAAAAATAAAAAATATCACAGGATACAAACCAAAGAAAATAAGGGCTTATGTTGTAATCAACGAAAATGGAAAAATAGAAAAAGAACCTTTTAGATTCTTCGGGAATTTTGGACAATGGAATGATGAAACCCAAAGCCAAGTTAAGGATTTACTAATTGAATTAACCGAATGGTATCCTGCCTGTGTAAATGAAAAAGAAGTTAAATCACAAATTCCGATCGTAATTGGAACTGAATAAAAAACGTTTTACAACAACGTGTAAGCGCAATAACGGCTGTGACACAATATGAGAAAAACACTCACTTTTATAATTATAGTATTTTCGATTACTATTTATTCTTGCGAAAATGACAGAATAACTGATTTGGAAAAAACAGTATCAGAATTAACCGAGTTGAACTCAAAATTGGTAGATTCTATCCAAATTTTGCAAGATAAAGACATATCTTCTTTTTTTCTGATTGCCAACCTAGATAAAGATCACGTCGAAGCGAATAAAACAAGCATTGTCAAAGTTGATTTCGGATATAAAAATTATGTTCCAAAATATGATGTTTACAGATTATCTGGTGAAGACTATGAAAAAAGAGAATTGATTTTAACAGATCAAATACTAAGCGAATTTAAGTTTGAGTTTGAACCCAAAAATGTTGATGACAACAGAGTTAAACTTGAAGTGGTTATGAATCTTGACGGAATTGAATATATAATTCCTGCTGATTTTCAAATTAATGTAGTTGATTAAAATACTGTGTAAAACAATGTATAATCCCAATTACTCATAGCCGAGATCGTAACAATAATTATGAAGAAACTCTGCGTATTTATTTTAATTATTTTTATTTTTTCTTGCAATCAGAAAGAAGTTGAAACTCCATCTGATATCTATTCAAAGAAATCAATTGAACTGATTAATGATGTATTGAGTGATGAACATAACATTTGTGAGTGCATATTAGAGCCACCAAACAAATCCTCTTTAGAAACTTTTGCAGATGAAGTTCCTAATTTTGATTACGAAAAGTATATTTTGGAATCATTTAATTTGGATAATGAATCAGATTTAAAAACCCTTCACGGAATTAATGACACTTTGATTCTCAAACCAAATGCGTTGGTATCTAACATTAGGGTTATCTATCGTAATGAATGGGATGAAATATTTTCAAAATATAGATTTGGTATACGAGATACAATTTATAAACGCTACCCATATTTATGCTATTTGACCAAACCCATCTTTGACAAAGATTATAAAATAGCTATTGTCGATATTGGTATAGGAAGCTGTCTTTGGCATCCACCATCCAAAATTAGATTGATTGACGGAAAATGGCAATTTGATTAAAATACCATCTATAGCTCATTGCACCTCTGCTTCGATATTTAAAATCCAAAATTCAAATATTATTCTATCTTTAGAGAAACTAACCGTTTGTGATAAAATTCTTTAGAAAAATTAGGCAAAATTTGCTTTTAGAAGGAAAAACTGGAAAGTATTTAAAATATGCTATTGGCGAGATTATTCTCGTGGTTATCGGAATTTTGATTGCGCTTCAAATTAATAATTGGAACGAATCTAGAAAACAATCAATAGCTGAAAAAGAGTTTATTACAAGTTTAAAAAATGACTTAAAAGAAGACAAGGCCTTTATTGAAAGAGTAATAAAACTAAATGAACCGAGAATAGAAGCATATGAAATCTTGAATAGGAACTTATTCAACCTTTACAATAATGACAGACCCTCTTTAGATTCTTTATTCAAAGTCTATTTTAGAAGTCAACGGACATTTTATCCAATTTCCGGCTCCTATGAATCAGCCATTTCTGGCAATCAAATAACTCTTTTCCGAAATAAGGAATTGGTACAAAAAGTAGTGAAATTATACAATTCAACGTATGATAGATTAATTGATAACGGTCAGATTTTGGACGAAAGATGGGCTTTTTTAAGCAAAAAATATAGCTATGAAAGGAGGACAGGTACATTTCGTGAAATGAAACCTGAACAATTGACCGAATTTCTAAACGATGTATATCATCATTATAAACAAATGGAATGGTATTTAGAACAGTTAAAATTAGCTAAAGTAGAAATAGATACAATAATTATAGAAAAATAACGAAAGCACAACAATGGCTATAGTTCATTACGGCTGAAATTCCTAATCGGAATTTCGAGCCTTTTTGCTAAATTTATGGTTACGGCGGAATGATACTCTCGTACCATTCCGTAACGAAACCATAGCCAAAACCGTTGCCTGCAATACTGAAAAACCGAATGGCAAAAGACAAAGAATTTAGAGTAATAATACCAGATGAATATTATCAGATTCTGAAATTCAAACAAGAAGAACTTCCTGGAATTGCAGTCGTGAATAAAAATTTAGCGGACTTTGAACCGAAAGAAGTATTCTCTTGGCATTGTTCGGTAATGCTGAATTGTAAAGAGCTTATCGAAAATGGAATGCCATCAAAAGCGGAAGTAAAAATATTGGACGAGTTTGGAGACTTTTTGGACGACAAAATAAAAGGACCTGACAAAGAAAAACCAAACGGACTTTTTCTCGCAAGAATTACGTGGAATGAAACACGCGAACTGATTTGGAGAATTTATGACCCAGAAATTACGAATGAGTTTCTTAACGACTTAATTGAGCGGAATGAATATCCTCGCGAATTTGACTATCGAATTGATGACGACGTAGAATGGAAATTAGCTGAATGGCATTTAAAAAAACGTGAATAAAAAAGTACAGCAGCTAACAATGTATAACCGCAATTACGGCGGATTCGACTACGTCCGAATCCACTTGGAATTGCTAAAGTCAGTGCTAAACCGAAAATTAACGCATATAAACCCGTAACTGACGGTTATACGCGACCGTTGGCAACAAGATAAAAAACCTAAATTCAATTGAAAAATTTGCTGAAAGTAATTATTGTTATGCTTTTAAATCTTCTGATTATAAGCTGCAAAAACAATAATAAAACTGAAAATTGGAATTACGAAAATGTAATCGAAATCGGAAAAACAAAGGACACAACATATATTTGGTGCAGTATTACACCTTATGAAGATAAATACTCATATCGGATTGGAAATTGGGAATTTAGAACAGAAGACAGCCTTAAAATTGCGAACGGAACATATAATGTCTTTATGAACGAAATCTGGGATAAGGGCGGTTGTCCTTATGAATATTTGGAAAATTCGATTGATTTGAATAAATGGGAATTTTGGAATTCAAAAGGACAAAAAATTAAACCAACCAAAAAAATGTTGGAATTAGTGGATTATAAAGTTAAAGAAATCGAGGTTGCGGAATAAATCCTGTTGCCAACAACATATATAAAACTAATTAAGAATAAATTGCGTATAAAATTATACACTTGGATTAAAAGCATCTTCCTAGGTGAAGTAGATAAAGAATTTAAGAAACCTCTTCCTCATCATAAAAAGTTTGGAAATAAAAAAGCTCAGATTGAGAGAATTGATAAAAAAAGAATTGAAGAACAGAAACAAATGAAAAGTGGTTTTTAATTATACTATTACTAACCCTCTTTTTTAACACATATAAATTCCAACGTAATCCCTCAAAACCCTATATGACATCAAAATGTATCCTTTTCGTCCTTTGCTCACTGTTATTAACAGGTGTCTATGCACAAGAATTACAAAAAATAGAAAGCTTTAAAGCACCCAAATACCCTAAATCGAAATACATTAAAATGGAAACGTATGATTATAGAGTAGAAAGCGGCAGACCGGTACCATCCACTCTTATAGATACCTTTATCTGTGATGTATGGCAACGCACTTATATAGAATTGGAGTTAGGCATCACCGTGGACGACCTAACCCCAGAAATCATACAAGACGCTGTAAATGTTTATCTTGAAAAAGAGTTCTCAAAAATAGCTGGATATAGACCTTGGACGCACGGGCATTTTATAAGAAGTCTGACTGACGAACAAAGAGAAACCCTTGCCCTTGAAGTGTATAACTACATTATCGAAAATGGAGTGAGAGATGTAAAAGAAGAGTAACCTAATATCATATCCCAATAAAAAAGAGCAGCCTAAGCTGCTCTTTCTTTTAACGACCAAAATTAAAATCTAAACCTAGATCTTAATGTCTTTTACAAACGTTTCGCCCGCGTTGGTCAACAACTTAAAGGTATAGATACCTTTTTGAGCCGTTTGAAAATCGAAAGCTTTACCAATACTGGCATGGCTTCCTAATTTGCCTTTAAATACTAAAGTACCGTCTTCACTATAAATAAATAGTTTGTAAGCAGCATTTTCAGTATTTAGCACAGAAACCGCAATGGTTTCGTTTTCTTGCGTGATGGTAACGTTACCATCTTTTGTAGTAACTTTTTCGTTGTTGGCAAAAGCCGACACAGATAGTACAAACAAACTTGCAAGCATTACATTTTTCATCGTTTTCATAAGTATTTGTTTTAATGATTAATATGAGTCAAAGATGCGAAGACTCCCCCACCTAGACTACTTCCTATTTTGCCAATATATGTGGTATTTTATCACTATATTCTATTAAAATATGTTAAAATGTTAAAATAGCATAGATTTAGGTTAAATTTGCACATACTATGCTTACATAGCATTAGTACCTTTGAAATAAAAAATGAAGAAAACGCCCCTTTTCGAATCGATTGCACCCCCACCTGGGAGTTCACTTTCCGTCAATAACTTTAAAGAGTTTAATGACGAGAATCCTGCGTCTTGGCATTACCACCCCGAAATGGAATTGGTCTACGTAAATGGCGGAAGTGGAAAAAGACACATTGGGAGCCATATCTCCTATTATAATGACGGAGATCTTATTTTAATTGGAGCCAACCTCCCCCACTTTGGCTTTACCGATAGATTGACCAAAAACAAAAGCGAAGTAGTAATCCAAGTAAGAGAAGACTTTTTAGGAACCGACTTTTTTGAAGCCCCCGAAATGACTTCCATTAAACAGCTACTTAACCGAAGCAAACAAGGGATTGTCTTTCATGGAAATACAAAGGTGGCGGTAGGGACTCAAATGGAAGCTTTGTTAGAGCAACCCATGATGGACCGACTCATTTCTTTTATCAAGATTTTGCAAGAACTTTCAGAAAGTAAAGAATATACCATATTAAATGTGGAAAATGTACATTTGGAGTCACGTCCGCAAGACACCGCGCGCATGGATACCATTTATAGCTTTGTAAGCACACATTTTACCACGCCAATTTCCTTGGAAGATATTTCAAATAAAGTGAGTATGACAGAGCAGGCCTTTAGTAGGTATTTCAAAAATAAAACAGGGAAAACCTTTACCCAGTTTGTAAACGAATACCGATTGGTTCACGCTTGTAAGCTACTTTCAGAAAAGCATTTAAGCATTACCGATGTATGCTTTGAAAGTGGTTTTAATAATTTTTCGCATTTTAATAAAAAGTTTAAAGAATTTACGGGGAAAAACCCTTCACAATACAGAAACGAACTTACCAAAATACTAGAATAAAAAAACGCTCCTAATTTAGGAGCGTTTTTACTTTAAGATAATTTATTCTTATTTATCTGACATAGGTTTTCCTTCCCAAACAGAAATAGATTTTTTATTCAAAGCGATATAATCTTCGTTCCCAGCTTCTGTTGCTAGGTCTAATGATTTTTTAGCTGCAGCAATCGCACCTTTTTTGTCACCAGATTTTGCATAGATAAGCGACTGTTGACGGTAGTACCAAAAGGCAGGTTGATCGCGCATTTCAATCGCTTTATCAATCCACATTTTCGCTTTATTGATGTCCTTATCTGCTTCTAGATAATACACCGCCGCTGCATAATAGTCGTTAGAAGATGGGCCTCCCATCACTTTTTCAATACTGGCAGTTACTGCTTTATCTGTCATAAATTGAATAGGTACACCTACATAGGTATTTTCCCAAAGAAGCCCTAGGTTTACACTATTACTTTCTAAATCATCAAAAGACATGGTAAAGGTTTCAATAGCCATGGGCATATCATACACATTCGCTTTCACTGAAGCGACAACTTTTGTGGCATCCCATTCTTGTGGAGTACCCCAGTTATTCGAATCTGAATAAAACATGACTTCCCAAACCTTTGCATTTGGTTTTGTGTAAACAGCATAAGAACCCGCTTTTACATTGTTACCGCCAATGATAACGTCTTTACTAAAGGTTATTTTTGTGTTAGCATTTGCTCCAGTTCTCCATAGTTTGTTATAAGGAACTAAATCTCCAAATATTTTTCTCCCTTTCATAGAAGGACGAGAGTATTCTAGCGTTACGTCTGTTAACCCTACTTTTTGTTCAATCTTTTGAAAAGGACTTGCAGCAGGTGTTTCAATTTGTGAAAATGCAGTCAATGATAAGGCACTCACAAACGCAAAAAGGAATAATTTTTTCATGATGGTATATTTAATTTTTTATTGGGTACTAAGATAGTATTTGCAAAGTAGCATTATAGTTAAGAAAACCTTAAAAGGCTTTCCTTCGTATATACTTGAAAATGAACAAAAAGGGTCTAAATAGCTAAAAAAAGGTTAATTGTACGAATCGCCTTTCATATAATTGCAAACAATTGTAACTTTAAAACAAAAATGCTTAAAACACTTAAAAAATGCTTTAGTCCAAAGGAGGCGGACAAAAAGAAAAGAAATAGGAAGCTTTATCGCTTACGAGCTATGAACAAAAATATTCTTTCAGTTAAATCATAATTTTGTTTAAACTTTAACATATATTATTAAACAAAAATGTAATTTTACTGAAAATAAGAATACATCGTGAAAATTTATACGTTAAAAGCAACTCAATTTTTGCCCACATCAAAGAAAAAGGCTTGGGAGTTTTTATCTTCTCCAAAGAACCTCAAAATCATTACACCTGAGTATATGGGATTTGATATTCTTTCTGGGACCGACAGAAAAATGTATCCAGGACAAATTATACAATATATCGTCACCCCAATTATGGGTATTAAAACAAAATGGGTTACCGAAATCACGCATATAAAAGAAGGAGAGTATTTTGTAGACGAACAACGATTTGGTCCATATGCCCTTTGGCATCACAAGCATTTTATTAAAGAAGTTGATGGCGGCGTAGAAATGGAAGATATTATAGATTATAAATTACCCTTTGGGTTTTTGGGGCAATTATTACACCCTATCCTTGTAAAGCCAAAGCTCAACGAAATATTTAACTACAGAAAAGAAAAATTGAGAGTCCTCTTTGAGAAATAAAATTGCTATGAAAAAGAATTTATTACTTATTGGGAGCTTTCTTTTATATATCCTTTTATAAAATCATTGACCTCTATTCTACCTATTGTTGAATAACAAGATAAATATTTTTTGGTTCCGAAGAGATCTCCGTATAGAAGACAATGTAGGGTTTTATAAGGCGCTTTCAGGAAAATTTCCTGTACTACCTATATTTATCTTCGATTCCGAAATTCTAGATCGGTTGCCTAAAAACGACGCAAGGGTTTCCTTTATTTTTGAAACTGTTCAAGAACTTCGTACAAAGCTTCAAAATCACAATAGTAGTATTGCAATGTACCAAGGAAAGCCTGTTGAGGTTTTTAAACGACTCATATCTGATTTTAAAATACAAAACGTGATTACAAATCGTGATTACGAACCTTATGCTACAAATCGAGATAAAGAAATTGAAGAATTACTTTCAGAAAAAAACATTGGTTTCTACACTTTTAAAGACCAAGTCATTTTTGAAAAAGATGACATCGTGAAGGATGACGGTGACCCCTATATTGTGTACACCCCGTACAGTAAAAAATGGCTTGAAAAATTTGAAGCTTCAAAACATTTAAAAACCTGCGATACTTCAGAAAAATTAGAAAATCTCTATCAACATGCTCGTTTACCTAACCTAACATTAGGCGATTTAGGTTTTAAAAAATCTGCTATTGAAGTAGTACCATATGACATTTCAGAGAAAACAATAGAACAATACCAAAACACAAGAAATTACCCAGCAAACTCTAATGGGACTTCACACATTTCACCTCACTTACGATTTGGCACTCTTAGTATTCGGTCACTTGTAATAAAGGCCATAGAAGCTAAAAACAATACCTACCTAAAAGAACTTATTTGGCGCGAGTTTTTTATGCAAATACTATGGCATTTTCCTGAAACTGTGGATAAAGCCTTTAAGCCTAAATACGATAGAATGGAATGGCATAACAATGAAGAAGAATTTGAAGCATGGAAAGAAGGCAAAACAGGCTATCCCTTTGTGGATGCTGGAATGCGGCAATTAAATGAAACTGGCTATATGCACAATCGAGTACGTATGATTGTAGCAAGTTTTCTTTGCAAGCATTTATTAATAGACTGGCGATGGGGAGAGGCCTATTTTGCTGAAAAATTACTGGATTATGAACAATCTAGCAACGTAGGAAATTGGCAATGGGCTGCTGGAAGTGGTGTGGACGCAGCGCCCTATTTTAGAATTTTTAATCCCACTACGCAAATTGAAAGGTTCGATAAAAACCATGAATATATTGAACGTTGGCTTCCCGAAATAGATACAAAAAACTACCCCCAACCCATGGTAAATCACAAAGATGCAAGGGAGCGTTGTCTTGAAAGATATAAAAGTGCTTTAAATAGTTAATTTGTAAGAATTTTCTATAAAAGTGTTTTTTGTCGAATTTTTATGTATATTTATCGATGTTTTTACGTTAAAATATAGTTAACCCCCAAATGCTTTGACTATGGAATCTAACTCAAACACCTTCAGTAATGGAAAAATTACTGTGTCCTACGACGAAAAAAAATGTGTTCTTGCAGAAGTTTGCTGTAAAGGACTTTCAGAAGTTTTTAGAAATTCAGTAATTCCTTGGATTGACTTGGAAGGAGCTGAAACTGATAAAATAATTAAACAAATAAAAAAATGTCCCTCTGGAGCATTGTCGTTTGCTTATTCAGAAACATTAGAGCTTGTTAAATAAATTGTAAATGGTCTTTAAAATTGTGAGTTAAAAGACAAATTTTATACTCTTGCGTTTGCAAACAAAACTAAGTTACTCCATAATGAAAATTTTAAAGCTCCTCCCCTTATTTATTTTGCTTATTGCTCAAGGTACGTATTCGCAAGAAACGGATAATACCTTAGATAATCAGTTTGTGGATGTTATTGATAATTCTAATAGGTATCAAGATTTTAAAGTTGTTAAAATTACCAAGCTTAATAATTTAAGAAAAAGTGTTTCAGATTCTATCGCGAATCTGAAATCTGAAATTGAAAATCTTCACAATAATCAATTGATCCAACAAAACCGTATTGATTCCCTTACTTCAGAATTAAATAAATTAAATGTAGCATTACTTAACTCCCAAAAGAAGGAAGATGGCATTTCATTTTTTGGCGCAATTATGAAGAAATCGGTGTACAATACCATTATGTGGGGAATTATCGCTTTCTTATTAATTAGTGTCTTTATTTTTATATTTAAATTTAAAAGAAGTAACACCCTAACCAAAGAGGCTCAAGAGAAATTAGCCGATACTGAAGCAGAGTATGATACCCATAGGCAAACCGCTTTAGAAAGAGAACAACAACTAAGAAGAAAACTTCAAGACGAAATTAATAAGCAGAAAAAAGCTTAATCCAATCGGGTGATTTTTGCTCCAATAGCACGCAAACGCTCATCAATATTTTCATAACCGCGATCAATTTGTTCAATGTTATGAATAATACTGGTACCATTTGCCGAAAGGGCAGCTATTAGTAAGGAAATACCAGCTCTAATATCTGGAGACACCATGGTGGTGGGCTTTAAAGCCGATTTAAAATTATGCCCAATAACGGTAGCTCGATGGGGGTCACAAAGAATAATCTTCGCTCCCATATCTATAAGCTTATCCACAAAGAACAAACGGCTTTCAAACATTTTTTGATGGATTAAAACACTCCCTTTTGCCTGCGTACAAACCACCAATACAATACTTAATAAATCGGGTGTAAATCCAGGCCATGGAGCATCGGCAATGGTTATAATAGAACCATCCATATCAGACTGGATTTCATATTCCTTTTGTTTCGGAATGTAAATATCATCCCCTTTCTTTTGAACTTTAATTCCAAGTTTTCTAAAGGTATCTGGGATAATTCCTAAATCATTCCAACTTACATTTTTGATAGTAAGTTCACTTTGTGTCATCGCAGCAAGGCCAATCCAACTCCCAATTTCAATCATATCGGGAAGGACTCTATGTTTACAACCTCCTAAATAATCTACCCCTTCAATCACCAATAAGTTAGAGCCAATTCCAGAAATCTTCGCACCCATGGCATTTAACATCTTACATAGTTGTTGTAAGTAAGGTTCGCAGGCAGCATTATAAACGGTGGTTTTTCCTTTGGCTAAAACCGCAGCCATCACAATATTGGCAGTTCCTGTAACTGAAGCCTGATCCAGGAGCATATAGGTCCCTTTAAGGCCGTTAGGAGCCTCCACGCCATAAAAACGTTCTTCTTTATTATAGCGGAATTTAGCCCCAAGTTTGATAAAACCCTCAAAATGCGTGTCTAGTCTCCTTCTTCCTATTTTATCCCCACCTGGTCTTGGGATGTATCCTTTCCCAAATCGTGCTAAAAGTGGCCCTACAATCATAATAGAACCGCGAAGCGAACTTCCTTCTTTCTTAAAGAGTTCAGATTCAAGGTATTTTAGGTTAATATCGTCTGCTCTAAAGGCATACTTTCCTTTTCCTAATTTCTGAATTTTAACTCCTAAATTACCCAAAATCCCAATTAGTTTATTGACATCCACGATATCTGGAATGTTTTCAATAATCACTTCTTCTGGGGTTAAAAGCACACAACAAAGAATTTGTAATGCTTCATTTTTAGCGCCTTGGGGATGGATTTCTCCTTTTAATGAATGGCCGCCCTCAATTTGAAAAGTTCCCATAAATAAAACTGAATTGTAAGATTAATAGCGTTTGCGATTGCGATTCCCTTTGTTACTTCCTTTGGAGTTACTCTTTTTAAAGTGCTTTTTGTTTTTAAGGAGGGCTTCTGGATTTGATAAATCTTCGTCGCTGTTTTTCAAATTAATTTTACCATCAGATAACTCGTATAGATGCTGAAAGATTACATCATCTTCAACGGTGTCTTTATTCCAATTTAAAAAACTTTTCTTCATATGGTTGGCAATGGTTAGTACCAAGCCTTCTTTCATATCGCCATCTTCCCAGCCTTTTGCCACATCAATCATTCGCTTAATATTATTTCCGTAGAAACGGTATTTTGGATGATTTTGTGGATATGCAAGAGGCTCTGGCCTTTCTGCCAATTCTTCTCGAGAGGGTTTTGGAAAAGGAGAATCTACATCCAATTTAAAATCGGATATGATAAATAATTGATCCCATAATTTGTGTTGAAAATCTGAAACATCACGAAGATGAGGATTTAAATTCCCCATTACAGCAATGATGCTTTTGGCACATTTATTTCGTGCTTCTCTATCTTCTAAACTTATGGCGTGGTCCACCATTTTTTGAATATGGCGTCCATATTCTGGTATAATTAAATGAACACGCTCTGTATTATATTCTATCTCTTCAATCAAAATAAATGTGTTTTTGGAAATATCTTTGTAGTATGTTGCAAAATAATAAAATTAAAGTGAAATAACTCCCTCCACTTTGGAAACTTGCAAATATTTTTCAATGACAGCGTCTGGGGATTCCAGGTGAACCTTAACAGAAATGCTCGTATAAGTACCTTTTGAAGAATCTCTCGTTTGTATTTTTGCACCCATGCTGTCGAAAACAGCTTCAATTTCTGCGATTTTTTCTAAACTTGCAGGTACTATAAATTTGAAAAGGTAATCCGTAGGCCAAGTAGTGTCATTCTCTAACTGCTCTCGTAATCTATCGTAAAAATCTTTGGTTTTTTCTTCTTCAGTCATTATAAAATAGGTTCTTTTGGCAAAGATAGCGTAAGTCTGCAATAGTAACTAACTTTGCATAAAATTGTAACGGTTGAAATCAAAAAGAATTGTCATAACAGGCGGTCCTGGGTCAGGAAAAACCTCGCTTATTAATTTCTTAGAAAAGAAAGGCTACAACTGCCTTCCTGAAGTTTCACGAGCGGTCATTAAAAAAGCACAAGCCGAAGGTATTGACCAGTTATTTCTTGAAGATCCTATTCTTTTTAGTGAGCATTTATTAAATGGACGATTGCAACAATTTGAAGAGTTAAAAACGACAGATGAAAATTTTGTTTTTTACGACCGAGGACTTCCGGACGTAACAGCATATATGGATTATTTAGGGACAAACTATCCTTCTTATTTTTCAAAAACGTGTTTAAAAAATCGGTACGATGCCATTTTCTTACTTCCACCCTGGGAGGATATCTATATACAAGATAATGAGCGATACGAATCTTTTGATCAAGCCGAAAAAATTTTTGAATACCTACATCAAGGATACCAAAACTATGGCTATGAAGTGTACCATGTCCCAGTTGGAAGCATCGAATATCGATGCGATTTTATTCTGAAAAAGCTGAAAACCCTATTTTGAATTCTCCCTTAAACATATTAGAGAAATATTGGAGATTTTCCAGTTTTAGAGCTTCTCAAAAAGAGATTATTGATAGTGTTTTACAAGGCAAGGATACCTTTGCTCTACTTCCAACCGGCGGAGGAAAATCTATTTGTTTTCAAATTCCTGCTATGGTGATGGAAGGTATTTGCATCGTAGTTTCTCCTCTTGTGGCATTAATGACAGATCAAGTACAGTCTTTAATGAATAATGACATCAAGGCTATGGCAATAACAGGCGGAATCTCCGGAGACCAACTCACCGCGCAACTAGATAATGCGCTTTTTGGGAACTATAAGTTTTTATATCTATCGCCAGAACGTCTTCAGCAAGAACAGGTGCAAATGGCAATTCAAAAAATGAATGTAAATCTCATTGCCATCGATGAAGCACATTGTATTTCGCAATGGGGAAATGACTTTAGACCCTCCTATTTAAACATTTCAATCCTAAGAGAGCTACATCCATATGTGCCTATTATTGCGTTAACTGCAACAGCCACACAAGAGGTCCTTGCAGATACTATGACGCAGTTAAAATTGGAAGCACCTGCTGTGTTTAAGGAGTCCTTTGCAAGACCTAATATTTCTTATCAAGTTAAAAAAGAATCAGACAAACTATATCGTTTAAAGGAATTACTAAAAAGAAATACAGAATCTGCCATTGTATATGTACGAAGCCGAAATCAGGCAGAAATGTTTGCAAACAGATTACAAAGCGAAGGGATAACAGCTACATTTTACCACGGAGGACTGTCTCCAAAAGACAAAAAAGACCGATTAAAAAATTGGAAGAATTATAAGGTAAGTACTGTGGTAGCAACGAATGCTTTTGGTATGGGCATTGATCAACCTAATGTTCGGTTTGTTGTTCACGTGCAACTTCCAGAAAGTTTAGAAAGTTATTTTCAAGAAGCTGGGCGTGCTGGAAGAGATGGTAAAGATGCTTCAGCCATTATTTTATATGAAGAAAATGACAAACTGCTATTAAAAAAGCAATTTATTGATACGCTTCCTGTCTTTAAAGAAATCAAGAAACTATACCGCACGTTAAACAATTATTTTCAGATTCCGTATGGCGAAGGAGAGTTTACGGAGCATAATTTCAATTTTGCACAATTTTGTGAAACCTATAAACTAAACACCTTACTTACCTTCAACGGTTTAAACACTTTAGACAGACTAGGAATTATTCAGCTTTCAAAACAATTTGGACGCAGATCAAAAATTCAGTTTTTAGTGCCTTCGGCGCAGCTATTAAAAGAATTTGAAAACAACCTTTCATTTTCGGTGGTTGGAAAAACCATTCTACGTATTTATGGGGGTATTTTTGATTCTCCTAATAATATTAACCTCGATTTGGTTTCAAATAAATCTGGGTTGGAAATTGATGCTATTATTTCCGTGTTAAAAGAGATGGAACAACAACAATTGGTCGATTTAAAACTATACGAAACAGATGCCAATATTACATTCTTAGTCCCCAGGGAAGATGAACGCACCTTAAATCCATTCAGCAGAGAAATTACCTCACTGAATGAGAAGAAAAAAAATCAGGTTGCTTCTATACTGCAGTATATAAAGGACACCAAAACATGTAAATCAGTTCAGCTTTTACATTATTTTGGTGAAGACTCGGCAAAAGAATGTGGCATTTGCTCTGTATGTAAAGAAAAACGGACTGGAAATTTAAAGGCAGGGGTCGAAATCATTTCAGAAAAAATTATTGCATTATTACGAATCGAACCTATGGACTCTCGAACTCTTTTAGAAAATCTTACCTTTGCTGAAGATGAAGTTTTAAGAACACTACAGCTTCTTCTGGACAAAAAAATAATAAAACTCAACGCCATCAATCAATATTTTTATACCCAATGAGAGATTTAAGAATTGTGTTTATGGGTACTCCCCAATTTGCAGTAGGCGTTTTAAAAAAATTGATAGATGAAAACTGCAATGTAGTTGGCGTTATTACTGCACCCGACAGGCCCGCTGGCAGGGGACGAAAAGTTTCCCAATCTGCAGTAAAGGAATATGCTATTTCTCGAAATATTCCGCTTTTACAACCCACAAATTTAAAAGATGAAGTGTTTCTAGAAGAATTAAAAGCATTAGATGCAAATCTTCAAATTGTAGTAGCTTTTAGAATGTTACCCAAAGTCGTTTGGCAAATGCCAGAATTTGGCACATTTAACTTACATGCATCGCTTCTACCCCAATATCGAGGAGCCGCACCCATTAATTGGGCTATTATTAATGGTGAAAAAGAAACAGGAGTCACGACCTTTTTTATAGATGAAAAAATTGATACTGGCGCCATCATAGCTTCGGAAAAAGTAAAAATTAAAGAAGACGAAACATTTGAAACGCTCCACGACACCTTGATGGAAGTTGGAAGTGACTTGGTTATTAAAACTGTAAAACTAATTGAAAAAGACAAAGCCACACCAAAACTTCAACCCAAGTCTGAAGTGTTTAAAGAAGCTCCCAAACTAACTTCAGAAAATACACGCATCCAATGGAACGCACCCTTAGCGCATATCGATTGCTTTATTAGAGGACTCTCTCCCTACCCTACTGCTTGGACCCTTCTAAAAAACGGAGATGATGATCCTCACAAAGTAAAAATTTTTGCAACTACTATAATTAAGGACGAACATTATATTGAAAATGGAGTCATTATTACTTCAAAAAAAGAAATAAAAGTAGCCGTTGAAGATGGGTATGTATTTATTGAAGAATTACAACTTCCCGGAAAGAAAAAAATGAAAGCTCATGAATTGCTAAATGGCTTTCAATTTAAAAAAGAAGCGCATTTCGTCTAAAGCCTTGATATTGCTCATTTCATTAAAAATCGTCAAAATTGGGTCATGTTTATTAACAAACCATTTAAGTTATTAACAAAAAACGTGATTTAGTGCGTCATTACTTGCGTGAACCGATAATCCCGTTAAATTTGTAGAGCAAAATTTAATGTTTAACCAAACAATTTTAATTTAATAAGTAAACTATGAACAAATCAGATTTAATCGACGCTATGGCAGCAGATGCTGGCGTTACAAAAGCAGCAGCAAAAAAAGCACTAGAGTCTTTCTTAGGAAACGTAGAAAAATCTCTTAAAAAAGGAAACAGAGTATCTCTTGTAGGTTTTGGTTCTTGGTCTGTATCTAAAAGAGCAGCTAGAGAAGGAAGAAACCCACAAACTGGAAAAACTATCAAAATTGCTGCTAAAAAAGTAGTAAAATTCAAAGCTGGTTCAGACCTTGCTAAAAGCGTAAACTAGTTTAAAACTAGTTAACAAACTTAGTGTAAGCCCTGCTAAATTAGCAGGGCTTATTTTTTTTCGAATGACGAGAGTTCAAAAAACTGTTGGATTTTAAATATTTAATCCTTAGCTTTAATTTACTAAACACATAATCATGACCAGCCTAAAACCAGATAAGGGTGTACTTCTCATAGCAGAACCCTCTATTATAGGTGATGTTTCCTTTAATAGGTCTGTGGTACTTTTGGCTGAACACAATCAAACTGGTTCTGTAGGATTTATTCTTAATAAGCCATTAAAATATTGTCTTCGTGATTTTATTCCAGAGGTAAATTCCTCCTTAAAAGTCTATAATGGTGGTCCTGTAGAACAGGATAATTTGTATTTTATTCATAAAGTTCCAGATTTAATACCCAATAGCACTGAAATTGCTAGCGGAATTTATTGGGGTGGTGACTTTAACACCATTCTCGATATGCTTAACGACAATGTTCTCCACGAAGATCAAATTCAATTTTTCTTAGGGTATTCTGGATGGTCTAGCGATCAACTTGATGAAGAACTAAAACTGAATAGTTGGCTTGTTACCGCCAACGAACATAAAAATGCCATCATTGGAAAACCTTCTGAAAACTTCTGGAAAGAAAAAATGATTGAATTTGGAGGCGATTACCTACTTTGGTCCAATGCGCCTGAAAATCCAACCTATAATTAACCTAATCTTGCTTTCGCATTCAGTTTTGCAAGAAGTTCTTTAGCAACTGAATTTGTATATTCCTTTTTCCTATACTTTGAAATGGGCTGAATTCCCAAAATAGTATTTGTAACCCACAGTTCGTCTGCCTTTTGAAGCTCAAAAGGAGAAATGGAAGCTTCTTCCAAAATATAGTCTGGTACGTTTTGAAGTATTTCCATCACTTTTTTCCGAACAATTCCGTTTAAACAACCATCTGTTAAAGGCGGGGTTTTAATGGTATACCCTTTTACTAAAAACAGGTTTCCGTTTAAAGCCTCTACCACTTGTTTATGTTCGTTGAGAAGCAAACCATTTTGATAATCATTTTCTTCGGCATAGATACTTCCCAAAACATTAATAGCTCTATTTGAAGATTTTATGGTCGACAGTAATCCAGAATTTATATAATGATCCTTGAAAAGTTCTACTTCATACATAGATTCATTTAAAATATAAAAAGGGTGCACCAATATTTCGGTTTCTATAGCATATTCAATGGATTTACTTGTAGGTAAGTATTTTCCTCCATAGCCTCTCCATACTATCATTTTTACACGATATGCATTCGATTTTTCGGAAGCATTTACCGTTACCAAAATTTGCTCTTCCAGTTGCTCCAACGTAAAATCCATAGGAATCTCCATACGCATTATTCGCATGGAAGCCATAAGTCGGAAATAATGATCTTCCCAAAATAATATCTTTCCTGCCGATATTTTAATGGTTTCGAAGACAGCATCGCCATAATGCAGTCCCCTATTTTGAAAACTTAAATTGGCTTCGGGATTTGAAATTAGTGTTCCGTTTATATTTAGCATAAAAAAACCGCCCTTTTTTGGGACGGTGCAAAGATAATGGATTCGGTTTTTAAGCCGATCCTAAAATTTGTTTTAAGTTAGAAATCATATTTTCCCAAAGCATTTTTCCCTCATCAATTTCATCTTCTTCGGCAAAATCGGTAACCATTAAGGAAACATCTTTTGTTATTTCATCCACTTGAATACGTAACTCAAAATAATAATCGGTTTCTTCATCATCTACCCATTTAAATTTGATGCGTTCCCCACTTTTTTTTCCTAATAGTCGTGCTTTTTCTTCACTTCCTTCCCATATAAAAGTGAAAAATTCGCCTCTTGAGTTTACATTATCTGCGTACCATTCGCTCATTCCAGAAGGCGTAGATATATATTGGTATAATAAGGATGGAGACACATGTATAGGAAACTCCATTTCGTATTTTACTTTATCATTCATAGATTGGTATTAGCTGTTGCCCAATATAGATATTAATTCCAAACTGCAAAAGTGAGAACGAGAAATTTTTAATTTTTTTCTAATTCAAAAAAAAGCTAAAAATGGAGTTTTGTGTTTGCGGTGGTTATTTTTGTTTCTATATTTGCACCCGATTTGGCGAGGTAGCTCAGGTGGTTAGAGCGTCGGATTCATAACCCGGAGGTCTCGAGTTCAAGTCTCGATCTCGCTACAAATGCAAATGTGTTTAAAAACAGCGGTTTAGGTTTTCCCTAAACCGTTTTTTTATGTCTACAATTAATGAATTACTTACTTTTGCATACGATAGTGCATACGAAAGTGCATACGATTTGTCTCAAAAGAAAAAATTTTCAAGTCCAAAAATCTATACCGCTAAGGGGAACTTAAAGAAGCGGTGGTACGTCTATTTTTCATTTCGCGAACCTAATAGTGGAAAACTCAAACGCATGACTCCTTTCTATGGAATTGCAAATACATTTCATACTAAAGAAGAAAGAATGGAAGTCCTTACTACTTACAGAAAAGTGCTTCTAAGGTTGCTTAAAGATGGCTATGACCCATACTCTGATAACACAAAATTATACGTAAGGCTACAATCCAAAAAACTATCTTCAGTTAATAGTTCAACAATAGCAACACCCCAAGTAAAAATTGAACACGAAGAAGTAAAGGAATCTAAACAAAAAGTTGACGAGCTAAAAACGCCCATCAAAGAGGCTTTTGAAATGGGTTTAAAATGGAAAGAAAAACTCATTAGTGCAAGAACATTAAAGGATTATGAAGGTAAAGCTACCATCTTTTTAGCTTGGTTAAAAAAACACCACCCCAAAATCAAAACCATCGAAGATTTAAGTAAAAAAGAAACTTTAGCATTTTTGAATCATATTTTGGAGAAAACATCCCCAAGAAACAGGAACAACTATCGGGCAGACCTTAGCAGTATCATGCAGGTACTTGAGGATAACGAAATCCTGGAGGTTAATTTAATGAAGAAGATTCCTGTTCTGAAAAACAAACCAGAGAGAAATAAATCCTATTCGAAAAAAGAACAAGAATCCATTTTTAACTTTTTAAAAGAAAACGACCCAATATTACTACTATATATAAAGTTTATTTCCTATGGATTTCTTAGACCTATTGAAGTATGTAGGCTCAAAATAAAAGACATCAACCTTGAAGAAAAAACCTTACAGTTTAAAGCAAAGAATAGCCCTTTAAAAACAAAAATCATTCCCGAAATACTATGGAATGAGTTGCCAGATTTGTCAAAAATGGATAAGGAATATTCACTATTTACACCTAATCAAATAGGTGATTATTGGGATAGTGACGAAACAAACAAAAGAGATTATTTTAGCAAACGATTTAAAAAGGTAGTAAAAGATCACTTCGGATTTGGTAAAAATTATGGACTATATAGCTTTAGACATACCTTTATTACAGAATTGTATCGAGCTTTTGTAGCGGAATCTTCTCCTTTTCAGGCCAAGAGTAAGCTGATGCAAATAACTGGGCACACCTCAATGACAGCTTTGGAAAAATACTTGCGAGATATTGATGCCGAGTTGCCAGATGATTATTCACATAATTTTAAACTGTAATGAGTGCAGAAAAACTTCAAAAATTTTATTATGAACTAGCTCAGCGTCTATTGTTGGAGTTCTACTTTTATATACCTGAAGGTGAAATAAGCAAACAAATTGTAGAAAAATTTGAGTTTTTAAATGAGTATAACGTTTTAGATAAAATATATGTATTAGATAAAAAAAAACGGAATCATCGAATATTCTAGTGAACGAGATAATTTACAAATTTTACAAAAAGGATTTTTTATAGAACAGAATATCTACAAACTACTGAAAAAAAAATCTAAGGTTTCAGAGCCTCAATTTGAATATATTTTTGAAGAGTATTTAAACTTTGTTGATTCCCTCTTTTTTGTTGCCAAATGGATGCATGAAAACTTACATCTTTTAACCTCTAAAGATGAAAGTATAAAAGGAGTTTTTCATTGGCAGTTTCTACATTTTAAAAACCACCAAGATTCTCTAAGCAAAGCATTTCCCAAAATCCATAATGAAGTGATTGAAATAAAGGTATGTACTGAGGACCTTTTGGAAAGGCATTTTAAAAAGATTTCAGATCAACTAAAAACTCACCGCACCCCCCCAACCTATCCATTGGTTGATGCAACGACCCCAAACACTTCTAAAAAGATTAGTGAAAAGCCTTTAATTACTGAAGATGAGGCAGAAACCGAGTTATTAAAAAAATACTTCAATTTTGACAGTACTTCATAATTTATGCGTAAATTAAACGTTTATTTTACGTATAAATTAAAAAGCTATGGAAGAATGTATTCAATGTGGTGCAGATTATATTCCTAGAAGACGGGGCGTACAAAAGTTTTGCAGCAATACCTGCCGAAGTAGACATTGGCAATTAAAGCAAGAGATGCCTAAGAAAAAAAAGAAGAAGGCCCTTAAAAAGAAAAAGCATTCATCTCAAAAAAATCGAAAGGAGAAAATATCTTTTGCTGGAATAAGCAATGCAGCGATAGGTCATACAGCAGTTGATTTAATTAAAAATATAGCCACTCCTGAATCTAAAAAACCCGCTACCAAAGGAGATATTAATGAATTAAAATCATTAATTAAAGGGAATCTTCTTCCTATCAAGAATATGGAAAATGATGCTTTTGGAAAAAGCCCGTTTTATGACGTTACCAACCAACTAGTGGTTTTTCTGTAATTCTTGAATTACAGATTTTCACGTTACTTTCTTTTTCAAAAACTACTTTAATGAATCAAAACTGCTGTCATCACTACCATTTACTTTCTCAAACACACCAATTTCATTTCTACCCAACTTGCCAGAAATGGTATCAAAAACGTCCAAAATCGAATTTGTTCAATCAACTTTTCAATTTAAATAGCCATAACGTGCAAATTATCTTCTATCATTTTCACAATATCATCTATTTTTGAATCAAGACCTAAAATGACAGAATTATCTAAAAGTATTGAGCTATTAAGTCTTATAAAGTAGTCCATTTCCCTATCTTCTTGGAAGTCGCAAACTTTAATTTATTAAAAGACATAATTAATACCAAGGACGTATGTCTTATTTTTGGAATAAAACGATAATTTTATTTTTTCTTTGGAGTATTGTGTTGTAAACAAATATGTACTCCCAATTCCCACAATGATTCCTCCTAAAACATCCCATCCATCATGTCTATCATTAACACCTTCTATTCGAGAATATGCTACCAATCCCGCTATCGCATAGGCCGGTATTCCATATTCCCAGCCATATCGTCTTTGCAAAAAGGATGCTCCCGAAAATGCTACTGAAGTATGCCCTGATGGAAATGCATGTCCATCTGTCGCCCCTTCTGGCCTTGGTTTATTAATAGTATATTTTAAAGCATAGGTTACTCCTAAAGTTAAACCATAAGATTTTGCAAATTGCCAAAACCCTTTTTTATCTTTTTTTGCAATAATCATTATTAAAGATGTTAATGCAGGTGCATGCTGTGCATAGTCTCCAAAAACTTCCAAACTAGTTTCTCTTCTTATTTCAGAAGCTGAATCCATATCTTGCCCTATTGCGATGATAGGCAATAAAACAAATAATAGGTAAACTTTTTTTATCACGTAAAGTGCTTATTAAAATTTATATGAAAAACCAATTAAATAGGTTCCGTTATTACTATTAAAGCTAATTTCCATTTGTTTTTGTTCCTGTTCTGTAGTAAATAGAAAATTTGCCCCAAGTCCAATAATCGCACCGGCAAAAACATCAAGTATATCATGCTTATTCGAGTCAATTCTACTCGCTGCTGTAAATCCTGCAAGAGCATAAGCTGGAATACTATATTTAAATCCATAACGTCTATGGATATATCCTGCGCTATGAAATACTGTAGAAGTATGACCGGAAGGAAATGAGTTGTCATTACTCATATCTGGACGTTGCTTATTGATACTCAATTTTAACCCATAGGTAACCGCCTCCGTAAGAATTAGTCCTTTGGTAAATTGCCACGCTCCTTCATTGTCACCTATAATTAATGAAGTACTTACAGTGGCGATAGGTAATGCAAAGAGAGCTATATCACCAATTTTTTGTGTTGTTCCTACTTGAGGTTTTGTTTCACTTGTGTCTTGACCAATAGAAAATAAAGTAAAACATAAAAAAAAAAATTAATATTAATCTTGACCCCGTAATCATATTTTTTTTCAGAAATTAAATGTAAATCACTATTTCATTCAGTAATTTACAATCAAAAATATAAGGTGTTTCTAAAGAAAAGTTAAAGAAAGTAAAATTTCAGGAATGATACTTAAAAAATATTCTATCGTGTTGTAGTAATGTTCATTATAACTTTAGATTTGCTTAAACTTTTCTTTAGAATTGTGTATTATTATAGCATTATTAATTTTAAAACTACTTTCTATTTATTGAACAACTCTACACTTTAACTCTAATTTAAAAATGCATGGAGCAAAATTAAAGGTCAATTAAAAATAAAGTTTAATAAAAATTAAAGTTCAATAAAAATAAAGAGTTATGAAAACAATTAAAACAACGCTACTCTTATTATTAGCGACAGCAAGCATAGTTTCTTGCTCCAAAGACAATTCTACTTCAACAACAGATGGTCCAACAAATGCCAATTTAGTGGCATCCCGATCGGATAACTCAATTAATGTTGCCACATTACCGCAAGTCGTTTTAGATTATATTGCTACTAATTATCCCGATGAGACTATTTCGGCTTCAGAAATTGAAGATAACGGTAATTATGAAGTTACATTAAGCAGTGGGATCGAACTGATTTTTGATACCAATGGGGATTTTTTAGGTATTGATGATGATAGTGGTGATGATTACGGTGATACGCACATTGATCCTGCAGATCTACCCCAAAATATTTTGGATTATGTCCTGGTGAACTACCCAAATAACACCATTACTGAAGCAGAGTTAGAAAATAATGGTAATTACGAAATAGAACTTGATGACGATACTGTTTTAGTATTTGACGGCAATGGCACTTTTCTAGGTGTTGGTGTTGATGAGGATGACAATAATGGAAATGAAAATGAAGATGAAAATGAAGATGATGACCAGGTTATTGATCCTTCTACATTACCACAAATAGTGCTAGACTATATTAGTACTAACTACCCAAATGAAACCATTATGCAAGCAAAAGTTGAAAGTGATGGTAACTATGAAGTTACTTTAAATACTGGATTGGAATTACATTTTGATTCCAATGGTAATTTTTTAGAAACTGGTAATGGCGATGATGATGGTGATGGTGATGGCGATTAAAATTTAGAATAAGCCTTAACCGCATTTAAAATACTTAAAGGTCTTCTATTTTTGAAGGCCTTTATTACTTTAATACTCAATGAAGGTATGAAAACAGGACAAATTACAATTCTCGTTTTTTTAATGACGCTGTTTAAAGCTAATTGTCAAACTACAGCCTTAACTTACGACTTAATTGTTTCAGACAAATCTATTGGCACCGTAAAAACTTCTAAAACTATAGATGGCAATACAATAACCTATACATCTAATACCGATGCAACGTTAAGCTTTATTATCGACACCAATATAAAAACCAGAATGACCACAGTGTACAAGAACGACAGTTTACTCTCTAGTGATTACAAATTCTATAAAAATAACAAGTTAAAAGAGTTTGCAACCATAGTAATTAAAGGCGGTAAATATATTTTTAATCACGATGGAAAAACCACCGAAATAAATGAAGGCATAAGGTTAAGCACTATTTTGTTACCTTTTGAAATCCCCAAGCATAATAGTGTGTACTTTGAAGAAGTTGAAGGACATTTTAAGACCATTAAATCCATAAACAAATATTCATTTAAGTTAACTAATCCAAATAATAATAGCAAAGACGACTATATTTATAAGAATGGCATTATGGAACAATGTATTGTTAGAAATCCCTTTATTGATTTTACCATGGTTCTGTTGGATTAAAAAATAGTTTTAATCCCTACTCTAATACCAAATTTTGGATTGACTGGTCCATTAAAATTCTGGAAATCGCTTCTCCAGATAAAATCTACTCGAAATGGTCTTACATTGCCTATACCTATATTTTCAAATCCAAAACCATATTCATAGTATGGTTTTGCAGAAGGCGCAGTATAAATAATGGAAGATCTGTTAATGTCCTTGCTTTGGTCAGATATAGTGCCATAAACCCCACGAAAAGTTAACAAACTACGAAGTTTTAATTCTTTTAACAATGGTATTCTATTTAACAACAAGCCGTTAAAATGGTGTTCCAAATGACCTTCAAAATAGGTGTCTGCAACAAAGTCGTAATAATCTAAAAGCGCAAATGTATTTGGCACCAAAAAGTAGGTTTGGTTAGACGATACCGCGGTTAAAATGGACAGTGGAACTGCTTCAAAAGTTTTGCCAGCACCAAGTGTGGCATCAAAAACACCAAATTTTCCTAGAGATATAGGATGATTATATAGCATTTGAATGCGGTTATAATCAAAATCACCACCAAGCACATTTTTATAACCACGTCTGTAATTTAATAACAGAGAAGGATGCAATTTAATACCTACTTTTTCATCTACCCCAAATCCAGACACTTCACGTCCTGGTGTAAAACTCAAGTACAAATCTGTAGTAACATCTGTAGTTTTAGATTTTATGGTGTTTGTTGTTTTGTCTAAATAATTTAATGAAAACAAATCTGGTGCTGCAGACTCTATTTTGTTATGCGACGCAGTAAGACCAAAATGTAAATTTTTCTTTGCTTCCCATTCAAATCTCACCATACTTTTTTGAATATGAGATAAAAAGAAATTTGCACCTCTATTAAATAGTGCTTTTGAGCCCTTATCTGCTTCTGGTATTAGATGTGTACCATTAAATTGAATCAATCCCATTTGCTCATTATCATTTAAATAAGCAGCACTCAATGTTGTTCTTGGATTATTAGATAGCAGATACCTTGCCTCTAAACCATATTTAAGTTTGTTGTCTTTAAAACCATAGGCTAAAAACCCTTCTACTCGCAATGGGTCGTCGTCTGTTTTAAAAGTTCTAAAACCCATTCTGGCTCTTAAACCTTCAACATCGTTTCGTGCTGTAGTAGCCCAAATGCTTCCTAATTGCAATCCTTTAAAAGCGGTAATATAACCATCGGATAAAACATAAATTGTTCCAGTTAAAGATTTCATTTTTTTGCTGTCTTTAACCTTATCTACTACATTATAGACTATTTGAGTGGCTTCATCTTGTTTTTTATCCCAATATGTGTCATTTTTTTGAAATTGATTCGCCTCAACTTGAACTTGTACAGCATCATAAAATTTAGAGTCTTTTGGCTTATTAAATTTATAGTCTGTAAAGGTTTCTTTACGATTTACATAGACTCCTTTTTCTTCATTATCTTTTGTGAGTAATGTAAAATCACCTTTGTATTCATTTATTTTGGGCAAATAAATACTATCGTTTTCAATGGTAAACGTTTTATTTATTTGAAAGTTTCGAACAAAATTTAGGTTCATATCCTTTAAAGTAGTCATCTCTATATCTACCACTGCAAAGCTTTCATCTGCAATGGTCATACTGCCTTTAAAGGCAAAATCGCCATCTGATCTTGGGAAAAAATAAATAGTATAGAATTTTTTATTATCAACCACTGTACTATCAGACAAAACATAATCGTAGGTACCAAAACCTTCAGTAGAAATTGGGCTTACAAAGTTTTTGTTTAAAATAGAAATATCGTTTTCATAAACATCTATTTCTGTAAAAACAGCTGCAACGCGCTCTAATATTTTTCCTTGTTGTTCTATTCCATTTTCTCTTTGAGCTTCAACAACTACTCGTTCTTTTCCAGATATGTTGTCTCCATAAATCACTTCTGCTTTCTCAGTGAGATGTATGGGAATGTAAAATTGACCATTATCTTCATTGGTTGTCATTTTTGATGAAAAATTATCGTAATTGTCCTTTAAAACCTTTTTAAGAAAAAGACTATCCATATTATCAAAACCTAACTCTGTGGTGGTGTACTTATCGTACTGGTAGGATTTTGCTAATTTAACGCCGTTCTTCTTTTTGTTTTCCCATATTTTTTTCAGTATTCTATAGGCAGGATTTTCTTTTTTTGAAAATCTTTTCTTGGGCTTTCCTACAATTAAAACTTCGTCTAATGAGGTAGATTCTTCTTTAATGTTAATGGTTAAGTTTAATGTTTCTTTTTTAGTTAAGGGAATAAGTAAGGTTTCATAACCGACATAACTTACCGTTACTTCTGAAAAATTATTTTCCGATTCTAAAACAAATTCTCCCGCTTCATTTGATGTTGTCCCTACAGAAGACCCAGAAAAATAAATGTCGGCAAACACAACGGGCTCTTTCTTCTGGTCTAGTAATTTGCCTGAAACACGAGTTTGTGCTTGTATCATATTAACTCCCAGAATTAGAACTAAGATAAATAGTCTAATTTTCATAATAATCTTCAGTTGCGTTAAGTTGTATCACGTTAACATCTTTAATGTCTTTACTGTTAGTTTCTAAAAATGGACGTGCAATCAAATTTTTAAAATCTTTATTTTGCAATTCATCCATATGTGTATCTACACCATAAATAATTTCTGATTGCTCCATTTTTGAAAACGTTGAAAACAAACGATCCCAAATGGTAAGGACATCGCCATAATTACTATCTGTAAATGGCAACTCATAATGGTGATGAATGTGATGCGTGTTAGGTGTTACAAACACTAATGAGACAATGTTATTTAGTTTATCCGGAAGCTTTAAAGTGGTATGTGACAACAAATTAGAGACACTTTGAATAAATTGTTTAACAATTAACACCCAAGGCGATGCACCAACTATAACAATTGCAATAATCGAAAAACTGACTCTAGCAAACGTTTCTCCAGGATGCTCTCTAATAGTTGTTGTAATATCTACCTCCATATCGCTATGATGCACCTGATGAAAACGCCAGAAGAAAGGTGTTTTATGCATCATAAAATGATACATATAGTCAAAGAAATCCAGAATAATAAATGCAACTATAAAGAACAGTATAGAATTTACCTTTATAGGCAAGAAATACATTAATCCCCATTTTGTAACTTCTGTCCAGCTTGAAACATAAAAGACAAGAAGCGATAAAATAATTTGAACAGGTAGTACAAAAACTAAAAACTTAGCATTTAATGAGGTATGTAGTACTTTTAAATTCCATTTTTGGCTTGAGATAAATACTTCTAAAACCCAAAACAGCAGTAAAGTACCTCCATAAATGGATAGTTGTAATAAGGCATCATTATTTGATAAGAAATCCATATTGTTTTTGAAATATTAATTAATCATTTTCAATTATAAAATCCCCTTCAAGATGTGAACACAGTTTTTTTGTATCTATTAATCCATCATTGTTTGTGTTAATTAATACTAGTATTTTGCCGTCTTTCTCTAATTCAAATTCATATTCAACACCATCTATTTTGGTTTTTTTAAAGGACCTAATAAGAAAATAATTTGGATATTTTTTATTTAAAGTGGTGAGTAGTTTAAGAGGTATATCCTCTTCAAATACCTCTTTTTCAGTAGAAACCCAGGTTCCCGATGAAGAATAGGTTACTGTCAAATAATAGAATTTCTTTAAATAAAAAGAGGCTTCCCACATTCCATTATACTCCTTTTTCCAACTCACATCCTTTGCATAGGGGAATTTATTCTCGAAGGTCTTTAAAACTATTTTGGATGGTTTTGGACTACACGATATAACTATAAATGATAAAACCGAAATAATTGAAACTTTGGAATTCATGCTGGTATATTTAATTTATTGCAATTGACATATACCCAAATGTAAAATCCAATTCTTATTTGAAATTGAAGAAAATCTAAAGCAATTCTAAGTGTATTAGCTTTCAGAAATAAAAAAACCCGTAATGTGGCGAAACATTACGAGTTTTTAAATTAACACCAACCTATGAAACTTAATTAATCATTTTTGTCAACTTTAACTTCTTGTTTAATAACTTCTCCGGATAAGGCAACGACTACCTCCATTTCGGATTCTCCCTTTTCAATCTCAAATTCATAAAAAATACCTTTGGTTGATTCTGAAATTTCTACTTCTTCTATTTCAAAACCTGGAAATCCATCTTTTATGGACTGCAACACATTTTGAGGAACATCTGTCTCATCCACTTCATGCTCGGTTTCTTGCCATGTACCATCTTCAAGAAAGTTGGCAGAATACTCAACCTTACCTATTTTAAATTCAGCTTCCCATTCTGAAGCGTTTTCTTTTTCCCATTTTACTTTTGTAACAGTTGGAAATTTCATTGCAAAGGCCTCTTTTACTTTTTGGGGTGCTTTATCCCCAACTGAAGCAAAAGCTACAATTATTGTGGCTAAAAAAACACCCAATATTATTTTTAATGATTTCATCTTTTTTTGTTTTTAAATTAATATCTAGAGTAAATGTACTTTCTAATTTTAAAGAATTTTTTAAGTAATTCTAAAGCAATTATAAATTAATGTCCAAAATCATAATTAACATTATAACCCTACTACTCCTTTCTAATTATTTTTTGTTCCTCAATTAGGTATCCTTTTCGGTCGATGGCTATTTCAGTAATGGAATCTTCATTCATTAAAATTACCTCAAAAGCAAACCCTCGTTTTCTATTTTCAGAAATTTGAATTTTTTTTATATTATATTTAGGATATAAGCCTAAAGCCTTATCAACTACTAAACTTGGAATTTCACTTTTATTTAGAGGAACTTTTGTTTCTAACCAGTTTCCATTAAGATTAAACCTTGCCACATGTTGTCGGTTATTATTAACAAATTTAGCTTTCCAACAGCATTCATTTTCAATAGCCCAATTCACTTTTGTGGCGTGAGGAAACTTTTCATTAAAAGCCTTTGTTACCAATTGAGGAGGGTCTGGCAACCGCTTACAAGCAGAATAAAAAGTTATGACAAAAAGGATTAATAGATGAGTTGCAACTTTCAATAATTACATTTTTGTGTAAATATATATTAGAAATCTAAAGAATTTTTTAAGTAATTCTAAAGATGCTTTCCAAAATTTATTTTGAATATATGCTGCTGATTTTTAAAATCATAGGCAACATCGAAATTATAATAATCGCATATTTTCTTTACTATCGCAAGACCTAAACCAGAAGATTGAATCATTTCATTCTCTCTATACAAGCGAAGAAATAGCATTTCTGGATGAAGTAAGGCCTTAGTTCCATAATTGGAAATTTTTAAACTATTCTCCTTTGAAGTAGCTGTAATTTTTAAATGCTTTGGTGAATACTTAATTGCGTTAGAAATTAAATTATTAATTAAAATATCTGCCAGAAAAGGATCTATTGAAACAACTAATTGTTTTTCAGAAATATGAAAAATATTATCAATTTCTAATTCTCTAAAGTTTTTAATTTTTTCATCAATCAGGCTCGAAATATTTACATTTTCAATTTTAACAAATTGGTCATTATCAATTTTAGTAAGAATAGTAATTCTATTGTTTAACTGCTTTAAACGCTGTATATCCTTTTGGATAGATGAAACTTGCTCAAATTGTTTTTCGTTTATATCATGTTCATTGATGATATTATCTATTTTAGCTTGAATTATTGCCAAGGGCGTTTGTAATTCATGAGATACATTTTCTGTAAATTGTTTTAAATGATTATAGTCTTGCCGAACCTTATTGGTTAAAGAGGTAATTTCTTTTTTTAATTCGGAAAATTCCAACACATCACTATCTAGTAAATTAAGTGGTTCCATGGACGATAAGGAAAACTTTTTCATTTCCTCCAAATTTTTAAAAAATGGATACCATAGTTGAAGGTTTTTAGTAGTATTATAATAAAATAAGAATAAAAAAGCGAGCAAAAAAATGATGATATTTGAAATTACTATGGCTAACAATATTTCTTTTGATTCTACTACAAGGTTTCTTGTTATTATTTGATAATTTTCACCATTTATAGTTCGATAAGTAGAAAGTTCTCTAAAAACTTCCATTTCGTCTTGAGATGGATCATAGATTATAGTGTCCTTTAATACAATAGGACGAAGATTTTCAATTTTTTTGATCTCAGTAACAGGAGGTAACGAAAACAAAGTTCTGTCTTTTTTTAGAGCATCTACTACTCTAGCCTCTGTAGAGAATAATACTTCTTCTACCTCGTTTTCAAGTAAATATTTCGTGTAAAAATACAAAGCAATTGCACTAAAAAAAGCTAAAATCAATCCTGTTAATAGAAAGATTTTAGTTGTTTTATTAAAGAGCCGTATCTTTTTTTCCTTCATTAATCCTCTATAAATTTATAGCCACTACCATAGGCAGTTTTGATGTATTTCGCCCCTTCTAAGGTTAGTTTTTTACGTAGGTTGTTTATGTGCACATAAATAAAATCAAAATTATCCAGTAAGTCACTATCATCTCCCCAAAGGTGTTCTGCAATTATTTCTTTTGATAGTACGCGACCCTTATTAGAAATAAAAAATACCAATAAATCATATTCTTTTCTTGTTAGAGCAATTGCTTTATCTTTAATAAAGGCTGTTCGAGATTTGGTGTCAATTTTAATTTCATTAAATTCAATGATTTCATCACCGCCGTACTTACCGCGACGAAGAACTGCTTTAATTCGTGAATTTAACTCAGCCAAGTGGAAGGGCTTAGTAATATAATCGTCTGCACCTAAATCCAAACCTTCCAACTTATCTGTCAAAGAATTGTTTGCTGAAATAATTATGACTCCAGCTTTTTTCTTTTCCCTTTTTAAAGTTTTCAACACATCCAATCCACTTCCAGTAATTAGATTGATATCCAAAACAATAACATCATAGTCGTAAATTGCTACTTTTTCAGAAGCTTCATTAAAATCTGAAGCGACTTCACAAATATTGTCATCACGTTGTAGGTAAGTGACGATAGATTGTTGCAATTCTATTTCGTCTTCTGCTATTAAAAATTTCATCATTAAAATTTTAAAAGAATAAATTTAATGTTTGATTCTAAAAATATTCTAAAGTAAAAAATGCTTACTCTGTATTATCAGAATTAATAATGTGTAAAAATCTATGGATAACTGGCGCCATAACTACTGCAATTACGCTAAAAAACATAGTACCACTAAAAAGGGCATAAAAGGAAGCAAAAATCTTTGCAGGAACATTTGGCATGGGAGCTATTGGACCAACACCAGCGAGAATCATACAGGAATTATAAAAGGCATCAATCCAACTTAATAATCCAAAATAACGATACCCCAATGTACCGATGAGAACAGATATGAAAACCATTACAATAGCATAAAGTAAATATCGAAAAGCTCTCAAGAGAAACTTTTTACTCTCAAGAACAGGGCTTTTATTTGATTCAAATCGTAAAAAAGGCATTGTAAACTTATTATTTACTTCAAATTTAATTAAGATTTCTTTAGTAAATTTAAAGAATGTCAAAAAAGCTAAATCAACTTGAAGCCACAGCAATTTGCGGCAATGATATAAGCTCATCCTGTTTATATGTTTCAGCTTTGGCGATTGTGTATGCTGGGCAGTATGCTTGGATATCGTTGTTAGTAGTCGCTTTGGTTCTTTTTTTCTTTAGAAGAATTTACGGCGAAGTGGTTGGCGCATTGCCTCTTAATGGTGGTGCTTATAACGCTTTATTAAATACAACAAAAAAATCTACCGCTTCTTTAGCTGCGTCGCTCACTGTACTGTCTTATATGGCAACTGCGGTAATTTCTGCAAGTGAAGCTGTAAAATATGCACATAGTATTTGGAATGGTATTCCTATAATTCCAGTTACCATAGGGTTGCTTTTACTGTTTATGGGGTTGGTTATTTTAGGTATTGGCGAATCGTCTAAAGTTGCTATTGGTATATTTTTATTTCATTTAATTTCATTAACCATACTATGTAGTTTCTCATTCTTTTTTCTATTTGAAAATGGAACTGAAACCCTCTTTTCCAATTTTAACACACCAGTAAAAGGCGGCATTATTACTGCTTTGTTTTTAGGTTTTTCGGCTGCGATGTTGGGTATTAGCGGCTTTGAAAGCTCTGCCAATTATGTGGAAGAACAGGAAAAAGGTGTTTTCCCAAAAACCTTACGCAATATGTGGGTAGTAGTTACAGTTTTTAATCCACTAATTGCTTTTTTGGCTTTGTGCATCATACCTATTTCTACTGTTGTAGATAACCAAGATGCACTCTTATCCATAATGGGAAAAACCGCTAGTGGCAATTGGTTATCATTACTAATTGGGATAGATGCAGCATTAGTTTTAAGTGGTGCCGTACTTACCTCGTTTGTTGGTGTGGGCGGATTGATGAAACGTATGGCTTTAGACAGAATACTGCCAAAAGTACTTTTGAAGAAAACAAGAAAAGGAAGTAATTATCTAATCTTCATCTTATTTTTCGGGCTTTGTGTTTCCATTTTATTGATTACTCAAGGTGATTTGGCAAAACTTGCTGGTGTTTATACTATTGCATTTTTGTCGGTTATGATTTTGTTTGGCATTGGAAATCTATTACTGAAAGTCAATCGTTCGCGATTGCCAAGACCTGAAAAGTCAAGTTGGCTAGGTTTATTTATAGGTGTTATTGCGGTTGCAGCCGCCATAGTTGGTAATGTAATTTTAAACCCTCATTATCTGGCCATTTTTATGGAATACCTTATACCAACATTGGTTATTGTATTTTTTATGCTTTATCGTACATCTATTTTTAGAGTTTTTCTGAAAATTCTCGACTATGCTTTCCCTGATAAAAATTCGCTTTTCGTAAAATTGAACAAGTCAATTAAAAAAGCACTTGATACCATTAATAAGCAACAATTCGTCTATTTTACCAATCACGATGATATTTCCATTCTAAATAAAGTACTCTTATACATTTCTGAAAATGAATCTACAAAACGTGTAAAAATTGTAACGGTTTTAGATACAGACGAAACTATTGCTCCAAATCTTAAAAAAGATATTGAAACCTTAGATAGAGCTTATCCATTAATAAATGTTGAATTTATTATAGAGCCAGGTGTTTTTGGCCCCGAAAAAATCAAGGAACTTTCCAAACGTTGGCACATACCCACTAACTTTATGTTTATTGCCTCGCCAGGACATAAATTTCCTTATAAAATAGAAGAATTGGGTGAGGTAAGACTTATTATATAAACAACTTGAAATAAAAATGATACATAAGCTATTTACAGAATTCAGAACACTTTCTATGATTGTGATTATAATTATTATCACAATCTTGATAGCCACTATTTTTAAATGGATTTTAAAACGATTTGTGAAAAAATCGCTTTTAGACCATCATAAAGACTTAACGGGCTACCTGTTTATTAATCATATTGTCACCGCAGTCATTTATATAATTGGAATTGCTGTTGCACTAGTCCAGATTCCCGAACTTAAACTAATGGGACATTCATTACTTGCCGGTGCTGGTGTACTTTCTTTAATTGCGGGATTAGCCTCACAACAAGCTTTGAGTAACATTATGAGTGGTATTTTGATTGTTATTTTTAAACCTTTTAGAATCAATGATAGAATAACTATAAGAGGCTCTTTTACAGGTACGGTAGAAGATATAAACCTACGGCAAGTAGTGATTAGGGATTTTGAGAATAATAGGATCATTATTCCGAACTCTGTAATAAGTAGTGAACTTCTCATAAACGCACATATCGGCGAGGAAAAGAATTGCAGAATGATTGACATTGGTATAGGATATTCTTCAAATGTTGAACGTGCTTTGGAAATTATGAAAGAAGAAGTTGCTAATCACCCTTTACATATTGATGGTCGCTCGCAAGAAGATATTGATAATAATATGCCAGTTGTAATCGCCAGAGTAATAGCTTTGGGAGAATCTTCAGTTAATTTAAGAGTATGGGCTTGGGCAAAGAACTCCAGTGATGGATATATAATGATGTGTGATTTATTGCAAAGCATAAAAAAACGTTTTGATGGTGAAGGTATTGAGATTCCTTTTCCACAGCGAACCATAACCTATTCTAAAACCAATGAAAATGATTAATAATTAAAATTATGGAAATTAAAAACACCAATCATATTTATAAAAATGAACTTAATGCTTCAGAAAAATTTGCAATATGGATAACTGATAAAATTGGAACCATTGGCTTTTTTCTTATTATATTTTCTTGGACTATTTTATGGTTGAGTTGGAATATGTTTGCACCTAACCATTTGCGATTTGATCCTTATCCCGCTTTTGTACTATGGCTTTTTATATCAAATATGATTCAGATATTTTTGATGCCTCTATTAATGGTTGGTCAAAACCTTCAGGCAAAACGGGCAGAAATTCGAGCCGAAAATGATTATATAGTAAATATTAAAGCTGAAAAAGAAATCATTACACTTTTAAATGAAATCAAAGAATTAAAAGATATGGTGGCTAAACGATCTTAAAAGTATTAATAGTTACTTTTTTAGTGAAAGCTTAAAATTGAATAACGTATGCGATATTAAAGCTTCTTTCAGTATTCCATTCTCATAAGTATAACTATTGGTATGGTGGTTACTGGGATCTGTTAATTGATAAGTAGATGAACCAAGGTTTACAAAATCCTTGTTTATTCCTTCTAGTTCTGCAAAAACACTACTGACTTTTTTAGGTTCGTCAAAATATAACATCGTTGTTGAGAATTTTATTGGTGTATTGATTTGCGATGTTTTTCCATTATGATTTATGTAATAAACACCATTTTTAAGAATGGTTGTAGATTCATCATTAAGTGTTCCATTTTTTTCAATCTTGTAATGACTAGATTGTAAAATTCCATCCATAGATACTACTGTTAATGAAGTTGATATTTGCGTTTCCCCAAATAGATGAACGGTCGCTAAACTATTTGCAGTATAGGTTATCGTGTTTTTTGAAACCGTTTTAACAGCGGTTAACATACCTATAGAATTTCCCGCAACGCTTAAATCATAATTAAGGGTTTGGGTTTGACCACTCCCTATAAGGCTTTTAAAAATAAATAAGCATATTAGTATGGTTTTTGTTTGCATAATTTCTATTTCTTAAGTTTTTCCTTTATTTCATTTATTTGTTGAATTGTAACTTCATAACCTATTTCAAAAAGTTCCTCAGATTTTTTGACATCAAACATTCCAAACTTAAAGGACTTTTCAATTTCTATTGCTACATTACATTGATTAAAACGATGTTGCATTGTACCCCAAATGGCAAGCTGCATACATCTTTCAGCTACGTTTCTTATTCCTCTTATATCATCTCTTGTTTCATGAGGGCAAACACTAACTCCTATTACTTTATCACAATTTAATAGAAGCGGTTCAACAGGAAGATTGTTTAATAATCCTCCATCAACGTAAAGGTTCCCATTGATTTTAACTGATTTGAATAACAATGGTAATGCACATGATGCTGCTAAAACCTCAATTAATTTACCTTTAGAAATAATTTCATATTTACCAGAATTGATATTTGAAACACAAACGTGAAGGGGTAATTCTAAACTTTCAAACGAATCCTTATTTAAATGAGCATTCAAAAAGTCCTTCAAATAGGTAAGTTCTGTAAGTCCTTTATTTAAAAACCCAATCTTAAATATCTTTAAAAATGCCTTCTTTTTAGATAGCAATATAATCTCCATTGGGGTATACCCAGAACAGTATAAAGCTCCTATGATACTTCCAGCACTCGATCCTGAGACCCTGTTTGGGAAGATATTATTTTCATTTAAGGCATGTAATACCCCAAGGTGAGCCGCCCCTCTGGCTCCACCTCCTGAAAGTGCTATTCCTAATTCATCCACTTATATATTATTTTTTATTTCCCTCATTATTTCTTCCATCATTTCAACTTGCACTTGCTGAATATTTAACAACTCTTGTTGTTGATGTATAATAAGGTGATCCAATTTCTGGTGCAAGGTTCGTATTTCGAGCTCTGCCTTTAAATTGACCATATAATCTTGTTTAGCCCGTTCTCTATCCTTTTCTTCTTGTCTATTTTGACTCATCATTATAACTGGTGCTTGTAAAGCTGCTAAACACGAAAGGATAAGATTTAGCAATATAAAGGGATAAGGATCAAATCCTTTGTCAGCAAGAAATACAATATTAGCTATAATCCAGATAAAAATAATCAATGAAAAAAGAATAATAAAATTCCAGCTTCCTCCAAATGAGGCGACTTTATCGGCTAATCGTTGACCAAAACTACCATTACCCTCTTCATTTTTAGAAAGTGAGATAGCCGTTATCAATTCTTGATTTTCTATACTTGCTAATACATCCAGCTCAAGCTTTGATAGTTCTCCAGCTTCATTAAGAAGATAGTTTTCTAGATATTTTTGTCGATACCGATTTAATTCGGAAATCGCAATTTTACTATGTTTATTAAAATCAGGATGTTCAGTTTTAATATATTCAAAAATGGATGAACGAATATTTTTTGCCAAAATCAATTCAGATTCTGGAAACTCTTTATTTGATATGTTGCTTTTAAAATTTTCCATTTTCACTCGTTTTAAATTTTTTAATTTTAAACCACAGTTTTTCTTTTGATAAATCTAAATATCAAAAAGACAACCGCAATAAGCAGCAAACTGCCAATAATATAAAACTCGATTCTTTGAAATCGCATTAAATAATTGATAATCAATTCTCCAAAAGCTAGTCCAAGAAGAGTAAATAAGGTTGCCCAAATTAATGTACTAATGATACTGTATTTTAAAAATGTTAACTGCTTTATATTTTGAGTACCTAAAACCAAGGGTGTTGCAATACGTAAACCATATAAAAATCGGTAGCTTATCAAAAAAAGGGTTCTATGTTTTTCAAGTTTCTTATTGACCAATTCAATTTTTGTTTTCCATTTTGGTTTATTTATTAATTTTTCGGTTCTGTTTTTCCCTAAGTTGAAATATATCAGGTCTGATGATACCGTTGCTACTATTGCAACACCTATAACCAGCCAAATATTCAAATAGTCATGGGATGCCGCAATCACTGCCGATAGAAACACGAGTTCTCCCTCGATAAAAATTCCGAAGAAAAAGCAAACATATATCCATAAATAATGCAGCATCAATTTATGATTGTTTTGAAGTTACAAATTCCAAAGCTTTATCCAATTGCGAAGCATCGAAATAGCGTTCCTGAAACCCTTTGCGAAGGCGCTCAAAAAAGAAAGCATCAATAGGAATTAATGCCTCTAAAATTTTAGAATGGGCTACAATAGCTATATTTCCTATTTGTTTATAATTACGTAATATCCAAATAGTATCTTCCATAAAAGATTTGGTACTGCTGTGGCTAATTTTTATTTCGTCCAATTTTATCAGCACATTAATATAATCATATCCTTCATTTAATTTTTCCTTAAAAAATTTTTGAGTCAAAAGTTCATCAGTTTCTGTAAATCCCTCAATAACTTCAAGAGCCAATGTGTTTCCTTTAAATGCTTTAAGCTGTTCAATCATTATGTATTGTTTTAAGCACTTTATAATTGGATTTTTTCTGTCCTAACTCCCAGACCAATAAAGCGTGTAGGTAAGATACGTAAAGGCGGAAACCACTTTAGCAGTTTTAAAAACGAAGGCACATCATCTTTCTTTTTATCAGTTAAAAATGGTTTTAGTGATTTATTCTGAATCAGTAATTGCACGCCTTGTGTAAACTTTGTGGGAAACATTCTGCGATTCTGGATTTTCTTCAAATCTTTTGAGGTGGGAATGTTGCTATTCTTAAAAATAGGCACCAGCACATTGGCCATGGCCACGGCATCTTGTATAGCCAAATTAATACCCACGCCCCCAATGGGTGACATGGCATGTGCCGAGTCGCCAATACAAATAAGCCCTTCTGTATACCATTTTTCGAGTCTGTCTACAGTAACGCTCAAATTTTTTATCTGCTCAAAATTGGTCAATTGGGTTACTACATCTTTAAGTTCTGGTAAAATTGAGGTGATTTCATTTTGAAAATTGACGATGCCTATACTTTTTAAATTCTCATAATTTCCTTTTGTTGTAATGAAACCACATTGCCAATACTCGGTTCGGTCAATAAGAATCAAAAATTTTCCTTTATTAGAATTGGCAAACGATTTTTTGAAAGTTACATCGGGTTTATTTAACCGAAACCATAACACATCAATGGGTGAGCCTAAATTATACACATTAAGGCTAGCTTTTTTCCTAATGATGGAATGCCTGCCATCAGCACCAACTACCAGATTGCTGTTAATTAACACTACTCCCTTTTCAGATATAGCTTTTACGCCAACTACTTTTCCATTTTCTTGCAGAATATCGATCGCTTCAGTAGCCATGAGTAAATTAAAATTGGGTAGGTTTTGTGCTTTTTCAGTTAAAAAATTCAAAAAATTCCATTGTGGAGTGAAGGCAATAAAGGGTGTTTTGATGTTCAGTTTTTTAAAATCGGCTAGGGCAATTTGCTTATCACCAAAGGTCATGGTGAATTCGGTCATCTTATCATGCGGGACTTTTAAAAAATCATCCAAATCGCCCAATTCATCTAGAATATTCAAGGTTGAAGGATGGATGGTGTCTCCCCTAAAATCCCTGAAAAAATCTTTGTGCTTTTCCATAACCACAACCTCAACACCGTATTTTGCCATAATATAACCCAACATAATACCCGCTGGCCCGCCTCCTACAATACAACACGAGTAAAATATACTTTTTTTTAAATTTTGTTTTGTATTAGATATATTCATTACATTTTAAATTAGAAAAGAAAATAGAATCCCAAGTGCAATTAAAATTGAAAATGCTACGATTATATATTTATGTATTGATTTTGCCGATAGTATGATGGCATAAATCATTTTTAATATGTTGTTACTGGTTACAGCGTTTACAATAGCGACAACAAGCACACTAGTGCTAACATCGAATTTACTTTGAAAAATATTAATAATAAACGGGTCAATATCTGTAACTCCAACCAAATATGATAGTATTTTGATGCCATTAGCACTATACATCTGGTTAACATAATGCGTAAGAATAGAGAAAAACACAAACAACGCTCCAAAAATAAAGGCTGTTTTCAATTCCAACGGATTACCCATTTGATTATCCAGATGCAATGATTTAGTATCTACATCTGGGTGTTTTTTATCTAGCCAAATTAAAAACCCAGCAATAATAAGTGAAACCAAAAACAAAATACCAAATGCTGGAGCAATTTTCATTGCTATGACTTTGTTAAAAATAAGTGCTAGTACAAAAATGCGGACAAACATCATAGATGTTGCCAAAATAATGGATGCCGAAATACTACGTGGCTGGTTATTTTCCCGACTTTTTTTGGACAATATGAAGGTCGTTGCGGTACTGCTGTACATGCCACCTAAAATACCCGTTAGTACAACTCCCGATTTTGGGAACACATATTTTTTTAGCAAATAACTACTGTAGGATATGCCTGAAATAGCCACAATAGCCAACCAAAACTTATAAAGCGAAAAATCAATTACAGAAGATATAGACTCCTTAGGAAGCAATGGTAAAACCACACCAGTCATAACCAGAAATTTAGCCAAGGTAGAAAACTCCTGACTGTTCATTTTCTTCGAAAAAGTAATAAATGACTCTTTCATCTCTTCAAAAATCAACAGGACTACTACCAATAAAATGACTAGCCAATAGGGTTGTGTATAAATTAATGGTGCTAAACAATATGTGATTAATGCCAACACTATAGTCGTCATACCATAACGTTTCTCTAAAGTCATTTTTTTGAGGTAAAAACCAAGTAAAAACCCACCTATCAACAATGCACCCAACATAAAAGGTATTAAAGTTGTTGGTTGAATTACGTATAATGCAAAACCCAAGATACCAATAAACGTAAAGGTTCTATCCGTTCCAAAAAGCTTTGAGGACTCTCTTTTAGAATTTTTAATGCGCTGTTCTACTCCAAGCAACAATGAAAATAACACAACCACAATGAACCTGTAAAAATCATCCGGAAATATAGTTGATATATCAAAAGAAGATTGCATAACGTTTTTATTTTTGAGGGTCAATAATTTTGTACGCCATTCGCTTCACAAAGTCTGAAAATAAAAACCAAACAATAGCATAACCCCAGACAATTCCAGCCCATTTCCAACCTATTGGATGCATAAGCACACCGTATACCGCAAAAAAAGTAGCTACAACTTGTGTAATAAAAATGGCGATAAGTAAAATTTTGGCAGGTTTAATAGACCAAAATGCGCCTCTGGTTCGTGTTATTAAAATGGTTAACTGTCCTGCTAAAGAAAGTTTTAAATAAATAAGTGTTTGAATGGTGTCTCTGTTTAAATGAAATACTTTTTCTCCCAAATAAAATAACCCAAAACTGGCTAACACACCAAATATTCCCAATATGGTAGAAATTTTTAAAACCAATGGCATATTCCACTTTTCGGGTTTGTTTTTATATTTCACATTGTCGAAAGCAATTGACATAATGGCACCATCGTTCAACAATGCCAACAAAACAATCATAATTGCGGTAACAGGATAAAAATTAAACACCAATATTGAAAGTGTCATAAAAAACAAGACACGAAGCGTTTCGGTAATGCGATAAATAGCGTAACTATTCATGCGTTGAAAAATCTTTCTACTTTCTTCAATAGCTTTAATTATTACCGATAAACCAGGTGTCATAAGAACGATTGATGCCGCAGCACGAGCCGCATCGGTAGCTCCTGATACAGCGATACCACAGTCCGCCTTTTTCAAGGCAGGTGCATCATTTACACCATCTCCTGTCATACCAACAATATGGCCTTCCTGTTGCAATGCACTTACAAGCTTGAATTTATGTTCGGGGAAAACCTGTGCAAAACCATCGGCTTGTTCAATAGCATTACTGGTTTCTTTTGAAATCTTATCTGAAGTTTCACTTAATACTGAAGCATCAATAAAATTGGTGCCCATACCCAAGTTTTCGGCCGTTTCTTTGGCTATGGCAATGGCATCGCCCGTTACCATTTTCACACTTACTCCCATGTTGTGAGCCGTCTCAATGGTTTTTTTAGCATCAATTCGGGGTGGATCAAACAGCGGCAAAATACCAACTAAAGTCCAACTACCGTCTGTGGTTGATTTTGCAACACCCAACGAACGATAGCCTTTTTGAGCAAAATCGTCTACTGCTTTTTCAACAGCATTTTTATCTTCAACAGATAATGCTGTCATCTTAATTATAACCTGAGGCGCACCTTTACTTACTTTAAAAGTTTGTCCGTTAGCATCTGTTACTGTTGCTTCGGTACGTTTATCAATAGGGTTAAAAGGCGTAAACTTTTTAATTTTATAAGTTGAAAAGCTTTCTCTACTTTGTAAAGCTTCAACAATGGCTTTATCAATTGCATCGTCATTATTCGATTTTGATGCCAAAGCAGCACAAAGAAACGCTTCATTTTCATCAATATTATTTAAAGTAAATGCTTTACCAAGGCTTAATTTATTCTGCGTAAGCGTACCTGTTTTATCAGAACATAAAATATCCATACCAGCTAATTCTTCTATAGAAACCAATCGGCTAACTATAGCTTGCATTTTAGCCAACATTTTGGCACCAACTGCCATTGTAACCGAAAGTACCGTAGGCATGGCAACAGGTATAGAAGCAATTGTAAGTACCAGAGCAAACTGAAGCGTAGTTAGTAACTTATCGCCACGAAACAGAGCTACAGCAATTATAACAACTACCAGAATTAAAGCTAAGACTATTAAATAATTACCAATTTTAAGCACGGCCCTTTGAAAATGACTTGTAGTGTGAGCTTCTTCAACCAATTTAGCTGTTTTACCAAAATAAGTATTACTTCCGGTTGCAGTTACTAAAGCATCTATCTCGCCTTGTCGAATAATAGAACCCGAATAAACGGCTTCGTTTGTTTTATGTGTTACAGGAAGCGATTCACCTGTTAATGCTGCCTGATCGACATCAACTGGGTCCCCTTCAAGTAAAACGACATCTGCCGGAACAATATCTCCCAAACGTATATGAATAATATCTCCTGGCACCAATTGTGAAGCATCAATATCTCTCCATTTACCATCGCGAAGCACGTTAGCCTTGGCAGCTAATTTTGCTTTTAACGCTGCAATGGCATTACTTGCCTGTCGTTCTTCAAAAAACCCGACTAAGGCATTTGCAAATAATAAAATAAGGATTATGGTAAAATCTGACCAATGTTTAGCGAATGCCGATAGGATTATGGCAACTTCTATCATCCATGGAATGGGCCCCCAGAAATAGGTTAAAAATTTAAGAATTGGACTTGTTTTATGTTCTATTAAAGCATTTAGTCCAAACGTAACTAGGCGTTTTTGAGCTTCCGCAGAAGTCAATCCGGAAGTGGTAGTTTGCAATGTTTTAAGTTGCTCTTCCCACGATATGTTATTTTTAGATTTTTCCATCTTAAAATCAAATTTTTAACCAAGGTTTGTGCCGAAAAAATGACCTACCAAAGCTGTTAAAACCATCGCTACAGTTCCCCAAAAAGTTATTCTAAATATTGCTTTTTTAACACTGCTTCCACCAACTTTTGCAGCGATTGCTCCCATCACAATTAAAAATATAATCGCAAAACCATATTGCAGATATTCCATAATGGATAACTTTCCGAATATTGCAACCAGAACCGGTAATACACCACCAAAAGTAAAGGAAGCACCAGAAGAAAATGCTGCCTGCAATGGGTGCGCTTGCGTTATTTCATTGATTCCTAATTCATCACGCGCGTGAGCTTCCAAGGCATTATGTGCGGTTAATTCTGTTGCCACCTGAAGTGCCAAGTCTTTAGAAAGTCCGCGTTTTTCATAAATAGTGGCAAGTTCCTTTAATTCTTGTTTTGGCATTTCTTCGAGCTCTTTACGTTCTCTTGCCAAGTCTGCTTTTTCAATATCGGTTTGCGAACTCACCGACACATATTCGCCTGCTGCCATTGATAATGCTCCTGCTACCAAACCTGCCACACCTGCTAAAATAACAGGTTCTCTTGTGGTGCTAGCAGCTGCCACACCGATAATGATACTTGCAGTTGAGAGAATACCATCATTAGCACCGAGGACTGCCGCCCTTAACCAATTGCCTCTGTGTCCGTAATGTTGTTCGTTATTCATTTTATAAATTAGTTTTTGTAATCTTAAAATCTAGCCAATAATCCACCACCCCAGCCATATCGGTTGTTGTAATTTCCTTGTAATGAAAAATTTCGTGATAGGATGTATGAGACCCCGACCAACCATTGTGTTTCGCCTTGATAGGATGTAGCTCCAATATCATTGACCCAACCAAAGTCGGCTCGGTATTCGTATTCGCCTTCAAGAAAAATTCTCGGAAAAATAAGGAATTCCCTGTCCAGACGAATTCTTGGGCGCAGTTGATGGTCTAAACTCACATCTACATTAAATCGGTAAGGTGTAAAGTATTTTACACCAATTAGACCTACCGTATTGAAGTTGTCGTACGAGTTGGGTGTGGAAGTTTCGGTATTCACTCCTACATAGAGGCGCACCCAATCATTTAGGTATCTATCATAGTTAACTTCGGCTTCAAGGTTTCTGTCATAGTCGAACTCTGCCCTTAAACCAAAACCATTTCGGATATTGCTTGACATCAAAAAGAGTTCATTGAAGTTTGAGCCTGCACGCAACAATCCCCAAGAATAGTAATGGTCTGTTTCGTCAATCAGTTTTTGAACAGGAAAGTCTTTCATCCTTTCATCCCTTGGGGAATCATAACTGAAAATGCGTGCCATACCGCCCATCATATGGTACAGGATATGGCAGTGAAAGAACCAATCGCCATACTCCTCGTTGTAAAACTCGATAACCACTTTCTGCATCGGTGGCACATTAACGGTATGCTTTAATGGCGAACGTTCTCCATTTTCATTAATCACCCTAAAGTAATGGCCGTGCAAGTGCATAGGGTGGTGCATCATAGTGAAGTTGTTGAGCGTAATGCGGGTTACTTCACCTCCTTTGATTTTAATCTTATCCGTTTCTGAAAGCGGCACACCATTCAAACTCCAGACATAGCGTTGCATATTCCCGGTCAGGTTCAGCAAAATGTCGTTGACTGGCAAATCAGTATTGTAGGTGGTGTTTTCTGTCGCCTTCAGGAAATCATAGTTGAAATAGGTTTTACATGTATCGTAATTAAAGGACGAAGTATCTTTCTTCATTCCCGCCATACCGTGCTGCATATGACCATCAATTTTACCAGCTGTATCCTGCTGATTCATCTGCATTGCATCTTTTTTCATTCCTGCCATATTCTCCTTCTTTTTATCCATCTTCATTTGCAAATGGTCGCCCATCTTCATAGAATCGCCCATTTCGCCTTTATTCATTGACATTTTATCTTGAATTCCCATATTCATCTGGCCATTTTTCATATCCATTTTCATTCCGTACTTCTGCATCAGATATTCGGGTGTGTTCTTCTTTTTGTTACCGACCATTGCCGGTGCACCCATCTTCATATCCATTTTGGCCATTTGTTTCATCATTGCCACCTTGTCAGGTCTCTCCATTCTTTTGGCTGGATATATCGTTCCTTGTCCCAATTGTAAGGAAGTGCTTCCAGAACCGTCCTGAGCGGTGGCGGTAACTTCTAAAGTGCCATCGGAAATGGTTACGATAACATCGTAGGTTTCGGCAATACCAAATAGAAATCGGCTTTTGGATACAGGTTCCACATCGATACCGTCGCCTGAAACGACCATTGGGTCGCCACCACCAAAGTCCATCCAGTAATAGGTAGAGGCAGATGCATTGATAAAGCGAAGCCGTACCCTTTCACCTGATTTGAATTCGGGATATTCTGCTAACGACTTTCCATTGGTTAGAAATGCAGGGTAATAAATATCGGCAATATCTGCACCTTCCATACGGTCGCGCCAAAACTTGAGCTGAGCGCCAAACGCCCCTTCTTTTATTACTCTGCTCAAAGGAACCGCCGTACCTTTTTTGACCTGATACCACTCATTTCCACGCTTTAAGTTTCGCAGTACGTTCATTGGTTTTTCGTTCGTCCAATCAGAGAGTACCACGACTAAATCCTTATCATATTCCAAAGTTTTTTCCTTGGGGTGAATCATAATTGAGCCATAAACACCCTTTTGTTCCTGTAACATTGTGTGCGAATGGTACCAGTAGGTGCCGGATTGGTTGATTGGGATTCTATATTGAAAAGTAGTTCCTGGTTTTATCGGTGGCGTGGTCAGATAGGGCACACCGTCATAAAAATTGGGAAGTATCAGTCCGTGCCAATGTACAGAAGTTTCCACGTCCATTTTATTGGTGACGTTGATAAGGGCGAGGTCACCTTCAGTAAATTCCAAGACCGGTCCGGGTATACTCCCGTTAATGGTCATTGCTTTTGCGGTTACACCAGCGAGTGTCATTTCATTTTCTTCAATGGTTAGGTTATACTCCTTAATAGGTCTTCCTTCTTCTTTTCTATCCTGGCCATTGGTTCCCACTTGGGCGAATACTGGGGAAGAAAACAACAATAGGGTGATAATTTTTAGTGTTTTCATTCTATTCTTTAATTATCTTCATAATTGTTGGTAGCACTATCAGCAACAACGGTAAAGCAAAACACAACCCTCCAATAACAGCAATAGCCAAAGGTTGATGCAATTGCGCACCAGCGCCAATACCCAAAGCCAAGGGTGTTAATGCCATTATTGCAGCCAATGCTGTCATCAATTTTGGGCGTAAACGTGCTGCAATGGAATATTCAATTTTTTCAATATGTGATAACGAGGTATCACTTTCTTGGTACTGTCTGTAGGTAAAAATCGAATTTTCTCCAATGATGCCGACAATCATTATAATTCCGGTATAACTCCCTACGTTTAGTGGTGTTCCTGTTAAGTACAGGCTTAATAAACTTCCTGCCACACCCAATACAGCAATCACAATAATGGCCAATGCTATTTTAAGCTTTCTAAACAAGAACAGAATAACCACAAAAACCAGTAATATCGCCGAAATTAAAATCATCATTAATTCCTTAAACGCCTTTTGTTGTTCTTGGTATGCCCCTCCATACTCAATAGTATAACCAGCCGGAAGCGATAGGTTTTTTGTAAGATGGCTTTGAATATCCTTTAAGGTAGAGCCTAAATCACGATTGTTGAGTCGTGCGGTAATCACACCCATCGATTTTTGATTTTCACGGTTGATTTCAGCAACACCTTTACCCATTTCAATACTTGCCACTTGATTAATAGGCACACTTGAACCGCTTGGTAATAAAATAACCGTATTTCTAATATCAGATACAGATGTTTTTAGCGCATCAGGATAAATAAGACGTATATCTATCATTTGCTCTTTGTCTATCATAGAGCTTACCAGCGTTCCCTCAACTTGCGTCTGTAATTGCAATTGAAAATCGGCCACAGTCATTCCTAATTGTGCTAGTTTGGGAACATTGGGCACTATAGATAAACTTGGGCCAGCAACTATAATACCATCATTTACATCAGCTGTTCCCTGTACCGTCTCAACTTGTCTCGCTATTTCTTGTGATAAGTTTTCCAAGGTATTGATATTAGTGCCAAAGACTTTTATCTCTATGGGTTGTACCGAACTCATTAAATCTCCTAACATATCACCAATCACCTGACCAAAATCTATGGTTAATTGTGGGGCTTTTTCTTCAACACGTTTTCTGATTTCGTCCGAAACTTGAGTAGTAGTTTTGTTTCGTTTATCCTTCAGTTTAATTAGATAATCGCCTCGGTTGGGTTCGGTAATAAAAAAGCCCATTTGCGTTCCTAATCGTGCTGAATAGGCTTCTACTTCAGGCTGTGTGTCCAGAACGCCATTTACGATTTGAAGCATCCTGTCGGTTTCTTCTAAAGTGGTTCCTGATGGACTATTAAAATCCAAAACGATGCTTCCTTCATCCATTTCTGGTAAAAATCCGGAAGGTAATTTGGACGGAATCACCACAAGTATTCCCACACAAATCAATAAAAATGCAATCCCGATAATGGGTTTTCCCAAAATATTATGAATCCATTTGGTTTTTGGTTGATGTTTGTGGTTTATTTCTTTATTCTTTGTGAAGACGATAGACAGCACAGGTACTAACAACCAAGTCACCAAAAACGAAGCTGCCAGCGCTATAATCATACTAAAGGCCATCACCTTAAAATACGCTCCGGCGACACCTGTCATTAACACAAATGGTATAAAAATAACCAGAGTGCTTAACGAAGAGCCTATCATTGCCGGCAATAAGTGGGTAATAGCTTCGTGGGCTACCCAATCCATTTTTTCTTTTGGGTGTTCCTCTCGTATTTTATGAATTTGCTCAATGATAATGACCACATCATCAATCATCAATCCTATGGCAGCGGCAATAGCACCGAGAGTCATAATGTTGAAGGTGTAGCCTATGGCATCCAATACAATAAGTGTTAAGGATAAGGATACAGGAATGGTAAAGAGTACTACCAAACTCGCCGAGAATGAACGTAGAAAGAAAATCACGACCAAAAGGGCTAATACCAACCCAATCCAAAGAACATCTTTAATACTCGCAATACTCGTGGTTACAAAATCGGCTTGTTTGTAATAGGGTTTTAATACGACACCTTTTGGAAGTATTGTAGATAGTTCAGCAACTTTTTGTTCAATATTTTTATTGACTTCAATAAGGTTGGCATTGGGCTGTTTTATAATAGCTATGATTGGCACATTTTTACCATTGGCCAATATTTTCACATATTCCTTTACCTCATTAACTTCAACCGTAGCCACATCTTTTAATCGAATCAATCGATTGGGACTGTTGATGATAACTAAATTCTGCAAGTCATCAATATCATCTACAGCATTGTCCGTAAGGGTTAGGTACATTCTATTAAAATCTGTGATGTATCCATTGGATTGCAATAAATTTGAATTCACAATGGCATTCTGAATCGTAGCTATGGAAATACCCAAAGATTTAATGATGTCTGGTCTTAAAACCACCTGAAACTCTTTGTCTTTACCACCAATAACGGCTATGTCAGACACACCTTTGGTAGCTGCCAGATAGGGTTTAATCTGGAACTTCGCTATTTTTTTTAAATCGACTTGTGAAAGCCCATCGCCTTCCAACGAATAACCCATTACTGGTAAGATAGACGGGTTCATTTTTTCAACAGAAAACACCGTATTGGGAAGGATGCTTCCCTGCGATTGATTGATAAAGGATTCTATCTGTGATTTGGCAACATCAATATCAGTACTCCAATCCAAAAACACCGAAATCTCACAACTTCCTCTGGACGTAGTGCTGCGTATGTATTGCAGGCCTTCAGTACGACGAATGATATTCTCTAATGGAATAGTTACCGTAGTCATCATTTTATCCACAGGTTGCTGTCCTGCATCTGCAATGACCTTAATCTTTGGAAAGGTAATATCTGGAAATAAGCCTGTTTTTAAATTTTGATAGGCAAAAACGCCTCCTAAAAGTAGAATAATACCTATAGCAAGTAGCGGAAACTTATAATTGGAATGCAGTTTTTTCATTGTTTTTTAAAGCTTACAATAGTTGAGTCCTGCATTTGATATGCACCCTTTGTGATGACCAAATCACCAATTTTTAAAGTATTGGATTGTATTTGTACCAGAGAATCGTTTTTCAGTTGTGGCACCACTTTTTGTTTAATAGCAAGTGAATCGTTAAAGATCTTCATTACCCAATAATCAGTTAGCAACTCATTAGTTTGTAATGCAGTTTTAGGAATGGTTATGGCGGTTGTGTCTTCCCTGTAAATAGTTTTTACCTGTACATTAAGGTTTTCCGGCAAATCAATATCTGGCAATGCGATTAAAAAGATTTGTGATTGTGCCAAAGGGTCTATAGTCGGTAGCTTTCCTGTAATTTTTGCAGTTATAGTTTCTTCATTTTGAAGTAGAATCTCACAATTTGTTCCTATATCCACAAAATCTTCGTACTCATACGGCACATTAACTTGCACAGTCAAGGATTTTGGCTGAACTACTGTTGCTAAAATATCGCCTTCAGCAACATAGTCATTGGTTGTTATATTCAGAGTGTTTATAATACCTGTAGCATTACTTCGTATTGTTATTGGACTAATAAATTTACCCAAAGAACTGTCTATTTTAACTGCTTCCTTTAAAGCATCTTGCTCTTTGGTTCTCACCGACGCAAAGGTTTGCCCATTGTGAATGTTATCACCAATCTTATATTTCATCCAAGAAATATAACCAGTCACATTAGAACGGATATTTTCTTTTTTTTGATATTGTGTAACGCCATTAAACGTGAGGAATTCTTTAATATCGTTTTGCTGAACGGCAACCACATTGACACTAATTGGTGCTTTTTTGTCTGAAATTGTTTTATCGTTTTTCTTACAAGCAGAAAAATTTGTAACTAATAATAATACAGCTATATATTTAAAATAGTGTTTGTTCATAATCCATTACCAATTTATATAATTATACTGGCTTTGTAATAACCAGTAGTTGGTTTGCATTTGTAATTTAGTGTAGCTATTAAGCTTATAATTCTGAATGACATTGAGATAATCCACAATGGAAATTTGACCTTGGACTAATTTTCCTTTATAGATTTCTAACACGTTTTGTTGCTTTTTGAGCTGCTTGTCAAGTAGCATCATATTATTATTCAATGCTTGTATTTGTTGTTCAATACTTTTTAGATTGTTATCTAGCTGTATTTTAGCGTTTTCTCTATAAAACGCTAAACTTTCGGCTTTTAAAAGGCTTTGCTGAGCATTGTATTTACGTTGCTTTCCATCATAAATAGGAATCGTTAACCGCAGTCCAGCACTTGCCCCAAATCTTCTATAGATATTAGGAATTTCAACGGCATTTAAGCCTGTATTGGCATAAGCTGTAACTTGCGGTTTGTATTGGTTTTCAAAAACCTTTTGATTGGCTACGATTTGTAGACTGTCATTCTCGAATTTTTTCTCGTAAAAAAACTGTAAAGGTGTTAAAGCACTATTAAAATTAGGTGCTTCCAATTTTTCAATAGTTTCAATTGGCGTACCGCTTAAACTATACAATTGGATAATCGCTGCTTCAAGGTTGTTTTGTATTTGTTGAAGTTCTAATTTTTTCCCTTCAATATCTAATTGCAACAGCAAGTAATCACTTTCCATCAAAACAGCACGCTTCACTAATAACTCAACTACTTGTAATCGTTTCTCAAGGTCTTTCAGAATTTCTTTGGTAAAATCTTCTTGCAACTGTAATTGATAGGTCAGTATATAAGCGTCTGTAATATTTTTAATAATGTTATGCTGGATTTCTTCTGAAGAAAGTGCAATGGTGTTGTTTTGTATTTTATTTTGAAACAACAAATTATCTGTAATTGCTTGATTGAAAAGATTTTTGGTCACATTGATTTGAGCAGAATACAGACCCCCATTTGTTATACCCAAATCATAACCAAAAGCATTAGCAGATGGTGTTGTGGTAACATCTATAATCTTCCCATTATTATTAAAGTAAGGTGCTACTAAAACTTCCGAAGTGGCATTAACCTGAAAGGCTTTGTTTTGTGCAAGAATGATACTATTTTGAAGTTCGCCAATCTTGAGAAGATTGACACTCTCTCTAAGAATAGGGGCATTTTCTTTTGCCTTAATTACAAAATAGTCCAGTGTAGCATTCTCTTGAGCCACAACAAAAGAACTTGAAAGAAATACAAAAACAAGAATTAATAATTGCTTCAATTTAATTTTTTAAATTAATAAGGTAAAGTTAATTAGAATTTTTTTAGGAATAATTTTCAAGAAAAAATAGTGCCTGACAAGGGAAGGAGTTTTTTAAAACCAACCAAAAATTTCCAAACCTTCCCTTTCAGGGCTTAAAATAGGTACGATACCCTTAAATGTGGCTAAATCAAATAAACGATGTCTGTAACCTAAAAAAGTAATTATGCCTATAAGCCCAGAATTTTTATGTAATCAAATATATATGGAAAATCTAAAGAGATTTTAAAGGTTGGATTTTTTTAAACATATTGAAATTTTATTTTGATGATAATAGAAATTCTTTTAAGAAGATTCAGCATCTTACAACCCAACAGCACATACCCCTTTTTTTTTATTTCACAAACCCCAAAGTTCCACCCCTGTAACAACCCACTATAACCTGTCTCAAATATTCACTTGCTCAACAACATTTTATCTTCTATTTTTATACTTTATAAGTTTAATCTGAAAATCTAAAACTGCATACGTTTAGCATACGATTTTGAATACGTTTTCAAATTTAAGTATTTGTAAAATCCTGATAATCAATATATTTAAAATATAGTCTAGGATTCATAACCCGGAGGTCTCGAGTTCAAGTCTCGATCTCGCTACAAAGTAAAACCCAACATAATGTGTTGGGTTTTTTATTCAGCAAAATTCTGATTACTATTCTGAATAACTAATCCGTTCTCGAATACCCCCACTTTCTCTGTGAATAATCACATCGGCCTTATACCGTTTGGCTAGGGTTTTGGCTTTATTTATGGCAGTGCTTTGTTTTCTATGTTTGGAAGTAATACGTTTATTTCCCTCTCTTCGTACCGCCCAATCTCCTTCATAGGGTACTACATGCTGATGCCAAGTTCGGTTGCGGCTACCGCTCTTTCCCAAGGCTTTTAAAATAGCTTCTATAAGTTGTTGGATGGCTGTCGCCAGACCTTTGTTTTTTGAGGACATCGTAGTAGTTTAAAGCGTAAAGATAAGAAAGCTGAATATTTTCTATTCGTATGTATATTTCTTCGTTCCTTACTTTTTTGTATTGCCCAAAAAAATAAAAATCGCTAGACTTACAAAACCATTCGATAGACCGTTTTAAAAGTCTTGAAGTCGAATTGCAGGGCCAAGATTCAATCCAACACACTCCACACTGCTTCCTTACAACATCAACAAATTATTTCGAAAGGTAGGTGGGTCGTTTTGGACGGAATCGGTAAAGTAGTAGGCAAGCTTTTGGGTTAGGAGGGTGATCGTGGAAAAGTTCCTTAAAATACCTTTGTCTTGCAGTTCACTTACAAGCTTCTCCCATTCTTGTAAAGTCATAAATTTTTATTTATCTGGTTGAGTTCATCTATATAGCTGGTAAAATATCCTTCTTTCTTTTCCTTGGGAACGTACTTATCCTCGGCCTTTACAATAAAGGTTATAAGTCGGTCCAAAGCAGCTTTTAGCTTGTCCTCGGCATAATTGGCCAACTTTAATAAATGATGACATACCACCGAAGTTCCTATGCCAATAAACGATAGCATGACATAATATTCAAAATTGGAAAAATCCTTTATGGGAATTAAACAATAGGCAATGTAAAAGCCTCCTATTGAAATTGAAACAAAGGCTATGGATTGTATGGCATTTCTAAAATCGAAAGGTAATTTCTTGCTCAATGACAGCAAGCCTAGCCCCATAAAAAAGGGAAATAAGGCCCATCCAAGTGCGTCTAAAAAGGAAATCATCCAACGCCAATGAAATGGGCCTTTTGCCTCTGGATTTCCAAATAAATGCAGGAAAGGACCAGAAAAGGCAATCAAAAAATAGACAATTGCACTATTCCTGATTGTCTGGTATGCCGTTACAATTGGTATCGTTAGGCGGGCAATTTTTGTCTTTCTCGGTTTGATATTCATCTACACTCTGATTTTCGGGGGTGCAACTTGCTAAAAATAATACAACAGAGGCTGCGGCTAAAATTGTTTTTAAATGTCTCATCGGTTTTATAGGTTTATATTAATAAAACCGAAAGATACCCTTTAAGGGGCTGAAAATTAATTCAATATTTTTAAAGTATCAACAAATTTTTCAACAATTTTTTTCCTTTGTCCTATAAAAAGTTGGTTTCATCGAGGATCATCTAATATTTCCTAAGATTTTTCCTATGTGCTGTTGCGGGAATTTCCTACAAAGACCTCACCTACCAACTTCCGCCTCCGCCGCCACCAAAACCGCCTCCGCTAAATCCACCACCACCTCCACCACTACTACCCGATGAACTAGGTGAGCTTACCATGGTGGATCTTGTTGAACTCATAGCACTATCAAAAGAGTTTGAAAAACTATGCATCGAAAAAGGTCTATTTGATGTCGTGTGATACCAATCTGGCGGTTGTACATCTAGTCCTTTAAACTTACCCGCCCATTTATCAAAATAACCAAAGGCCAAGGCATATGCCATGGTATTTTCAAAATAATGAGGATCTTCATTTAAAAGCACTCCAAGTCGTTTGGTTTCGGCAAGTTTTACAAAATTCCTAAATCCCTTTAAGTGTGCAAAGGCATCATTCCCTTTGGTGTTTTTCTTGATCATAAAAAAATTAAGAAGTAACAAAATGACACACGAAAAAATAGTTAAACCAGCCGCCAATAACCCCCAAACATATAAAACAATGCCAGTTAATAGAAAAAGGAGTACCACTAACACGCCAGCAACTATTTTTTTCACTGCCTTTGATTTAGGTAAATAATATGGTTGTGCCTCTTCCTTCAACAATTCTTTGGCTTCTCTCATTGTAGTATAAAAACTATCTTTTAAACTACTAATTAATACTACATCTCTCGAGCCTTTAAACAAATTCTTAAACATTTTCCGTTCGTAAGAGGCTGCGGTATTAGGAAGATCTTTAAGTTTATTTAATTGGGTGTCATTTTTTTGAAACAGTCCCTTTTTCTCAATTTCTTTGATGGTTATATACCCTTGGGAGCCCCAATAAGGAAGTAATGAAATTAAATCGGAAGTATCGCTTTTATCATCAATAAGGTATCCTGCCATGGCTGGGTCGATGTTCTCTGGTGGATAATAACTCGTGGCAGAAATTACTTTATCATCTTTTCCATAGATTCGCCATGTCACATAGAAACCTACAAATAATGTGGCTATGATAATAGTCCAGCCATATCTAGCACCAAATGGCCAAAACGGTTTTATCTCGGTTATGACATTTGGGGGTAAACTTACCAATAGCGTAACACTTTCCCCGTACCTCGATATATAATCCTTTTTACTTGTAATACGGATAACCCCTTCTTGGTAATCGACAACAAAATTTTCACTTTCATTCGTATTCCCTATGTGTCCTGAATATAATTTTATAGCGTCTTTGGTAATCTGAACACCTTCAGGCAAATGAATGGTGAACTGCATCGATTCAAAATTTGCATACCATCCAGGAGGCTTTAAATTCCAATAAAATTGTGTAGCCTTTTCTTCAAAAAGAAAGGCATTTTCAACTTGATAATTGATGGTATATTCCTGAGGTCCCGTAATAGTTTTATCCTTATCCCCAATTTTAATTTCAAGTTCACCCGTAAGGTCATTAGCAATTTTTCCGGAAGTAGTAAAGGTACGACCAGGTACTTTTACATTTTTTACTTTTATTTTTCGTTTTTCTTGCGTTCCTTTTTCGGTTAAAAGATCGTATGCAAGTTGAATGTTTCTATAAATTCCGTGTTTATAGGTTCGAAAAGTAAGAGCATACTGCTCGCTTACTGTAAAATATCCCTCTTTCTTGATAAAAATTTCTGCCGAATAATTGTTGACTATAAAGTCTTGTGCATGAACAGAAGATGCAAATACAAGAAAAATGACTAAAAAACGAAGCATACCCTTCATAACCTACGAAAAATCTACCTTTACATTTTCGCGCTCAGCGGCATCAACTTCAAAATAGTTAAAAGATTGGTAAGGCATCATCCCAGCAAAAATAACCCCTGGAAAGCTCTCCCCATAGGTATTATTTTCTCTAACAGTACTATTATAAAATCTCCGACTACGCTCAAGTGCTTCTTCAATTTCACTTAATTTTTTCTGAAGGTCAATAAAATTAAGATTTGCTTTTAAATCTGGATATGCTTCTCCAAGAGCAAATATGCTGCGTAACGTTTGTTGTAACTGATTTTCGGCTTTAATCTGTGCATTAATATCATCACTTGGTACAGACATCGCAGCGTTTCGAGCTTGTATCACCCGTTCCAAAGTATCCTTTTCATGAGCCGCGTACCCTTTTACCGTTTCTACCAAATTTGGAATAAGGTCGTAACGCCTTTTTAAAGCAACATCAATATTACTCCAGGCATCTTTTACTTGATTTTTGTTTTTTATAAAACGATTAAAGATGGAAACGGCAAATAAGCCAATTAAGATAATGGCTCCTAATAGTAGTAATAATCCCATAATTGAAAGGCTTTAAATTAGATTTGACTAAGTTGTTATCTAAAATACAATAATTTTAAACACTGAAATTAAAAATATCATATCAGGATTTCAGTTTCTCTGCATACAATTGTCTCAACTTTGCCAATTTAGGAGTAATGACATAGCTGCAGTACCCTTGATCACTATTTTGATTGTAGTAGTTTTGATGATAATCTTCAGCTTCATAAAATATTTCTAAAGGACTTATCTCAGTAACAATAGGCTTATCGTAATAATTACTTACTTGCTTTATGACTTCATGGGCAATGGCCTGCTGCGTTTCATTATGGTAATAAATCACAGAACGATATTGCGTCCCCACATCGGCACCTTGCTTGTTCAACGTAGTGGGGTCATGCGTAGTCATAAAAATAACGAGTAATTCTTCATAGGTAATTACAGAAGGATCGAAAGTCACTTGCACTACCTCTGCATGACCCGTTAAGCCTGAACAGATTTCTCGATACGTAGGTTTACCGGGAGCAGTGCCACCGGAATATCCAGACACCACTTTTTCAACTCCTTTTACTTGTTGAAAAACGGCTTCGGTGCACCAAAAACATCCACCACCAAAAGTCATGACTTCAACTTTACTCGCCATGTGAAATCTCCTCTTTTTGAAGCACCATCGATTCTGAATTGATACAATACCGCAATCCACTGGGTTCAGGGCCATCTGGAAACACATGTCCTAAATGTCCATCACAGGTATTACACATCACTTCCACACGCACCATACCAAACGAAGTGTCTTTGTGGTATTTTATGGCATTTTCTTTTATGGGTTGGGTAAAACTTGGCCAACCTGTGCCCGATTCAAATTTGATGGTGGAATCGAAGAGAGGAGTGTTACAGCACACACAATTGTATTGCCCAGCTTCGTGAATACTGCACAGCGCTCCAGAATGGGGTCTTTCGGTGCCCTTTAATCGTGTAATTCTGAATTGCTCTGGGGTAAGAATTTCTTGCCATTCGGCATCCGATTTATCAACGCGCTTGTCGGGAACTGGATTACCGTTAACACTAAAATTAATGACCTCTTTCCAAGTAAGCATACTGTTTTTTCCTTTCTGATTTTAAATGAAATTATACGAAAACTAAGTCGCTTTTATTGTAGTTTTCTTACAAGCCCTTCATAGTCTAATGAAATCTGCTCGCCGCTTTTCATATTTTTTAAAGTGTATTGGGAAGCATCCATTTCACTGGCACCTGCCAACACCGTAAACGGAATGTTTCGCTTATCGGCATAGCTCATTTGTTTGCCCATTTTGGCGGCATCCGGGTATAACTCGGCAGAAATGCCTTGCTGACGTAACTTCGTAATAGCTTTCATAGCATATAAAGCTTCCGTTTCGCCGAAATTGATAAACAATACTTTGGTATTGGCTGTTGCCGTATCAGGGAACAGATTTAATTCTTCCAACACCAAATAGATTCGGTCCAGGCCAAAGGAAATCCCCACACCACTCATATTTTTTAACCCAAAAATTCCTGTTAAGTCGTCATAACGACCGCCACCACCAATACTTCCCATAGCAACACCATCGGGAGCGGAAACTTCAAAAATAGCGCCTGTATAGTAATTCAATCCGCGGGCGAGTGTCACATCAATTTCCAAACTAGCCGATTGCAACCCAAGTGTCTCCACCGAATTCACAATAAAGGTAAGCTCCTCTACTCCTTTCATTCCCACTTGGGAAGTGGAAAGTAAATCGCTTAGTAAATTCAACTTATCTGTGGCATTTCCACTAGCGGTAAATAAAGGTTGTACCTTATCGATAGCTGTTTCAGAAATTCCCTTTTCACGCATTTCTTTCTTTACGCCCTCCTCGCCTATTTTATCTAACTTGTCCAACGCCACCGTAAAATCGATCAATTTATCGGCTTCGCCAATCACTTCCGCAATACCGCTCAACACTTTGCGGTTGTTCATTTTAATGGTAGTGCCTTTCAGTTGTAATGCCGAAAAAACCGCATCGTATAATTGCACCAACTCAACTTCCTGCCATAAAGAATCGCTCCCCACCACATCGGCATCACACTGATAAAACTCTCTAAAACGCCCTTTTTGAGGACGATCTGCCCGCCAAACGGGTTGCATTTGGTAACGCTTAAAAGGAAAAGTAATATCGTTTTGGTGTTGCACCACGTAACGGGCAAAAGGAACAGTAAGGTCGTAGCGAAGGGCTTTTTCAGAAATTGAGGAAGTCATTTTTAGACTATCCTTTTCTGAATAAATATCCTCTGTGACTTTATTTAAATAATCCCCACTATTTAAAATCTTAAAAATCAATCGGTCCCCTTCTTCCCCATATTTTCCCATAAGGGTATCGCTGTTTTCAAAACTTGGGGTTTCGATGGGTTGAAATCCGTAGGTCGTAAAACAACGCTTAATGGTATCCATGATATAATTACGATTCACCACTTCTTCGGGTGAAAAATCACGAGTTCCTTTGGGTATGGAAGGTTTTTGTGCCAAGATGCTTTTTTTAAATAGTTTTATTGAAGTACAAATATCTTAATTTATGAGGGAAATTATAAGGATTTTCAAATTAATGGTAACTTTATGCTTTGTTTGTAGTCTAATGCTACAATAACGCACCACAGCATGTTTAAACTCTTTTGGGAAAATGTACGTATTGCGCTGGATTCTATTAAATCGCAGTTGCTTCGTACTATTTTAACTATTGTTATTATTGGGATTGGAATATGGGCGCTGGTAGGTATTTTAAGCGCTGTAAAAGCGTTGGAAAATACTATTTCGGGCAGTTTTGCTTCTATGGGTTCTAACACTTTTAATATTCAGCGATATGAATTTGAAACCCAGCAACAAGGCGGGAGAGAACGCCAAAAAATAAACCCCATTATAAGCTACGATAATATTCGAGAGTTTATCGATACATACGATTATCCTCTTACCCAAACATCGGTTTCCTTTATGGGAACCAATGCTGCCGAAATAAAGTACGAAAATGAAAAAACCGACCCCGAAGCGCAAGTTTTTGGAGTCAATGAGCATTATCTTGAAAATACAGGTACAAAAGTTCAAATGGGGCGTGAATTCAACTTTTTTGATATTCAGAATAACAACAAAGTATGCCTTATTGGTTCCGATTACCTTAAAAGTCTATTTGAAACGGAAAACCCCGTTGGAAAAACCATAAGTGTTCGTGGTGTAAAATTTAAAGTAGTAGGCGTTTTGGAAGAAAAGGGATCTACCTTCGGAAACAACCAAGATTTAAAAGTACTCATCCCTATTCAAGCAGCACGCGGAATTTTTACGCAACCCAATATCAATTACACCATAAGCATAAAAGTAGATAATAAAGATTTTATGCAAGAGGCTGAAGATGCCGCTATTGTTACTTTTAGAAACATTCGCCGTTTGAATCCTGTCGAAAAAAATAACTTTGGGATTGAACGCAGTGACGACCTTATTAACCGAATTGCAGAAATTACAGGTGTTTTGGAAACCGCTGGTTGGATTATTAGCATCATTACCATTTTGGGCTCCTCTATTGCCTTAATGAATATTATGCTGGTTTCGGTTACCGATCGTACGCGTGAAATTGGTGTGCGAAAAGCCATGGGAGCCAAACGTTCTACCATTTCTACCCAATTTTTTATCGAAACGATTGTCATTGGGCAATTTGGTTGCATTCTTGGAATAATCCTAGGGATTCTCACTGGCTTCATCTTTGCCAAAGTAGTAGATTTTGAATATACGCTTCCCTGGATGGCGATGTTTGCCTCCGTGCTCATTTCCTTTGTGGTCGCAGTAATTGCAGGCTCCTACCCTGCTAGCAAGGCTGCAAAGCTAGACCCTATTGAAAGTTTACGCTACGAATAATATTACGGTAAGATTTTCAGAAAGGCCTCAAATAAAATGCCTTTAGAGATATTAGCACCCTGTTGGATCAGTTTAAATATATCGAGGTTCTTATCTTCAGAATAGCCTTTTGAAGCCGTGAACAATGCTACTTCGTCTGAATGAATATTCTCCTGAAGCCAAGCTAATCCATCTTTTGTAGTGAGGTCAATTTTATCACTAGAAACTTTTACTACGATGAGTCGCATTTCCGAAGCTTCTATCTTAAAAAGAAACAGCTGGTCTGGCGAATGATTTTCGAGATAAGCAGCTTTTTGTAAAACACCTTCCCAAACCAAATCGCTAAAGATTTCCATTTCCTGCTTTGCCACCTCAGGTTGCTTTTCTTTAATAATATCCCATTCTTGTTTGGTAATAGTCTGGGTGGCTAAAAAGTTGATGAATTCTGGATGGAGTTCCTCAAATTGTTCTTTAGTGAGTAGGCTGTACTTCATTTGGCAAAAATAGTTACTCCGCTAAAAGTTTTTCAATAATCTTCCTGGTTTTTTCACTATCCCAATCGGCAGCACCTACTTTATCAATGACAATTTCTCCCCTTTTTGAAATTAGATAGGTGGTTGGAAAAGAGTTTGTCTCCAAGCCATCAGGTAATTGTTCTTGTGGAATATAGATAGGCAATCGATATCCTTTTTTCTGAATGAATTTTATAAGTGTTTCAGGACTTTCTAAAGAAACAAAGTAAAAATCTACACTATCATTAAATACGTCGTATAGACTTTGAAAGGAAGGCATTTCAGCAATGCAAGGGGGGCACCACGTAGCCCAAAAATTAACAAGAGTTACCCTTCCTTCAGACTGGTTAAAATTAATATTAGTACCCTCTAAATCTTCCAATTGCCAATCAAAATCATGTATAGTTTCTCTTTTTTCAACCTTTATTTCAGAAGGACTAAAAGAAATTAGTCTGTTAAAAAAAACCTTAATAGGCATCCCTGTTTGTGGTATAAACAGTAGTGCTACCAAGACAAGTAGTAAAATAGTGCTTCCGTGTTTTTTAAAGGGTACCATCAATTTTATATTATTTTTTTTGTAAAACTTTTGTTAATAAAAATTATTTCATTACATTTAATCGTATAAAGTTTACACTTTATCGATAATTTTAATATTTAATCTAATACTATAGGTCATGGGAGACAATCTATTATTAGGCATGTTATTTATAACAATAACCGCTTTTTCGCAAGTGGGTGTTAATACCACAAATCCTCTAGCAACACTAGACATTAATGGAAATTTAGCCATTCGAACAGTACCCGTTGAAACCAACAAAGATATCGCTAAGGATTCAATATTGGTAATTTCAACCGATGGAATGATAAAAACGATATCTGCTAATGATGTAGTTAATAAAGGAATTCCATCTATCGCTAAAGGTAATTTTTCTACCACAGGGGCTATAGCTGTCTCATTATTATCGGGTTCAAGTATTATTCCCTTCGACAATGAAAGCTTTGATTTAAATGACGAATACGATACTGGCACGTATACTTTTACTGCAAAGGACGATGGGATTTATCAAGTCTATGTACAAATTGAAACTCAAACAGCCATTGGAGTTGCCACTAATTTTGGGATATCCATTAGGCATAATGGCACTGTCATTGCCACTTCCAATTTTGCCAATGTAGGTGTTTTAGGTGTGAATGTAACACCCCCTTTTAGGAATACCTCCACTTTTATAGAAATTGCTCAAGGAGATACCATTTCCTTTAATCTAGATGGCGATATTGCCTTGGGTACTGTAAATTTAAGTGGTCAAAGTTTTAATAGCTTTTTTACAATAAACCAAATCCGATAATTACTAACCAACTTTTATTTCAAAAGAAGGCCATATAGGCCTTTTTTTTATGCCTTTAGGATTTCAAAAAAATAGTACTTTTATGCAAAACCAAAAAACTATGAGCTCCAGAAGAGATTTCGTTAAAAAATCGGCTATCCTCGGTGCAGGAATTACCCTAGCTCCCCAATTTACCTTTGCTGAAAATTTTTCCCCTTCCAAAGAAAAATTAAATATTGCCCTTATTGGGGTTGGCCTGCGTGGTACCAATCACTTACAAAATATTTTATACCGAAATGACTGTATTATTACGGCCATTTGTGATATCGATGAAAGACGAAATACCATCGCGCTGGATTTAATTTCGAAAGCAGGAATGGCAAAACCCAAGGTCTTTGGTAAAGATGAATATGATTACCGAAATCTTTTAAAGCTAGAAAGTGTTGATGCAGTTATTATTTCTACCCCTTGGCTTTGGCATACGCGGATGGCGGTAGATGCCATGAAAGCCAAAAAATACACTGGTTTGGAAGTTTCTGCCGCAAATACCATGGAAGAATGTTGGGATTTGGTTAATACCCACGAAGCGACAGGTAGTCATCTTATGATTTTAGAAAATGTTTGCTATCGTCGCGATATTATGGCGGTATTGAACATGGTGAAACAAAATCTCTTTGGAGAACTCTTACACTTTCGTTGTGGCTACCAACACGATTTACGTTTTGTGAAATTTAACGACGGAAAAACAGCCTACGGAAAAGGGGTAGAATTTGGTGACAAAGGGATTTCTGAATCGGCTTGGAGAACACAACATTCGCTTCTTCGCAATGCGGATGTGTATCCCACCCACGGTATAGGGCCCATCGCTGTAATGAGTGATATCAATCGCGGCAACCGATTTGTTAGTATTTCCTCTATGGCTTCTAAAGGCGTTGGGCTTCATAATTATATTGTAAAACATGGCGGAAAAGATCACCCCAATGCAAAGCTGAAGTTTAAACAAGGCGACATTATTACCTCTATGATTGAAACAGCCAATGGAGAAACCATCATTGTGACTCATGATTGTAATTCGCCTCGTCCCTATTCACTCGGATTTAGAGTACAAGGCAGTGAAGGTATTTGGGAGGTAGATGGTAACCGAATTTACATCGAGGACAAAACTTCAAAACCCCATCAATGGGATGAAGCAACGGCATGGTTGGAGCAATACGATCACCCGTTGTGGAAAAAATATGCCGAAACTGCCGAAGGCTCGGGTCACGGCGGTATGGACTTCTTTGTGTTACAAGCTTTTGTAGAAAGTGCTAAAAAGAATATCGCTCCTCCCCTCGATGCCTACGATGCCGCTGCTTGGAGTGCCATCACTCCGCTTTCGGAAGTGTCTATTGCCAACGGTGGCGAAGTACAAGATTTTCCCGATTTCACACGTGGGAACTGGGTAAAAAGAACACCCTATAATTGGATGAAAGATTCTTATTAATCTTGCATAAAATTCCTAATCATATCAAAGTACAAACGCCAGCGCGAATCTGCCTTTTTGGAGATCATCAGGACTATTTGGGACTACCGATTATTGCTTGTGCTATCAATAAGTATATGACTTTTGACGGCAGAAAAAATGGCAAAACTTATTTTGAAATCGCTATGCCCGATATTCAGGAAGTTAGGATTATTCAACTGAATGATGATTTCGAAGGAATTATAGGTACTCACGATTTTTTACTGTCTGGACTTAGGGTGGTGAAGCGCTACGGATGTATTCCTTCGGAAGGATTTACTGTCACAATCACTAGTGATATTCCCATAAATGCAGGAGTTTCCAGTTCTTCGGCCCTGAATGTAGGTTGGATTCACTTTCTTCTGAAAACCTTTGGAGCTTCGGAAGAAATTACTCCAGAATTGATAGCCCAATTAGCTTACGAAGCCGAAGTAGTAGAACACAACTCCCCTGGCGGAAAAATGGATCAATATACCATTGCCTTGGGAAATACGATTTATTTGGAAACAGGTCAAAAATCTAAATTTCAGCCATTGGGCTCCAAAATGAAGGGACTTATTTTGGCTGAATCGGGTATTTCGAAAGAAACCATAGGGACACTTAAAAACACGCGCATACTTGCCGAAAAAGCCATTAAAAAAGTAACACAACACCATCCCTCCTTTGCTATTGAAAAAGCGATACTTTCAGAAATTTCTAACTACAACACCGTTTTGGAAGCTGAACTACAACCCTATTTTTATGCCGCTGTTGCCAACCATTTCATCACGCATCAGGCATTGATAGAGTTTCAAAAAGACGCCCCCAACGAAGTGCTCTTGGGAACACTGATGTCGCAACACCACTCCATTTTAAAGGAGCAATTACAGGTCTCACATCTCAAGATCGACACGATGCTAGAAGCTGTTATACGAGCAGGTGCTTACGGAGGAAAAATTGTAGGTTCTGGCGGTGGCGGTTGTGCGGTGGTATTAGCACCCAAAGAAAAGGAAGAAGCCATCATACAAGCCTTTTTACAAGCAGGAGCCAAAGCAGCCTACCCTGTTTCAATTTCTAACGGAAGTTTGGTCACTCATGAAGCATAACAGCCTTATCATATTAGCCGCAGGCGCCTCCTCACGAATGAAAAAGTCTTTAAACGACCCTAAAAATTTTAAAGGAAAAGCCTTGATGCCTTTGGGAAAAGGAAAACCGCCCGTGCTTACGTATTTGCTTAACAACGCAAAAGAAGCGGGTTATCAAAAAATCATTTTGGTGGTGGGCAAAGATGCTGAAGCGTTTAAGAGTTTTATAAAAAATCTAAAGGGATTCGATGAAATCGAAATTGTATTTGCTACTCAGGAGATTCCCAAAGACCGAGTAAAACCCTTGGGGACTGCGGATGCCCTCTTCCAAACCATGGAGCAATACCCCGAATTGAAAGAGGAAGCTTTTACGGTATGTAATAGCGATAATTTGTATTCGGTGAAGGCATTGCAATGGTTAAGAGATGAGCCAACACCCAATGCGTTTATTAGTTATGACAGAGAGGGCTTGCAATTCCCTCAAGAAAAGATTTTATCATTTGCCTTGGTGGTTTTAAATGAGGATGGGTATTTGGTAGCTATTATAGAAAAACCCACTGTGGAAGCTTCTGAAAATTATAAAGATGCACAGGGCGTTTTACGGGTAAGTATGAATCTCTGGAAATTACACGGCAAAGATTCCTATACATATTTAAGAGATTGTCCCTTACACCCTACCCGAAACGAAAAAGAATTACCCAATGCTGTTTTACATATGGTTAAAGCGGGAATTTTGGTAAAAGCAATCCCATTAAAAGAACACGTACCTGATTTAACATTGGGAGAGGATATAGAAAAAGTGGAACAATATCTTAAAAACAAATGATTGTTTTAAATATCTTTACGGATAACGACGACAAAAAACTGTCGATAGCAGGGCTATGTTACCGTATATCAACGACAAAATAGATTATATAACGAGTTGTGCAAAATTTAAAAGAAAAATGAAATACTTTTTAGCAACAATTTTTTCAATAATACATTTCTTTTGTTTTTCTCAAGACTATCATATTAAATTTCCAGTTACTGACTATATATTTTCTCACATACCAAATCCTCTCGACATTAACTATTGTGAAAATTTGAATGATATTAAATTATCATCAAAAGATGCAACTATTACTAAACAAGGTTTGGGAAAGTATAGTATTATTACGGAAAAGATCGGATATATAGATATTATTGTTCACCATCAAATTTCAAACCTATCTGACACAATAAAGGTCAGAGTTGAGAAATTCCCGATTCCAAATGTCAAACTAAACCGAGAAAATAGAACAGAATTAGATAGGAAACAAATTGTAGTGCTTTCTTCTGGTTTACGAACAGAAAATGACGCATTAGTATGCTGGAATGTTGATGATTCATACTTAATCTACGATTTAACCATTATAAATGGAACAAAAATCAATAAGTTTATAAATCAAAAAAATCCGTTTACAGAGGATATAAAGAAACTTTTATCTCAACTTGAAAAAGGTGATATGATTATTTTTAACAACATTAAATACAATGCGGAACCGTTAAAAGGTGAATATTTGAATGATTTGGTATATAAAATTGAGTGAAACTTTGCACAACACCCGTATATAACATATAAAATCGTTCACAATTCTTACAAAAAAAAGCCCCAATCTGGGGCTTTCTATTTATTTAGCATTTTGCTTTTTAATCAAGTTTAAAGCAGAGCCCTCTCGATACCAATCAATTTGTGCTTTGTTATAGGTATGATTGGCTTTAATTATATCCTTGCTTCCGTCTTTGTGTACCACTTCAATGGTTAATGGTGTATCGGGAGCAAAATTGGCGATATCTACAAAGTTAAAGGTATCGTCTTCTTGTATTAAGTCGTAATCATTTTCATTGGCAAAAGTTAAACCCAACATTCCTTGCTTTTTTAAGTTGGTTTCGTGAATACGCGCAAAGGATTTTACCAATACGGCAGCTACTCCTAAGAAACGTGGCTGCATAGCCGCGTGCTCTCTAGAAGAACCTTCACCATAGTTGTGGTCTCCTACCACAATGGTTTTAATGCCTTGTGCTTTGTAGGCTCTTTGTGTATCTGGCACACCGCCATATTCTCCATCCAACTGACTTTTCACAAAGTTGGTTTTCTTATTAAAGGCATTCACCGCTCCAATAAGCGTGTTGTTGGAAATATTATCCAAATGTCCTCTAAAACGTAACCAAGGTCCCGCCATCGAGATATGGTCTGTAGTACATTTTCCAAAGGCTTTTATCAATAGTTTTACGCCTTGTAATTCCGCATCTTGAATCGGTACAAACGGCTCTAGCAGTTGTAATCTTTCCGAAGAAGTATCCACTTTTACTACCACACCACTTCCGTCTTCGACAGGTTCTAAATACCCATTGTCTTTTACTTCAAAGCCTTTTGGAGGTAATTCCCATCCTGTTGGTTCGTCCAACATCACTTCTTCTCCATCTTCGTTAATTAACTTGTCGGTCATTGGGTTAAAATCCAAACGCCCTGCAATGGCTATCGCAGCTGTAATTTCGGGCGATGCCACAAACGCATGGGTATTTGGGTTTCCATCGGCTCGCTTTGCAAAGTTTCGGTTAAACGAGTGTACGATGGAGTTTTTAGGAGCATTTTTCGGATCTTCATATCGTGCCCACTGTCCAATACAAGGTCCACACGCATTCGTGAATATCTTAGCATCCAACTTTTCAAACACCTGAAGGATACCGTCACGTTCTGCCGTATAACGAACTTGCTCCGATCCTGGGTTAATCCCGAATTCGGCTTTGGTTTTTAGTTTTTTATCTAGAGCCTGTTGTGCGATAGACGCCGCTCTAGAAAGATCTTCATACGAAGAGTTGGTACACGAACCAATTAATCCCCACTCCACTTTTAACGGCCAATCATTTTTAATGGCTTTATCGTGCATCGTTCCTACGGGTGTGGCTAAATCGGGAGTAAAAGGACCGTTTAGTAACGGCATTAATTCATCTAAATTAATATCGATTACTTGGTCGAAGTATTGCTCTGGATTAGCATACACCTCTGGATCTGCCGTTAAGTATTCTTTAATTTTATTGGCTTCATCAGCGACATCGGGTCTATCGGTCGCACGTAAGTAACGATCCATAGATTCGTCGTATCCAAAGGTAGAAGTCGTCGCACCAATTTCGGCACCCATATTACAAATGGTTCCTTTTCCTGTACACGACATTGACTGTGCCCCAGGCCCAAAATATTCTACAATGGCCCCAGTTCCACCTTTTACGGTAAGAATTTCGGCTACTTTTAAAATCACATCTTTAGGTGCGGTCCAACCTGAAAGTTTTCCGGTTAAACGCACTCCAATAAGTTTCGGGAATTTTAATTCCCAAGCCATTCCGGCCATCACATCTACCGCATCAGCACCTCCAACTCCAATGGCAACCATTCCCAATCCGCCAGCATTTACGGTATGCGAATCGGTACCAATCATCATTCCGCCAGGGAAGGCATAATTTTCTAACACTACTTGGTGAATAATCCCAGCACCTGGTTTCCAGAATCCTATTCCGTATTTATCGGAAACAGATTCAAGAAAATGAAACACTTCGTTACTAGAAGACAAGGCCGATTTTAGATCTTGTGCTGCTCCAGATTTTGCCTGAATTAAGTGATCACAATGTACCGTGGTAGGCACGGCAACTTTTGGCTTCCCTGCTTGCATAAACTGAAGCAACGCCATTTGTGCTGTAGCATCTTGACACGCAATTCTATCGGGCGCAAAATCAACGTAATCTTTACCACGTCGATAGACTTTGGAAGGATTTCCATCCCAAAGATGACTGTATAATATTTTTTCTGAAAGGGTTAAAGGTTTTCCAACAATTTCGCGCGCTTTATTTACACGTTGAGGGAATTTGGAATACACCTCTTTAATCATATCGATGTCAAATGCCATAGGTTTAGTCGTTTTTTTGAAGTCCCGCAAATTTACAAAAATTACTAATACTTTAAAAATAATACAACAAAATCGATTGTTTGATGATTATAATTCAATAAATAGCAATATTTAGTGATTATTTTTAGATAATAGATAAATATTATATATGAATTTTATCAAATTCACAATTTTGACTTAGCCGTTAAATTCTTAAAAAAGGGTTTATCTCGTATATCCATAAGCGGTTTTTCATAAAAACGATATAACCCATACGAAAGCACGATGGTAATAATTAGATATCCTATTGAAAAAACGAGTTTATACCACATGGTATTCTCATCCATTTCAAGAATAAAATGCATTAACTGAAGAATGATCGAGTAATGCAGTAAATACATAGAATAGGAAATGATACTGATAAACGTAATGGGTTTTAAAATAAGGGCTGAAGCTGATTTTATATTCGACAAAACGGGTAACGAAAACGCGATAAAAATAGAGCAAATCGGCAAGTAAAAAACATTCAAAAAAAGTGGGGTGGTTTCTGAGTTCATTCCCAACTGTCCTATGATAACGTGCATTCCAGCAAATAAGAAAAGGGACAAAAAGAGGAAAAAGCTTTTAAATGAATTCCAGCTTTTAGGAAATGACAAAGAAATAAACGCCGCTAATACCCCATAATAAATAGCATCAATTCTATAAAGCACAACCGCTTTTAAATTGATATTCCAGAATTCTAAGGAAGAGGCTCCGTGGGTATTATTATAGATAAATTTGGTTGCAAGAAAGAACAAAATTATAAAGAGCGTTACGAAGAGGAAGATGGTTTTTCTAGAAATTTTAAATTTAGGAAGCGCTAGTAAATACAATAGTATCGGACCTAATATATAGGCAAATTCTTCAATGGGTAGACTCCACGATTCTGTAAAAAAAATGTCCATGCCAAAGGTGGTATTTTGAATAAAACCAAAATACATCCATAGAGTTTCTGGGAGTTCTCTTCCCAAATAAAACACCACAAATATATTGAGTACCAAAATGAGGTAGTAATTGGGAAGTGTTCTAAACCAGCGCCTAATAAGAAAGTAAAATAAGTGTGAAGGTTTAAAATGTTCGTTGGTAAATATTCTGAAAAGGATCCTTCCTATAAGAAACCCACTTAACACAAAAAATATTTCTACTCCCATTACTCCTGCTAGCCTCAATAATGAATAGAATGAGCCTTCCGTATCTGGGAAAACCCATAATGCGTGAGAACACACCACAAATAATATGGCGATAGTTCGCATGATATCGAGTCCAAATATTCGTTTGGAATAGTCTATTTTCAAGAGGAAGTCATTTCAGTTTTAACGAATATACTGAAAATGGCTAAAGGAAATTAATACAATCCTTGAATAATCCCTTCAATAGTTAGGCCTTCGGCTTCGGCTTTGTAATTTTTGATAAGACGATGACGAAGCACACCAATGGCTGCTTTTTGCACATCTTCGATATCTGGCGAAAACTTTCCGTGTAATGCAGCGTTCGCCTTGGCTGCCAAAATAAGGTTTTGCGAGGCACGTGGCCCTGCTCCCCAATCGATATAATCTTTTACCATTTGTGGGGCAGCATCACTCTTGGGGCGTGTTTTTCCCACAAGAGTAACCGCATATTCAATTACGTTATCTGCTACAGGGATTCTTCGTATTAAATGCTGATATTTTATAATTTCTTCGGCAGTAAATAAAGGATTTACTTGGTAATCATTATCAGCAGTGGTGGCCTTAACCACTTCTACTTCTTCAGAAAAAGAAGGGTAATCGAGGTTAATAGCAAACATAAATCGGTCTAACTGTGCTTCTGGTAATGGATAAGTTCCTTCTTGCTCAATAGGGTTTTGGGTTGCCAATACAAAATAAGGCAAATCCAGTTTGTAATGGTGTCCTGCAACGGTAACAGCACGTTCCTGCATCGCTTCTAGTAATGCTGCCTGTGTTTTTGGCGGGGTACGGTTAATCTCATCTGCCAAAATAATGTTGGCGAAAATTGGCCCTTTAATGAATTTAAATTCGCGGTTATTATCCAAAATTTCGGAACCCAAAATATCACTCGGCATTAAATCTGGTGTAAACTGAATTCTCTTAAACTTAAGTCCTAATGCTTCTGCTACCGTATTTACTAAAAGTGTTTTGGCAAGTCCTGGCACACCAATTAATAACGCGTGTCCGCCAGAAAAAATGGAAAGCAATACCTGCTCCACCACTTCGTCTTGACCAACGATTACTTTTTTGATTTCGGTTTTTAATGCATTGTATTTGGAAACTAACTGTTCCACAGCAGCAACATCAGACATAGGTTTTATTTTCTATGGGTTAGTTATTAAGCCAATTACTAGAAAATTGGCAATCGTAATAATCTCTATTAACGTTAATGTAGGTTTCTTTTATTTTTTTATCCTGCCACTTTTCAATGGCTCGAATTTGTTTTTCTTTTAACGCCAGTTCCTTAATTTTTTCATAGTCTTTACTATAATCGGCTGGATGTTCGGCATATTTCTTTGTCACCGTTAAAATCTTAAATTTACTCTTTCCTGTATAGTCTCTATCGGTAAATACTTTGGAAACTTCCCCTTCTTCAAGATTGTAAACTTGAGCACTTAGCGTGGGATCCATTTTAGTTAAATCGAATCGCGTATCAAAGGACACTGGATTTACAAGCTGACCTCCATTATTTTTTGTTTCCTTTTCATTTGAAAACTTTCTAGCGGCTTCAGCGAATTCTAGATTGCCAGCTACAATTTCTGCCCGGATAGAATCTATTTTTGCTCTAGCCTTATCAATAACATCTTGCGACACATCTGGAAAAAGAATAATATGACGCACATCTATTTCTTGTCCTCGTACTTTATCCACGGTTACAATATGGAAACCAAATTCGGTTTCAAAAGGCTCACTTACTTCGCCCTCTAATAATGAAAAGGCAACGTCTTTAAATTCCTTGGCATAAGGAGAATTCTTTTTAATTCCTTCAATAAGTCCTCCACGAGAAGCAGATTGATCTTTGGAATATAGCACCGCTTTGGTTGCAAAACTGGAACCGTTTTCCACAATATCTCTCCTAAACTCATTAAGCTTATCGATTACTTTCTTTTTTGCAGCTTCGGTTATTTCGGGTTCTATAACAATTTGAGCCACCTCCACTTCGGCACTAAAAATAGGTCTGTCATCTTCAGGAATGGAAAAGAAAAACTGGCGAACTTCTTCTGGTGTCACCTCAACATCCTCCACTACCTTTTGTTGCATTCTATTACCTAACATAATGGTTTTGTTCGTACTAAAAAGTTCGTCTCGTAGTTCCTGAATGCTCTCCTTTTTATAAAATTGTGCTACTTTATCTTCGTCACCACCAAATTGATTAATGATATACGCCAATTGTTGATCGAGTGTTTGATTCACTTCATCATCAGACACAATCAAACTATCTACTTTCGCATGGTGTGCATACAGTTTATCTTCCATTAGTTTTCCTAATAGTTGGCAACGCGTAACATCTTCTATAGAAATCCCTTGTTGCTGTAATTCCAAATATCCTTTATCGATATCGCTATCCAGCACAACGTATTCTCCAATTACAGCAGAAACACCTTCTGCTTTAAAACGCGTAAATGGTTTAACCGTATCATTCACTTTAGGTTTAACACCGATTTCTTCTTTTATAACATTGGTGCTATCAATGACAACTTCTTGCGCTTGAAGCGAAAGAAATGAAAGGAATACAAGTAGTAAACCGAATTTACTGTTGGGGATATATTTCAAACGTTTTATTTTTAATTGCATCTTTGGTAATGTCCTTTTCAAGTTTTTTAATTAGCTCTTGCTTTCTTTGATTTAAAATTATCTGAATGATAGTGTTTTCAACATGTTGAAGCGGCGCAGTATCATTTCTATCCAGAAAATCTTCAATTTGCAGTAAATATACTCCTAATGAGTCTTGTAATTGAGCAAAATTGGATTTTTTTAACACTTGGGATTGAGTTGCTAGAATAGGAAGACTCTCAAGTAACCTATCTCTTTTTATCCATGTAGAATCGTTTAGGTTATACGATTTAAACTGAATATTCATCTCCATTAGCTCTTTCTTGTCTTCTTTATTGAATCGCTTTAGCTTTTCAGCCAGAGAATTTAATTTCGAAAAATTATTTCCCACATGAACATAGCGCAGCTTCAATAAAGGGTCGTTAAGTTTAAAATTCTCTTTATTAAGCTCGTAAAAAGTAAGCAATTCAGGCTTACTAACTAAACTATCGAGTTCTCGAGACACAATATTGTTTTTATAGGCCTGTGTGTACAAATCTATTTTATATTGATTTACCAAGTGTTCAAACTCATCAAGTTGTTCTTGGGTGAGATTTACTTTCGCCCTATCTATTAACAATTGCTGTGTTGCCCACCTGTTAATATAATTATTTACCAATTGCGCACTATCTTCTAGTTGTGAAGTTTCAGAAAATAGGTCATTTAAATCTGCTTTATATAAATACGATTGGTTTACCCTGGCTACAGGATTTCCCGACACTTCTTGCTTAAAATAATCGCAAGAGGTCACTGTAACCACCAATATGGACAACCAAAGAAGATTCTTCATTTACGAACCGAGTTCTTTTTTTAATTTTTTGAGGGCTTTTTCATTAACCTTAACTGTATATTTTTCTTTTAAGGATTTCATCCATTCTTTCTCCAATTCATTTTGAAAATCACTCATCACCCTACCCTTTACTTCATTAAAACCTTTTAATCTAGGGGGAGCTATAAAGTTTGTTTTCACTATGGTAAACGTAGTATCCCCTCTATATATTTCTGAAACGCCTTCTTTTAACTCGATGTTTTTTGGTAATTCGGTACTATTAATATCAAAATACCCTAACGTCACTAGTACATTGGTTTTGCCCTCTGTGTTAATTTGCTCCTTAATTTCGGTAGGAGAAACCCCTTGGTTTAACAAGTCGGCAACTTGATTAATAATGTCTTCTTGACTCGAAGTAAAAATAGCCCCGTTCAATTGACTTTGAGATTTATATTTGTCTAAGCTTTTTTCGTAGAAAGCCTTTTGTCCTAAAGTATCATTTTTCGCTTTGTTCCAAACATTCTTAGCCATTACTTCAAAAATGAGTAAGCCGTCTCTATATTCTTGAATAATTCCTGCATACTCCTCATTTTCCATTTCAAGATTTTGTTTAAAATAATCTTTTAGCTCATTGGTTTCAAACTCATCGTAAACAGCTTCAATAAGCGCCCCTTTATATTTAAAAGTTTTAAGCTTTGGTTGTCTTTCTGAAAGATAGGCTGCAAAGTCATTAAATGTATAGACTTTATCTCCTATTTTGAAAATAGGCCTATCTTCTTTTTTAGGGAGTGGTGTATATTTCCATTTCTTTTTTAGGATACTATCAGTAACAAAGGTCTCAAAGAAGGGAAGGTAATCGTAGGATTCAAAACCATACTTCTTTTTTATTTTATTATTAACCGCACTTGTAATAGATTTTAATCTGTCACTTCCCTTAATTGTTTTTTCCAATTCATTTACTTGGTCTTCATAAGAAGGTATTACCAATTTTTCTTCAAGTCTTATAATGTGCCATCCAAAGCGTGTTTGAACGGGCTTAGAAATATCCCCAGGATTTTTTAAAGCATAAGCTGCTTCCTCAAAAGGCGGCGCTTTAAGTTGTCCTTTACTAAATGGGCGCATTTTACCTCCATTTAATCCAGTAGCTTTATCGTCTGAATATTGTTTTGCAAGGTCTTCAAAGGATTCACCTTGTTGAAGCAATCCATAAATTTCATTAATTCTATCTTTTGCGTTTGCCGCAGAAGTGTCCTTCATTGTAGAAAGCATGATATGAGAAGTAACAATAGGAGCTGCCTTTTTTCTTCTATCGGTTACTTTTATAATGTGGTACCCAAACTGAGTCCTAATAATATTAGACACCCCACCTACCGGGGTATTGTAGGCTTCACTTTCAAAAGGATATACCATATCGAAAGCAGAAAAATATCCTAATCTTCCTTCTCTTTCATCAGATCCTGGCTCTTCTGAAGTCTTTTTAGCAAGTTCATTAAAATCTTCCCCAGCTAATGCTCGTTTTCTAATTTGCTCTATCTTATTATAGGCTACCAAGGTGTCTTGCGGAAATGAGTCCCAGCTAGTTTTAATAAGAATATGCGAAGCTTCAACTTCTTCTAAACTTCTGTTATAGGCTTCTTTTATAATCTCTTCTGTAATGTTTGTATCGAAGATATAGTTTCGTGAAAGTTGTTCTTCATACTTTCCAAAATCCTTGACGTATTCCTTATTCTTATGCAAATTTTGTGCATAAGCTTCGGCCACTTTCATTTTATAATCTATAAATAAATCTAAATATCCATCTACAGATTTTTGAGATTCTTCTTGAACTAATTCTAAATTCTTTTTATAAACTCTTTTAAACTCCTTAGCATAAATGGGCTCATTATTAATAGTCATTAATGCCTCTTTGTCCTTTTGAGCATAAGAACTAAGTGAAAAAAGAATAATAATAACAGATAAAATGAGATTTCTTTTCATTGGTTTATTTTTTTAAAGCCTCGCAAAAATATAAAAAACATAGGGTAATACAAGTAACTTAACAGAACGTTATAAAATAAATTGGTTAACAAAAAATATATGAATTTTGTACATTGTATCCCATAAAGTATGCCACTATGAAATACACCTCAAAAATCATCATTAACTTACCTAGAGAGGAAGTTATAAAGAAATTGGACAACGCAGAAAACATGAAGCACTGGCAACGAGGGCTTATAGCATATGAACAACAAGATGGTTCTCCAGGACAACCTGGAGCCAAAATGAGACTAGATTACCAAATGGGAAAAAGAAAGCTCTCCATGATTGAAACTGTTATTGAAAATAATTTCCCAAATAAATTTCATACCACCTATGATGCCAAAGGCGTGCATAACATTCAGCGTAACTTTTTTAATATTGTAGACGAAAATACTACTGAATGGGTTAGCGAAAGCGAATTTCAGTTTCAAGGATTTGGAATGAAACTTATGGGTTGGTTAATTCCAGGTGCTTTCAAAAAGCAATCTATGAAGTATTTAAATGATTTTAAAAACTTTGCTGAAAAAGGAGAATCTGTCGCTCAATAATATATGGAACGAGTAAAAATGATTTGGGATTTTAGAGGTCCCAATGCACAAAAAATAGCAGAACATCATAAAATTCATTTGGACGAATTTATCCTAAAAGAAAAGCTGAAAGATATTATCACAGGAAACGAAATTATATCAGAAATGCACCACACTGCCATAATGATTGTTTATCCTAACGATGTTGACGCATTACGTGCTATCTTAAAACCTCACAGAGGACAACGGTATACAGAAAGCTAAAACACTTGTTAACAAGACGATAAATTATTTCAATTATTCTAAAATTGTAGTAATATTGCCTACCATAAAAACAAAAATGATGAAGTATTTAAAGTTATTAGCTCTATTTATATGTGTAACAGGGTTTTCCCAAAACTCGAAAGTCGGTACAATCGATATTGATTTTATACTAAGTAAAATGCCAGAATTGGCCAACGTGCAAACGCAAGTACAAACCTACACCAAAGGATTGGAGGCCGATTTACAAAAAAAGATGAAAGCACTAGAGGATGGCGTTGCTGTTTACAAACAAAATGAAACAACCTATACACTTAACCAGAGAAAAACGAAGCAGGATTCTTTGTTGGCGATGGAGAATGACATTGCAAAATTTCAGCAAAATGGAAATCAGCTTATTCTTATTAAACAAGAAGAATATATGCGCCCATTGTATGATAAAGTAGGAAATGCCTTGGAAAAAGTAGCCGCCGCAGGGGAATATACGCAGGTATTACTTCGTGATGACAGCGTAGTGTATGTGGATAATCGCTTTGACCTTACACTTGCTGTATTAAAAGAAATGGGGATTGAGATTAAAGAGGAAGAATAAAAAATCGACTTTTTATAAATTAAAAAGAGGTTCCTAAGGAACCTCTTTTTTTATCTAGAATAATTAGGTGCTTCCTTTGTAATGGTTACGTCGTGCGGGTGACTTTCGTGAATTCCGGAAGCTGTAATTTTTACAAATTTCCCTGTTTCCTTTAATGTTTTGATATCCTTCGAACCACAATAACCCATTCCAGCTCGTAATCCGCCAATAAACTGGGTCATACTTTCAACTAAATCTCCTTTATAAGGAACTCTGCCTACAATTCCTTCAGGCACTAATTTTTTTATATCGTCCTCTACATCTTGGAAATAACGATCTTTCGATCCTTGTTTCATGGCTTCAACACTTCCCATACCACGATACGACTTGAATTTTCTTCCTTCAAAAATAATCGTTTCACCAGGTGACTCTTTTGTGCCGGCTAGAAGAGAACCAAGCATGACACTGTCGGCTCCAGCGGCAATCGCTTTTGGGATATCTCCTGTATATCGAATTCCACCATCGGCAATCACAGGAACACCACTTCCTTTAATGGCTGCGGCAACTTCCAATACAGCAGAAAACTGCGGAAAACCAACTCCAGCCACAACCCTTGTGGTACAAATAGAACCTGGTCCAATTCCCACTTTTACTGCATCGGCTCCCGCTTCCACAAGATACTTCGCAGCTTCGGCCGTAGCAATATTACCAACAACTACATCCAATTTCGGAAACTTTTCTTTTAATTCTTTTAAAACTGAAACCACCCCTTTGGTATGTCCATGCGCGGTATCAACAATAACTGCATCCACTTGAGCGTGGACGAGGGCTTCTGCCCTCATAACAACATCTGGGGTCACTCCTAAAGCAGCTGCCACACGAAGTCTCCCGTATTCATCCTTGTTGGCAATTGGTTTTTGAGTGAGTTTGGTGATATCACGAAATGTAATTAAACCTAATAAGGTTCCATTTTCTTCAACCACAGGTAATTTTTCAATCTTGTTTTGCTGTAATATTATTTCGGCTTCTCTTAAAGAGGTCCCCTTTTTTACGGTAACCAAATTTTTAGAAGTCATAATATCTTCTAATTTTCTTTTAAAATCCTTTTCAAAGCGCAAATCTCTGTTGGTTACAATGCCAATTAATTTATGATTATCATCAATAATGGGTATTCCTCCTATACTATATTCACGCATGGTGTTTTGAGCATCCCCAACAGTATTATCCTTTTTCAGGGTAACGGGATCTTGAATCATACCACTTTCTGCACGTTTCACTTTTCGAACCTCGGCAGCTTGCTGCTCGATGGTCATGTTTTTATGCAGAACTCCTATACCTCCTTCGCGAGCCATAGCTATTGCCATAGCACTTTCGGTCACGGTATCCATCGCAGCGGATACAATGGGGACATTTAGGGTTATGTTTCGAGAAAATTGGGTTATAATAGAAACCTCTCGAGGTAGAACTTCGGAATAAGCAGGCACTAAAAGTACATCGTCGTAAGTTAAGCCTTCTCCTAAGATTTTGTGATTGTGTGCAGTCATAGCAATTAAATTTAATTCCGAAGCGCCGGAAAGGGGTTACTATTTAATTGCGTGCAAATATACTATAAATTGTTGGATTTATTTTCTTTTATACAACTGAATTAATACAGCCATAACACTCACCACAAAAACAACGGTCATCACAATTCCAGAAAGCATAACAATCCATTTCATCCAAAGCATTCCATTCCAAAGTAAATAAATACCTCCAAAGGTGATAATGATAGAAAAGAAAGGCTCAATCATTAAAAAAGCTTTTAGTTTTTTTGGCAACGATGTAATGGCTACCAAACCTCCCAAAAGAAAAAATATAAAGGAAATGGACAGGATATGCGTATGCAAAATAGTGAGCATTTCGCGCTCTCCTTTTTTAAACTTCATTACTTCGGCATCTTCTTGGTCTTCGTTCCCCAAATAATTTTCCTCCATCCCTTGTGGCTGGTGAGAATTGGTTTGTCCAACAAATAATAAACCCGAACCATACCCAATGCTAAGCACAACCACAAACGCAGCAATAAAGTTTTTTATATACTTGGGAAATGTGTGGATGAGTCCGTGGAATTGCATTAAATATGGTTTTCTTGTTTCAGTATTTTTATACTTTCCAGTAATTGATTAATCGCTTTGGTCATGGACTGTGCAGAAATAGTTGCCCCAGAAATAGGAATAATGTCTTTCACCAGTTTTAATTCTGGAGTTTTTGAAGAGCTTCCTTCAAATTGTTCTAACCATCTTTTGCTTCCTATTTCTCCACCATATTCCTCTCTATAAATAAGTACTTTTGATTTTGTAATTATAAAGTCTTTATCAAATAAGACTAAATAATCAAACGTTGCCGTTTTACTTGGGGCATTCCCAATGTAACCATAGCCTAATAAAGTATTTCCTTTTTTTATTCTGAAAAAATTATTTTCTGAAAACGAAGCTGGAATTTTTTCCGAAATCTTAGTCGAAATAGAAATATACTCCTTTGAAAATTTATCAACTTCAAAGAATTTCTCAATCTCTTTGTTTGCCTTTTTTTCAACCTTTTCGGGTACTAAAAAAGAAGTCAACAATAGACTAAAAAAGCTCACAATAAATAATTGTTTCAGCATGGTACAAAGGTATTACATTAAAACAAAAAAAGCCTTCTGTATACACAAAAGGCTTTCAACAAACTAACTTAAAACCAAACTCCTATTCCGAAGTTTAACCTGTTATCTACATCTGCATTTTCTGCATCGTTATCTCTAAATTGATAGTCGCCTTTTATGACTACCCCTGGGGCTATATGATAGCTTAATCCTGTGGTTATATCGGTACGATTATAAGCATCATTCTTTTCCAAACTACCCGCTGTATCTGCGTGGGTGTTATAATTTTCATAGCGAGCAAAAGCAAATAGTTTTTGCTTAGCCGTAAGAGGTAAAAGATTGTAACCTGCTTCTGCATAGTATCCCATTAGGGCGCTTCCTAAATTATTTCCAGTTAAGGCGTTGTAATCTTCAGTATCGCTTAGGGCTGTATAGATAAATTGTCCTCTAGCTGTAAATTTTTGAAAGGCATACCGTGCATCGAATCCAACCATAGAAATACCAACATTAGCACCATCCAGTTCTTCTAAATCATCCGGGGCTTGAGTTTTTCCAAAATAACCCGAAAGTCCTAAACGTAGTCCTGGTAAGCCATAATAATCTAATTTTGCTGAAAATGTAGGGCTATCCACTGTCGATTTAATTCCTTTTTGTCGCCCACCTCTTAGACCGCTACTTCCGTTAAGATATCCAACCACATCATCTCCACTTGTAGTAACCGATTTAAAACCGTTAAAAATATAGGCTTGATAACTTAAAGAAGCATCTGGAAATCTTCCAGTGACCCCTACCCCCAATTCACGCCAAGTGGTTGGCACAATAACATTATCTACTTCTGGACGCTCAACACCGTTAAAGGTAGTAGGTTCGTGAAATTCGTTTACAATTCCCATAGGTACTAACATAAGTCCTCCACGAAGACTTAAGTTATCTCCGACAGCATAATTAACAAAAGCTTGTTCTATAAAAACTTCTTCTACATGTTCAAATTCTACCTCTGTTACAAATTGGGTTTTGTCATTGAATTTGTATCCAAAAAGTAACACCAAACGCTGTACATCTAATTCACCATTATCGCTTTCAGGCTGATTATACGTCATCTCACCATAGGCACCTACGGTTACGGCTTTCCCATAATTTCCAGAAAGTATTCTTTGCGCTGCGTTGAGTTGTTGTTGAGGATTAAATGTAATAGAATCTTGAGCTGTTTGTGAAAACATAATTCCTGTAATAAGGAAACAAATAAATAGGGCTAATTTTTTCATTATATTAATTTAGACTGATTATAAATAGATGTTTATTCAGTCGCAAAAATAGTATCCAAAAAATTATTTGACAAGCTTATTTAGAATTATTTTAAATAAAAATAATAATGAATTGAAATGCAATTATTTACCAGAAACTTCTATTTGATTTGAGTACTGCATTCGCGCTAATTGTGCCCATTGCATTAACAATTTTTGATCTTCTTTGGAAAGATTTCCGTGTATCCAAGTGTAAGAATCTAGTGGCATTTCCCCTTTTTCAACTTCTTCGAAAACCTCTTCCAATTTGTGATCTTTCTTTTTTGCAGAAAAATTCTCCCATTCTGAAAAGTTTAAGTCTCCCTTACCATGCCTAACATGATCATCTAAGTAAAAGGAAAACGGAGCTATTTCAGCATACCAAGGGTAGTTTGTGTGGTTACTATGGCAATCGTAACAATTGTTCTTTAAGATACCTCGAACCTCTTGTGAAGGTTTTGTTTCAGATTCAAAAAAGGCGACACTTTCATAGCCACCTAAATTTTTTTCGGGACGTATAAATTGAATAACAACCAAGGCTACTAAGGCGAGAATCAAAAAATACTTCAGAATTTTTTTCATTTTTTAAGTGATTTAAGATACACAATTATGGCTTTTCTTATATCGTGAGCATTCTCCTCTTTTGTGGGCTCATACACTTTTAAAACACCTTCATTTTCGGGTGTTAAAAAGGGAATATCATACCCTTTTAGTAAAAAGTCACTAAAGGCTACTTTATAAACGGTTTCATCATCAATATAATTGCCTTCCAAAAGCCAAGCACCACGAGACCCTTCCCTTATATTATAGCGCTGTAAGTACGCACCTGTTCCAGCGTATTCCTTTCCGTAGTCCAATACGTCCTTTAACAGGCTCCCTTTTATATCGACTTTTAGCACGCTTCCTCCAAAGGGTAATACTCTAAAAATATCCAAACTAGTAATATCGCCTTCCAGCATATCGTCTATACGAATTGAACCTCCATTAACCAGGGCAGCATCCACAGATTCTTTAAAGGACAATGCCATAGCCTGTGTTATGATATCTCCTAAATTAGTTTGAATCCCCCTATTGGCGCTGTCGGTTCCATCGAGCGGCGGATTGGCGTAATAAATTACTTCATTAGGGCTATCAACTACTTGCTTTATTTCGGTTGTTAAAATGGTATTCCATTTATCGACTATGGCTTTCACAGAAGGCTTTTCGGCAATTTTATCGTCAATGGGGAATAGTTTGGAATCTATCTTTAAATAATTATCGTTTTTATTAAAGGTGAACGTATGAATGTAAATGGTTTTTGCATTTGCATCCGCTTTTGCAATTTTAGTATTTCCTACTTCTTTAAGCATATTATTATGCTCGTGACCACCCATGATAAATGATATGTCTGCGAACTTTTTGGCAATCTCAATATCTTCAGAAATTTCTACATGTGTTAGTCCCATTATGATATCCACCTGCTGAGACTGAAGCGCACTATAAGCACTCCCAGCTTCTAACATCACATCACTATAGTACACATAATCCCGTGAATTTGATGGCAAAGTCACACTAAAAAATCCTACCTCCACTTTAGTGCTATCTGCATCCATCATATTGATTGTATAGGTTTCTGGAATGTAAATGGTATCTCCACCTCTTTCAAAATGAAAGGAACGTGGTCCATCTTCCAATTGCTGAAACACATTTGCCGAGGTCCAATAAAAGTTAGATTCATTCAACCGCTGCTGAAGCGCTTCTTCACTTATATCAAACTCATGATTCCCGAATGTTACAAGTTCAAAATCCATGGCGTTCATCACTTCAATCATTTGTTTTCCGTAAATACGTTCACCGTTGTATTTAATGGTCCCCAATAGCGATGGGTTTAAAAAATCACCTGCCATAAACAAGTAAGTATTAGGCTCTACTTTTTTAATAGAATCCACCACATGTGCCACACGTGCCATGCCGCCATACTTTCCGTCACCCAAAGGGGCAATTTCATAGACATCGTTAAGTTGCACAAACTTGAAGGTTATAATCCCATCATCTTTCTTGTCCTTTTTAACGCGATCTGTGGTTTTACAAGAGACAATTAATAAAAGTGTACATAGAATTACAAAATATTTTTTCATCATTAATGGTAGTTTAGAAATATTTTCGAGGCTTCGTTATAGGCACTTTCAAAAGCCATTGGATTTAAATTTGAATTTACTTTCTCTACCGTAAAATAGCTTAGTAATTTTTCGGTAGGCATATTCCCCGTGAGCTCATCCTTTGCCATGGGACATCCCCCAAAACCTTGAATCGCCCCATCAAATCTACGACAACCGGCTTTAAATGCCGCATCAACTTTTTCGTGCCATTTGGTAGGAGTTGTATGTAAATGTGCTCCAAACTCAATTTCGGGATACTTGGGTATTAAGTTAGAAAAAAGATAGTCAATCACCTCGGGAGTGGAGGTACCTACGGTATCGCTTAAGGATAGAATTTTCACCCCCATTCCAGCTAATCTTTCGGCCCAATTGCCTACAATTTCCACATTCCAAGGATCCCCATAGGGATTCCCAAAGCCCATGGATAAATAGGTTACCACTTCTTTGTTATTCTTTTCAGCCAATTCTAAAATCTCCAGTAGTACTTCAATAGATTGATCTATAGTCTTATGCGTATTACGCATTTGAAAATTTTCTGAAATAGAAAAAGGATAACCCAAATACTGAATTTCAGGAAACTGAACAGCGGCTTCTGCCCCGCGAAGATTGGCGACGATTGCTAATAATTTACTTTGCGTATTTGAAAGATTTAAACCTCGAAGTACATCGGCAGTGTCCTGCATTTGTGGAATTGCCTTAGGGGAAACAAAACTACCAAAGTCGATAGTGTCAAAACCACAGTTTAATAATGATTGGATGTACTGGATTTTCTTTTCGGTAGGAATCCAATCTTTTATACCCTGCATAGCATCTCTGGGGCATTCTATAATCTTAACTTTTTGCATTACTGTAAAGATATAAATTCCGAAGGATGCACTTGCCTTTTACGCTCTAAAATATTCTGAAAAATTTATGCAAAAAGAATAAAAACTGCAATTCCTAAAAACACAAATATTTGAAGCCATTTTAGATAAAACCCAGCCTTTTTATGTTTCAATATAAATGAAGAAATACCCCCAGCCAAGAGAGCAATACTACTAAAAATGATAAAAGAAACCATCATAAAAGTGATTCCTAAAATATAAAATTGTATTACAGTACCCTCGTCTGGATTCCATAAAAAAGATGGAAAAAAAGCTAAAAAGAACAGTAGCACTTTAGGGTTTACCAAATTCATAATCACCCCAATTTTAAAGAGTTCCCAATTACTTTTTGAAGAAACATTTTGAGATAGGTCAATCGTGGATGGACTACGAAAAACTTTGATTGCTAAATATAAAAGATAGGCGGCTCCAATAATTTTAATACCCAAAATAGCCAGTGGAGAAGCCGCAATAATAGCTGAAACTCCAAATGCTAAAAAAGTGGTATGTACTATGCAACCAGAAATTAGTCCAGCAGTTGTTGCGATCCCCTTTTTTGAACCGTTCACTAAAGACTGGGTTAGGACAAAAATATTATCGGGGCCTGGTGAGAGTGCCAAAAGCATCGTAAAAAAAGAAAAAGAAAGGAGTTGCTCCCACATACTATCTTTTTAAGAGTGCTTTGTTTATTTTTTTTACAAGCACTGGGCCTTCATAAATAAAGCCAGTGTACAACTGAATTAAACTTGCTCCCGCATCCAATTTTTCCATGGCATCTTCTACAGAGTGAATTCCTCCTACACCAATAATTGGAAAAGCATTATTGCTTTTTACAGAAAGAAAGCGGATTACTTCTGTAGCTCTTTTTGTCAATGGTTTTCCGCTTAAACCTCCCATCTCTTTTTTATTTCCTGAAGTCAATCCCTCGCGAGAAATGGTTGTATTTGTGGCAATAACCCCATCAATTTTGGTTTCATTAACAATATCGATAATATCCATCAATTGGGTATCGGTTAAATCTGGGGCAATTTTTAAAAGAATAGGCTTCGGGTTATCTTTTTTTGAGTTTTCAGTTTTTAATGTGTTTAATAAGTTAGTAAGGGGTTCTTTATCCTGAAGCGCTCTTAAATTAGGGGTATTAGGCGAACTTACATTTACCACAAAATAATCTACATAGTGGAATAGGCTTTCAAAACATATCAAATAATCATTGACAGCCTCTTCATTGGGTGTCACTTTATTTTTTCCAATATTTCCTCCTATTAAAACACCTTTGTTTTTTTTCAATCTTTCTACGGCTACAGCTACACCGCCATTATTAAACCCCATTCTATTGATGATCGCACTATCACTCTTTAACCTGAAAAGTCGCTTTTTTGGGTTTCCATCTTGAGGTTTGGGTGTTACGGTTCCTATTTCAATAAAGCCAAAACCAAAATTGGAGAGTTCCGTATATAATTTGGCGTCTTTATCAAAACCTGCTGCAAGTCCCACTGGATTTGGAAAAGTTAACCCAAATAATTTCCTTTCCAATTTTTTATTTTTTACGGCATAACAGTTTCTAAAAACACCCCCAAGTCCAATACTGTGAGAAAATCGAATTATTCTAAACGTGAAGTGGTGCACTTCCTCAGGGTCAAACAAGAAGAGAAATGGACGAAGTAGGAATTTATACATAGGCTTTTATTCTATTGCAAAAATACTATTAAAACACTTATTTTTTAGAGGGTTATTCCGTTAATTTGTGAAGAAATTACAATCACATGATTACAAAATACGACCTCATAAAAAGATTTACAAGCTACGTTACCATCGATACCGAAAGTGACCCAACTTCGGATACTACCCCTAGCACGGCTAAACAATGGGTTTTAGCCAATGCACTGGTAAAAGAATTGATTGAAATTGGAATGTCTGAAGTAACCATCGATACAAATGGGTATGTGATGGCGACGCTTCCAAGTAATGTAGCTACTGAAGTTCCAACCATTGGATTTATCTCGCATTACGACACTTCACCGGATTTTACAGGAGCTAATGTAAAGCCTCAAGTTGTTGAAGATTACGATGGCGGAGATATCGTTTTAAATAAGGATGAAAATATTATTCTTTCTCCAAAAGATTTCGATGATTTATTGATGTACAAAGGGCAAACGTTAATTACAACAGACGGTACTACGCTATTGGGGGCAGATGACAAAGCGGGAATTGCAGAAATTATTTCGGCAATGGAATATTTACTAAAGAATCCCGAAATAAAACACGGTAAGATACGTGTTGGTTTTACCCCAGATGAAGAAATTGGACGAGGAGCTCATAAATTTGACGTCAAAAAATTTGGTGCCGATTGGGCCTACACCATGGACGGAAGCCAAGTTGGTGAATTAGAGTATGAGAACTTTAATGCTGCTGGTGCTGTGGTAACTGTTCAAGGGAAAATTGTACATCCAGGATATGCTAAAGGAAAAATGATCAATAGTATGTACATCGCAATGGATTATATCAATTCCCTTCCTAGACTAGAAACGCCAGAACATACCGAAGGTCGTCAAGGATTTTTTCACCTACATAATATGAAGGGGGAAGTAGACAGCACCAAGCTTCAATATATTATACGAGATCACGATAAGGTCCATTTTGAAGCTCGAAAGGAAATGATGCAAAAATTGGCTGACGAACTAAATGTTCAATACGGAACAGATAGAGTTTCGGTTGAAATTAAAGATCAATATTTCAACATGCGCGAAAAGATTGAGCCTGTTATGCATATTGTAGATATTGCTGAACAAGCCATGAAAAAAGCAGGTATAAAACCACTTATTAAACCTATTCGTGGTGGGACCGATGGTTCTCAATTGAGCTATATGGGCCTTCCCTGCCCTAATATCTTTGCTGGCGGACACAACTTTCACGGCAGGTTTGAATATGTTCCCGTTGAAAGCATGCAAAAAGCCATCGAGGTCATCGTAAATATTGCGCAATTAGTAGCAGAAAAATAATAAACCACTTATAACAAAAAAAGCCTTCAGTTAAACTGAAGGCTTTTTTATTAATCTAAAATTTATTATTTGGCGGGAGCATTTTGTTTTTTGCTCAATTCCATAGAAATGGCAGAGCGTTCATATTTCATTTTCCCGGCACCAGATTCAATGATACAAGTTCCGTCATCATTTAATTCCAAAACTTTTCCGTGTAATCCACTTTTGGTGACTACTTTATCTCCTTTTTTAAGATCTGCAGCAAACTGTTTTTCTTGTTTACTACGTTTCATTTGTGGGCGTATCATAAAAAGATACACTACCAAAAACATTAAAATTAAAGGAGCAAAGCTCTGTAATTGTTCCATAAAAAGGGTTTCCTAAAAGTTATTGTACATTAATTGGAGATCCAGCAGCGGCTCCTTCTTTAGGATTTACAAAAGCTTTAATAGTAAGCACCTCTTTTCCTTTTTCAGTATTTGTAGTGATTGTCACTGTTTTACTTACTTGGTTTTTTCCGCTTCCATTAAACTTCACTAATAACTCTCCTTGAGCTCCTGGAGCTACTGGAGTTTTAGAATATTCTGGAACAGTACATCCACAACTTCCTTTTGCATCTACAATGACAAGATCAGATTCTCCTGTGTTTGTAAATGTAAAAAGGTGTTCTACGTTTGTTCCTTGGTCAATAGTTCCAAAATCGAATGAACTTTCAGCGAAAGTCATTACTGGATATTTTCCAGATTCTGCGTCTCTTTCTGCAGCTGCCGCTACATTTTCTTCACTTACTTTGTCCGCAGCATTTTCCTTACAAGAAGTAAAAGCAAAAACGGTGGTTAAGGCTAATAGAAAAATGGTTTTTTTCATAGTACTTATTTTTAAATTAAAATTTTATTCATTTTTAAAGCGTGGCTAAAATAGGTATTTTTTTACTTCTATGTAAGTCCGCGACCAATTTTATTCAATTTTCCTGCATCAGAAAATTCCTTAACCAATTTATCTAAAATTCCATTAATAAAGAAACTGCTTTTTGGCGTGGAATATTCCTTAGAAATTTCTAAATATTCATTAATGGTTACCCGTATAGGCATGGAAGGGAAATAGAGAAACTCTGCAATCCCCATTTTTAAAATAATTAAATCAATATCGGCAATTCGCTCGGTATCCCAATTAGGTGTTTTTCCATCAACTTCTTTAGATAGTGTATCGTCATTTAGAATCACTTTTCGCAAAAGTTGAACACTGTACTCTTTGTCCTCCTCATCCTTATAAACTTGTGGATTAAAAATAGAAGCCTCCCTTTTTTCGGTAAGTTTATTCAACATCTTAACAATTGAAGTATTCACCAACGGAAAGTCATCCAACCATGTTAATCGTTTGTCTTCTAGGTATTCGTATAATTTTTCGTTGGGCGCAATAACCTCCTTGTAAAGTCTAATGACCATTTCCTTATCATCTGCAAAACTTGGACTTTCCTTTTGAAGATAACCATCGTACCAATCTTGCTGTTTTAATTCATTAAAAAGAATAGTAACATACTCGTCGTCTAGATTCCAGTAATTTAGCTTCTTATTTTTTAGGTATTCTGAAAGATTACTGTTTTCGGAAATCATTTCGATCACTTTATTATCAATAAAAGCACGGCTTGGGTTTTTTTCAACTTGGGTAGCTAAATGTTTTTTTTGTGATTTCTGAAGAAATATATCTGCGTGATCTCTAAGAGCAACCATTAACTGAAGCATTAATGCCTGCAAATCTTGCATTTGTGCAATGCTAAAGTGAAGGAATTTTTCTTGCTTATCAAGATCTTGTTCATTAGACTGAAAAAACGCATATAACGACTGCAAAACTTTTACTCTTATATGTCTTCTTGTAAGCATATTTTAAAGAACTTTAGTATAAAACAAACAACGCACAAGGAAATTCTTGTGCGTTGCAAATATAGGCATTAATCTTTATAATTACTTTTCATTTTTTCGAGCATCGATTCTTGCTTGAGCAATTTCGAAAGCTGCATTAAATGTAGTTATATTTTTAGCATGGGCTTTAGATAATATCTCAAGTGTTGTATTGTAGATATTTTCTGTTTTACGTATAATCTCTTGCTTTCCGTAATTTTCCAATTCTGCATAAACATTTATAATCCCGCCTGCATTAATTAAAAAGTCCGGAGCATATACGATTCCTTTATCGCGTAGAATTTTTCCATGTTTTTGTTCTTCAGCTAACTGATTGTTAGCCGCACCCGCAATAATTTTAGCTTTTAATTGATCAATGGTTTCGTCGCTAATGGTAGCACCTAAAGCACATGGAGCATAAATATCCATTTCTTCACCATACAAATTATCACCTTCATAAATGGTAGCGTGATATTTATCTCGTACATTTTCTAATCGCTCTCGACTTATATCTGTAATAAAGACATTGGCACCTTCGTTGGATAAATGCTCAACCAATGCTTCCCCAACATTTCCAATTCCTTGAACAAATACTTTTTTATCTTCCAAGATATCACTTCCGTAGGCAAATTTTGCAGCGGCTTTCATTCCCATAAAAACTCCGTAAGCGGTTATTGGCGACGGGTTACCAGCGCCTCCTTTATCTTCAGAAATACCTGTTACGTAAGGCGTTACAGTTCTAACCAAATCCATATCGCTTGTTGCCATCCCTACATCTTCTGCAGTGATATAACGTCCCCCCAAAGAATGAACAAACTCACCAAAACGAAGCATTAGCTCTGGCGTTTTCTGCGTTTTTGCATCTCCTAAAATAACAGCTTTACCACCACCTAAGTTTAAACCCGTGATGGCAGATTTATAGGTCATCCCGCGAGAAAGTCTCAACACATCATTTAACGCATCCCACTCAGTGTCATATTTCCACATTCTAGTACCTCCCAAAGCAGGACCCAAAACCGTATTATGAATTCCAATTATTGCTTTTAAACCTGTATCTTTGTCGTTACAAAAAACAATTTGTTCGTGATTATCGAATGAGAGTTGCCCAAAAACTGGGGCAATTTTTTTTAATTCTTTTGGACTTACTATGTCTGTTATCATTTACGAATTTGTTAAAAAGAACGGGCAAAATTACCTTTTTGGTACATATCCCACAAAAAAAATATCTTAAAATTGACAATCTGTTAATAAGTTTCACTTTCTGAATGAAGGAATTACGTTTTCTTAATAAATACTTTTATAAATATCGTGGTCGATTGCTCATTGGGCTTGTCATTACGGCCGTTGCTACCATCTTTAGAATTGTGGTGCCTTCCAAAATTGGTGATTCTGTAAATTCTGTTCAATCCTATTTTAAGGGTGAAATTACTTATGAAGTGTTAAAATCTCAATTATTTGTTGATATCCTCATCATTATTGGAGCAGCATTACTTTCGGGATTATTTACTTTTATGATGCGACAAACCATCATAGTAGTTTCAAGATATGTGGAGTTTGACTTAAAAAATGAAGTTTTTAAACAGTACGAAAGACTTTCTTTAAATTTCTACAAACAAAATCGGACAGGAGATTTAATGAGTAGAATTAGCGAAGACGTTTCCAAAGTTCGTATGTATGCTGGCCCTGCATTAATGTATAGCACAACAACCGTAACGCTTTTTATCGTTGCGCTTTCCTATATGATTTATACGGCACCACTTCTAACCCTTTATGCTGTTGCACCTTTACCTATTTTGTCAATTGGTATTTATAAGTTGAGTATTGCAATTCATAAAAGGAGTTCCATTGTACAACAGTATTTATCTAAACTCACAACCTTTACACAGGAAAGCTTTAGTGGTATTGCTGTGATAAAGGCCTATGGAATAGAACCTCGTACAAATGCCCAGTTTATAGAATTATCAAACATTAGCAAAGACAAAAACATAGACCTCACCAAGGTACAAGCACTCTTTTTCCCTGTAATGGCATTACTCATTGGAATAAGCAACATTTTAGTAATTTACGTTGGCGGAAATCAATTCATCAACGGCGAAATAGAATTTGGAACCATTGTCGAATTCCTAATTTATGTAAATATGCTTACTTGGCCAGTCGCCATTGTAGGCTGGGTATCCTCTATGGTGCAACAAGCAGAAGCTTCGCAAAAACGTATCAATGAATTTTTAAAAGAAGAGCCACAAATAAAAAATTACAACGAAGCTTCTTCAGAAATTATTGGGAAAATTGCTTTTGACAACGTCACTTTCACGTATCCCGACACTCAGATTACAGCACTAAAAAACGTATCGTTTACCATTCAGCCAGGAGAAACATTGGGTATTATTGGTAATACAGGTTCAGGGAAATCCACGATTCTTGAGCTCATTGGCCGATTGTATGACGTTCAGCAAGGTGCTATTAAAGTAGATGATATTGATTTAAAAGATTTAAACCTAAAAAGCTTGCGAAACGCCATTGGTTATGTGCCTCAAGATGCTTTTTTGTTTAGCGATTCAATAAAAAATAACATCAAATTTGGGAAGGCAGATGCAACCGATGAAGAAGTGATTGCAGCAGCAAAATATGCCGCCGTGCATAGAAATATAGATGAGTTCCAAAATAAATATGAAACGGTTTTAGGGGAACGAGGTATTACCTTGAGCGGAGGACAAAAACAACGTGTTTCTATTGCACGAGCCATTATAAAAGAGCCTAAAATTTTACTCTTCGATGATTGTCTAAGTGCGGTAGATACTGAAACCGAAGAAGAGATTCTGCAAAACTTTCAAAAGGTTTCGGAAGATAAAACCACACTTATTGTTAGCCATCGATTGTCTTCAGTAAAAAATGCAGATACGATTCTGGTACTTGAAAATGGAATTATCATTCAGCAAGGCACTCATACAGAGCTTTTAAACACAGATGGTTATTATAAAGAGTTGTACCATAAGCAACTTTTGGAAAAAGAAATGTAATCTTTCCTTTGCTTATTTGGTTTTTTTTTAGATTTTTGGCAAAAGCTAAAGGAAAATTAACCAATTTATGAGTCAGCAATTTATGATGGAGCAAGAAGAAATTTATTCAAAAGTGATGCGTGCTGGAAGACGCACTTATTTTTTTGATGTACGTGAAACCAAAGCAGGTGATTATTATTTAACCATTACAGAAAGTAAGAAATTTACCAATGACGATGGATCTTTTCACTACAAAAAACACAAGATTTATTTGTACAAAGAAGACTTTACCGATTTTAAAGCTAATTTAGAAGAGATGATTCAGTACATCCTTGATGAAAAAGGTGATGAAGTGATTAGTGAAAGACACCAAAAAGATTACAAAAGAGAAGATGATACCGAAGAAACTGAAAAAGCTTCAACCGAAACTTCAAGCTTTACCGATATCGAATTTGATGACATTTAGTCTTAGTAAATCTTAAAATATTATGAAACCGCCTCCATTTTGGGGCGGTTTTTTTATCTTTAAAACTTTTGATAAAATAACCTATGAAGAAATTTATACTCGCTTTTGTTTTACTTTTTTCAATTTTAGTAAACTCGCAAGACAAAAAAATCGACTTATCGTACTATTTACCAACCGATGTAACCTACAATCCAAATATTCCTACCCCAAAAAGTATTGTAGGACACGAAGTTGGCGAATGGCATATCACCCACGACAAGTTAGTGTATTATATGTATGCTCTTGCTGAAGCGAGTGACCGAATAACCATTGAAAGCCGCGGTACTACCTTTGAAGGTAGACCTATCCTACTGCTAACCATAACCTCGCCTTCCAATCATAACAATATTGAAACCCTAAAAGCACAACATGTTGCACTTACCGAAAATGGTTCTAATGCTTTAGCCACAGAGTCAATGCCTATTGTGGTTTACCAAGGGTTTTCCATCCACGGAAACGAACCTAGCGGAAGTAATGCCGCTTTAGCCGTAGCCTACTATTTAGCGGCAGCACAAGGTCCTAAAATTGATGAACTGCTCAATAATACCATGATTCTTTTTGATCCCTCTTTTAACCCAGACGGGCTCCAACGTTTTTCTACATGGGCGAATCAACATAAGGCTCAAAACATTAATCCAGATCCAAACGATAGAGAATATAGTGAGGTTTGGCCAGGTGGGCGCACCAACCATTATTGGTTCGATTTAAACAGAGATTGGCTTCCTGCGCAATTACCTGAAAGCCGTGCACGTATTAAAACCTTTCACGATTGGTATCCAAATATCTTAACTGACCATCACGAGATGGGGACTAATTCTACCTTTTTCTTTCAACCTGGGATTCCTAGTAGAACGCATCCACTAACACCAAAGAAAAACCAAGAATTAACTGCGGCCATTGGTAAATTCCATGCAAAAGCATTTAACAAACTAGGTAGTTTTTATTACACCGAAGAAGACTACGATGACTTTTACTACGGTAAAGGCTCAACCTTCCCAGACATTAACGGAGCAGTAGGAATTTTGTTTGAACAAGGTTCTTCACGCGGACATGCACAGGAAAGTGACAACGGAATTTTAACCTTTCCATATACCATTCGGAATCAATTTACAGCCGCGCTTTCTACCTTGGAAGCTGCTGTAAGTATGCGAACCAAAATGCTAAACTATCAGCGAGATTTTTATGCAAATGCTCGTTCTGAAGCTTCAAAAGATAATCGTGTTATCGTTTTTGGTGACGAAAAAGATGCCTCCAAAACCTATCATTTGGCCGAAATCCTTCAAAGACATAAAATTAAGTTTCGTGAATTGTATTCCGATTACACGTTCAAAGGGAAGACTTTTAAAAAGGGATATGCTTTTGCCATTCCAAAGAATCAAAAACAATCTCGCTTAATCAATGCGATGTTTGAGAAACGTACTACCTTTCAAGATAGCTTGTTTTACGACATTAGCGCTTGGTCGTTTCCGCTGGCATTTAATTTAGATTTCGAAGAATCTTCCACGGTACAAATGGGATTAGAAGTTACCGATTTAAAATTACCAACCCCAACCCTTCCAAACCCTAATGCTTATGCCTATTTAATGGAATGGCATGAGTACTATGCCCCTAAGGCTTTAAATGCCCTTTTGGAAAATGATATTCGAGTAAAAGTAGCGATGCAGCCTTTTACAGTGGAAGGAAAGAAGTATGATTATGGCACTATTTTAATTCCTGTTCAAAATCAGAAATTAAATGATGCGGAGCTTTTCAATTTTATAAAAAGAGTAAGTAGCGATGCTAGCGTATCGATAACTTCTGTAGCTACAGGATTAACGCAAGGTATTGATTTAGGCAGTGGAGAATTTAGAGCGATTACTCCTCAAAATGTGGCTGTGCTAGTGGGTGATGGAATTAATCCGTATGATGCAGGCGAAATCTGGCATTTGTTTGACACACGTTACCAAATGAAAATTACGAAATTAGATGTCAATGATCTTTCCAGAACGAATCTAAACAAATACACCGATATCATTTTACCAGCTACTTGGGGCAGTGGTCCCGACAAAAACACCACCGAAAAATTAAAAGACTGGACCAAGAATGGTGGAAATCTTATTGCTTTTAGAAACTCTGGAAAATGGCTTAACAGCAACGAATTGCTAAAAATGGAATTAAAAACTGAAAAGGATACAGCACAAAACATTTCATTTGAACAACGAGGTGATTATTACGGAGCTCAAGTTATTGGTGGTGCTATTTTTGAAGCCAAACTAGATCGTTCCCACCCAATTGCATTTGGGTATAAAAACAGTACACTTCCCCTTTTTAGAAACACCACTATGTTTGTAAAAGCAGATAAAGACAGTTATAACAATCCTATTCAATATACTTCAAGTCCATTATTGAGTGGGTATATTTCTTCAAAAAATATATCCTTGTTAAAAAACACAGTGCCTTTTAAAACAGATCGATTGGGAAGAGGGCGTGTAATATATTTTACAGATAATACCAACTTTAGAGCCTTCTGGTATGGAACTAATAAGTTGTTGATGAATGCTATTTTCTTTGGCAATGAAATGTAAGTTATATGAAAATTTTTGAAAAACTTTTTCCTTCAGAAACCTTAGAAATGGAATTACCTATTTCAAAACAGAAATTCTTAGAGTCATTTAAAAATAACACCACGGCTGGTGAAATTAATTTTGTAGCAGAATGGTTTGAACCTTTTACTTCCCATAAAACACCATTTAAAGGAAATATTACCTCTACAAACACATTTGAAATAAAGAGGTTTCGTAGAATATTTAAATTCTTAAGAGGTTTAGCCGTTGCCGATGGAAGTATTCAAGAGAATAATGGAGATATAACCATCACCTGCGTTATTAATGCTTTTAGAGGCTACATTAAAACGTTTATCATTTTCTTTTCGATTTTTCTAAGTATTGCCGTGCTTTCCCAAGTTGTTTTTTTGTTTCAAGATGGAGATACGTCTCCTTTACTAATTTCAATTCTAGTAATGTTTATTTACATTTTTATTTTCCTATTCATTTCCAAAATAGCCCTTGGAAGTGCTGTAAAAAACCTTAAGAATGAGCTCTCTCAAGAGTTTAAATCTTACATAAATTAGCCGCTAATTGATTGGCTCTCCTATTTGAAACCCCTACCTTTGCCGCTTTTTAAACGGCAAAATCATGTGGCAAAACACCATTAAAAATTTTACGCAAAACCCAAAAAATGATATTCTTTCGGGACTTACCGTTGCATTAGCCTTAGTTCCGGAAGCCGTGGCTTTTGCCTTTGTAGCAGGAATTGACCCTCTCGTAGGGCTTTATGGAGCTTTTATGATGGGAATTGTTACTGCCCTGTTTGGTGGTCGACCAGGGATGATAAGTGGTGCAACAGGTGCTATGGCAGTGGTGATGGTCCATCTTATCCAAAAGGGAAATGAAGTAGGTCTCGCACTGGACAATCCTGTCGAAAACCTAGGATTACAATGGCTATTTATCACCCTGCTATTTGTGGGAGCTATTCAAATATTGGCGGGGCTTTTCCGGCTTGGAAAATTTGTTAGATTGATTCCGCATCCTGTGATGATGGGATTTGTAAACGGGTTGGCTATAGTTATATTCCTGTCGCAACTGGGAATGTTTAAAGAAAATGTTGATGGCACTACTCATTGGATTCAAGGGGCCGAATTGTGGACCATGCTGGGCTTAATAGCCCTAACAATGGGAATTATGTTCGGTTTACCCAAACTTACCAAAAAAGTTCCTGCTGCTTTAATTGCCATTATTGTGGTGGCTTGTATTACCATCTTCGGAAGTCTAGACGTTAGCACGGTTGGTTCCTTTATAAAAGACGGTGGCGGTGAAGGATTAAAAGGATCGCTTCCCTCCTTTCAATACGGGCTTTTCGAATTTACCAGTACTATAACAGGATACTGGGATTTAATCCTATCTACAGCCTTTATTTTAGCTGCTATTGGATTAATTGAATCCTTAATGACCCTAAACCTCATTGACGAACTCACCGAAACTCGTGGAAGTGGAAACCGTGAATGCTTAGCACAAGGAGGCGCTAACATCTTAAACGGACTCTTTGGCGGAATGGGAGGTTGTGCTATGATTGGTCAATCGATTATTAATGTTACTTCAGGAGGTCGCGGACGTCTATCGGGTGCAATAGCGGCTATCGCCCTGCTGTGTTTTATTCTTTTTGGTTCTTCTTTAATTGAACAAATTCCTATTGCGGCGCTGATTGGTGTAATGTTTATGGTGGTTATTGGAACATTTGCTTGGAGTAGTTTTCGAATTTTGCATAAAATTCCTTTGTCCGATGCCTTTGTACTATTGGCAGTTTCTGCCATCACGGTTTGGCAAGATTTAGCCGTAGCAGTGATTGCAGGGGTAATAATTTCGGCATTAGTATTTGCATGGAAAAGTGCCACCATGATTCGTGCACGTAAAAGCATCAAAGAAGATGGCACTAAAGTCTATGAAATTTGGGGTCCGTTATTTTTCGGTTCTACTACGGCATTTAATTCAAAGTTTGATATTGCAAACGACCCACAGAATGTTGAAATTGATTTTATGGAATCGAAAGTTTCAGATCATTCGGGTGTAGAAGCACTTCGGAATGTTGCTAATAAATATTTAGAACAAGGGAAAAGCATTAAACTTACCCACCTAAGTCCCGATTGTAAAATACTATTGCTGAAGTGGAATCCAGAGTTTGAAACTATTATCGAAAATGCCATTGACGATCCACGCTATCATGTGGTAACCGATTTATTGGATGCCGAAGTATAGTCTATTCTCTATGGGTGATTCGTAGTTTTTTAATCATCTCGGGAGAGACGTTGCTTTCTGTGGCTCCATAAGAGTCTACGAGCAATCCTTTTTGTGAATCGCAGGTTTCTATAACATATAATATGGAACTGTCATCGGGGCTCGTCATTCCTTCAAAACGATAGTATTTAACTACTTCTAGATCGTCTGAGCACCAAATTTTCTTTTGATCTTTCGATTCAAGCCCTTCATCATGAAGATTAAAATCGACTGTATAACCTCTTTCCTGAAGGTCCTTTATAGCTTCTACTAATGTGTTATATGAATTTTTCATACGATATTGATTACCAAAAAGATACTTCAATTAAATGGTACAAACAAATCTTTAGTATTTCTTTAGCTGTAACTTTCTTCGTACTTTTCAACTAATAAAGAAAAACTATGGCACTCACTCCTTCCAATATGCTTCCATTAGGTACAGTAGCTCCAGACTTTTCTTTGGTAGATACTGTGACCAAAGACACCTATTCCCTTCAACAATTAAGAGGTGAAAAGGGCACGGTGATTATGTTTATTTGCAATCATTGTCCGTATGTAAAATATGTAAATGAAGAACTGATAAGAGTTTGTAATGACTATCGCGTTACCGGTTTTAGCTTTGTGGCAATAAGTAGTAATGATGCTTCAAAATACCCTGAAGACGGTCCAGATGCCATGTATCGTCACGCACAAAAAGAAGGATACAACTTTCCGTATTTATACGACGAAACCCAGGAAGTAGCAAAAGCCTATGACGCTGCCTGCACACCCGATTTTTATTTATTTGATGCCGAATTAAAATTGGTGTATCGAGGCCAATTAGATAATTCCCGCCCTGGAAATAGCATCCCACTTAACGGTAGAGATTTACGTGAAGCCATGGATAACATTCTTAATAATCATCCCCAGCGTAAAGACCAAAAACCCAGTATGGGTTGTAATATTAAGTGGAAGTAATGTAAGACCGATACGCTACAAGATACAATACTACTATTTTATTAGAATTAAGAATAGTTAGTTTAATTTGGATTTCACCTTTAACCCTTCACCTTTCACCCTTCACCCTTCACCCTTTACCCTTTACCCTTTACCCTTCACCCATTCCCCAACATCAACAATGCATTCTTAATGTGCGTAAAATGGTGCATACTATGCCATGAATATAGCATCGCTAAGTGTTTCATTCCGACCTCTTCTTTGCTTTCAGGATGAATAAAAACTCGCTCCCACTGCTCGTCTGTAAGATTTTGAAGGATATACACTATCTTTTGATGCACCGCTTCAATATGCGATAAGGACCAAGCTATGGGCGCTTTTTGGTAATCGAACATTTTAGCAAAGGAATCTTGGTTATATGCTTTTATGGTAGGTTTATCTTCGGTTAGGGTCCAACGGATTCGATTGTAACAATGATGATGGCTATCGCTAATATGATGAATGAGTTGGCGAATGGTCCATCCTCCTGGACGATACGGACTATCCAATACCTCTTCCCTTAAATTTAAGGTAATTAGCTTTAATTGTTCTGGAAAAATTTGAAGTACTTTAATGGCTTCGTTGAGGTCTTCTGCCGAAATTGTTTCTGGCTTTTTGAATCTCCCAATGGGGAATTTTAATTGTTCTATATCCATCTTGCTAAAATAAAAAATGCCCCTCGTTTTGAAAGGCATTTTTGGGTTATTTTTTTAGATTCTTCGCTTCGCTCTGAATGACAACTATTTTACATCCATTAATTCTACATCAAAAACCAAAGTAGCGTCTGGCGGAATCACCCCTCCTGCTCCACGACTTCCGTAGGCTAAGTGCGACGGAATAACAAATCGTGCCTTGTCTCCTACTTTTAACAACTGAATTCCTTCATCCCATCCAGCAATCACATTGCCCATTCCTACAGGGAATTCGATAGGTTCTCCACGTTTAAAGGAATTGTCGAACTCACCCCCATCGGCAAACATCCCTTTGTAATGAACAGCTACCGTTTTACCTGCTTCGGCTTGGGCACCATTCCCTTTTTGTATGATTTGGTAACGGAGTCCGCTTTCGGTTTGTTCAAAACCCTCTGAAATGCTAGTTAGCAATTCTTCCTGTGCTTTTTTAGCCGCTGCTTCTCTTTCGGCTTTGGCTCCATTAAAACTTCTAAAAGCTTCCACGGCATTCCACTTTTCAGCGTCAGCCCCAACTCTAATAATTTCTATGGTATCCATGGTATCGCCTTGTGCAATGCTATCTACCACATCTTGTCCTTCTATCACATTTCCAAATACGGTGTGTTTGTTATCCAACCATGGGGTTGCTACGTGTGTGATAAAAAACTGACTTCCATTACTTCCCGGACCTGCATTTGCCATCGACAATACCCCTGGACCATCGTGCCGAAGGGTAGGATGAAACTCATCATCAAAGTTATAACCTGGGCCACCACTTCCTGTTCCTGCTGGGTCACCTCCTTGAATCATAAAATCTGGAATTACTCGGTGGAATTTTAACCCGTCGTAATAGGGTGTTCCTTGTGGCTTGGCTGAATTTTCAAGGTTTCCCTCGGCTAAGGCTACAAAGTTCCCCACCGTTCCTGGAGTTACATCGTATGTTAATTGTATAGTAATAGCACCTTTTGGCGTATTGATTTTTGCGTAAATACCGTCTTGCATTGTGTTACTTTTTTGTGAGGTGCAAAGGTAACAATTGCAGTTTACTTTTGGGTAAGAGATGAAATGCTAATTTGAAATTTTAGAAGAAATGATTAAAGAATTAGATAAAATCTAATTTTTATATTCTAGATTCACCTTTCATTCTGGGTGTAGTGAGGAATCTCATTGTTCAGATTCTTCACGTAGTAGTGCTCATTCTAATTGACATTTTTGTTACCTTTGAGTATCTCCCCAAGAAAATATTAGACAAAATAAGATTTCAATGAAAATTCAAATACTTATTATAACACTTTTGGTATTTACGAATACCATTCTGGCTCAGTTTGGAGAGCAGCAAGTTATCTCTAATACAGCAATAGAAGCATTTAGGGTAAAAAGCGGTGATTTAGACGGTGATTCTTTTGAAGATGTAATTGTGCACTATCAAGGACATCTTTCTTGGTACAAGAATATTGACGGAGAAGGTAATTTTGGAAGTGAAAATACTATCATAAATAATTTAACTGAAAATATAATAAATATAATTGCTCGGGATATGGACAGTGATGAGGATAAGGATATTCTTTTTCAAACATCGGGAAATATTTATTGGATTGAAAACATGAATGGTTTAGGTCTTTTTGAAACATTTCATACAATTTTTGAAAGTGAAGATTTTGTTGTTTCCTTCATTTTAAAAGATGTAAATGGTGATAATTATCTGGATATTATATGTTCTAATGTAGAATTTGGATCAGAAATTATTTGGTTCGAAAACTTAAGTAATTCTGGGACTTTCGGAAATAAACAAGTTGTCGATGAGAATTTATATCCACTAATGAGGTATTTAGTTTCAGGTGACTTAGACGGAGACGGAGATAATGATATCGTAATTGCTAGAAGGGGATTCGGAAGTTTTAGTGGTGTATGCTGGTACGAAAATTTAGATGGAATGGGTAATTTTAGTGAAGTAAAGCAAATCTTTTTATATCACAATTTAGAACATGAGGGTGGTATACATCTCCATGATATTGATTTAGATGGAGATAATGATATTGTATTTGTAAAAGATACTGATTTTGGAGCTTCATTAATTCTATGGCTTGAAAATCTAGACGGATTAGGTCAAAATTGGAGTAATAATGAAATCAATTGGGACTCTAATATTGCTTCTAGTGAATTGGCAGATGTCAATAACGATGGTTTTATTGATATTCTATATAGCAGTAGTCCTAATAGTGGGGAAGATGAGATATTTTGGATAAGAAATGATAATGGAAGTTTTGAAAATCCAATTACTGTAACACAATTAGTAGATACTCCACAAGAAATTTCAGTAGCTTACATAAATAGTGATAATAGGATTGATGTCCTATCTGCCTCTTCAAATGACAATAAAATTGCTTGGTATGAAAATTTAGGAGTTTTGGGAATCGGTGATAATTTTTTAAATAAAATTGAAGTATATCCTAATCCGGTAAAAGATGTACTGACTATTAATACTAATCAACAAATAGATAAAATTGAGATTCTCAATTTCAATGGGCAAAAATTAAAAACTTTCCTATTCCAAAATAAAGTGGATTTGAATTCTCTAAATAGTGGAATTTATTTGGTGAAAATATTTAATGATATTGGAGAAATTGAAATAATAAAAATTGTAAAACAATAAAAAAACCCAGCCGTTAGGCTGGGTTTTTAATATCATAAAGAAGAAAATTATCCTTCTAGTTCTTTCTTTTTTGCTTCACGCTTTAGTTTGTAATTCTCAATTAAATAACCAGTAATCCAATATGGCATAAATGAAATTAAGAAAATCATCAACCAAAATCCAATGGTTAAAATGGTTAAAAAGGCTAAAAATCCGAGGTATTGATCAAATTCAAACATAATAACGTGTTTTGTTGTGCAAATATAACAGCTTTTTTTCAGAAAACAACAACAATTAATTCTGTTTTATACATTTATAACATCCCCCTTAATCCCCCTTCAAAGGGGGAATTATATTTCGCCCCTCCCTTCGAAGGGAGGGTTAGGGGTGGGATGTCCATTACAGATAATTAAACAGTTTCTCACTTTAGTAAAACAGGCAATATTCGTACCTTTGCAAAGCTTTAAAAAGAGTATTATGAACTACCGAATTGAAAAAGATACCATGGGCGAGGTGCAAGTCCCTGCCGATAAACTTTGGGGTGCGCAAACAGAGCGTTCTCGTAATAATTTTAAAATAGGAAGCCCAGCTTCTATGCCACTTGAGGTGGTGTATGGCTTTGCGTATTTAAAGAAAGCCGCCGCGTATACCAACTATGAGTTGGGGGTCCTTCCTGAAGAAAAAAGAGATCTAATCACCCAAGTATGTGATGAGATTTTAGCAGGAAAACACGACGACCAATTTCCGTTGGTGATTTGGCAAACGGGAAGCGGTACGCAAAGTAATATGAATGTAAACGAAGTAATTGCCAATCGTGCCCACCAACTTGCCGGAAAAGCTATTGGTGAGGGCGATAAAACGCTGCAGCCAAATGACGATGTAAACAAATCTCAGTCGTCTAACGATACCTTTCCTACAGGAATGCACATTGCGGCCTATAAAAAGATTGTAGAGGTAACCATCCCGGGTGTGGAGCAATTACTGAAAACGCTTCAGAAAAAAGCAAAAGAATACAACAAAGTAGTAAAAATTGGACGTACCCATTTAATGGATGCCACTCCGCTCACCCTTGGGCAAGAATTTAGTGGCTATGCATCGCAATTGGACCACGGACTTAGAGCCTTAAAAAATACGCTCCCTCATTTATCTGAAATGGCATTAGGGGGAACGGCTGTAGGAACTGGGATTAATACACCTAAAGGCTATTCCGAAAAAGTAGCATCCTATATTGCTCAATTTACAGGATTGCCATTTATCACCGCCGAAAATAAATTTGAAGCTTTGGCATCTCACGATGCCATTGTTGAATCTCACGGTGCTTTAAAACAACTAGCGGTATCCTTAAATAAAATTGCCAACGATATTAGAATGCTCGCGAGTGGCCCTAGAAGTGGGATTGGAGAAATTACTATCCCTGCTAATGAGCCAGGTTCTTCTATTATGCCTGGTAAAGTAAATCCTACACAATGTGAAGCGATGACCATGGTCTGTGCACAAGTAATGGGGAATGATGTAGCCATTACTGTTGGAGGGATGCAAGGCCACTACGAATTAAACGTCTTTAAACCCGTGATGGCTGCCAACATATTACAGTCGGCGCAATTATTAGGGGATGCCTGTGTCTCTTTTGACGAGCATTGTGCCCAAGGGATTGAGCCCAATTATGATGTTATTAAAAAGCAATTAAACAATTCGTTAATGCTGGTTACGGCATTAAATACTAAAATTGGGTATTACAAAGCTGCTGAAATTGCGAATACGGCACATAAAAATGGAACCACTTTAAAAGAAGAAGCTATTAACCTTGGGTATCTTACAGCTGAAGAGTTTGATGCTTGGGTAAAACCCGAAGACATGGTAGGCGAATTATAAAATTAAGTTCTTATCAAATTTACAAGCTGTCCTATGGGCAGCTTTTTTTTGTACGAAAATCCCGATAAAGTGCAAAAAAATTAGATTAAATGTAATTTTTAATTATATTGGTAGTCCCAAATAGATTAAACCTACTTATTATGAGGACAGTAATTTTACTTCTTTTAATGGTCTTATCGACGGCTACATTTGCCAAAAATAAGACCTATAAAGCCCAAATTAAGGCAAACAGTATTTCGCTTCAAAGCCTTGAAAATGCAGTGCTTTACAAGCAATCAGGAGCCGAATTTAACGGCCCAAATACAGTGATGAATCCTTCCTATTTTATTACACCTGTTGATGCTTCGTTGTATTACAATGGGAGTTTTTTGTTTTCTGATCATTTTTTCAACAATGAAGAATTTTCCTACAAAAAAAATACTTCTGGGGGCGGATCATCCTTCGTTATTTTTGATGACCAAACGGTAATTCAGGAAAAAGCATCTACAGACATTGTTACCATATTTAATCAAGGGCTATTTTACGGCTTTGTGGCCACCCTTATGTTATTAAACTTGGTTTGCTTTTTCTTATTCGATGAAAAAACATTTCTTTTTTATTCATTCACCATCACTGGAACGGCGATTTTGTTATTCTTCAGCGATGGCTTATTTAGTTTATTGAATTGGGAGGTAAAAGAGGTAATCCCCACCCTGCAATCGTTACTCATGTTTATTGCCGTTGCTTGCAGTGCTATTTTTGCCGATCGGTATTTAAATTTAAAAGAGTTTATGCCCAAAATGAAATGGGTGACCCTGCCTTTATTCTGTATTGCGGCAGTGGCTGTTGCGTTTAGTGCTATCACACAAAAAGAAATATTTTCAACCATAACCAATGCTGCTTTATTCACTGTCTTATTTGCATATTTTAATGCAGGAGTGTACTTATTTAGCCGAAAGAATTATGCAAAATTCTATGTGATTGCGTCCTTTATTCCATTATTATTTTGCTTTGATTTCTTTGTTCTAAATCCTATAGGGATCGAATTTTTGTCTACGCAAACCTTTCATATAAAGGCAGCAGTAATTACAGAAATGCTCATTCTAACCTATGCTAATATGTTTAGAATGCAGGCTATTAAGGAGGAAAACGCATTGCGACAAGTTGAAATGAGAATCTTCTTAAAACGACAAGAAGTTCTGAATACCCGCCAAAAAGCCGAAAAATTGGTAGAAGATGTCTATTTAGAAAACCTAATCATGCATTACGATTTAGATGGTTTTGAAATAAAGCTGTTGCAGTACATTTCAGAAGGAAAAGACAATGCAAAAATTGCTAGAAAACTAAACACTACCGAAGCTGATATCGAGGATATGACGAAAGAGTTGTATGAAAAACTAGAAATAGGAGAACAAATCCAACAAGACTATAGAATGGTTGAACAGCAACCAGACTATATTTATAATTAGAGGTTAATTAGTTAATTGTAAAAAAGGGATAAGATTAAAAACTTATCCCTTTTTTACATAGTACTTTTTATAACTGAAGTAGGATGCAACACTCAATAACACAAAAAAGGTTATTAAATAATACACAAAATTAGGAGTTACGGGAACATCACCGCTAGCATACGAATGTAGTCCTGTAAGATAGAAGTTGACTCCAAAATAGGTCATCATAATACTTGCATAGGCAAAAATAGCAAAGACATTAAAAATCCATCGCCCCCGTAATCCCGGAACTAACCTTGCATGAATCACAAAGGCATAAATCATAATACTAATTAACGCCCAAGTTTCTTTAGGATCCCAACCCCAATAGCGTCCCCAACTTTCATTTGCCCATTGACCACCTAAAAAGTTTCCAATAGTCAACATTACCAAACCAACCGTTAATGACATTTCGGTAATGGTGGTAATCTCTTTAATATTTAAATCCATTTTAAGCTTGTTCTTCTTCGTCGTCATTAACATAAGTAACAATGCGACAGCACCTAAAATCATTCCGAGTGTGAAGGGACCATAACTAGCTACAATCACAGCAACGTGTATCATAAGCCAATAACTATCCAAGACGGGCTGTAAATTGGCAATGGCGGGATCTACCCAGCTTAAATGCGCCACCCATAGCAACATAGAAGCTACAAAGGCAGTTGCTGCAATGGTTAAATCACTTTTTCTTCCAAAGGCAAGCCCAAAGAACATGGTTGCCCAACTCACATAAATAATACTTTCATAGGCATCACTCCAAGGAGCATGCCCGCTAATATACCATCGCGCCACCAACCCGAAAGTCATTAATATGAATAACGCCCAAATTGAAATTTTACAGACCTTTATAAGCCATTTAAAAACCTTTCGTTCTTTAAAAATTTGAAAAATGATAAAGATGAACATAAAGGCTCCAAACATAATATAATAGTGATACAGCCTATTAAAAAGGTCTACTTTATTATATAGAATTTCTGTATTTACCTTCTTTTCGGAAAGTAAAACTTCACTTCCATAGCGTTTCTGAAAGCCTGTAATACTTTCTAAAAACTCTTCTGCCCTACTATAATCACCCGTTTTTCTTGCATTGCGAAGACTGTCAAAATACAACGGAAGAATATTCTTTGCATACAACGAATCCATTCCTTTAAATTGTGCTTGTTCCAATTCTGGATAGGACAGCCATTTATTGTTGGAATCTCCTGGGATGGGGAATATTTTCAGAATACCGCCGCCCAATGCTTCATTGAGCAAATAAGATTTTTCGTAAAGTTTAATAAAATCCTTTTCAAACTGATTGGGGTTTACTTTCGATGAAGCTTCCTGAATATAGGGATCAATTTTATTATTCCCTCTTTCGTCAAATAAATCAATTAAGGAAATACTTTTAGCATCCTTGGGCACGCCCAAAATCTTTTTAATACTATCGTTTCTCCAATCTAACTTAATAATGGGAATTCCGTACCAATAGGTTGGGAATTCGGTCATCGAAAGAAATGTTTGATCTGGATTTAAGCCTTCAAAAGAGTTTTTACCACTCACCTTTCGCAGTAATTCACTAGCAAAGGTGTTAATAGGCTTCATTCTACCATTATCTTGAATAACTAAACGTCCAAATTTAGCGGCGTGGGCTTCAGAAACAATATTCGCTTTAATAACAGAATCTGCTTCTGCTTTTTGAAGTAAGTGCTGTCCTGATTCTTGTGAAAATCCTGAAAACGAAATAATAACTAGAATTAGCGTAGCAAGTGATTTTTTCTTCTTTTTTATCTTATTTAGCATTTTTTCTAAATCGGTGAAACGCGTATTAGGGGCAAATAAAATAGCCATTAACCCAATGTAAAGTAGAAAATAACCTATATACGTTATCCAAGTGCCCCACCAATCGTGATTTACCGAAAGCACAGTTCCTTTTTCATCGGGATCAAAAGAAGCTTGAAAGAATCGATAGCCTTGATGATCGAGCACGTGATTCATATAAATCTCATAATCGAAAAAATCTGTTTCAGAATTGTTTACGGTAATCTTACTTTTAAAAGCAGCGTAGGCCTTTTCAGTTCCTGGATATTTATCAGCAATAAAATCGTTAAGCGTAATACTGAAAGGCAACTTATAAGCTTTGGAACCATAAGCAAGACTTACTTTAAGTCCGCCCACCTCTGTGGTTACAGGCTCTGGCGCTAACCCTTTGCCTCCCAGCAAATTTACCGTCTTGGTTTCATTGTTGGAACTTACTTCTAAAATAAGGGCATCCGTTCCTGTTTTATCTGTTTTATCGGCTTTTACAATTCCATAATCCCCTTTGGTAACAGGCTCTGGAAAAACAAAAGCAGTACCTGCTAGTTGATACAATGATCTAAGCTGCAAGGGTTGAACAGTATCGGCAAGAACTTCTCCTTGAAACTGGTCTGCCATTCGCATAAAGGTTCCTCCAAATGGGCTTTCGATGGTATAAGTGCTATCTGTAGCTGTTATATTAATAGCGCCAGAAGTATCATTATTAACTGCAAAAAGCAAATTATGAATATTGGCAACCTCCCCTACTTTTAGCCAATGTTCGTGTCGATTTCCATCACCTGCTTCTACAATTTTGAAATACTCATCACCTTCTTCGGACGGTATTAAATCCTCCTTTGCATTTTCAATAAACCCCTTAAATTGAATGGTTACGGGCTGTTTGTTATAATCTGTTTCAATATTGAAATCATTATTCAATCGTTCTGAAAGTCGCAGTAATTTTGGATCCAAAAATCGACGCATCTGCACACCGTCAACCCTATAATCCCCATCGATATAGGTTGTGAGGTAGGTATTTTCAGAAAGAAAAGTACTTTCGGTTGCACCTTCACGAATGTGCATGACTCCTTCATAGCCTATATATCTTGTAACGAAGGCACCTACCAGGATTAAGATAAAAGAAATGTGAAGTAATAAAGTGGCCCATTTTTCTTTTCGGAATAATCTAAACCGAATCATATTCCCTAAGAAATTGATGACAAAGAAAACCATGATTGCTTCAAACCACCACGCATTAAAAATCATTTCACGGGCATAGGGTGATGGTGGACGTTCGTAGCCTTGATCTATAAAAGTTCCTACCGCCATAGCAGTTGCAAAAACAATAAATAAAATAGCGGTAAGTCTTGTAGAGAAAAGGATTGCGGCAAGTTTCTTTTGCATGCGAATAATTTTGTGCAAAGGTAGCTAAATAGTGAAAAAAAGCGGGTTAAAATTTGTTAATTGATTGATTTTAATTTGAGGATTCATTCCTTGCTTCAAATATTTTTAAATGGATAAACGTACTCATATTTCGTGCTCGATTTTTTGCTCTTTGCGCTACTTCCCCTTCAAAAAGGGCATCGACTGTTTCATACCATAAGTTTAGCCAAACGCCAAAGTGCTTTGCTTCAATTGTTCCATGATGGAATTTATCAACTTCAACGTGCTTTACAAGCGGATTTCCAAGATATTTTTTTTTAAAAAAGAGGTTTCCTTCCCAAAAATCGGTTAACTTTTCAAAATGCTCTTCCCAATCTTGAATCATGGGGTTAAAAATAGGAGCTAACAATTCGTCCTTTCTTACTTTCGCATAGAAAGTGGTAACTAGTAGGTGAACATCTTCTCTCGTTTGAATGTCTCGATTCATAATTGCCTTGAAACTTGTTCTGAATTATTAAATTAAAAACTAAACTTTGTTTTAATCTGCTTTAAAAATGATTTGAAGCTATTTTGTGGAATATCATCAGGTGGTAAATACCCGTTTTCTATTTTTTTAATTAATTCGATTATTAGATTTCTTGATCTTTTTGTGAAGTCTAAGATTATTGTTTCATTTATATCAGTTTCATTATTCATCGTTAAGAAAAGTCCAAACCAAATACCATTTTCAAAGTCTTTTTCACCTACTGTCATAATTACATGCTCCGGCAGAAAATTATCTTCAATTTCACAAGCACGAACCCCAATTATTTCATCTGCCAAATTGTGTATAAAATCATATTGTTCGCCGACACTCAAAATATAGCCCACTTTTCGGTCAATTGACTGCCCTATTATTTCTTCAAAAAAAATTTGATTTTTATCGTCAGCGATTATAATTAAACACCAGTTGTCTAAAGGGAGAAGCTTTATACAATTTATTGATGTATCAAACTCAATATATTTGACTGTTCTTTCTGTAATATTTGTTTCAATTATTTCCAAGGCACTGAAAACTTAGTGAATAAAGATACCCAATAATTGCCACTCATGAAGATAAATATTTTAAATTCGTGATATGATTTCAGTGGTAATTTTTGGCTTCGGAAATGTGGGGCAACATCTTTACAAAGCCTTTAAAAAAAGAAAGGTGAATGTTGTCCAGGTGTATAGTCCGTCGCTTGAAGTTTCAGAAATAAAAGGGACTCACTTTATTAATGACATTACTAAGGTAGCCATTGTCGATGTCTATATCATTGCCATAAAAGACGATGCCATTCCCAACTTTTCGGACTCATTACCTTTTGAAAATAGACTTGTAGTGCATACCTCGGGCACTTCCGCATTACAGAATATTTCGGCAAAACAACGACGTGGGGTTTTTTATCCGCCTCAAACCTTTTCAAAGGATGCAACGCTAAAATGGAAAAACATCCCTATTTGCATTGAAGCTGAAAACACAGAGGACTTACAATTACTGAAACAATTAGGCGAGAAACTATCCAAAAAGGTTGTAGAAGTTTCTACAGAAAAAAGGCAAGAATTACATCTAGGTGCCGTTTGGGTAAATAATTTTAGCAATCATTTATTTCATTTAGCCGAAGATTTTTTGAAGGAAGCAAATGTAGATTTCGATTTACTGAAGCCATTAATGCTAGAAACAGTAAAAAAACTGAACTCCATTTCCCCAGCGGAAGCGCAAACAGGCCCAGCCAAACGACACGATATAAAAACAATGGAAGCTCATTTGGCTTTATTGAAAGACCCAAAGCATAAAGAAATATATACCTTACTTTCTGAATCCATTCAGAGTAAATTTTAATAAAAAGACACAATTTTGGAAAAAAGTTATAAAGAATACTTACAGCATATCACCACGTTTGTTTTTGATGTGGATGGCGTTTTAACCGATGGCACCGTGATTGTAAACACCGATGGGGAAATGCTTCGGAATATGAATATTAAAGACGGTTTTGCCCTCAAAACCGCCATCGATAAAGGCTATAATCTTTGTATTATAAGCGGTGGAAGTAATGAAGGGGTGCGTAAGCGTTTAGAAGGTTTGGGTGTAAAAGAAGTACATTTAGGAGCTCATTTTAAAACAGGTACACTAGAAAACTACTTTACCGAAAACAACATTAAACCCGAAAATGTATTGTATATGGGGGATGACCTCC